>JASLGM010000028.1 GCA_030150045.1 Taishania sp.
TGAAGAAAGGATGGTCGGATGGCCATCCTTTTTTTATGTTGAAAATGTTTGTTTCAATAAGAAAGAAAAATGTGAATAGAGGAGGAGGATTTCCGGCCCGGCGGAGGGTGATAGCTGTTTGCGGTGTTGCCTTCAGTTGCCGTTTTTGTGGTTGCGACCTTGGGAGCACACCAGAAAAAGGAAAGCAAGGTAAGGAAAACACAAAAACACTAAAACCTGTAGACGGAAATGCCGGCCAAGAACTAGGCAAAAACACAGTTAATGACTAGCGATTTGACTTATTCGATGTAGCGTCTTTTTTCAGGATGGGATTTGTCGAATTCAGTAATTCCCATGTTGGTCAGCTCCATGCCCAAATCCAATTGTTCGATGGAAAGGTAGGTGAGGAGTGTGCATCCAGTTTTTTCTTTGGCGACCAACCAACAGGCTTCAAACCAGTTTTCGTAAATTTCATAGAGCTTTAGGTTGTGCTTATTTGTCATGTTTTCCCACTTGTTTTTCTTTTTATACATTTCCTCTAATTCATCTAGCTCTACTTCGAGTTTATCGGAGATTACAAAGTATTCTTTTAATTCGCTGGAAAGAAAAAAGGTGTTTTCAGTAATGATTTGTCCTGTTGCGTCCGTACCGAAAAACCACATGGAAAAACGTTCGTAGTGAAATTCAAAATTGTGATGAACAATATCTGTTTTTTGGTAACCAGGCAGCATATTTATAGTTGAATGATCGAGAAGGGATTCAATATTGGATGTTGTTACCTCGGTTGCCAATTCTAAAGCTACTTTAAATTCCAATCGCAATTGTTTTCGTTTTTTCTTGACTGTTTTTTTGATGTCTTCCATAGTAAGCGTTTATGAAAATAAGCATTTTGTTGTGGCCAATAATAAGCAAAAATGTGTTTTAGACAATGACTATTTAGAGGAGAATGCTTGTAATTGGGTGTTTGACTTGGTTGATAAGGTATTCTTGCCATTAGAAGAATTTATGATTTGAAAAACGGCACTAATTCTGTGTTTCGGCATGTAATTCTTATTTATATTTGTTCGCAAATAGAGATAATGAAAACAACGCCAGAGCATAATGCAAAATTTCCAAAATTGATTTTTGCTGACGTATATCCGTATTATGTAAAGAAAATTGAGGCAAAGGGACGTACCATTTCTGAATTGCATCAAGTGATTTCGTGGCTCACAGGTTACGATGAAACGCGTTTGGAAGAGTTGATTGCCGATCGGGTTAATTTTCAAACCTTTTTTGATGGTGCAACTTTACATCCGAATGCACATCTAATAACTGGGGTGATTTGTGGGTACCGTGTGGAGGAATTGTTAAATCCACTGACTCAAAATGCCAGACGCATGGACAAACTGATTGACGAATTAGCAAAAGGGAAAACGTTAGCGAAAATTCTTCGAACTTGATTGGTTTCGAGTAATAGTAAAAAAAAAGAGGCGTTGAATGACGCCTCTTTTTTTGATCTAAACGAATTTTCAGTAGTAGAAAGTAATGCTATTGTTTTACTATCTTTTTCGTGCTGATTTCACCTTCTGATGTTGTGAATTGCAAGATGTAAATACCTTGAGGTAAATGTTCGAAAGCTATCTTTGTTTGACCTTTTTCTGCTTGTGTTTCAGAAAGTAAACGACTGTTTACATCAGTCAATGTTAAACGTCCTGCTTTAGGAGTTGTGATTTCCAAGTTAGCGGATACCGGATTGGGGAAGGCTACAAAACCTGTGTTTACAGCTAATTTGTTTGTCGCAAGATTATGGATGGAATAATCAGCACGTGCTTCACAAGAGGTTCCGTTTGAAACAACAACAGAATAGTCACCATTTTCTAAAATTTCTAAAGTGTTAGTTGTTTCCGTTAATTCGATATCGTTTAAAAACCACGTGTAATTGTCGTACGGTTCTACAGTACTTAATACTGATCCGTTAAGCACTAATGTTGGTGTTTCCACAACATCCATCAATATCTTGAATGAGTCACGTAAAGTTGCACAGCCTAGTTGGTAGGCTACCGTATAAGTTCCAAATTCGTTAGCTGTAATTGATTCGGTTGTTTCTCCTGTGCTCCATGTGTAATTGGAAAGACCAGTACTTGCAGCTGATAAGGTTTGCGTAAAAGGTTCTGTCTCACATTTGTAAACTTCTTGAATCATGCGACCAACAGTTGGAGTTACGGCATGTCCAATCACCACATCATTTGGTAAACCTTGAGTAATGGCTCCGCTCGTATTGTTGATAGAAAAAGAAAGGGAGGTGATAGAGTCTTTGAACGCACAATCTAAACCTGGAAGGTCGGGATTGTTGATACAAGCGAAGAAGCTGTAACTATTGTATACCGGGCTTTGGAAAGGTGCAGCGACATAAATTTTTCCGTCTGGAGCTAATTTCATATCCGCATATTGTCCTGATTTACCTAAGTAAACCTTACCACTTTCTTGTCCAATCGCATTCAAATCAAATTGGTAAACGCTTCCAGGAGAAGTAATGGCTTGCGCATAGATTTTGTCGCCCTTTGGAGAAAATGTTGCGCCGTAAGCATTAATGTTGTCGACAAAAACAGTGTTGCTCACTCTTCCCGTAGCTGCATCAAAATCATACACCTCCAATGCTGTATCTGGATTTCCAGATCTAAAAGTTGTGGTCAAAATGCGCTTCCCGTCTGGAGAAACTTTCATTACACCTTGATAGTAAGCATTCGATGATAAATTACCCGCAACCGATTCAACAGGAGTTTCATTCAGCCCTTGTTCGGTAATATGGTAAGCGATAAATGTATTACTGATTCCCGAACGTACCATAAGCCAGACGCTGTTGTCACACCCCGGAATGGCAATCATTTTTTCCGTCAAGTTGTCTTTTATAAGTTGTTCATGAAGTGGGAAAGTAAGATCTATATCGCCTTTTCCATCGTCTAAAGACATATCTACAATGTTGACAAATAATCGACAATTGCTAACAGGGGTCAGCGCAAAAACGAAGTATTTGTTCGGTTGTCCAGGATAAGGAACAATCACACTTGCTTGTGTGGTCGAAGCAGTGTTTAAACCAGGACCATTGATGTTAGTCCCATTTGGCATAAGGTCGCCCAAAGCATTCCAAATTCTTGTTCCTGATGTGTAGAATAATAGCCTTCCGTTTGGGTCGCATACCGAAGCATGACCTTCGTTATTTCCCGTGATACTTGTGACAATTTTTGTCGGCGGAGTGGTAGAAAAGTCTAAACCAACTTTATTTCCAAATGCCCATACGTTGTTGTGAGGAAGGTTATATTGCCCAAAAGCAAATACATGTGTAAAGAGTGTAAGTAGAAAAGATAAAGTAATTTTTGACTGCGTCATATCTGTTTGTGTTAATGAATACAATATCCACACGAAACCAAAATGAAAACAGGAAATAAATAGAATTTTACCCCAAAAAGGTATCCCATTCGCTCCACTTTTCCTCCGAAAGTTTCATGTATCGCAAAATGGGCTGGTCTTCTGACTTAACATCTCTTCGCGGCGTCTTCCCATAAAATGAATTTACAGTGACCTGTTGCGCGAAGCCAATACGTTGATATTCGATGTTTTACAGCTACGGGGATAGTGTTCGATTTTCACGACCTTCCCAATTAAACCCTCGAAAGGGTACCCAAATTGTGGTGCAAAGGTACACAACTTTGTTGGAGTAGAGTAAAAAATCAGGGCGTTCCACCACAAAGTCTTGTGGTGTCGGGCTTTTGCTACAAGTCCTCGTCCCCAAGTTTACTTGGGGACTGTGGGCTTTTCACGCCAATCCCTAACGCGGGCCGACGGTTAATATGTGTGCTTTTGTTTTCAAACGGAAACGCTACCCTGGCGGAAGGCGACAGCTGGTGGAAGTGGCTCTTTCAGTTGCCCGAACGTTGGCCGCGACTAACAGAAGCGCGCTGACGAAGGAGAGCAACGTAAAGAAGTCACGACAGCACTAAAGTCCTGAAGACAGAAATGGGAGCCAAATCAAAAAAGTATAGGCATAAAAAAAGGGAACTCATTTCTGAATTCCCTTTGAAGGGTGGGAGATGGGTCTCGAACCCACGACCTCTGGAACCACAATCCAGCGCTCTAACCTACTGAGCTACAACCACCATATTTGTTTTCGAAACAACCGTTGCTGTTTGAGAGTGCAAATATAAGCGCTTTTTCTGTAATAGCAATAGGAAAAATGAAAAAAAACGAAAAAAAATAAGACGTTTGAAAAAGAAGAGATGTGACATGCCGATAAGTATTTGTGAAACAGCATTTTTTGTGAGAACAGAAAAATAAGGAGGTGATGTTTTTTTTGCGATACATTGATTTGCCTTTCGTTTTTAGTGGAGATACATGTTACTTAAAATTGTTTGAAGAATTGTTGATAATTGATTTTTTTAAGCTGCGTTTTGGAAAAAGGTAGATTGTAAATTTGTAAAAACAAATAAACAGGATGTTAAAGATTGGGGTTTTAGGTGCTGGACATCTAGGAAAGATTCACATTCGCTTGCTATTGGAATTGAGCGAACAGTTTGAAGTGGTTGGATTTTATGATCCTTTTCCAGATAATGCGGCAGAAGTTGCCACCCTTTTTGGGATCAAAGCATTTGCCACAGCCGAAGAGCTAATTGACGCGTCGGATTGCGTGGATATTGTTACACCAACCATAGCGCATTATGAATGTGCAAGTTTGGCTTTACGTAAAAGTAAACATGTGTTCATTGAAAAACCGGTAACGGAAACCTTGGACGAAGCGAAAAGCTTGATGTTGTTGGCAGAAGAAGCAGGCGTTAAAGTACAGGTTGGACATGTGGAACGCTTCAATCCGGCATTTGCTGCTGCCAAAGAATTTTTAAATCGCCCAATGTTTATTGAAACACACCGTTTGGCGTTGTTTAATCCCCGAGGAACGGATGTACCTGTGGTTTTGGATTTAATGATTCACGATTTAGACAGTATTTTAAGTGTAGTGAAGTCTGGAATTAAACGTGTTTCTGCTTCAGGAGTTGCTGTAGTGAGCGATACCCCAGATATTACCAATGCACGTATTGAATTTGATAATGGTTGTGTAGCAAATCTTACTGCCAGTCGTATTTCCATGAAAAACATGCGGAAATCACGATTCTTTCAAAAAGATGCTTACATCTCTGTGGACTATCTGGAGAAAGAACTAGAAGTGGTTCAAATGGAAGAAATTGAAGGCGAGCCAGGACCTTTTGATTTGGTGTTTGATATGGGGAATGGAAAGCCAGTGAAGCGTATTTTACTCGATAAGCCAGAGATAGAGCCTGTAAATGCCATCAAAGAAGAGTTGCGAACTTTCGGACTTGCCATTGTCAATAATACGCAGCCAATCGTTACATTAGAAGACGGATTTAGAGCCCTTGATGTAGCTCACCAGATATTGGATAAAATAAAAATGGTAAATACATTGATATAATACAATAAAACCACGATTTTTGTGTTAATCAGTACTGTTATGAAACAATTTTATTTGGCCCTTTTATTGGGATTGCCTTTCCTTTTTTCAGCTTGTGTGAAAAACAATCCGTTGCCAACTTGGTTAGTTGTTAAGCGTTTTCAGTTGGTGGACAATCCGGATATTAATGAAGGAGAATTAACAGAAAACATAACCGAAGGATGGATTTATATAAACGATAAGTTTGTTGGTATCTTTCAACTTCCTTGTAAAATCCCTGTCCTATATGAAGGAAAGGATTTAAAGGTTTCTGTTTATCCAACCGTTCGTATGAATGGAATTTTGGAAACGAAACAGCAACATCCTTATTTAGAAGGTTTTTATGTAAATAAAGATTTTGTCTCGGGGGATACAACCTTTGTTCAACCACAAACAAAATACGTTTCAACAGCAGAATTTTGGATTGAAGACTTCCAATCGGGATCTATCAAATTAACCAATGCGACGGATAACAATGCGATCATAAATCTAACCATTGATCCGAACGATGCCAATAACCGTTATGGAAGAATCGATTTGACACCAACAAACAATCAGTGGTCTGTTTATACCACTGATGGAATGACGTATACGAAAGGGGCAACCGTTTTAATGGAATTTGATTATTGTAATTCTACAGATGTTTCACCACGTCTTTTAGCAGGAAAATTAGATGGAACAATTGCCGAACACCTTAATTATCTAATGAATAAACAACCAAAAGATAAGTTAGTTTGGAAAAAAGCTTATATCGACTTTACAGAAATTGTTAACCTTTCAGGGGGATATAAATTTTGGCATATTCTGAAAGCAAGGTTAAACGAGGGAAGCACAGATGATGTTGTTTTGATTGATAATATAAAGTTGATTTATAGATAATGTCAAAAAGAAAATTAACTTTTTACTTTATTGGTTTAGATTGGATTACAGCGCTCATTTCTTGGATGCTGTTCTTTTATATACGTAAAATAAAAATTGAAGAAGCGGTTTTTAGCCTCTCTGATGCGTTCTATTTAGGCGTACTGTTGGTTCCATTCTTTTGGTTGGCTATTTTTGCCTTGCAAGGCACTTACCTTGATGTAAGGAGGGCATATCGAATGAAGATTCTATCGAATACTTTTTTCGGGACAATGTTGGGGAGCATCATCCTTTTCTTTGCTTTATTACTTGATGATGACATTCAGACTTACCATCAATTTTATGACTTAATCATTTGGTTGTTTTTTATCCATTTCTTTTTATTTTCTATAGTACGATTGACCTTTGTAAGTGGAATTGTAAAGCGCATTCATACCCGACAAACAGGTTTTAAAACCGTAATTGTAGGTGATGCAAAGAAAGCCGAAGCGCTGGTTGTTGAATTAGATGCGTTAGAACGTTCAACGGGACACCAAGTCATTGGTTTTATTCCTTTTGCTGAACACGAGTCATCCACAATAAATTCGGTTGGACAATTGGAAGATTTAGAGCAAGTTATACGTCAGTTGGAAATTGAAGAGGTAATCATTGCTACTTCTGTTAATGAAATTGAAAAGTTACAGCAAGTAATTACGCGTATTGAAGGCTCTGATGTACGCATTCAAGTACTTTCAGAAATGGGAGATGTGTTTTCAGGAAAAACTAGAACCAATAATATCTTCGGAACTTTGCTGATGGAGGTAAATGCAGAGGTTATGCCTGTTTGGCAAGTGGTTATCAAACGATTCATAGATATTATCTGTTCCCTTTTGGCGATCATTGTTTGCATACCATTGTATCTTGGTTTGGCTATTTTGGTTAAATTTTCTTCCGAAGGTCCGATCTTTTTCTTACAAGAACGGATTGGAAAAGATGGAAAACCATTTAACATCATTAAGTTTCGCACCATGTATGTTGATGCGGAAAAAGCCGGACCTCAACTTTCATCGTCTACCGACCCTCGTATTACCTCTGTTGGACGTGTCATGCGAAAACTTCGTTTGGATGAATTCCCACAATTTTTTAATGTATTAAAAGGGGACATGTCTTTGGTTGGTCCTCGTCCAGAAAGACAGTATTTCATCGATCAAATTACCGCTGTTGAACCTCAGTTTGTGCAATTGACAAAAGTGCGACCAGGTATTACTTCCTGGGGACAAGTGAAATACGGTTATGCGGAAAACGTAGATCAAATGGTGCAACGCATGAAATATGATTTGCTCTACATGAAAAACAGAACCTTAGCATTAGATTTTAAGATCATGCTATATACGGTATTGATTGTCGTTAAGGCAAAAGGGAAGTAGTAAAAACGAAAACAGAGGAATAAAAAAATCTTCTGTAAATCAAAATGCAAACACCTTGAATTGACAGAAGATTCGAGTGCGAAGGTTAATCCTTTTCCTTTGTTATTTTATATCGAAAGAGAACATTTCTTTATCTTCAATAAAACCTTTTAATTGATCTCCGATATCTGTTTGACCAACTCCTTCAGGCGTTCCCATATAAATTAAATCGCCCGTTTTCAAGGTTAAAAATTGACTTACATAAGCAATGATTTCGTCAATCTTAAAAATCCAATCAGCGGTATTACCTTGTTGAACAATTGTTCCGTTTTTCTCTAAACGAAAATTAATTTTATTCATATCAACATCGTTGATAGGCATAAATTGATTGGAAATTGGAGCACTGTAATCGAATGATTTGGCTTTCTCCCACGGCAATCCTTTTTCTTTACATTGTTTTTGTAAATCTCTTGCCGTTAAGTCGATACCCAAAGAGAAGGAACTGTAATATTTGTGTGCAAATTTCTCGCTGATGTTTTTCCCAACTTTATCGATTTTTACAACAATTTCACATTCATAATGCAACTCTTTACAGAAATTTGGCATGTAGAACGGATCGTTGTCCTTTAATAGTGCCGTGTCAGGCTTTAGAAAGAATACAGGTTCACTTGGTTTCTCGGCATTCATTTCTTTTGCGTGAGCAGCAAAATTTCGTCCAATACAAATGATTTTCATAGAACTATTTGAATTTATTTTGAAGTGCTGCTAGTTTTTGTTCCATCGTTTGATGATTTTGTTCTTTCGCAGCTTCATTTTCTTTCTTTATTTTTTCCATTTCTCTTTGCAAAGTTTGCTTGGTGTATAATGGAAAGTTTGCGTCTAACATCCAGCCGTAATAACCTGGTTCCGTCTTGCTTACTTCGCGAAGTGATTTCCCTTTGTGCTTCCCGAAGTTGTAAATAGCTTCGCCTTTTTCGTTCCGTGCAATTCTACCTGCGAAATCCAAAATGTCACTCGCTCCGGTTTTTGTAAACTGCGCTAAGTTTTCAATTGTCGGCTCCAATGATTCATAGCGTTCCAATTGTGCTTTTAAGACCTCCCAAGTTGCCTTTGTGTCATAAAGGGCACTGTGCGCATTGTCAAGCGTTTTTCCGCAATAGAAAGCGTATGCAGCAACCAAAGTACGTTGTTCCATTTTATGGAAAATGTTTTGAATGTCTACAAACTTTTTTGTGGAAAGATCTATGTTGTGTTTTACACGTAGAAACTCTTCAGCCAACACAGGAATGTCAAATTTATTGGAATTGTATCCTGCTAAATCAGCATCTGCAATAAACTCAGCAATTTCGTTTGAAAGTTCTGCAAACGTTTTCTCATTTTTCACATCCTCATTTGAAATGCCATGGATCGCTGTTGTTTCCGCAGGAATTGACATTTCAGGGTTGACACGTTTATGGTATTCAAGCGTAGAACCATCGGGCATTACTTTAATGATGGCAATTTCTACAATTCGGTCATTACTAATGTCTAAACCTGTTGTTTCTAAGTCGAAAACCGCTAAAGGGCGTTCCAATACTAATTTCATCTGTGTTGTTTTTTGTTAAAGATACGAGAAAATAAAACAGCAATAAACGCATTACCGCTCATTATTCAGCGCTAATACTAATATATTGGTAAGGCTTATATTTTTTGTTGTTTCTCGCATCGTTTTCATAAGATGGACCATTTACTTCCTTTTTATCCACAACTACCTGCACACGATTTGCATAAGGTGTTGCTTGGAAGTAAGTAATCAAATCATATTTTATATTCTCTGCACGTAAAGTAGCCAGTTCAATGTTGTTTTCGTATTTCTTTGTAGGAACCTTTGAGGCAGAACTGTTAACGACTAACGTTATATTTTGCGATGATTTCGCTAAGTTCTCTTCCAGGTCTTTCAAATAGTTACGTAAATCTTTAGACGATGTACTTAGTTTATTTTTATTGTAATTGAAATAATGAATGAACGGAGCCGTTTTGTTCGTAATCACCACATTTTGAATGGTGTCGATTTTTGAATCTTTGGGATCTGAAGGAATCACAAACGTGCGTGTTATAGGATCCAAATACTTCTGAACATCAATTTTTTGTACCGTTTTTATACAATCTGTTTTTATGGTTTCTTCACTGATCACTTTTCCGTCAGTTAAATCTACATACGTTAAAATGTAGGTCTGACAAGGTTTTAAACCTGACATAAAAACACCATCACGCGCTCGCGGATAAACCATTCGGCTTTTTTGTTTAGGTGTGCAATCTAAACAATTGATCTTTACCGCTAGATCTAAATCCTGTGGCAAAGGTGTACCATCTATATTTTCAATGATTCCAGCTAAAATAGCTGTCGGATTGATAGGCAAGAAGTTGTTTTTGATGCGATAAATGTCTTTCTCTCCTTCTCCAATTTCGCGGTAAGATGTCAAATATCCTTCCAATCCATCAACGGTTGTAGTGTAATAAATATCGTCATTTGTACGGTTGAAGGGGAAACCAATATTTTTTGCAGTTTGCCATTTTCCATCAGCAGCACGTTCACTTAGCATGATGTCGTAACCCCCCATCGAACGATGGTCATTGGTTGCAAAGTATAATTGATCACCAGAAATGGAAATAAAAGGAGAATCATCATCTTGTGGGCCGTTAATTTCAGGACCTAAGTTGATGGGTTTTCCCCATTCTCCATCGTCATTTTTTATGCAATAATAAATATCTAAACCACCGTATCCACCTTCTCTGTCCGAAGAGAAAAACAGATATTGACCATCTGGAGAGACCATGCAATGGGGCTCCCAAGCATCTGTGTTAATACCTGAGTTATTCAAATGTTCCACATCTCTAAATCGATTGTTTTTAAAGTCACTGTAATAAATATCACCGTTACCGTCCAAATCTTGATATACATAAATACGACGCTCATCAATAGAAACGGCCATGGTTGCCTCGTTTATTTCTGGTTTACAAAAAAGTAAACGTACAGGTTCCGTCCAAGTACTGTCAAAATCCAAATACGAAACATAAACATCTTCTGGATATTGATTGGTTTTAGGATCTTTAAATTTTTCAGTATCGTTATTAAACCATGGGCGACGTGATGTAAAAAACAAGGCCGATCCATCAAAAGAAATCACGGAACTGTAATCGGGGTAAGGGGTGTTGATGTTTCCTTTAACCAATGACAATTCTATTTCCACAGGCGTTTTCATCAATCGTTCTGCTGTTTCCAGTTGACGTAAACGTAGTTGCGCTTTAGGAATTAATTCTGATTTTCGGTTGGATTTTATTAAGAAATCTTCGTAATATTTTTTCGCCTCATCCAATCGTTCTTGATAGTGATAACACTGCCCCAAATGGTACAAAACATCCGTTGGAGCCGATTGATCTCGGGTCGAAAACATGTCCACATTCGGGTTGATTTTCTGCGTAGCCTTCAAGAAATGTGGAATCGCCTCGTTGTATTTTCGATAGCTTTCCAATAAGAAAAATCCCTTTCTATAATTGTAATTTGAGTTGTTTGGATTGATTGTGAGTAGTTTGTCTACCAAAATTTCAGCGTAAAATAAATAGCCTTCCGCCGTCAACATCGAACAGGTATTTACCAATTGTGATTCGGAAGATTTTTCTGCAAAAACGCGCACGCCTTCTTCAGTCCAAGGACTCGACTTCGGGGGCTCATTTTGGCTCAAAAGTGGGGTGGATAGTAAGCTGAATAGAAGGAAGTAAAGTGTTTTTTTCATTGTTGGTGATGCGTTTATTAAGTACAACATTACCACGAAAAATTGACTTTTTATAAGATATTATGTTTTTTTTTCATTTCCAGCCACTTTTTAGATAAAAATGGAATCGAAACATCTAAATACAAGGTGATTGATGGGGTTTCAGGAAGAAAATTCAAAGGGTATTAGTGTTTTTATTTTTTTGGATCTTATTTTCTAGGGGCATTTGGCAGCCTTTTCGTTTTGCGCGTTTTAGTAAAGTCATTAAAAGGGGTTCTCTTACTTTTTACCACGTGCTTCCGTTGGTCGCAGTGGTAAATGCGTGATCTCTCCCTTTTCATTTTCTTTAGCTATCACGCTCCATCCGGGCTGGGAATCGTAGTAAGTACAAAAGATATACCATGAACTTCCGCGTTAGGGATAGGAGTGGAAAGCTTTTTCTTTGAAAAACTTGAAGCGGATAGCCCGACTCCTTCACTCCAATTTACTTGGAGTGAAGGAGTAACGCCCTAAAAAATAAGACCTTCCGAAGAAGGTCCATTTAGTTGTTTTATCTTATTTGAATCGCACAATTTTGAATTCTGTTCTTCTGTTTTCTTGGTGTTCTTCCTCGGTACATTCCACGATTTGTGTGCCTTCGCATTCACAGTGATTCACTAATACGGACTCGCCATATCCTTTGCCATAGATGCGGGATGGGTCGTCAATTCTTGCTTTTATGTAGCTTGCTGAGGCTTTTGCACGACGGTCAGAAAGGGAAAGGTTGTAGGCTTTCGATCCGCGGCAATCGGTGTGGGAACCAAGTTCTATAACAATATCTGGATTTTTCTGCATGATTTGAACAATTTTGTCCAATTCTACACTTGCATCTGGACGTATTGTTGCTTTGTCCAGATCGAAGTAAATCGGATTGATCTCAATCAGTTTGGAAATGTCATCACCTAATTCTAAACGGTCTAAAGCAAAATTCAAGACATGTTTTTGTTGTTTGTCGAGTTGTATCTGAAACGGTTTTTCTACGACCATGAACGTTTCTTTTTTCAGGTGAAAAACAATTGAAACGCTATCATTCATTTCTTTTTCCCTTAATAATTCTGTCGTAAAATGTCCATTTTCGTTGGTGAAAAAAGAAGCCAGGGTTTGCCCCGATTTTGGATCAATGGCCTTCACTTCAACGCCTTCAATTGGAGTATTCGTTTTACGGTTTACAATATTTCCGCTCAATTGGTAATCGGTTATGAAAACTTCTTTAATAACTTCGCTGTATTTTTCATTGCAACTGGTGGAAAAGGATTCTTTTTTTATGACCGTATTTTCGTCTTTCATGAAGGTAATGTCGTAGTTACTGCAAGGTGCGATATCGGAAAGGAAGGCACCATCGCGTTTTCTCAATGAAATTTTTTGTGGCGCATCGTGACAAGTGTTGCATGTCAAAATGATGTGTGCGCTGTCAGATAATTCTACATCTGAAAAGTTGTGAATATTTCCTTTTAAAATAACGGTGTTTTCTGCGCCCATAAAATCGGATTCAATTTCATAGATGTCTTTTTCGCCCAATCCATTTTTGCGAAAAGAAGTAAGGTACGCTTTTTTGCCATTTACTGTTGTGGTAAAATACAAGTCATCTCCCGTACTGTTGATAGGATACCCTAGGTTAATAGGGGGACTCCAGGTATTTTCTTCGTCACGAACGGTAATGAAAATATCGAAACCACCTATACTTTTCGGACCATTACTTGCAAAGTACATTGTTTTGTTGTCGATGGCCATGAAAGGAGCGTCTTCGTCGTATGCTGTATTGATTTCAGGACCAAGATTGATAGGTAAACTCCAAGAACCATCGGGCATTTTCACAAGGCGGTAGAGGTCCCTTCCTCCGTAACCACCTGGGCGGTCGGAACTGAAGTAAATATTGTTTCCATCAGGTGTAACTGCGCAATGAGGTTCCCAATATTCAGTGTTTAATCCAGGGATGTCTGACTTTTGTAAATGTTGATATTTGTTGTCTTTAAAGTCAGAATAGAAGATATCGCCTCCTCCAGAAATGTCTTGATAGCTGTATATTCTACGTTCATCTACGCTGACAGAAATGGGAGCTTCGTTGTTGCTAGCTTCACATAAGTCTAATTTTTGTGGTTTTCCCCATGTTCCTTCGTTGCGCACACTTAAAAAGATGTCTTCGGTGTAATGGTTGAATTTAGGGTCCTTGTAAGGATCTGAAGCGTTGTCGTCCCAAGGTCTTCGAGAAGTGAAATACAATGATTTTCCGTCTAACGAAACCACGGAAGAATACTCACCATATTCGGTGTTGATGGTTTCTCCAAGATTGAGCACATTTACATTTCGTTTGTTGTCACATTCTCTACGAGCATTTTGGAGTTGAGTTAATCCAAGTTTTGCTTGTTGCAATAATTCTGATTTTTTTCTGGATATGGAAATGAAGTGATTGTAAGCATCTTCAGCTTTGTCAAATTCTTCGTTCCAATGGTATGCTTTTGCGAGGTGAAAATAGACGTCGGCTGGAGCGTTTGTTTCCTTAGAGGAATACATGTCACAGTTGTTATTCACTTTCTGTTTTGCAATTTCGAGGTGCTTAATTGCACCATCGAAATTGCTTGCAGAATGAAGAAGAATAAATCCTTTTCTATAATTATAGTTTGCGTTTTCAGGTTTCAGGGTCAATAATTTGTCAACAACAATTTCAGAGAAGAAAAAAAAATCTTCTTGCAACATGCGTGAAGCTTCCACGACGAGTTGTTGTTCATTTGCGTTATTGACCATTTCCCTAACGCTCTTTTCTGTAACTTTTTGACCGAATGCGGGCATTACGGCACACAAGAGTACACTTGCTATAAAAAAGCATGCTTTCATAAAATGTAGTATGTAGTAGTTGGCTTATTTTTCTTGATCGGATTAGATTTCTCTATTCGGATCAAAAGCTTCTAAGTAATCAGCAACTCGGCGCACAAATTGACCTCCTAAAGCTCCGTCTACCACACGGTGGTCGTAAGAGTGAGATAAGAACATTTTGTGACGGATTCCGATGAAATCTCCATCTGGTGTTTCAATAACAGCTGGTAATTTGCGGATGGCTCCAAGTGCTAAAATCGCTACTTGCGGTTGGTTGATAATAGGAGTTCCCATTACGTTTCCAAAAGTACCTACGTTTGTAACAGTGTATGTTCCACCTTGGATATCCTCTGGTTTCAATTGGTTGTTACGCGCGCTATTTGCTAATTGGTTTACACGTTTTGTAATGCCAACAAGATTCAATTGATCTGCATTTTTAATTACAGGAACAATTAAATTTCCAGATGGAAGTGCAGTTGCCATTCCAATATTAATTTCCTTACGACGGATGATTTGGTTTCCAGACACAGCTACATTTATCATAGGGAAATCTTTAATTGCTTTTGCAATCGCTTCCATAAAGATAGGTGTGAAAGTAATGTTTTCACCTTCGCGTTTTTTGTATTGGTCTTTGATTTTATTTCTCCAGTTTACAATGTTTGTTACGTCTGCTTCAACAAATGAAGTAACGTGAGGAGAAACATGTTTAGACATAACCATGTGTTCCGCAATGATTTTTCTCATGCGATCCATTTCAATGATTTCGTCTCCTGGATTAGGAACGACTACTGGTTCTTTGATGTTTGCTAAGAAACCTGAACCTTGTGCAGGAGCTGGAGTTGCCACTTTTGGAGCCGCTGCTACTGGAGCTGCTACTGCAACTGGAGCTATTGTACGGTTTTCTAAATAAGCTAAAATATCTTTTTTGGTAACACGTCCACTTTGGCCTGTACCATTGATGTTTTCTAATTCTGAAAGAGCAATATTTTCTTTTTCAGCAATACTTTTAACCAATGGAGAAAAGAATTTATCACTTGTAGCAAAATCAATAGCAGCACTTGTTTGAGCAATTGCTGTATCTACTGCTTGTTGTGCCACTTCTACTGGAGTTGCTGCTGCTGTGCTTGCTGAACCTGCTGCAGGAGCATCTGATCCATCTGTTGAAATAACAGCAATAACATCACCCACTTGCGCCACTTGATCAACTTCAAATAAACGCTCAATCAAGGTACCTTCAGCCTCTGACGGTAATTCGTTGTCCACTTTGTCTGTAGCAACTTCTACTAAAGGTTCATCTAATTGAACTTTATCCCCAACGTTTTTTAACCAGTTGGTAATTGTTGCTTCTGTAACACTTTCCCCCATTTTTGGGAGTCTAATCTCTACTCTTGCCATAATATATTTTGCTAGCGGTGTTGATAAAACCAGTACAAAAATAACTTAAAAATCGGTTTATCAAATACCTTAATTGTTTGTTGAATCTAAAAGTTTCCAATCGCGTAGTAACGCCTTAATGTCCCAACCGATTTTATAGTCCCTCACATAGATGAGATTCTGGCGTTCAATGTTGTTCTTATTACTGCTTTCACTGAGTTTGGAATGGGATAATATTCCCGTTTTAATTTTTGGTAATTCAGTCAAATTGGATGAAGGAATATAACCAATCAAGGTCTTTTTTCCACGTATCATTTGAAACATATTGACCAAAAATTGTTTTTTATTTCCATAGCACCAAATCAAAATTGGAGCGAAAAGTAAGCCGAAGAAACCAACGGATATGTCTAAGGTACGTTTCAAGCGGACATTACTTTTTGTGCTAATGGTGTTGATGTTCAGTACGTATAGGTCGCCTGCTGTTTCAATCGAATTACTCCCAATGAGATACAACGTGTCTGGTTGTGCGATTTTGAAATCAATGTTTTTGCCTTCCATCTTTGTCATCCAGTCAATGATGTCGCGTGCACTGTTGTTCTTTGCACAGAAAATGATTTCATCGATTTTGTGTATATGAACAATTTGATCCAATTGTTGCAAAGTTCCGATGTTCCAATCTGCTTTTTCGTTTTCCGTCGAAGCGAATTTTACAGTTCCAATATTGGGGACAGAATTTTTTAGTACTTCTTCTACACGAGTGCATTCCTGTTGATCGCCAACGATTAAAAAATGTTTTTGGATGCGACTGCTTAATTTGTTTTTATCACCTAATGTAAGGTGCATCAATACACGTGAAAGCACGTAGAATATGGCAACTACAAGTGTTCCCTCAAGTATGAAAAGACGAGAGAATTGAAAGGATTTTGGAAGAAGGGCGTAAATCATTAATATGATGAACGTTCCCCAAAGGGTCCCTACTAAAGATTTCTTTAAAACAACAGGACGGTCATAACCACTGGAATAGAAAACACTTACCATCCAAATGAATACGTAGGCTGGAATTGAGATGGAAATGATTTCTATAGGAAATTCGATGTCGTCTCGTTGCCATTGATTGGTCAATAAGAAAAGGCTTGTGGTTAAAAACGTGAAGTCAAATACAGGAAGAAGGGCTTTCTTAATAAAACGTGCTATGATAGCCATACTCGCTCGCAAGTAGATTGCAAGGTTAATGATGAGGGAGAATAGCTTGGCGTGTTTATTAGAGAAATGTTTCTCCGCAAAGATGATCATTGCGCGGTAAAAAACGAAAACGTAATTAACCGAACTTTTCTTGGTGCTTTCTCCTTTGTAATGGATAATGCGTGTTTCTGGGAAATAATAATTTTTATATCCTCCTTTGATGATGCGGTAGGAGAGGTCTATATCTTCTCCGTACATAAAAAAGGCTTCGTCCAATAAACCTACTTTGTCTAAGGCTTCTTGGCGCATCAGCATAAATGCTCCAGATAATATTTCTATTTCATTGGTTTCAAATTCACTCAGGTATCCCAAATGGTATTGCCCAAACTTTTCACTTTTTGGAAACAATTTCGATAAACCAAAAATTTTATAGAAAGCAACAGCAGGGGTCGGCAATCCTCGTTTTGATTCGGGTAAAAAAGTTCCTTTCCCATCTACCATCCTTACACCAAGGCCTCCAGCATCTGGGGTTTTATCCATGAAAGCAACGACTTTTTCAAAAGTGTCTTCTTCCACTACAGTGTCTGGATTTAACAACAAGACATATTCCCCTTTTGAAAGACGAATGGCTTGGTTATTGGCTTTTGAGAAACCTAAGTTTACTTTATTGTCAATGAGGTGGTATTCAGGAAATCGTTGACGAACCATTTCCACGGAATTGTCGATGGAATTATTGTCCACAATAAAAACCTCCCCATTCACATTTGTGAGGGCTTTTTTAACGGAGTTTAAACATTGTTCAAGAAAATATTCTACATTGTAGTTGACAATGATAACACTCAGTTTATAAGGATATTTTGAGTCGTTTTCCAATTTTATTTAGAAGGAATAACAGCAATACATGAAATTTCAACAGGCACATCACTTGGAAGTTTTGCCACTTGAACACATTCTCTTGCTGGCGGAGTTTCTTTGAAATATTCCCCATAAATTGCGTTCATTGCTGTAAAATCATTCATGTCTTTTAAGAAGACTTGACACTTTACCACTTCGTTACGCGTAACACCTGCAGCTTCTAAAATAGCCGTAATGTTATCCAATACTTGACGGGTTGCCACTTCGATATTTGGCATGTTCAATTCCCCAGTAAATGGGTTTTTAGGAATTTGACCACTTACGAAAATTAAATTGCCTGCTTGAATTGCTTGACTGTATGGAGCAATCGGTTGCGGTGCACCATCAATTTGTATTGCTTTTTTCATATTTTCGCTTTTTGTATTTTTTTCACAAGTTTAGCAATTATTCATTAGCTCTCCTTGTGTTTAGGACGCAATTTCTAACTAAAATGTACACCAAATGAAAAATAAGGTTTCAAAATTCATCTTCTTGCTAAGTATATTCCTATGCAGTTGCTTTTCATTGATGGCACAAACCTGTGCCGGAAAATGGGAAACCTACAACGAAAAAACGGGGGAGAAGGAATCAATCGTCGAGTTTTATAAAAAAGGGGAACAACTTTATGGAAAAATCATCAAGCTTTACCCCATTGATGGTGTCGATGTGAATATGCTTTGCGACCTTTGCACCGACGAACGAAAAGGAAAACCCGTACAAGGGATGGAAGTTTTTAGAGAATTGAAGTGGGACGGAAAAATGTGGCAAGACGGAAAAGCCCTTTATCCTTCGCAAGGAAAACAATACAACATAAAAATCTGGCTTGATCCCAAAGACAAAGACATCCTGAAGGTAAGAGGGTATTGGGGACCTTTCTACGCAACGCAAACTTGGAAAAGAGTGAAAGCATGACACAAAAGAAATTGGTTATCCTCGATAATTACGATTCATTTACATACAATTTAGTCCATTATTTCGAAGCATTAGGGCTAGAAGTAGAGGTGTTTAGAAACGATGAAGTACAATGGGATGCCTTTGATCGTGCTGATTATATTGTTCTTTCTCCTGGGCCCGGATTGCCACAAAACGCACCAAATCTCATGGAGACAATTGCCAAATATTCGGGCGTCAAACCCATATTAGGCGTCTGTTTAGGTATGCAAGCTTTGGCGCTTTCCCTCGGAGGAGAATTAAAAAATCAAGAACAAGTAAAACACGGGAAACAAGAAGAACTTATTTGTCATCAGGAGGGACAACTGTACAAGCATCTACCAAAAACTTTTAAGGTTGGATTATATCACAGTTGGGAGGTGGTTGAAGACACTTTGCCAATAGAGGTCAAACGAACCGCTTTTTCAGAACATAAGGTGTTGATGAGTTTTGAACATACGCGTTTGCAATTGTTTGCCGTTCAATTCCATCCTGAATCCATCCTTTCAGAATATGGAATGGAAATCTTGAGAAATTTTATTGCATGAAGCTATTTTTTTCATTAGCTTAGTTCATCTTAAATATTGAAAGTATGAAATTTGGAATGATCATCGCTATGACTTGTCTGAATGTTGCGGCATTTGCGCAAACGGCAGTTGGAAAGTGGAATACAATAGACGATAAAACAGGAAAGAAAAAATCGACTGTGGAATTGTATAAGCACGATGGAAAACTGTTTGGGAAAATCATTCATCTTTATCCGCGTGAGGGGAGAGAAGATAACCCAGTTTGTAAGAAATGTACGGACGACAGAAAAGATAAAGCCATCACCGGAATGCAAATCGTGAGAGGTTTGGACTGGAACGGAAAAGAGTGGGAGAATGGAACAATCCTGGATCCTGAAAACGGAAAAGTATACAAATGTAAGATTTGGGTGGACAGCGACAACGAGAACAAATTGAACGTTCGTGGCTACATTGGCCCCCTTTACCGCACACAAACATGGCAAAAAGCGGAAGATAAATAATTCCAATTTTATATGAAATAAAATGCTCATTAGACCAATGTCTGATGGGCATTTTTTTTGCTTTACTATTTGGGCGTTTCTCCTCCCTATTCCTAAGCTAATTAGGAATGGGGAGGAGGCGGGCTACCCTTCCAAGTTTTTTTTCAAAAAAGCTTTCCATTTGTATCCCTAACGCAGAAAAGTTTGAAAAATTAGTTACACTATTTCCTTCAATTCCATTTATAAAAACAGATCTCAGCCCGGGAGTAGCGCGGTAGCTAAATGCCGTGTGAAGATTGCAGAACGCTTGTTTGCCACTGCGACCAACGGAAGCACGTGGCAAATAACTGGTGATGCTTTTTCACATGCATTTACTAAAGCGCGCATACCGAAATGGCTGCCAAAGCAACATTTTTCTTTTTCAAAAAAAAACAGCGCAAAGACTAAATCTCGGCGCTGCAATCTATTTTATGTTAGAATTGTTTCCCTTAATTGAGTACTACGGTGAGCGTTGAAGTGCTGTAAACTGAGAAATAACCCAACGCACGATTGGTCCACACGTAATTTGGATTGCCTTGCGCGGCAGAATTTGGATCGGTGCCCATGCGTAATTCGTTGTAGTAATTGTAGGTCTGCTGATTGATCGACTGAATCTCGAAAGAAACGGTGTCACCAGCGTCATAGAAGCCAATTTTATTGATGGTAATGATTTGACCATCCTGCTGATTGTCCTTCCCAATGCTGATTTCGTTGACCTTGTCCAAGCGTTCGCCATTCAGGATTTCCACCGATTTGTATGCATTTCCAACGCCTGTTTGGTCTTGAAAACGGTAGATAATAATGTAATTCGGTCCTCCAACTTGCCCCGGAGGGAAATCAGCAGCGTTAATTGACGTCCCCACTAAAGGACCCATTAACATGCTGTTTGCTTCGTAATCGACGCCATCGTAAGTCACCACAATGCGATAGTTTTCGCCCACTTGAGCAGTCGTAAATGGAAGGGCATATTGTCCGTCGCCCACATTGGGAACGACCACTGGCATTTGATTTGGCGCGTAAAACGTCACGGTAGCATTGTTGATTTTTGTTTCACTGTAGGGCGTGAAATAACTTCCCGATTGAGAAACTTGAACCGTCAATTGACCTTCGGTTGTGTTGAGATTGGCTACAATAACCATGCGCGGATCGGCATCTTTTAACTTGATGTCGATTTCCTTTTTGCAGGAAAATAAAACCAGCGAAAGGAGAAGGGTGAAACGTAGTAAAGCCATCTATTTGAATTTAAAGTTATAAGTAATCGAAGGGATAAATCGGAACAAAGAAGTTTGAATAGCGACCGTTTTTTCAGGGTCATTTTCACTTTGTTCAAAGGAAATCATGTAGGCATTTTGACGTGCGTAAATGTTGTAGATCGAGAAATTTAAGTTGTGTTCAAATTTCGGACGTTCCTTGAAATACCATGTTAAACCAAAGTCTAAACGGTGGTAGTTGGGCATGCGTTGTCCATTTCGTTCAGCGTACATCGGCATTGTTGTTCCGTCAATGGTATATTTCCCAGCTGGAAAGGTAACGGCGTCGCCTGTGTAGTAAACAAAGCTAGAAGAAAGTGCAATGGCTTTGCTGGCTCTGAACATTCCAACGACAGCTATGTCGTGAATACGGTCTTGACGTGCCGAGAAGGCTTTACCGCCATTTATCGCATCAAACTGGCGCAAAGAACGGGACAAAGTGTAGGAAACCCAACCTGTGAAACGGCCTTTCTTTTTCTCGATAAGGAATTCTACTCCGTAAGCTTTTCCACGACCAAAAAGTAATTCACCTTCTACATGTTCGTTCAGCATTAAGCTAGCGCCATTTCTGTAATCAATGAGGTTGCTCAAATGTTTATAGTAAACTTCCACGCTTGCTTGAAACATATTGTTTTTAAAGTTGTGGTAGTAACCTAGTGCCACCTGATCTGCAATTTGCGGTTTTACGTTGTTTGATGAAGGAATCCAAGTGTCGGTAGGTGAACCCGCAGTGGAGTTGCTCAACTGGTGCATAAACTGTGAGTTTCTGTTGTATCCCAACTTGATGGAATTCATCTCTGTTAACAAGAAAGCAACGGACATACGTGGCTCAAGCACCTGATAATATTTGATGGATTTCCAATTGCTGTATTCCGTTTCAGAATCCACTTTTCCTTCTTCGTTGTAGGTGTAAGCTTTCCCTTTCCCCATGAAATTGAAGCCAGCATAACGTAAACCATACATCAAATTCCAACGATTACCAATGGTTTGCTCATTTTGAATATATGCCCCCACTTCGATTGCAAATTTGTTGCTCAAAGTAAGATCGGAATTTACAAATCCTTTCGTGCTAAGATGTCCTGGAAAGAAGGTGTGGTGAATACCATTTGCCCCAAATTTCAACACGTTATTCTTGTTGATGCGGTATTGGAAATCTTGTTTAAGGTTGAAATCTTGAATCGATGCATTTAATTTAAAGGAAAGATCCTCGACATTCATTCCAAAACCATAAAAGAATTTACTGTAAATCACTGAAGTGTTGGAGAAAAAACGTTCATTTATAATGCGGTTCCAACGTAAAGTTCCTGTAAGGTTAGACCAATTGAAGCCAAACATTTTTCCGTAACCAAAGTTGTCTTTCCCAAAATAACCAGAAAGATAAATGCGATCTTTATCCGTAATGCGATAATTGGCTTTTAAGTTAAGGTCATAAAAGTAAAGAGAAGCATCTCGAATGGCTTTGTCTTTGGAAAGCTTTAAGAAAATATCAGCGTAACTTCTTCGCCCTGCAATAATGAATGAACCTCTGTTTTTCACAATTGGACCTTCAATGGCTAAGCGGGAAGAGATTAAACCAATACCACCCGAAGCCTGAAACTTTTGATCATTACCCTCACGCATTTTCACGTCCAAAACAGATGATGCTCTACCTCCATATTCAGCCGGGATAGCCGCTTTGTGAAGACTTGCTTCTTTAACCACATCAGAATTGAAAACCGAGAAGAAACCAAGTAAGTGCGAGGGATTAAAGACTGGAGCGTCATCAATAAGCACCAAGTTTTGATCGGCTGCACCACCACGAACATAAAAACCTGCCTGACCTTCACCAGCCGATTTCACACCAGGTGTAAGTTGAAGAATTTTCAGAATATCTTTTTCACCAAAAATAACCGGAATTGTTTCAATGTCCTTCGGCGTTAACGTGGTCACGTTCATTCCCGATTTGGTCACATTGTTGTTTTCCTTTACAGAAGAAACGATCACTTCTTCAATTTGTTCAATCTTATCAGAATCCAAAGACAGGTTCAATTCCTTATCCTCGGTGATTAAAATGTTAAACGTTTTTGCTTGAAAACCACTTGCACGTATATTGATTTGATATTCGCCAGCGGCAACTTTTAGAGAATATTTCCCGTTCAGATCGGATTTCGCACCAATAACAACTGCATCATTGAGCGTATCTTTCAGAAGAAGCGTAGCACCAAATATGGCTTCATTACTTTTTGAGTCCGTTATTTTACCGCTTAATTTGTACAATTGACCAAAAGCGGTAGGCAAAGTTGCGAGTAAAAAGAGAAAAGTGAGTAGTCCTATTTTCATTGGAATAATTTAGAGTTTGTGATGTGGTGGAAGTGTGGTTGGCACTTTTGAAACACGATCATGCATAACAATAGACCCTGTTACACCAACGTTTAGCGAAGAGTTTCCAGGTAATTTTATCACATGTTGACAACGAGCAAGTACCTCGTCTGGCAATCCAGCATCTTCAGCGCCTAACAAATAAATGGCCCTTTTTGGATGCTCAAATTCATGAAGAAAAACCGCGTCATCGTTAAGCTCTACGCCAACCAGTTGACAATCGTATGGAATGTTTTGTGCAAATTCTTCAAACGTTTTATAGTGGAACAAAGGGATTCTTGCCCACGCGCGTACCACATCCGAAGTTTGTTTCTTGTATTTGTTTTCGATCGTAAAAATATACTTAGCTCCAAGCACAAAAGCACTTCGCCATAGCGTCCCTAAATTGTGGTGTGTTTTACCCCTAAAGATGCCAACGGCATAGTACCCTTCTTCGTTGTTTGTTTTCATGAGTGCAAATATAAGAATTGTATAAGAAATGGATTTGTAAGTGATACCTTGTGAATTTTCCGCACACTACAATAACGACTTTTTTTCCATTTCCGTATGCGACTCAGGCAATTTCCTTCTTTTTTTTAAACAAAGCGATAAAAATCAAAAGATGTAAGTTGTTTTTTGTAAGAAATCGTATATTTGCAACTGCAATTGCCCACGTGGTGGAATTGGTAGACACGCCATCTTGAGGGGGTGGTTCCAACAGGTGTGCTGGTTCGAGTCCAGTCGTGGGCACAGACAAAGGAGAGCGGAAGTTCTCCTTTTTTTATTTCCCTTATATTATACAATTTCAAATTGTTTTTGGCAGCCTTAATCGGTCTACGCGCTTTAGTAAACAGACTGAAAAAGCGTTCACAAGCTGCTTGCCACGTGCTTCCTTTGGTCGCAGTGGCAAATCAGCGTTCACAGCATTTTCATCCCATTTAGCTATCGCGCTTCGCCCGGGCTGAAATCCCGTTTCTCCACAAAAGTTTAATGCAAAAAAAATGGGTTTAACCATCAACGAATTGATCCTAAACCCATCTTCAATAGCAATGATTTTCTGAAAACAAAACCCGTATTGTTTTCAGAAAACAAAAAAATTATTGCTTCACAATTTTCATTGTTTTCGTATTTCTTTCCCCAACTACTTGAAGAATATACGTTCCGTTTTGGTGATTCGACAAATCAATTACAGCAGTAGATTGGTCACCAGAGAAAACAATTCTACCCATCGCATCACTCATAGTATAAACATACGCTTCGCCATGGTTTGAGAAAATGTTTACCGTTGCTTGCGCGGGATTAGGATAAACACTAAACGCCGTTTGACATACAAAAGAAGAAGCCAAATCCGGATCCTCAGGTGGCGTTGCCGTTCTCCATATCTTCGCTACATATTCAGGATGGTCAATAAACGGATTTCTGTTCCCTTGATTTCGCGCAATTTGATTGTTGCGTTGCACTTCTAAGTCAGAAACAGGATCTTGTTCATGCCAAAGAATAAACAAGTCAATCATGTCATCAATTCTTGAAATGGTTTTCACACCATCACCCACGTTATTTGGTAAACAACGATTGCCATATCTTACATACATGTACATCATCATACGTGCAACATCTCCTTTCCATTCGTCACCAGGGTAGAACGTTTGATTTGGGTTTACTGTAGCGTTACCCGTATTGTCACCAAACTTTTTATTTCCGCGTATACCATTAAATTGCACATCCGCAGGACGAATATGGTGAGCGTCAGAACCAGGACCTGATTCATTTAAGTTGGGTGTACCTAAAGCTTTTGCATAAACGTGCTCCCGATTCCATTGTAGATTACTGCCACCATTGTTGTTAACCCCACGTGTTCTGTCATAAATTGTAACGTTTGAAGAAACATCGTAACCGTAAACAAGAATCACTTCGTTACTGTTATCCGGATTAAGGTCAGCTATTTTTAGCGTGTTCCAAACCCCAGGCGTGTAACTCAAAGAAGTCGTGTGAGAAACAGCAATTAATTGGGAAAGTTTATCTTTCAATTGCAAGGCAGAGTCCTGAAGCGTAATGGTGCTGTAATAGTTTCCTATTTGTCCAAATACAGAAGTACACAGCACAATTTGGAATAAGAGTATTTTGTAAATGTTTTGCATGGGACAAAAATACGGCTATTTCCACTTTATTAGAATAAGAAATAATGATTTTTTTATTACGCTATTTAAATACTTGAAACGGACTTGCCTTATTATTAGATTTCTTTTACGTTTTTTAATAGATGAGGTACCATTATTCGCAGTATCTTTGCAAAATAATTCTAAAAAGAATAGGTATGTTTAAGAAAGGAACAAAAATGAATAGCATTGTGAACATGAAATGCCCACGTTGTCAAGAGGGTGATTTTTTTGTTTCAGGACCTTATGATTTTAAACATGTTGGAGAAACACATGTACATTGCTCTGAATGCAACCAAAAATATGCGAAAGAACCTGGATTCTATTATGGAGCCATGTATGTTTCTTATGCTTTTGGTGTGGCCTTGTTTGTAGCAATTATTGTATTGTATTGGTTGTTTTTCAGACGTTTTGATGTATGGACACTATTAATCATTATGGGAATATCTTCATTGATTACCGCACCCTTCTTTTATCATTTGTCAAAGGTAGTATGGGCAAATTTCTTTATACACTATGATAAAGATGCCATTGCTAATTTTCAAAAGGAGCAATTGACACATAAAGAAGAAAATAATTAGATAGAGGAAATTTTTAAAGATTAACAATACATTAATTATAAATCTTTATATTTGGCGCAACTATAATAATTAATACTTAATTAATATGAAAAAACTTTACACATTATTAGCAGCTACAGCTTTATCTTTTGGTGCAATGGCACAAGGTGCTAACTTAGGTTTTGAAGGGACATTTACAGCATTGATTCCAGGGTTTGTTTCACAAGCTCAGTATTGGTCAATAGGTACATATGTTGAGAGAGTAGGTAATACGACAGCTGGAGCTGGAGGGAAAGCTGTTCAATTATCACCTGTAAATGATCCACAAGTACTTGCTGCTTTTGATGAAACAGAAACAATCCCAGGATTTATTTCTCAAACTTTTGATTTAGTAGGTGTTCCAGGACTTGACTACTCAACAACTTCTGTGAATGTAGATGTTATTTGGGAGCCACAAGGAGGAGATACTGCTTATTACCATGTTCAATTCTTAAAATCAGTTCCTGACCAACCAATGAATAATTGGATACATGTAGGAACTAAGATGGGTATTAGCATTGCTGGAATTGCAAGTTGGACTACAATTTCATTACCTCAATTTAGTGCAGGTAATGCACCAGCTGGAACTATTCCAGATAAAATGATTATCTTTGCTTCAACAAATTTTGATGCTGAACCAACAATGGGTACTAAGTTGTCATTGGATAACTGGAAAATTAGTGTATCAGGATACAACTTAGCAACAGATAATGTTAGTGCTGTTTTAACTTCAATTTTCCCTAACCCAGCAACTGATTTCGTTAATGTTGCTATCGAAGGTGACGAAGTGGCATCTGTTAACGTTCTTTCTTTAGATGGTAAAGTTGTTTCTACACAAACTTCTTCTAAAGTTGACGTTTCTGGATTGACTTCAGGAGTTTACTTCTTGAACATTACAACTGCTTCAGGAAAAACAACTATCGAAAAAGTTACTGTTAAATAATATTTGACAAAAACATACGTTTGAAAAGGGAGATCGAAAGGTCTCCCTTTTTTTTATGCTATGAGTTACTGTACATTCTGCAAAGATTTACCCGAAGATAATTTACACACCATTTATCATAATAACCATTATGGTTTTCCAATAACAGATGATATCGAATTGTTCGAAAGGTTATGTTTGGAAATCAATCAAGCAGGACTTTCTTGGCAAACCATTTTGAATAAACAACAGCATTTTAAAGAAGCATTTGATCACTTTGATTTTCATAAAATAGCCAATTATTCCGACGAGAAAATAGAAGAACTCCTTCAAAATAAAGGGATAATAAGGAACCGTTTGAAAATAAATGCGGTCATCTATAATGCTAAAGTTTTTCAAGAAATTGTAAAAACTCATACAAATTTTGTAAATTGGTTAGATATTTGTTACGTAAATGATCTTGACCAATGGGTTAAGCTATTTAAAAAACATTTTAAATTCGTCGGAAAAGAGATTGTTAATGAATTTTTAATGAGCATTGGCTATCTTCCCGGAGCACACGATTTAGATTGTCCCGTATATATAGAAATAACTAAAAAAAATCCCAAATGGATAAAATAAAACACCTCTTTATCTTTGCTACCCTTGCTCTTTTTGGACCATATACTTATGCACAAGTTGCAGTTGGAGGAGGTTTTTCAAATATGTTTCAATTTGGTAATTCAAAACCTCTTTTAGGAGCGAACCTCTTTGTAGAAATACCTAGAAATAATGAAGTGACTTTCTATGTGCGCGCAAACTATTTAGCACCACAAAGGTTTATGGGGGAAGCAACAAAATTCGAAGCCTTGGCCATCAATCCAGCAACAACACCAAATATGGTTCCCGTAAATGGCATACTGCAAAATAAATCAGGGTACTTTATCATTGATGGTGGAACGCGTTATTACCTTTTGAATGGATTTGATGAAGGAGTTTCCATTTATGGGGGAACAAACTTAGGATTGGTTATCAATACCGTAAATTACGGATACCAATTGGATGATTATGACAAACAAAACTATTCTTTAGATCACTATAATTTGAACGATTACAGAGGGAAAGGAACCATCATTGGTATGGCAATTGGTTTTACAGGAGGAGTGAAATATACGGTGCCTAAAATTGGTACATTCTTCTTTGATGTAAATCCACATCTAATCATGTTTGCAATTCCTTCCGCAAATAATTTACCATCAAATCATTTCAAATCCTTATTGTTTAACTTCAATATTGGATTTAGAAAAGAGTTTTATAAATAAAGAAGGTTCTTTTACAGGAATTGTCTTTAACGAAGAAATAAGAGAAGTCAAATGGGCTTCTCTTTTTTTTGTGCTTAACAATAGTAATTCCAATCGCTCTGGAATAGGTATACGGGTTGGAACGGTGCGCCACTTTGGTTTGTCTAACCATTGATCCAATATTTTGAAAATAGATTCAGGCATTTTAGGTGGGCAAGCAATAGGGTGCGCCAATTGTAAATTGGTCATTATGGAAGGGTTCGAATGACTATTGGGAATTTCCCCTAGCCATAAGTGAACAACACTCGTAGCCAAAGCATATAGGTCTGTGCCCAAACCAATACATTCCACCGCATTTAAAAGAAGTTCGGGAGCAGCATATCCTAATGGAAACAGCATCTTTCGCTGTGTAATAGGTAAATGCTCCGCCAAACCAAAATCAATTAGTGAAAAGCGCTTGCTTTCTGTGTTGTAAATGATGTTGCTTGGCTTTACATCTAAATGCACAAAACCTTGCTCATGGATGAAGAGTAACAGTTCTGCCAGTTGCTCCATTAAGGATAAGGTAAAAGCGACTTTCTCTGATTTCTTTCGTAGTTTCTTCCAATGGTCAAAGAGAGGTACCCCCGTTTTGTAATCCAAGATCAAAAAAGCAGTTTCATTGCGTAGCCCATGTTCTAAAACACAAGGTAATCCAGTATGTTGGAAAGTAAAAGATGCTTCTTTTTGTAAGCGATCAGCGTGTTTTTCAGGTGCCATCTTCAATACTGCCAACTGTTGTGTCGTAACATGGCGCACCAAATAACTTTCACCAAATTTTCGTTTTTGCTGACCATTTAAGTTAGAAAGCAGTTGCCAGTTCTTCAGTAGCATGATGCAATTAATGAGAATTGTTTATTTTCGTTTATGCAAAGTAAAAAGATTTTAGCAGAAAGCGGAGGAACAAAAACGGATTGGTGTTTTTTTGATGGTGAAAACGGTCTATATCGTTTTCAAACGGCTTCTTTTCACCCCGAATTATTGACAGCTGAAACCTTAAATGATTTTACACAACAGGTTGCAAGCTTTTCCCTTTCGGAGTTTGACCTCTATTTATATTCGGCTGGATGTTTCAAGCAAGCAGGAAAAGATAAGCTAAGCTATCTGCTAAAAGAATTGCCTTTTAAAAGCATACAGATTGACAGTGATTTAAAAGCTGCCATTTTATGTACAGGAACCACAGCGGGAAATGTTGCTATTCTAGGAACAGGCAGTGCGCTTCTTACGTTTGATCAAGAAAATATGAACCTTTTTGGCGGAAAAGGGTGGGAGACTGGTGACGAAGGCAGCGGCTTTTACTTTGGTAAATTAATCGTAGAAGAGATGTTAAAAGGAAATCCATTTCCAGAACTTTCCTTTGATCGACAAAAAGAGTTATGCAAAGCGTACGGACACCCTTCTTCAAAACAATTATTCTCTCAATTGAGTGTTCAATTACCTCCAGAAATGTATGCCTCATTTCACCAGAAAAACATTCAATTGTTCTTCGAATTGTATGTCATGCCTATGCAAATGAAGGAAATTACCTTTGTTGGAGGATATGCCTTTGCACAACAAAAAGTGGTGTGTGAAATTGCTCAAGCGTACCATGTACACGTGTTAAACGTTGTAAAACAGCCTATAGATTTGTTAATTAAACAGCAAATAGAAGGTTAAAGTAGGTGTAAATTCCTCAAAAATTCATTGAATGTGTACAAATTTTCATTACCTTTCGTGTTTTAATAAACTTCAATAAGTTTCATGAATCATTTAGTAATTGAAGCTACAGCGCTAACACCCTTGATTAATTTCGATCCAACCTCAGGGCGGATGGAGATTAAAGGACGCTCTATTCCCGAGTGTCCGGACGAATTTTGGATTCCTGTTTTGAACTGGTTTGAATCGTATATTGTTTCCCCAGCGGGAACAACAACGTTTGTAATCAATTTAGATTATTTCAACATTTCATCTTCTAAGCGAATCTTGTTTTTGTTGTACAAACTGAATGATATCTCTAAAAAAGGAAACCAGGCTTCAGTGCAATGGTTACACCGTGAAAACGATGAAGACATGTGCGAAGTTGGACACGACTATGAATATATGGTAAAAGTTCCCTTCGAGTTTGTTGCTTTAACAGAAACGGAGCTGGATTTAGCTTAAAAACACTATTTTTGTCGTATGCGTTTAGTAAAAGATATACCTCATGAAAGATATAAAATACAACTCTTTCATTACAACAATAAATACATCCTTAAAATTGAATTAGGGCAATTTGAACAAACTTTCAAAATTGGCGATACCGATATTTTTGAAATCGCTGAAGTAGAGCGTATGGTGACACCAGAATTGTTGACCAACGCCTTGAAACGCTTTGTTGAAATGCGTCAAGATTGGGAAGAAGCCTTTAAATCTAAAAATATTATTGCATGAAAAAGATCATCCTTTTTGGAGCAGCAGCAGTGTTGATTGCCGCTTGTTCTGGTAAAGCAAAAGACGAAAAGAAAGATACTCCTGTAAAATCTGCGGTAGAACAATCTGGGCAAGCAGGTGATTTAAAAATCGCATACTATGTTTTGGATTCTTTAGCCAATACGTTTGAAGTGTATAAAGCAGAGCAAGCAACCATTGAAAAAGAAGGGAAAACCCTTAGCAATCAAATGGAAAGCATGCAAAAAGAGTATCAAAATGAATATTCAAAATACGAATCTGGAATGCGTAATCAAACGTTGACACCTAATCAAATTGCTTCGTTTGAGCAACGTTTAGGCGCTTTGCAACAACGTATGGGGGAATTCCAAAATTCTAAATTGGCAGCTTTCCAAGAAAAACAATACAAAGCAACAGAAACGATCAACAACAAAATCATTAAGTACGCACAAGAGTTCGGTGAAGCCAATAGCTTGACTTTATTCTTGGCGGCAGGGTCTGCGTCAAACATTTCGTATGCTAACACAGGCTTAGATATGACCAACGCTTTCGTAGATTTTATGAACGCAGAAGAAAAAAAATTAGGACACTAGTCGTATGTTGATAGCACAGCAAAAGCAGCAGGAGAATATAGCTGAATACGTCTTATACATGTATCAGATTGAGGATATTGTTCGTGCATTTCAATTTGATTTAGACAAAATTGTGGACCAAGTTGTACGCCCGCAATTGCCTGACGAATCTTATTTACCCGAATACAAAAGATGGTATGCCAAAATCATTACTGACTTAAAATTGGGTGGAAAAGAAAAAGTGGGTCATACAAATGACTTGACAGAAACCATGGTGGAACTGAGTTATTTGCATCAAACTTTAATGAATTTGCAAAACGATCAGAAGTACAAAACCTTGTTCGAAACCGCAAAACCGTACATTGATGAGTTCAAGGAGAAATCCAATTTAAAGGACAAAAACGATGTGGATTTAGCGTTTTCAGCCATGTATATGAAACTTTTGTTGCGTTTACAGAAGAAAGATATTTCGGCTGAATCAGAAGAAGCGTTTGACAGCATGCGCATTCTCATCGCCTATTTATCCAAATATTATCACAAAATGAAATCCGGAGATTTGGACTTTTTGACCAACGGATAATCCCCGATTTCTTTTCATATTCTGGATCCCTTTCGTATTGCGAGAGGGATTTTTTTATGCGCTGTAAGATCTGGTTTTCACGTGAACGCCTTTGTTTATTGGGAATTTCAATATCTGAATATTCAGATATAGCTTTTTTAGAAGGTAGATTTGACTGCCATTTCCGTCTACAGGCTTTAGTGCCTTTTGGTTGCGCTACCTTACTTTTCCTTTTCGCCAAGCTTCTAAAGTCGCTTTGTGAAAAGGCGTGCGTGTGCGCCTCCCATTCGTCAGCTATCGCCCTCCGCCGGGGCAGGGTTGAGTTTTCAAACAAAAAACGCCTTAGAAAGTATCAAAAAACGTTTTCACCCCTTTTTAGTTCTGTTTTTAACAGAAAGTTTTACTCTTCTATGAAGATTATTCTTGTACAAAAGCTAATGTTTATAAAGTGGAGTATGAGTTTCACCGTTTTGCGTTAAGGATTGCAGTGGAAATCTTTTTTGGAGGCTTCCAAAAAAATTGGAGCGCAAAGCCTGACCCGCTTCCTTCCTCAAATCTTCTTGAGGAAGGAAGCGGGGAACGCCCAGAAAAAGAAAGATTATTTTCCTTATTGACATTTTAGGGCATGAAAAAAGGCGTTAACTTTCGTCAACGCCTTGCCTTATTTTTTTTGGATTTTACAAGTGAATTACTTCACCGTAAGCCGCTGCTGCTGCTTCCATAATTGCCTCAGACATTGTCGGGTGCGGGTGAACCGTTTTGATGATTTCCTCTCCAGTTGTCTCCAATTTACGTAGGGCAACCAATTCGGCAACCATTTCAGTTACGTTAGCACCGATCATGTGTCCACCAAGTAATTCACCGTATTTTGCGTCGAAAATCAACTTCACAAAACCGTCTTTTGCACCTGCTGCTGTTGCTTTTCCAGATGCGGAGAATGGGAATTTACCTACTTTGATTTCGTATCCTTTTTCTTTCGCTGCTTTTTCCGTTAAACCAACTGAAGCGATTTCAGGAGAACAGTAAGTACATCCTGGGATATTTCCATAATCTAGCGTTTGTGGGTGGTGACCTGCGATTTTTTCAACGCAGATAATTCCTTCTGCTGAAGCAACGTGTGCCAATGCAGCTGTCGGGATAACGTCTCCGATTGCGAAGTATCCTGGGATGTTTGTTTCGTAGTAATCACCAACGATGATACGTCCGCGATCTGTAACGATTCCTAGGTCTTCTAGTCCAATTCCTTCGATGTTAGCTTCGATACCCACTGCAGAAAGAACGACGTCACACTCTAGAGTTTCTTCTCCTTTTGCTGTTTTAACGGTAACTACGCATCCTTTACCAGATGTGTCAACTTTCTCAACGGAAGATCCCGTCATGATTTTCACACCTGATTTTTTGAATGATTTTTCTAATTGTTTAGAAACTTCTTCGTCCTCGATTGGAACGATGTTTGGCATGTATTCTACCACAGTTACTTCTGTACCAATTGCGTTATAGAAGTAAGCAAATTCCACTCCGATAGCTCCTGAACCCACCACGACCATTTTCTTAGGTTGTGTTTTCATGCTCATTGCTTCGCGGTATCCGATGATTTTTTCACCGTCTTGTGGTAAGTTTGGCAAGTTTCTAGAGCGTGCACCCGTTGCGATGATTACTCCTTTGTTTGCTGTTACTTCGGTAACAGTACCATCTTCTGCAGTCACAGCGACTGTTTTATTTGCTTTTAATGTTCCAAAACCTTTGATAACATCGATTTTGTTTTTCTTCATCAAAAACTGAATTCCAGCACTCATTCCGTTAGCGATTCCGCGTGAACGGTCTACCATTGCATTGAAATTCGCTTTTGGGTCTTTTACTTCAACACCATAGTCAGCAGCATGTGTAAGGTATTCGAAAACATTAGCACTTTTTAATAATGCTTTTGTTGGGATACACCCCCAGTTCAAACAAATTCCTCCTAAGGAATCACGTTCTACAACAGCTGTTTTTAAGCCTAATTGAGAAGCTCTAATTGCAGTTACATAACCACCAGGACCTGATCCTAAAACTATAATATCGTAATTCATAATCGTTTATGTGTATTGTGTGCTGCGAATTTAACCAATTTTTGGACATTTTTATGTAGAAATAGTAATATTCCACTTGTCAATATTGGATGGAGTGGAAGTTCTGTTTCTTTTTTGTGCCTTGTTTGGCTTTTATTTGTTCTGTTTTAATACTTTTTCGCGCCAAACTTCTCCGTTGTCTGCTTTTATTTCTACAATAAATTGTTCGCCTTGGTACGGTAATGCTATGCTTACTTCGTTTTGAAATGCGGAATAAGTGTGATGGGCTAATTGTTGACCAATCAGGTTGTACACCAATACTTCAGATATGTTTCCTTGGTTACCAGAAAGGGAAATGTTCAAGGGGCCGTTTGTCACTGGGTTTGGATATACATTTAAGTTGACATCCGCATTGTTTTCATACGATCTTGTTCCTAAGTTCACCGAATTCCCTTCGTTGTCAATGGCAAGTATGGTGTAATAATTGGTTTCGCCTGCTATACTTTCTAAATCAACCGTAAAGGTATTGTCTGCTTTGATTACTTCTTTAGCTTGGAATATATAGTCGTTCACTAATGCACCATTTTCATTGAAGTGGTGAATGTAATAGGCGTTGTAATTGGATTTGTTAACTACTTGCCAAACCAATTTTGCCTTCTTGCGATCTAATTTGGTTACATCAAAAAGAGAGAGGTTATCCCCTAATGGCAAGACTGGCGTGATGGATTCAATTTCGTTTACAGTCAAACCTGGACCTGATAAAATGATTTTTATTTTGTTGCAGTTGAAGTTGTCAACATTTGCCTCTCTACAGTGTACATAAGGTGCATTATACATATCTCTACTGGAGCTTGGAACCCATTGATTTGTAGTTGTTGTGGCATATCCAGATCCATTTCTTTTTGGTAGATTGTAACCTCCACTGTTTTTATTGTTACAATAGATTTCTACTTGAGCATTGAAAAGAGCACCACCTGGCGCTCCACCACAATAACCATCAGGAATATTTCCAATTACAGTAATGTTGTAAAAAAACTTGATGTCGTAATTGTATCCATTTGGACAATTGTTTCCATTTGAAGTGATGACCTGTGTAGGGATAATATCTACACGGATTTGGTATCCACAAGTTGATGAATACGTAAATGAAGCTATCGCATCGTTCCAAAATAACAGGACCACGAATGCGATAACAAAGGAGATTTGTTTCATTGTTGGCTTTATATGAGGCAAAAATACAATGCCTTTGACTCCCCTTATTTAGAATAACTATAAAATAACAAAAAAAAATCCGGTCAAAATAAATTGACCGGATTGATATATTTTTTGAGATTTTGTGAACTATCTTTTTTCGATAGAAACGTAGTCTCTTGTTGTTGCTCCTGTGTATACTTGACGTGGACGTCCAATTGGCTCTCCACCTTCAACCATTTCTTTCCATTGTGCAATCCATCCTGGTAAACGTCCTAAAGCGAACATTACAGTAAACATTTCGGAAGGAATTCCGATTGCTTTATAGATGATTCCAGAATAGAAGTCTACGTTTGGATATAAGTTACGTGATTTGAAGTACTCGTCATTTAAAGCAACTTGCTCTAATTTTCTAGCGATTTCTAGTAACGGATCATTAATACCTAAAGCGTTTAATACATCGTCACAAGCTTTTTTAATGATGTTTGCTCTTGGGTCAAAGTTTTTATAAACACGGTGTCCGAATCCCATTAAACGGAACGAATCGTCTTTATCTTTTGCTTTTAACACCCATTTATCAACATCACCACCATCCGCATGGATTTTCTCTAACATTTCGATAACCGCTTGGTTTGCTCCACCATGTAGAGGCCCCCAAAGCGCAGCGATACCTGCAGAGATTGTTGCGTATAAGTTGGCTTGAGAAGATCCTACGATACGTACCGTTGAAGTAGAACAGTTTTGTTCGTGATCAGCGTGTAGGATTAATAATTTGTTTAAAGCAGAAACCACTGTTGGGTTCATTCCGTAGGATTCTGTAGGCATTGCAAACATCATGTGTAAGAAATTCTCACAGTAATCGTAATCATTGTTCGGGTAATTGAACGGATGACGCATGGAATTTTTGTATGCCCAAGCTGCTAATGTAGGCAACTTTGCTAACAAGCGGTGAATTGTTAAATCTTTCGCTGCTGCATCTCTATTTGGGTCTAACGATTCAGGGTAGAATGTAGACAAAGAACAAATCATAGATGCTAAAACTCCCATTGGGTGAGCTTTTGCAGGGTAAGCTTCAAAGAATTGTTTCATGTCTTCATGAACCAAAGTATGCTTTGTAATGCTTGATTGAAATGTTTTTAACTCTTCTTGTGTTGGTAATTCACCATAAATCAACAAGTATGCAACCTCTAGGAACGTAGCTTTTTCTGCTAATTGTTCAATTGGATACCCTCTGTAACGCAATATTCCTTCTTCACCATCCAAATAGGTAATTGCACTTTTTGTGCTACCTGTATTTTTAAAACCAGAATCAATGGTAATGTAACCTGTTGTTCCTCTTAATTTGCTAATATCAATAGCTTTTTCGTTTTCTGTTCCCGTAACTACAGGGAATTCATAAACTTTACCTTCTAATTCTATTTTGGCAACTTCACTCATCGCGCGTAAATTGTTAATGTAATGTATAACGACCCCTAAATTAATGAGAATATTGGTTTATCCAAATGGAGCACGATAATATTTTTTACAAGTTATTTTTTATGTAAGTTAAAATCATCTGAAATAGATGGTTACGTGTGTTTCCTCCGTGGATGCCATGATCTTTGTTTGGATAGATAAACAAATCGAATTGTTTGTCGGCTTCGACCAATTTAGTCACTAATTCTAATGCATTTTGATAGTGAACATTGTCATCTGCAGAACCATGTATAAGGAAGAATTTTCCTTGTAATTGGTTCACAGCAGATAAAGGAGAGTTAATGTCATATCCCTGTGGGTTTTCTTGCGGTGTACGCATGTAGCGCTCTGTGTAGATATTGTCATAGTATTTCCAATGAGTGACCGGTGCTACTGCGATTCCCATTTTGTATATTCCTTCCCCTTTCATCATACAGTTTGCGGCCATAAAACCACCATAACTCCAACCTTGAATACCTATTCTATCGCCGTCCACGAAAGACCATTTTTGTATATGTTTGGCAAAATCAACAAAATCAATGGTTTCTAGTTTTCCTAAATTCAAATAGGTTGATTTTTTAAATTCAGCACCATTGTATTGAGTTCCTCTTGGGTCAACAGACATTACAATATAGCCTTGTTGTGCTAATAATTGGTGAAACCCCATGTTATTGTCCCAACCGTCATATACCATGTTTGAACCTGGACCACCATATACATTTACAAATACGGGATATTGCTTCGTTGAATCAAAACCTTGAGGTAATAGCATCCAAGCGTTTAACGTACGCCCCTCTAAATTTATTTTCAAAAATCGTTTATTTACAAATCCATGGTCTTTGGCGCGTTTGTTTACTCCTGCGTTGTCCGAAAGCACTTGAATTTCTTTGCCAGTGTAATCACAAAGTGTTACTTTGTGTGGGGTATTTGCAGTGCTAAATGTTTTAATGAAAAAACGTTTGTCTGCGGTGAAAGAGGCTGTATTTTTGTGTTCTTCTTCACTGATAGCGATCATTTTTTCTTTCTTAAGATCTAAGCGATATATTCCTTGATGGATTGCGCCCTTCTTAGCAGCTGAGAAAAAGAGCGCCTTATTCTCAGGGTCTAAACCGTATAGAGAAATAACATCCCAATTCCCTTTTGTAAGTTGGGTTTCTTTACCATCTAAACCTACTTTATATATATGTGTATATCCGTCTTTATCCGAAGTACGTAAAATGGACTTACCGTCGCTGAAAAACTCTAGATTGTCGTCTATTTCAATATAGGTTGTTGCTTTTTCTTGGTGGAATACATTGGCCTTCCATATACCATTATTTTGTTCTACTTTATAATATTGCAAATTGTTTTGGTGACGATTTAATGTTTGTAGTACTAATGTGTTTTGTGTTGTTGACCAATTTATTCTAGGGATGTATTCGTAATCTCCTAGGTTAATCTCTTGTGTTGTATTATTGTCAATATTATATATATATGCACTTACTTTTGAATTGTCTTCACCTGCTTTAGGGTATTTGAAAGGGTAAAGTGTTGGATAGAGCTCGCCATAATAGGACATTGTAAATTCTTTTACTTTACTTTCGTCAAATTTAAGGTACGCGATGTTTTTTCCATCTGGAGACCAATTGAAGCATTGGGTAATGGCAAATTCTTCTTCGTAAACCCAATCAGATGTACCATTGATGATTGCGTTATAAGCGCCGTCATTTGTTATTGCAAAGGACGTATTAGAGTTTAAATCTTTCACATAAATATTCCTATTAGCAATATAGGCTATTGCATTCCCTTTTGGATTGAAGGTAGCTAATGTTTGTTTCTTATTGTCTTCATCTAATAAAGTAATGATTTTTGTTTTGAGATCTAGAACATAGTGTTCTGCATCATAACTGTGTCTATAAATAGTAGATTTGTTACAAACGAGGATTAATTTTGATTGATCACTATTAAAAGTGTAGTCAATTACTTCTAGCATTTTACCTTTGTATACTAAATCATCTTCTGAAACAATCGTTTTTGGCAATGCGCTGGATTGCGCAATATCCATTTCAAGAATTTTAGATCCATTATTTGATGTTTGGATTTTGGTGTATTTTGTTCCACTTGGCTGCCACGTGAAATCAGATCCACCTCTAGACATGAATTGGTATTCTTTCCATACTTTTTGTACGGTTATTTCCTGTTGTGCATATGTAAATGAACAGGTTATGAATAGGAAACAAAAAATTAACTTTAGGTTCATCTTCTTTTTTTTGCACTAATATAGTTTGAATTCATTAAAAAACGGTTCAGTAAAAGGACTTAGCAGATAAAATAGTGTTTGCTTTCATTTGGTTAAACGGTTAATAAAGTTTGATAAGTGTTAACAATTAATTAATGTCCGAACGGAAAATTTGCTATAAATTTGCATCGTAATTTCTTGTTTGTTGTCCTTGAAGCTAATATTTATAGCTGAAACCTCTCAAGAAAAATAATTGAAGCATGAATAGAAAATAATGTACAAAGGATTAAAATGCAACGGAGTTTATCTACCCGTAGCACTATCTTTTTTACTTCTATTAGGAATTTGTAGCCTGCAAATATCCAACACTTTCAACACCTCATTTCTTTTATCTTTTATTTTTTTAATTAATTTTTTATGAAAAAGATTTTACTTTTTGCAAGCATTTTTGCTTCTTTTTCAACATTTGCTCAGTCAAGTAATGACTGTAAAGAGTTGTTCATCTCTGAATATGTAGAGGGGATTGGAAATAACAAAGCAATTGAAATTTACAATCCGACAGATGGACCAATAAATTTACAAGGATACGTTTTGATGCGTATGAATAACGGTAGTACAGATGTTAAGCCTTTCGGTACGGTTCAGTCAAATGTTCATCAATTACCAAATTTTGTTTTGGATGCGAAAAAAACATTTGTTATTGTTCTTGATCGTCATGCAGGAAACGCTACAAACAGTGATCCAGCTACATGGACTGAATTAAGAGAAATGGCGGATATGCTAATGTCCTCATCTTATGAAGAAAATAACACAATGAACTTTAATGGGAATGATGCAATGCTTTTAGGAAAAGGTGATGCGACAAATAAAAACTCCATTACTTACATTGATATTTTTGGACGTATAGGTGAAGATCCTCATACAACAGGAGATGCTAGCCGTAACGGATGGTCTTCAGTTTTCCCTTACAACAACACTGCTTTTACAGATGGAAATTTAAATGACAGACCTGTAACAGTTAATCATACTTTAACACGTAAAGCGAACGTTAAAAGAGGGATTTCTAATCAAGTACTTGCAGGAACTACTCCATTTAACCCATTGTTACAATGGGATTCATTTCCTCCTCAACTACCTAAAAGAGATGCAGAAGGAAATATCATTTACCAAACAAATAATCCAACAGTTCCACAATGGGTTGGTAACTGGGGAACTTTGGGATGGCATTATTGCGCATGTAATCCATTGAGTAATGATGAAATCACAACAGAAGAAGCACAAGTAATTGTTTATCCTAACCCATCAAGTGGTGTTTTCAATTTAATGAATGTAGTTGAGGTAAAATCATTTGAAGTAAGAAACGCATTAGGACAACTAGTGACTTCAGAAAAAAATGAGGGTAAAAATGTTCATACTTTAGAAATCGCTCAGAAAACAGGTGTGTATTTCTTGACAATGACATATAACTCAGGAAAAACGATAACACAAAAATTAGTAGTACAATAATTCTTTTTTTAGGTCATCTGTTTGTCATAGATTTGCAAACAGATGACCTTTATTTTTTCTAGGATGAAAACTTTTATTAAACTCGTTTTGTTTGTTTTTGGTTACGCTGCCACTACTTTTGCACAAGAAGCATCTGTTTTCGGTAAAGTAATCGACATTGAAGGGCGTGAGCCTGCTGTTGGTGCTTTAGTCACTTTCACAAAAGATTTAAGAGCTAAAGTAGATTTGGATGGTGATTACCAAATTGAAAATGTTCCATTTGGAAAATACAAAGTAATGGTTACTTTGGCTACTTATGACACTGTTTACACTTTAGTAGAAATAAGCAAAGCAGAGCAAAAAGTAGATCTAGAGATAGGTAATTCTAAAGTATTAGAAGAAACAATTGTTGTAGCAAATTTAGTGCAAGATAGAAAAACACCCGTTGCTGTAACAAATGTTGGAAAAAGAGAAATTACAGAAGAACTGGGTTCACAAGATTTACCCATGATTCTGAACTCAAAACCTGGAGTTCATGCCACGCAACAAGGTGGAGGAGATGGTGATGCCCGGATTACAATACGTGGATTTGATCAAAGAAACGTTGGTGTAATGATCGATGGTGTGCCCGTGAACGACATGGAAAATGGTTGGGTTTATTGGTCTAACTGGTTTGGGCTAGATAACATCACTCAACAAATTCAAGTACAAAGAGGACTTGGAGCAACAAAGATGGCAATGCCTTCAATTGGAGGTATGATGAACATCATCACTGAAAGCCCAATGGGTAAACAAGAAATTAAGTTCAATCAAGAATATGGATCAGGAAACTTTTTCCGTACTTCTTTATCTTATAAATCAGGAACGTTAAAAAACGGATGGGGAGTAATTGCTTCTGCATCCTATAAGCAAGGAAATGGTTGGGTAGATGGATTGATGACTCAAGGAGGATTCTATTATGGAAAAATTCAGAAGATCGCAGGTAAACATGTTATCTCATTAAGTGCTTTTGGAGCTCCACAACAACATGGACAAAGAAGTTACAATCAAGAAATTGGATACTGGGATACAGAGTATGCAGAAAAATTAGGTGTGACAACAGGGTCTACGGCAAACCGAGGACGACGTTATAATCAACATTACGGATACATTACAAATGAAAAAGGACAACGTGAACAGTTAAATGAGCGTTTGAACTACTACCATAAGCCACAAGTTACGTTAAAAGACTTCTGGAAAATTAATGACAAAGTCTCTTGGACAAATATGGCCTATGTTTCAATAGGTAGAGGAGGGGGGCAACAAGCCTATAACTCAAGTTCATTACCTTATGACGAGAATAATAATATCGATTGGGATCAAGTTGTAAAAAGTAACAGAGAAGCGGTGATAGGTGGAGTTGTCGTACCTAGTATAGACCCAACTTATTCCGATTCAAAATATAAATCGAAAAACATTCTTGCTGGAGCAGTAAATAACCACTTATGGGTTGGAGCTGTTTCACAGGTAGATTATAAAATAAATAATGCTTGGAAATTTACAGGAGGTTTGGATTACCGTTGGTATAAAGGAGAGCATTATTATGAAGTAAGAAACTTGTTAGGAGGAGATTATTATTTAGATTTCAACAATCGAAATGATCCGAATTACATGAAAAAAGTAGGTGATAAAATTGCCAAACAACCTTATCATAATCATCGTGATGCAATCATGTCATGGTACGGAGCATTTACACAGATTGAATATTCTAAAAATCGTTGGTCATGGTTTGCCAACTTAGCAGCAGTTACGAATAGTTACATTGGATATGATTATTTCAATAGAAAAGAATTAATTGTTGATGGAGGTGCAACGAGCTCTTTTGTTGTTAATGGAGTCACTTATGATCCAGCAAATGCAAATCCTACTTTCTATAAAAATGACCGCTTTTTTATTGGGGCAAATGATGTCTTAATTTATGACGGTAAGACCTATACAACAAACTCAAAAGAGTTGACGTATAATAATTCAGGTAAGTATTGGGCTTTAGGAACAACGGTTAAAACGGGAGCAAACTTCAATATCAATGATAAGAACAATGTGTTTTTAAATGTTGGATTGTTAAACCGTACTCCACAGTTCTCTAATGTTGTAGATAACAATACAAATACTTTGTTTAAAGAAGTCTTGAATGAGAAAATATATGCATTTGAAGGAGGATATGGTTTCCGTTCAAAGAAATTGACATTCAATATCAATGCTTACTATACGATTTGGAAAAACAAACCTTTTCCGTTTGGTGTATCTGTTCAGGATCCTGATGATCCAGGATCATATATTCGTGCAAACGTAAATGGAATGGATGCGCGTCACATGGGAATTGAAGGGGATGTAGCTTGGCATATTACTCCGAAAATTACACTTGAAGGAATGGTATCTATAGGTGATTGGATTTGGACTTCAGCAGAAACAATCGATGTTTTAGGTTCAAAAGTAGAATTTGATGCGAAAGGTGTTCACGTAGGTGATGCTGCTCAAAATGTATTTGCCGCTTCAGCAAGATGGGCTCCTTTTAAAGGGTTCTATGTAAAAGCTAAGTATACTTATTTTGCAAAGTATTATTCAAACTTTGACCCTTTCTCTTTGAAAGGTGAAAATGCAGGGCGCGATTCGTGGAAAATCCCTAATTATGGTTTACTTTCATTACACGCTGGTTATTCGTTAAGAATTCAAAAATCAACCTTGCATATTCGTGCTAATGTATTTAATGCATTGAACACAATGTATATTTCTGATGCAAGAAACAACTATGTGGGAAGTGGATTTAATGCGGCTTCAGCAAGTGTATTTGTAGGACAAGGAACTACATTTAATTTATCAGTAGGAATAGAATTTTAATATTTTCAATATGAATGTTTTTTATAAATATTTAGTCGCTGCTGCCTGCTTTACAGGGGTTAGTTCGCTAAATGCACAAACAGGACCTACGATTCGCGAGGTGCGAAGTAATACGTCAGGTACAGTTGTAACAGCTACAGGTGTGGTAACAACAGGAAGTTCATTAGGGATAATTCGTTATTTCGAAGATCAATCAGCTGGTTTAGCTGCCTATGGAGGAAATATTAATACTATTAATATAGGGGATTCAATTACCGTGACAGGAATATTAACGGAGTTTAATGGTTTAGTTCAAATTGGACCTGCCGGACAACCACCGGTTTATGTAAATCATGGACCTGCTAGGGTACCTGTTACTCCAAGATTAATATCAGCTTCTTCTGTTAATGGAGGCATGGAGGGAACGCTAGTTCGTTTGAACAATATGGTGTTTGTCGAAACAGGTGCATTTGCAAGTAATTCTAACTACACTTTAACTAATGGTACACAAAGTGTTCAATTGCGTTCGAATAACACTATGAATGGAGCGCTAATTCCGACAGGTCCTCAATCTGTTGTTGGAGTTGTTGGGCGTTTTAGAGCAGACTATCAGATTTTACCTCGTACTGTAACAGATATTACTCCTTATGTAGCACCGGTTAGAGAAATTGAAGTGTTGTTTGATGGGGTAAATCAAGTTTCAGGATCAACTGTATATTTCAATGGACCAGCTACGAAAGTAATTAGTGTTAAAAATGAAGGTACAGGAGCCCTAACTGTTTCTAGTATAGCTGTTACTGGGGTAAATGCTTCTAATTTCGCACCAAGTCAATCGAATTTAGTGTTGAATGGCGTGTCAAGTTCAGATGTTAACTTAGTATTTTCTACAACGAATAATGGTTCTCATACGGCTGTTTTAACAATTGATAGTGATGATGCTGATGAAGGCTCTTTTGTCTTAAACATTGTTGCTGGTGGAGCTGATGGATTTATGAGTGAACCAACAACTAATGGAAGCGATTTAACTTTCTCAAATGTAAAAGCATATACTTTTACAGGTAATTTTTCAGCAGGAACGAATGCTGCTAAATACATCGTTTTATGGAAAGAAGGTAGCGATGCACCAACTACAGCACCTACAGATGGTTCTTCGTACAAAAGAGGAGATGAAATTGGTGATGCTAAAGTAGCTTACATTGGAACAGCAACATCTTTTACACCAAGAGGTATTAGAGCGAATAAAGATTATTCATTTTCTATTTATCCATTTAATGGGCAATTTGGATCTGAAAACTATTTAATATCAACCCCATTGTCTGGTACGGTTCGTTCAGCAGGGGCTAATGTTGGAAATTACTACGCATCAATTGATACAGCAAGCGCAAATTTTTTAACGGATTTGCAAACAAAACTGTTGAATAGAAATATGATTACGTATTACAACTATAAACAAACTTTCGTTGAAACGTTTGAGTTGAGAGACACAACAGATGGGAAATCATTTATTGAATGTCGTTATTCTAAGTACAGAAATGTATTTGATGGTGTATTTGATTGGGTTGAACAAGACTTCTCTCGTGAGCACGTATATCCACAATCTTGGATGCCAGGAGGACCATATAGTGGAAACCCAGAGAAAAAACCTTTCAACGATCAACATATTTTATTCCCTGTAAGACAGTCAAGAGTTAATGCTACTCGATCAAATTATCCATTTGGGGATGTGGCTGTATTAGAAGTTGGACAAGGTTTTATGGGAACTGGACGTGGTAACGATGCGAATGGAAATAGTGTATACATGCCAACTCCAGGTGTTAAAGGAGATGCGGCTCGTGCAATGTTCTATGAAATCGTAGCGTATAATAATTTTGAAAATTCGGGAAGCTGGGGATTGAAAGATCGTATCAATGCATTTATCCCTTATGGACAAGATCCTAACGTTTTGTTAGAATGGCACTTTAATGACTTACCAGATTCATACGAAATTGCTCGACATGAATATGTAGCTAGTATTCAAAATAACCGTAATCCTTTTATTGATAACCCTTCTTGGGCTTGTTTGATTAACTTTAAAACAGTATCTAAACAAGTATGTAACTTGGGGGCTGATCAATTGAAATTAGAAATGATTGAAGTGTACCCTAATCCTGCATCGACTGTTGTTACTATTGATGCGGCAGGTAATACTTTAAAATCATGGGAAATTGTAGATATTCAAGGACGATCTGTTTTAAATGGAACTGTTGAGAATAACGAAGTGAAAATTGATGTGAAATCTCTACTTGCAGGAACGTATATTGTTAGGGTTTCAACTGACAATGGAACAGCAATCAAAAAATTGATGATTCAGTAATGAAAAGTAATCTATTTATTGGATTAATACTTGGAGCAGGCCTTACCGCCTGCTCTTCGTATTTTGTATCCAGCTATAAAACAAACACAACAGCGGTTGACGCAAAAAAAAATCATTCCGAATGGGTGGAGTCGTTTATTAAACCATATAAAGATAGTTTGGATGCGGATATGGGGAAACGTATTGCATATGCTCCTGTTGATCTTGTTGTAGCACGACCAAGTGGGAATCTAAATAATTGGGTGGCGGACGCTACTTTAAAATATACCTTAAGGAATAATCAAATTGATGGGCCTGTTATGTGTATTTTTAATACAGGTGGAATCAGAGCAAATCTAAATAAAGGTAATATTACGCTGGGGGATATTTACAAAATAATGCCTTTTGATAATAGGGTTGTTATTTTGAAGATGCCAATGAGTGCACTGAAAGAAATCGAAACTTACCTTAGAATTTCAGGAGGTGAACCTATTTCGAATGCAATATTAGATGAAAATGGACTTAAAATCATTAATTCAAATCAATCAGAAACTTTTACACTTATTACCTCTGACTTTTTAGCAGCGGGTGGAGATAAAATGTATTTCATGAAAAAAAATACAGAAGTACTTGAAACAGGATGGCTGATGAGAGATGTGTTAATTGATGAGGCTCGTTTTCAAGATTCTTTAATGTACGATAATACCAACCGCATAAAATTATAATATGAAAAGATCCGATTTTTTACGTTCTTCTTTCTTGTTGGTTGGAGGTACAATTATTTCTAACAAATTAATAGCTCAAGAGGCGGCATCTTTTGATTCAAAAAATGCGAAGAGGTTAGTTATTCTTCATACTAATGATACTCATTCAAACATCGAACCCTTTCCAAGTAATCACAATCGGTTTCCCAATCAAGGTGGCGTAGCAAGAAGGTTTCAGATGATACAAGAAATTAGAGAACAGAATGAGCACGTTCTGCTTATTGATGCAGGTGATATTTTTCAAGGAACACCTTATTTTAATCGGTACCATGGACATCTCGAAATGAGATTGATGTCTGAAATGGGATACGAAGTAGCAACAATGGGGAATCATGATTTTGATATCGGAATAGATGGTTTTTTATCCGCTTATCAAAAAGCAAATTTTCCTTTTGTAAACTGTAATTATGATTTTGGAACAACACCTTTGGCTTCAGTTGTTAAACCATACATAATCCTTAAAAAAGCAGGGTTAAAAATTGGAATTCTTGGAGTAGGTGTCGAATTAGAAGGGTTAGTGTCCAAAGGAAATTATAAAGGAATAACATATAATGATGCGATTTCTTGTGCCAATGAAACAGCAAGTGAATTAAAAAAACAAGGATGTGATTTAATCATTTGTCTTTCTCATATAGGCTATGATTACGAAGATAAAACCAAAGCTTCTGATTTGAATTTAGCTAAAGCTTCTTCAGATATTCATTTAATCATTGGGGGGCATACGCATACGTTTCTAGAGGAACCAACTCTGGTGAAGAATAAAGAAGGAAGAGCTGTTCTTGTAAATCAAGTAGGCTATGCAGGTTTAAATCTCGGAAGAATAGAATTAATCCTTGATAAGAAAAATAAATCCATCAAAACAGATTTGTTAAAAGTAGTGGAGTAGAGTAATATTCCGTGTAAGCTATCGTTTTTTCTAGTATATTAGTTTGTTGAATTGTTTTCAACCTACTTGAAATTTAATGGAATACACTCGAAAATGATAAAAAAAAGCTTACTCGGAATGCTATTCACAGCATTGTTTTTCAATGCATTTACTCAACAGAATTACGACGTAGAATCTAAAGATTTTGCTGTTAAATTTACACCAACTCAATTGATGTTAGGTGATTTTATTTTAGGTTTTGAAGCACGAACAGGAAATAAATCATCAATAGATATTAATGTAGGACCCACTTTTGGTGGTTTTGGATTTGCTCCTTTGTTAATGATTCGCGGTGCTGACATCTCTTCGGATTATTTTTCTGTAAAATCAAAAGTTGGCGCTTCATTTTCTGTTGGATATCGTTATTACGCAGTGCCTTCAAAAACAAGAGGCGATCTTAACGGATTGTACCTAAACCCAACTCTTCAGTTTAAATCATTAAAAGGTGTTGCAGAAAAAAATTCTCCTTATGGCGATACCGAAAGTACTTACAAAATGACGCAATTTTCTGGTGCTATTTATGTTGGTTATCAATTTGCATATAATAACGGTTTTGTATTAGACGTTTTCATGGCTTCTGGTGTAGCGTTAAAGAAATATGAAAGCAATAAACCATACCAAATTTTAAGTGAAGACGGGCAAAGTATTGAACTCCTTAATTACAAACTATCAGCTAAACGCTTAACTCCACATTTCAATATTGGTGTACGACTAGGATTTGGAGGGAACTTTAAATAACAACTATGAAAAATAAACTATTATTACTATTTGCAATTTGTTTTGTGGGCAGTGTTTTTGCTCAAGATGAAACAGCAAAAGGATATCACGATAGAAAATACGTAATTAAATACGCTCCCTTACAAATATTTTTTGGTGAAGTCCCTTTCTCGTTTGAGCATGCTTTTAACGATAAAATGTCTTATGAAGTGACACTTGGACCATCTTTCAGTAACTTTGGTTTGAGTGCAGATCGTTTTGGAATAAAGGAAAGTAAGTTTATTCGTGCAAATGATGTCACAAAAGTAGGCGTTGTAGCCTCTGCTGCTTTTCGTTTCTATCCTTTAGCGAATGGTAATGCTCCAAAAGGATTCTTTATTTCTCCTGAACTAAAATATCGCCTTTTCAGACTTGAATACCAAGACTTTGATAATGGCCAATTTTATATGGGAACACACACACGAAATATGAATCACTTTATCGTTCGTTTTAATGTCGGATATCAATTTTTAATGCGTAATTCATTTGCAATGGAATTGTTCGCAGGATTCGGAATAAATTCCAGGAATGGGCAGTTTCCGGCGAATGTTAATAGTTATGATCCTTCAACGCAAGGAAATATAACAACATTAACAGAGAAAAAGTACAGTGAAGTAATCGCCCATTTTACTTTTGGATTTAGAGTCGGACTAGGTATGAAATAAGATTTATAGGTAAAAAGCATTTTTCCCAATCGTGAAGTTTTGTGCAGTCAATGCAGCTTCTAAAACGGATAACTGAGGAGGGAAAATAGCAATTAACAAAAGGTCGACTTGAATAAGGTCGGCCTTTTTAAATTGTTTTAACGGAGTGTCTACAAGGGTGCGTGTGTCTTGCGTATAAACCGTTATTTTTTTTTTATTTTCATTCAAAATTCGTGCAGCCAGTTTTCCTTTTGTGCCATAGCCCAAAACGCCAATTGATAGATTGGGATAGAAGTGAAGCATCCATTTCAATTTAAGCTCAAAAAATTTCTCTTGTTGATAGATTTCACTTGTGCGCGAAGTGCGTAAAGGATGCTCTCGCCATAGAAGCGTAACTTCATCTACCGAAACAATGGATAGACCCGCGCTCTTCCAACGGAAACACATGTCGTAATCTTCGGGATAATCCAACAACACAAATAGTTGAATGTCGAGTGCTGTTTGTCTATGCATGAGCCAATTTGGTGAGGCTACCACACACTCTCTGTAAATGTGGTTGTAGTAACTGTTTTCTGTAGCGATTTCATTAAGCCATGATTCATATTTTAGATATCCTTCACTTACTATTGACGCAGAAAAATAGTTGACTTTCCCGGTCACAACTGTTTTTTCGGAATGGGATTCTGCTAAAGTGAAAAACAAGGCTAAACGCTGTTCGGGCATGAGGTCGTCACCGTCCATTCGGGTGAGGTATTTTCCTTTTGCACGAGATACCGCTAATTGTAACGCAGGAATAATCCCATGCTTATCATTTTTGAATATAGAAATCCGATAATCGCTTTGAGCTAAAAGCTGAATTTTTTCAAAAGTGTCATCCGTAGAATGATCATCTACAATAATCCATTCCCAATCCGTGAATGTCTGCGACAAAATACTTGTAGCTGTTTCCAAAATCCAAGGAGAAACATTTTTTACAGGACTGATTATAGAGATAATGGCAGACATAGTTCAATGAAGAAATACCTCAAAGTTGCATATATTAATGGTATATTTGTCGCTTAAAGATTATTAAATGAGATTATTTTTCGGAATACTGTTATCTATCCCTTTTTATGTATGCTTTAGTTTGTGGTTGTTGATTTTTCATCCCATTCAAGTAATCAGCTATAAATTGTTTGGATATAAAGCACATAAGAAAAGTGTTGAAATACTTAATTTTTTTCTGACCTATAATTCGCTGTTACTTGGGAATATCCCCGTTTTCAAAAATAAATTTCAGTTGCCAACCAACCGACCTATCGTTTTTGTATCCAATCACCAAAGTGCATACGATATTCCAGGTTTGATTTTCTTTTTACGTAAACACCACGGAAAATTCATTTCTAAAATAGAATTGGCAAAGTCAAATATTCCTTCTATCGCCTTCAATCTTCGACATGGAGGAGGTGCAAATATTGACAGAAAAGATACTGTACAATCCAAACAAGCAATCTTGGATCTTGCTCATCGCATGAAAACCAATAATTGGTCGGCTTTTATTTTTCCTGAAGGCACTCGAACCAAAACGGGTTTCATGAAGGAGTTTCATGTCGGCGGTATTGCAACCATGTTTTCTGTAATTCCTGACGTGCTTATTGTGCCAGTTGCAGTGAACGGTTCTTACGAAATGACAAAAAAAGGTATGTTTCCTTTGATGCCATTTAACAAATTGAGCTGGGAAGTACTTGAGCCCATCGAAACTTTAGGACGCGATATTGTAGAAGTCATTAAAGAAGCTGAACAATCAATTCGACAAAAAGTTAAATAATCTTCCCTGGATTTAATATGTTATTCGGGTCGAAAAGACCTTTGATGGAACGCATTAGTTCCAAATGAATCGGTTGAAAAGCAATGTCCATATATGGTTTTTGTACCAACCCAATGCCGTGCTCACCCGAAAGTGTTCCTCCTTTTTGTACCACATACGAAAATAGTTCACGAATAGCAATTGGTAAATCCTGCTCCCATTGTTGGTCAGAAAGTTGATCCTTCAAAATGTTCACATGCAAATTCCCATCGCCTGCGTGACCGTAACAAATGCTTCTAAAACCATAGGTTTTCTCTAAAGCCTTCACCTTTTTCAGTAGGCCAGGTAATTCAAAACGGGGTACAACAGTATCTTCTTCTTTGTATATGGAAACTGATTTAACTGCCTCGCCAATTCGACGACGAAGCATCCAAAACTGTTCCTTTTGGGCTTGATTTTCACCAAAAAGTATTTCTCCAGTTTCAAAAGATTCAAGTAGGTTCATGATGCGTTCGCAATCTTGGAACAGTAATTCTTGATCAAAACCGTCTACCTCGATCAATAGAAAAGCTTCAGCATTTTCTTCCAAATGAATGTTGTAATTATCCGAAAACTGTTGTGACAATTCCAGTGCCGAACGCTCCATAAATTCCATACAGCTTGGAATGATGCCGTTTTTATAAATATGTGCTACCACTCGGCCTGCTTCTTCAGCACTTTTGAAAGGAACGAAAAGAAGCAAATCTTGTGTAGGGTGGGGCAATAATTTCAATACAATTTTTGTCACTACGCCCAACGTTCCTTCAGACCCAACTATCAGTTGTGTTAGGTTGTATCCCGTTGCATTTTTCAAGGTATTTGCTCCCGTCCAAATAATCTCTCCATTCGGTAAAACGACTTCTAAATTCAAAACGTATTGCGCTGTAACGCCATATTTTACAGCCTTTGGTCCGCCCGAATTTTCCGCCACATTTCCTCCAATGAAACAGCTGCCTTTACTCGCCGGATCTGGTGGGTAAAAGAGACCTTTTTGTTTCACAGCTTCCTGCAATTCATGTGTAATCACACCCGGTTCAGTGGTTATCTGATGATTTTCTTCATCAATTTCAATAATGGCATTCATTTTTTCCATCGACATAGCTACACCACCAACAGTTGGAATTGCACCGCCACTTAGCCCCGTTCTTGCACCAATTGGTGTTACCGGTATTTTTTGTTCATTACAAAAACGCAAAACGGTTGCCACTTCCGCAGTCGTTTTAGGGAAAACCACCACCGCTGGCAATTGAGAAATCCCTTCGGTGTGATCATGTGAATAGGCAAACAAACTTTCCCCATCCGTCTTGCAACGATCCCCAAACTGATCTACAAAAAATTGAATTACCTTTTCCATAGAAGTAAAAGTATAAAACATTGCCAAAGACGCCTTCTTGTCAGTTAAAAATCTTTAAAAATTAGGTTGAAACATGTTTTTTGGCTGCCTTTATCGGTCTACTCGCTTTAGTAAATGCGCAAAATACGGTTCACTAGCTGTTGACCACGCGCTTCCTTTGGTCGCAGTGGTCAACTAGCGTTCACACGCTTTTCGCTTTATTTAGCTAACGCGTTTCGCCCGGGCAGAGGGTTCTTATTTTCAAATTAACAGTGCATTTAAAGTGAAGCTACGATTTCGCGTTAAGGATAGAAGTGGTTAGCGCTGCCGGACAAGCATTGCCGGCAGACTAAAAACGGATAGCCTGACCCCTTTTCCCCAAAATCTTCTTGGGGAAAAGGGGAAACGCCCAAAAGAAAAAAGACACTTTCTAAAAATAAAAATGTGAGAAAAAAATGTAGATTATCGATGGGAAAGGTTCAAAAACAAGCCCATTCACAAGATTAATTTTAAATTTGTGTAAAGAAAGATAGTTATATTATCTTACATTTAGAGTTCGATTACAATTACTTTTCTCGCCCTTTGGTCGGGGATTACTTTTAAATAAATATGAAAGACGTTTTTATTATAGATGGTGTTCGCACTGCGATTGGGAATTTTGCTGGAACTTTGGCTACTGTTCGTCCAGATGATATGGCTGCTCACGTAATCAGAGAGTTGATGGATAGGCATAAAAATGTGGATCCAATGCTTGTTGAAGATGTGATTTTTGGGTGTGCAAATCAGGCGGGAGAAGACAATAGAAACATTGCTCGCATGGCAGGATTGTTGGCGGGACTTCCGTACCAAGTAGCTGGGGAAACTGTAAATCGACTTTGTGCATCAGGAATGGCGGCTGTAAATAATGCAGCCAGAGCGATTAAGGATGGAGCTGGTGATATGTATATTGCTGGTGGAGTGGAGAATATGACGAGAGGGCCTTGGGTGATTTCTAAAGCGAGTTCACCTTTTGGTAGAGATGCGGAAATGCATGACACCTCTTTTGGGTGGAGGTTTATCAATCCGAAGATGAAGGAAATGTATGGCGTTGATCCAATGGGGGGAACAGCAGAAAACTTGGTTGACTTATACGGTATTGAGCGCGAAGCCCAAGATCAGTTTGCAGCATGGTCGCAACAAAAAGCTTATGCAGCTCAACAAAATGGTATTTTAGCTCAAGAGATTGTTCCTTTATCTATTCCAAAACGAAAGGGAGATGCTATATTATTTGATAAAGACGAATTCATTCGCCCAGGTACAACAATGGAGTCATTGGCCTCTTTACGTCCAGCCTTTAAAAAGGAGGGAAGTGTAACCGCAGGAAATGCTTCTGGATTAAATGATGGTGCTGCGGCAATGCTAATTGCTTCGGAAGATGCAGTGAAAACAAATAACTTAAAGCCATTAGCAAGAATTGTTGGTGCTGCGGTAGCAGGTGTGGAACCTCGCATTATGGGGATTGGACCTGTTTATGCTTCTGAGAAAGTGTTGCAACGTGCTGGCTTAACTTTGGCAGATATGGACGTTTTGGAATTGAATGAAGCGTTTGCTGCACAAGTTTTAGCATGTACACGTAAAATGGGATTAGCAGACAATGATCCGAGAATCAATCCAAATGGAGGAGCAATTGCTTTAGGGCATCCACTTGGAATGTCTGGAACTAGAATATTATTAGCTGCGGCGAATGAGTTGCAACGAACAAATAAAAGATATGCTTTGGTAACGATGTGTATTGGCGTTGGTCAAGGATATGCTACCATCATTGAGCGCATCTAATCAAACACAAATCTACACTACTAAATGAAAAGCTTATGATCAAAAATACAGGAATTGCACTGCTGCTGATTATTGCAGTTTGGGGATGCCGTAAAAAAGTGGAGTGGGAGTCGAATTGGGTTCTCCCACTTTTTCATCATGAACTAAAGCTAGACAAATTGGAAAATGACTCCACGCTTGTTAAAGATGGAGGGTATTATTCCGTACAGCTAAGACGACAATTGATAGATCTGAATCTTTCCAATTTTGTGAGTATTCCAGATACGTTGATAGAATATGTAAAATACCTGCAACTAACCAACCTACAAGTACCACCCGGTTTTGAATTCATGAATACGGTGCAAGAGCATCGTCTTGAATTGCAAGATTTACAGTTAAAGAACATTTCTTTAGCAAGTGGAAGGATTGAATTTTCACTCGAGAATCCGATTGAAACTAGTATTCATATAAAGTTAATCTTGCCTGGAGTGGAGCGTAATGGCACGACTTTGGAACGTGATTATGTGATTGGACCAAAGACAGCCAGTGGTAATGGAAAAATCAGTTCAACAATAGATTTAACGAATTTCCGCATGAACTTAAAAGGAATTGTGGGCAATGCGTTCAATATCTTGCAATCAAAAATCATTATTCGAACCAGTGAAGCTGGGGACCCTATTCTTGTCACCAATCAAGATGGTTTTGTGGTTAAGGCTAGGTTCAAGGATATAAAGTTAAATTATGCCAAAGGGTATTTTGGGAATAAGACTTTCCGTGATATCCAAGATTTTGATTTTGACTTGATGCGTATTATTCAGTCAGGAACGGTTGATTTGCCAAGTACCCAAGTGAAATTTAATATAGAAAATGGAATTAAAGTAGATGTAGCAGCGAAGTTGGATGCTTTGGTTAGCACTGGAGCTGTGGCGAGTGTTCCTATGACGGGAAGTGTAATGGGGAATACCATTCACATTCAATCAGCGACGAATAGTGGTGGTTCACTTCAACCATATAGAAAAAGTATTGTGTTTAATTCATCCAATTCGAATGTGGAATCCTTTATTGCTAATTTAGGGTATAAATACAACATCAACTACGAGTTGAAAATCAATCCATTTGGTAATTTAACAGGTGGCTGGAATGAGATTTTTGAAAATAAAGGAATCAAAGTTGGTTTAGAAGTAGATATGCCATTGGTAATTGGATTGAATCAGCTAGTTCTTCAAGATACAGTTCCTTTAAATGTAGAGATGACAAAGGACAAGACCCATGTTGAGGATGGAGAGTTAATCATTGCTTTTGAAAATGCTTATCCCATAAGCATAGGGTTGGTTCTAAAGTTTTTGGATGCAAATAATCAATTGATCGGAATAACAAATATGAATGACTTTATGCCTTCAAGCGTAACGGGGACATTGTTTAGTAACCATCTTAGATATGCTAAAGGTGAATTGAAAATTCCAATGAAGAGTGAAATTGTACAACGCATTTCAGAAGTGAAAAAAATAGTGATTACCGCAAAGGTGAACACAACAGATAATCTTGATGGCAGTTATAACTCGGTTCAAATTCCTTACGGTGCTTTCTTGAGATTGAAAGCAAGAGCGAAATTTCAATTGAATACCAAATTTTAAGTAAATGAAGATTTTTCTACTACTCCTTCTTCTTGGTGTTTCTATCAGCACCATGTCATTTTCCCAAACGTTAAATACTTTAGCATTTGATACCGTTTCCAGAAAATGGGCAGTTGATTTAGATGTCAGTATAGAAGTGACAGCCCAAAAGATTAGCAATCGTTTCTTTTTCCCTGTAATGATGGGAGGAAAGATTTCCAATACGATCATGAATAAATTGGTTCAAAGACAGAACGATTTGAATCGTTTAGGAATGTATACAGAACCAGAAATTGCGGTTAGTTTATTTGATGTCAAACCATTTAAAAGTAAACCATGGGGACTCAAGTTTCAAGTAGGCGCTTTGTACACAGCTTCTGCTCGTTATTCAGGTAATTTTCTTTCTATGGCATTAATTGGAAATGAATCCTTCTTAGGCAAAACGATTGGGATGAGTAATCAGACTTTTCAGTTTTTCGGTGGACACAAATTAGGATTTGGATTGGTTGATGAGAAAACTAAATCAAGCGTAATGATAAATGCTGTCGGAATTCACTCTTATTCAGGAGGTGGGATTTCACAGGGAGAATTGAGTTTTTCAGAAGATGGAGATCTACGCGCTCAATTAGATGGGCGTTTTCAAAATGCGCATTCTGCTGCTTTCTATAAAGGAGCAGGTTTTAGTATTGATGCTACCTTTAATTTGAAATTAGGAAAGGCAGAGAAGGAAATGTATTTTCAGTTTGCTATCAAAAATCTTGGCGTAGGATTCCTGAACAATCGCATGCATAAATATCAAGTGGATTCTCTGTATCATTATAATGGTTTTACTTATGAAGGGATTCAAGAATTAGGGGATAAATTTAGTGATGCAGAACAATTGATGAAAGAGTTAGGAGTAGAAAAACGAGAGGGAGGAAAAGCAGTTCTTTTACCGATGCAAATTCATATCGGTAAACTCATTAATGAATCATTGACCAAAAGATGGCAATTCGGTTACGGCGTTCGTGTCTATGTGCAACAAGGAGCCATTCCGTTAATCTATGGTGTTGCCCAGTGGCGAGCGAATCAATGGTTACGTGTTGGTGGGGGAATTCACTATGGTGGATATGGTGGCTGGAGAGGAAACTTATATGTACAAGGTATATGGGAACAATTCGTTGTAGGATTGAACATCAATAATGCGGTAGGATTAACTCCTTTTGGAAATGGAATTAGCGGAGGTTTAACAATGGGTTATCGAATGAATAAAAACTAAATTATGCGTTGGATCAATATCTTTTTGACATTAATTGTAGCAACTCCTGTTTTTGCGCAAGACTTCTATAAACAGTTCTCTAGTCAAGGTTACGACTATGGTAATGGAATTGCTGAAACTGCAGATAATCACTTCTTGGTAACTGGTAGCTCATCTAGTTTTGCTGATGCTCCGGCTCAGATGTTTGTGATGAAATTGAAAAGTAATGGAGATAAGTTGTGGTCTCGAAATTTCGGCGCAGATGAAGCTGATGGAGGGGTACGTATTCGTATGACTTCTGATGATGGATACTATGTTGGCGGATATACCCAAACTACAGATGGTAATAGTTTTGATATTGCAGTTTGGAAATTCGACAATACGGATGGGCTTCTTTGGATGAAGACCTACGGTACAAGTGCTTTTGATCAACTTATTGACATGCTGGTTACCCCATCAGATGAATTGATTATTCTTGGTGAAACATGGGATTCAGTAGATGGAAATGCGGATATTCTTGTAATAAAAACGGATGAAGACGGTTCAGAGATCTGGAGACAACAGTACGGTGGGCGAGGTGTTAATAAAGGAACAAGTATAAAGCCTTATGGACCGAATCAATATGTAATGTGTGGCGTTTGGCATGATGAGGTAACAGGTAAAGACAATGGATTTACGATGAAAATCAATTCTTTCATTGGATTGTCTTCTGATTTTTGGATGTATAATCCTGCCCAATCAGCTAAATTTAATGATATCCATGTTGGAACCACCTTAGATTATTATGTAGTTGGAGAATATCAAACGGTAGATGAGGTTACAGGAGCGACATGGTGTAAGATAAATGGTACAACAGGTGCAATTATCAATGAAGATTTGAACGCTTCAAACATGAGGTCAAAAGGGGTAGGTGTAACTGCGAGAGGAAATGATTTTTGTGTAGCGGGTATTCACTTTGGGGATTATAGTCATGGATTACAAGATTTAGACCTATATCTTGCTGTAGATCCTTTTTTCTGGGTATCAGGTTTAGCAGGTATTAATCACTTATCTAATCAGGAGTTTGGACAATTGATTTCTATTTCAAACGATGAAGTACTTTTGGTTGGAACAAATGATGATTGGGGATTAAGTGGAACAACAATTTTCGTCCTTAAGAAAAGTGCAACAACCGGATTCTTTCAGCCAACAAACTTTGGAACTTGGGGACCTTTAGTAGCCGTTGATAAAACATTAGGGATAGATGGAGTCAGTATTTATCCGAATCCAATGGAAACCACTTTGAATGTAAAAGTTCCACAAGGAAATTACGAATTAAGCATTGTTACTATCGAAGGGAAGATACTTAAGGAAATACAAATTTCAGGAGAACAAAAGATAGATGGTTCATTTCTGCCAGCTGGAAACTATTTAATTGAAATAAAAGATGTTGAAACCGGCAGAAAAAGTATACTTAAAGGAGTGAAGCTGTAATTACCAAATTACAGCATCTTCCATAAACCATTTACCTTGTACACGCATTACTTGTTCAATCACATCTCTAACGGCTAATTTACCGCCATTAAAAGGAGATTGGTAATGAGCAACACTCTTGATCTCTTGAACTGCATCTTGTGGACACGTAGCGCAACCGGCTACTTTCATTAGTGGGTAATCCGGTAGATCATCGCCCATAAATAGCACTTCCTCATCTTTGAATCCAAATTCTTCTTGATATGCTTTATATACTTTAAGCTTATCAGAAGATTTAATATGAATTCCAGTTACGTTGACTAATTCAAAAAAAGACTTCAATTCCAAGGAATGTGCTCCAGTAATGATGAACACTTTGTATCCCTTTTTTATTGCGTATTGTAAAGCATAAAAGTCTTTACTATCTACGCTTCTAATAAAATCTCCTTGATAAATAGAAATTTTCCCATCTGTAAATACTCCATCAACATCAAAAATAAATGTGTTGATAGCGTTTAATCTTTCTTTGTACGAGATCATGAATGATATGTTTTTAATATACTTTTTGAAAGGATTTCATATATCTCTTTCTGATTAGTATCTAATAATGTTTTTTGGGAGGCAAGGGTGTTTAAATCTTTGCGACGTGCTGGACCTGTTTGGGCTTCGAAGGGAGAAAGAGACATGGCCTTTTGAATGGTTTCCTGAATTAATGGATATAGAATATCGAAGTTCAAATCTTTTTTCTCAATAAAATCTTGCCCTAGGAACAAAAGGTGATTTGTAAAATTGTTCACGAAAACGGCAGCAACATGGTAAAGCTTACGTTGTTCAGAACTACAATATTGTACAGATCGACTTAATGACCAAGCCAAATCAAATAACAGTTTGGCAAAATCATCTTCTTTTGCTTCGATTAAAAATGGAACTTCAAATAAATTGACATCTCTTTCTTTACTAAAACTTTGTAAAGGATAAAAAACACCAATTTCATGCGGTAGTTCTTTTTCTAAATCAGACAGGTTAACGGTGCCAGAAGTGTAAGCGATGCGTTGTTGAAAAGGGAACTTAGCGATGACATCTTTAATATTGTCATCATTCACACATATCAACACCAAGTCTACTTCCTGATCAGGAACCTCTAAAAAGAAATCGGCCGAGACGTGTGTAGACAACGCTCGACCGATTAATTCATTTCGCCCTAAAATGTATGCAATTTGGTGGTTGCTATCCTTTAACCCTTGTGCAAGGTGAAAGGCTACATTTCCAGAGCCAACGATTGCTATTTTCATGTTACGGGATTATTTTCCGTGACACTGTTTGTATTTCTTTCCACTTCCACAAGGACACACATCGTTTCTTCCAATTTTATCGTCAGCAACAGCTGGTGTTTGTTTTGGAGTTTGAATAGAACCTTCTAATGCTTCACGGTAACCTTGGCGGTTATCCATTTGTTCTTGAGGAGCATTTGTTACTTGTTGTGCATAATGGTTTTCTTGTGGGATTTCTCTAGAAATCTGAGGCTCTTGTTCCACATAAATATCCATTTTTATTAACAATTCAATCGATTCTTTATTCAAACGTTGCAACATCGATTTAAACAATTCGAAAGATTCCAATTTGTAAACCAATAGCGGATCTTTTTGTTCGTATTGTGCATTGTTAACAGCAGAACGTAAATCATCCATTTCACGCAAGTGCTCTTTCCATTCGTTATCAATCATCCCTAAAAGGATAGATTTTTCAATTTGTACAGGAATCGTTGCACCATTGTTTTTACTTGACTCTTCTAGGTTAACGCCAACTTGCATCATTTTTCTTCCATCTGTTAATGGAATAGCCATCATCTTATAACGATCTCCTTCTGTTTGTAAAACGTGGTTTACTTGTGGCATGCACATATTAATGATACGTTCATTTTTACGTTTGTATGCTTCAAGAATACTCATGTACACTTTCTCTGTAAGATCAATTTGATCTGCGTTTTTGAAATCAGAGACTTCAACTGGAGAAGCAATACCGAAATCACGCATCAATTCATGTTCAAACACTTGGAAGTCACCTTTAAAGTGATTGTTAACGATTGTTTCTGCTGCATCATAGAACATGTTGTCAACATCTACATCTAAACGTTCTCCGAAAAGCGCATTTTTACGTTTTTTGTAAACGGCTTTTCTTTGAGCATTCATAACGTCATCAAATTCAAGAAGGCGCTTACGCATACCAAAGTTGTTTTCTTCTACTTTGCGTTGTGCACGTTCAATAGATTTAGAAACACTCGAGTGTGTAATCACTTCACCTTCTTTCAATCCCATCATATCCATGATTTTAGCGATTCTTTCTGATCCGAATTTACGCATTAAATCATCTTCCAATGAAACAAAGAATTGTGAAGAACCTGTATCTCCTTGACGACCTGCACGACCTCTTAACTGGCGGTCTACACGTCGAGAGTCATGGCGTTCTGTAGCAATAATCGCAAGACCACCAGCATCATAAACTCCTTGACCTAATTTAATATCCGTTCCACGTCCCGCCATGTTCGTTGCAATCGTAACTGCTCCAGGTTTACCCGCTTCAGCAACAATTTCTGCCTCTCTTTGGTGGTGTTTCGCATTCAATACTTGGTGATTGATTCCTTTCATCTTAAGCATTCTGCTTAATAATTCTGAAATCTCTACGGTTGTTGTTCCAACAAGAACCGGACGTCCCGCTTGAACTAAACGTTCTACTTCCTCAATGACAGCTGAGAATTTTTCACGTTGTGTTTTGAAAACCAAATCGTGGTGGTCAACACGCTGAATAGGGCGATTTGTTGGAATAGAAACTACTTCTAATTTGTAAATATCCCAGAATTCCTTTGCCTCAGTTTCTGCTGTTCCCGTCATACCAGCTAATTTGTGGTACATACGGAAGTAGTTTTGTAAAGTAATGGTAGCATACGTTTGTGTTGCTGCTTCTACTTGTACATTCTCTTTTGCTTCAATTGCTTGATGTAATCCGTCAGAATAACGGCGACCTTCCATGATACGACCGGTAGACTCATCAACGATTTTTACCTTACTATCAATGATAACATATTCAACTTCTTTTTCAAAAAGAGTATATGCTTTTAATAGTTGAGAGACAGAGTGAATTCTTTCTGACTTAATAGAATAGTCACGAATTACTTCATCTTTTTTAGACTGAAGTACATCTTTGTCTAAATCTTGTTTTGATAAAGCAGCGATTTGTGAACCGATATCTGGTAAAATAAAGAAATCTCTTTCATCTTGACCTGAAACCAAGTCAATACCTTTATCTGTTAATTCAATTGTATTTTGTTTCTCATCAATTACAAAGAACAATTCCTTATCGATTTCTCCCATGCGCTTACCTTGCTCTTGCATGTAGAAATTTTCTGTCTTTTGTAAGTGAGCTTTAATTCCTGGTTCAGATAAGAATTTAATTAAAGCTTTATTTTTAGGTAAGCCTCTAAATGCACGTAACAAAGCAATTCCTCCTTGTTCCAACATCTCTTTCCCTTCTTTCTTATCTTCAAAACCATTCTGAATAACAGTTAGCATTTTCTTAGCATCTGTCAAACAATGATTCACATATTTACGTTGTGCCTCAACAATATTTTCTACCCTCGGTTTCAATACATGGAACTCATGTTGATCACCTTGAGGTGTTGGACCTGAAATAATTAACGGAGTTCTAGCATCATCAATCAAAACGGAATCGACCTCATCGACAATAGCAAAATGATGTTTTGCTTGAACCAATTCTGCCGGATCTCCCGTCATGTTATCACGCAAGTAGTCAAAACCAAATTCGTTGTTAGTTCCAAATGTAATATCTGCTTGGTAAGCTTTTCTACGTTCAGCAGAATTTGGACGGTGCTTATCAATACAATCAACCGTTAAACCATGGAATTGGTACAATGGTCCCATCCATTCAGAATCTCGTTTTGCAAGGTAGTCATTCACCGTTACCAAGTGAACACCTTTTCCAGCAAGAGCATTTAAATATACAGGTAAGGTAGCTACTAAGGTTTTACCTTCTCCCGTTTGCATTTCAGAAATTTTACCAGAATGTAAAACAGCTCCACCCATCAACTGAACGTCGTAGTGTGTCATATTCCATTTTACCGGAGCGCCAGCAGCTGTCCATTCATTATGCCAGATAGCTAAGTCGCCTTCAATTGTAATTCCGTCTTTCTTTATAGATAAATCACGGTCAAAATCCTGTGCTGTAACAACCAATTTACCGTTTTCTGACCAACGACGTGCCGTTTCTACAACAACAGCAAAAGCCTCAGGCATTATTTCTTTAAGCTCTTCCTCAATCTTCGTGTCAACATCTTTTACCAATACATCGATGCGATCATAAATCTCCTCTTTCTTTAAAATAGAAAGATTTACATCTTCAGCTTCGCTTTTTAATGTTTTAATCTCATTCTCTAACCCAACAATCGCTTGTTGAATTCTACTTTGAAAAGCAATTGTTTTTGCTCTTAAATCATTGTCACTAATGGCCGATATTTCAATTTGATAAGCACGTGCTTTGTCAATAATCGGTTGATATGCTTTTCTGTCTTTACTAGACTTATCGCCGAATACTTTTTTAAGTAGATCTTGTAACATTTTCTGTCAAAATTATGGAAGCATCAAATTTAAAATTTTCAAGCGTTCCCAAATGAGTTAATCTTGTTTTTTTTCTCGTTTGCTACGCTAAAAATCAAGCCAATCGTAAAAATAGGACAAAATGGCGGTTTTTTTAACCTTTGTCCGAATGATACATGGGGTAAAACTGACTTTTTTGACATTAATTGTCACAATCAATAGAAACAATCATTAAAAGGAATAAAGTCCAACTGGAAACATAAGATAAGAAGTTGATTTGTTTAAGTATTTGATAGTTAGTCTTGTAGTTTGTTTTATAGGTGTTTTGATTTAAGTTATTAACATTAAAAAATGAGTTATTAACAATTTCTTGTAACCTTAAGCGTTCAATACCGTATAATTAAGACATCACATAAATTGAAAGCATATGCGTTTGACCATCTCCTTATTATTTTCATTCGGATTTACAGCCTCTCTTTTGGCGAGTAGTCCCATGACAAAAATCGAGTACATTGAAAAATGGAAATCCGTGGCTATTCAGGAAATGATCACCTACAAAATTCCTGCAAGCATCACTATTGCTCAAGGTATTTTAGAGTCGGGGAGCGGAAACTCTGACCTTGCCGTAAAAGCAAACAACCATTTTGGAATCAAATGCCATACATGGACAGGGGCAAAATACTATAAAGACGATGATAAAAAAGACGAATGTTTTAGAAAATACAGCAACGCCAACCAATCGTTCAATGACCATAGCGAGTTTCTAACTAAACAACGTTATGCTTCTCTTTTTGACTTAGATATCAAAGACTACAAAGGATGGGCAAAAGGATTGAAAGCCGCTGGATATGCAACAAATCCAAAATATGCTAACTTGTTAATTGACATCATAGAACAAAATAAATTGTATGAATTGGACGAATTGGCATTAATGTCACCTCAGTCTAACGCAAGTGCATTAGCGAAAAAAGACAAGAAGGAATCCAATAGCACCAATATTTTTACCGCTACAAGAAATAACTCAAAAACAAATAGCACAAGACAAAAGGAAATTGAGGTGACCGTAGGAGGAAGTGCACACCAGGTTTTGACACGTGAAAATAGAGTGAAGTACGTTGTGGCTCAAAAGGGAGATACCTACTATAAAATCGCTGAAGAATTCGGAATGACATTACGTCAAATCCAAGGATACAACGATGTTTCCAAAGTCAATGTCGTATTAAAAGAAGGGGATATCGTTAACATTTTTCCGAAAAAAGCAAAAGGAAAAAAAGATACATACGTACTTCCAGAAAGCATGAGTTTGTATCAAGTAGCACAAAAAGAAGGACTGAAATTAAACAGTCTTTTAGAGAAAAATAATATAACAGATCCTTTACAAGTGTTGAAAAAAGGGACAAAAGTGACACTTCGATAGTCTAGCTAACTGCATAGCATTCGAGTTTTTAGTTTGTTGTTGTTTGTAAAAGCCTTTCCTCGGAAGGGCTTTTTTTATGGTCTTTATTTCTTTTTTTTGGCAGCCTTAATCGGTCTGCGTGCTGTAGTAAATTGCTAAAAAAAGGTTCAGCATCTGTTTTCCACGTGCTTCCCTTGGTCGCAGTGTAAAACTGTGCTTCTCCATTTTTTTTAGTGCATTTAGCTGTCGCACTTCGCCCGGGCTGAAGCGTAGGGTTTCAAAATAGAAAAGGTAATTATCTTTAAAATTATTTTCGATAAATATTTAATCACCAATCGTATAAATCCTTTTTTTGTTTGCAAACCTACTTTTATAAACGTTTATGAGTATCGATTTCAGGAAATAATTCCTTTTTAGGAATGCAATAGTATGCGGTTTTATTAATATATTTACCAGAACGATCCTAGTGAAGATTTTCACTAGAATTCACGCTTTAATTATATTTATGAAACCATCAATCGAATTATTCAAATTAATTAAGTCGTTAACAAAATCGGAAAAACGATTTTTTAAGTTAACATCTTCCCTGCAAGCAGGAGATAAAAACTATTTAAAAATTTTCGATTTCATTGATGGGCAATCAGAATACGATGAGGAAGCATTAAAAATTCAATTCAAAGAAGAAGTTTTCATCAAACACCTTCCATCCGAAAAAAATCATCTCTATAAATTAATTTTAAAAAGCTTACGCTCATTTTATAGCGAAGATTCGCTTAGTAGTATTATTAAACAAGAATTAAAAAATATAGAAATACTTTATAATAAAGCTCTTTTTAGAGAATGTGAGAAGTTTGTTCTTAAAGCGAAGCGACTGTGTATTGATGGAGAAAAATTCTATTACCAAACAGAAGTAATCGGTTGGGAGAAAAGATTAAAAGAAGAAGCCCTAGAACGTGGTGTGTTTTCAAATGATCTTTCTTTACTCATGGAAGAGGAGAGAGAAGTGTTGGAAAAGCTCCGTAATTACGCAGAATACCAAGTGTTGTATTCAAAGATCAATCATATTTTTAGAACAGGTGGATTCACACGTACGGAAGAAGAAGAAAAGTTGGTAGAAGAGGTTGCAGATTATCATTTAATAAAAGGAAAAAACACAGCACTGTCTGTTCGCGCTTCAGCAATGTGTTATTACATCAAAGGATTGTGTGCAGCAACCAATAACAACTATCAGGATAGTTATTCTTTTTTCAAGAAAACCAGATCTATAATTGATAATAATCCGGTTATCAAATCTGATTTAACGCAGTGTTATATCATGACTTTGACCCATCTATTACGTTGTTACATTGATAGCCATAATTATTCCGAAGCGGAAATGCTTATTAAAGACATTCGTGGATTGAGTTCTCAAAAAGGATTTAATAACATCAATTCAGAAGTGAAAATTGTGACCCAATCTACTTTGTTAGAATTAATCATGTTTCAACGAAAAGGGGATTTTGATGGAAGTATGAATGTGGTACAACAAATAAATCATTTGACACAGCGATACAATGAAATCATTAGTAAAGAACAGTATGTTTCTTTCTGTTATTATTCAGCTGTTAGCCACTTCGCGCAAGAGGATTACAAGAAGGCATTGAATTTAATCAATGAAGTGTTGAATGACAATGAACAAAATCTTCGTCAAGATATTTACAATTTTGCCCGAATGATGAATTTAATCATTCATTATGAATTAGAAAATTACGATTTCATTGATTATGTAATTAAATCACTGAATAGATATTTGAATAAGCAAGAGCGTAAGCAAGAAACAGAATTTTTATTGATAAAAGCGATACGTAAATTAGCAAAAAATCCTTCTGCGGTGGAGAAGCAGCATATCTTTGAGGATTTAAAGTTGAAACTGGAGGAGTTGTTTGCCAATAAGCATGAAAGGGTTGTAATGGAGTATTTTGATTTACTTGCTTGGGTGAATGCTAAGTTGAATAAGACTTCTTATAAAGAAGAGGTGTATGCTTCGCAAACTCGATTAATCTAAAAGATACAGACATAAAAAAGTCCTTTAATTATTTAAAGGACTTTTTTTATCGTATTTTATTCTTAGAAATGGATCTATTTCAATACATCTTTAAGTTGTGAAATGGGGATCAGCCCGGACGGAGCGTGATAGCTAAAAGTCGGAGGAAAGGAGTGAACCTTTGTTTTGCCACTGCGACCAGAGGAAGCACGTGGCAAACAATAGGGTGAACTTCTTTACACGCTTTTACTAAAACGCATAGGCCGATTAGGCTGCCAGATCAAAAAAACATAAAACAGAGAATATTGCAACTGAATTTCAATTAGAAATACACGTTTAAACTTGCTATTACTTGATTTGCGCTAAAGCGTGTTGTTGCTGGATTACTTCCGTTATAAAGGAAATTTGTTCGGTTCATTACACGGTTCACGTATGCAAGATCAATACTAACACGGCCTTTCTTGTAACCTAACCCTCCGCTGTATGAAAGATCAGGGCGGGGGTCAACGTTTTCAATTTTTTTGTACGCGGATCCGTATAAACTGAATCCAGCTCGTACGAAAAAGCGTTGGATGATAACATATTCTCCTCCAATTCTAAAATTTACACCGTGTGTTAAACGTTCTTTGACGGCTTGGTTTTCATTGTAGAAATTGTATCCTGCGTAATTAGGGTCAAAGGGTGGGCGTAATCGACCGGTTGTGTATGCAATGTATTCGATGTCGGTTGAAATGGTTGCTTTAGTGCCAATGGTGTAGGCAACGGATGCGTTTAATTTCAATGGTGTCAACATTCTGTATTTATAGTTCCCAACAGGAACGAGGTCAGATCGTATATATTTGATAGAATCTTGAAATGTGGTAGTCATATCGGCAGTCCAGTTGTCGCGTAGGCTTAGTAGCGTTGGGGTGTGAAATGAACCCCCAATGCGTAAAGAATTTGTGACCAAATAAATCACGCCTAATTTTGCACTTACTCCGCTTCCAGTTGTACGTAAGCTGTAATCGTAATCGAAGCTTTTGAATGCATTGTTAGGTTCGTTGACTAATGTTTCAGTGTGTTTGTAGCGTTGAATGTTTTTGTAATCACGGACATTGATGTTGAAACCCCAGTAAAGTTTATTCATCCTGTTGCGCGAGTAGTTGAATGTAAATTCGTTTACCCCACCACTTTTTTGATAGGTACGATTCATATTGACGACGCTTGTTGGGGTGAGAAGACTTTGGTAACCACCTGTTGATGGATCAAAGTTAATTGCCCAGGTTTCATACGCCAAGGCTGTTGAAAACGGGAAATAAGTAAACAATTCACCTGGGTTAACACCATAAGCTTGACCTGCAAAATTGTCCAATAAAGAAGGTCCTTGGATACCTGCAATGGTAATGTTTTGGTTGAAATTGGTAATTCGATTATATCCAATCCCGATTTGGGAGAACATATCTCCTTTATTTTTATGAGAAAGATCTTGGGTTAAAACAATGTTTACGTTTGGAACTGTAAATCGGGTACGATCTGCGCGGTTGACGTTGTCCATGAAATTGGATGTTGTCACGTTGATGTTTGCTCCAGCTGTTATACCAAATACACTGGCAGAATAGCGTCCATATGCGGCAGGGTTTATTTGGTTGGCACTTACGTCCGCTCCCATTGCTCCCATTGCTCCACCCATTGCTTGAAAACGAGCTGAGCCTCCATGGTATAGTTTTGAGGCATTGAATACATCCTCATCTGTTTGACCGTAAGCGGTAAAGCCTAATCCGAAGATTAGGCCTATGATTAATTTTTTCATCTGTTGTTATTGACGTCTAGTTCCAGAAGGTGCACTTGATGGCGTAGTTGTTCTTGTTCCTGTGTTCATGCTTGGAGAACTAATGCTTCTCGAAGGTGTAGAACTTGGAGCAGAAATGGTTGGACGCGATTGTGTCGGTACACTTCTAGTTTGGTTATATTCTGTAGAACGTGTTGGTGCCATTCCTCCAGAAGGGCGAGTGGCAGGTGTAGTATTTTGGTAACGTTCATTTGTAGAACTTGGGGTACGTGTTGGTATAGATGTGTTTTGGTACCCCGTGTTTCTTGAAGGTGTACTTTCTATGCGTGTTGGTGCACTGATTTTATCTACATCAACTCTTTGATATCTTGTGTTGTTTTGAATTGGCGTTGTTTCACGTGTTCCTACTGTACCTGTACTGTTTGTTACCGGTACACGTTCCGTACGTGTTGGTGTTGTTACTCTTTCACTTGAAACACCTTGTGATGGGCGCGTTGTTCCAACAGGCGTCCGAGTTGGTGCATTTACACTTCCTTCTCCACGGTTTATAGAAGTTGCTTCATGACGCGTGTTTGAGTAATCAGCTCTTGTTCTCGGACCTTCAGGAGATGTGTTTATTTTCAATGGTGCCGAGTTAGAAGCACGGGTATTCGTATTTGTTGTACCCATTGTTCCGCCACGTGGACCGTAATAGGTGTTTTGACTTGGTTTTGTGCCACCATTGTTCCAATTGTTGTTTCCTCCAGCTCCATACCCAGGGCCTCCAGCGTAAATACCATGGTACCCATAGTAAGGATAGTATGGAGTAGGGTAGTGAGGGTAATATGGATTATATCCGTAGGAAGGATAATAAGGGTTATAACCAAAAGAAGGGTAGTAAGGATTGTACCCATAAGATGGATAATAAGGATTGTACCCCATGTTGTAAGAGACTCCAAAAGAAAAGCCTGGTCGGTAAAAAGGAGAACCCCAGTATGGATTTCCGTAGAAACCACCGTACCCCATCCCCATGCCAATTCCAATGTTGTAATTGATGTTAGAACGGAAAGGGTCGTTGTTGTTGGAGGCATTTCTATTGGTGTTGCCATAAACTTGACGGTCGTTTGAATTACCTGTTTTTCTGCTTTTGAAAGCTGCGTAGGAGGTTTCATCAGCGCTTGACTCTCCAATAGCAAGCTCACTAGGACGTACATTGTATACGTCGTCGTATGTAAAATCTTTTGCCGTTGAGCATGAACCCAATATCAAAAGGCCAACTGCTGATCCGAAAATTCCAAAACTTTTCATATTCACTTTGTTTATGTTAAACTAATATATTACTATTTTCTGTATTTTTGCTGATAGTGATACAAAAATTGAACCAAAATAACATAATATAACAATACAACGTTCTATGGCACAAAAATATGCGACTCGAGCAGAAGATTATTCGAAATGGTATAATGAAACTGTTGACAGAGCAGGATTAGCTGAAAATTCAGGCGTGCGTGGATGTATGGTGATTAAACCATATGGATATGCAATATGGGAAAAGATTCAAGCGCAATTGGATAAAATGTTCAAAGAGACAGGACACCAAAATGCTTATTTCCCGCTGTTCGTGCCCAAAAGTTTGTTCGAAGCAGAAGAGAAAAATGCTGAAGGATTTGCGAAGGAATGTGCTATTGTTACACATTATAGATTGAAAAATGATCCAAATAATGCTGGAAAACTTATGGTTGATCCAGAGGCTAAGTTGGAGGAAGAATTAATCGTTAGACCAACTTCTGAAGCCATTATTTGGAATACGTATAAAGGTTGGATTCAATCTTACCGTGATTTACCTATACTTATTAATCAATGGGCCAATGTTGTGCGTTGGGAAATGAGAACACGTTTGTTTTTAAGGACCGCCGAGTTTTTATGGCAAGAAGGGCATACGGCTCACGCTACAAAACAAGAAGCATACGAAGAGGCAGATAGAATGCTGAAAGTGTATACTGAATTTGCAGAGTCTTTTATGGCTATGCCTGTCATTCAAGGGCACAAAACTGAAAGTGAGCGCTTCGCAGGAGCAGATGATACTTTATGTATCGAGGCAATGATGCAAGATACAAAGGCATTACAAGCAGGAACATCTCACTTCCTTGGGCAAAATTTTGCAAAAGCATTTGATGTGAAATTTACGGATAAAGAAGGGAAGTTAGATCATGTTTGGGCTACATCTTGGGGAGTGTCAACGCGATTGATGGGAGCATTAATTATGACGCATTCCGATGATGAAGGGTTAGTTTTGCCTCCAAAATTAGCGCCGATCCAAGTGGTTGCTGTGCCAATCTTTAAAACGGACGAAGAGGCAAAGGAAATCGGAATGAAATTTGACGAATTGGCGATGAAATTAAAAGCAAGAGGAATCAGCTTTAAATATGACGACGACAATCAAAAACGTCCGGGATGGAAATTTGCAGAATATGAAGCAAAGGGAGTTCCTGTGCGATTAGCGATGGGGCCAAGAGATTTGGCTAATGGAGTGATTGAGATAGCTCGAAGAGATTTGAAAACCAAAGAGGTGGTTAGCTTTGAAAACTTAGATCAAACGATTGCAGACTTATTGGATCAAATTCAAGATAATTTATTTGAACGTGCTCAACAATTCAGAAAAGAAAATCTACATGTTGTAGATACTTATGAAGAATTTAAAGAGCAATTGGCTTCAAAAGGTGGTTTCTACTTATGTCACTGGGATGGAACAGCTGAAACGGAAGCTAAAATTAAAGAAGAGACCCAAGCAACTATACGTTGTATGCCTTTTGATCAAACGGAAGAAGGTGTTTGTATGGTGACGGGAAAGCCGTCTAAACAACGTGTTGTTATCGCAAAAGCATATTAATACAAATTGAATAATCTTGGGGGTTCGGAAAGTAACAGCTTTAGTTGGCTTAAAAAACCCCCTTTTTTCTACTGAAAACTATGGACGTTAATTCCAAACAAATTGTTGACTTGCTAAAGAATAAATCGGCAATTAAACAAGATATCTTTGAAGGGACGCAAGGCGCTTTTAAGCAACTGCTAGAACTCGTAAAGGAGCAAATAGCGAGTTACAAATTAAAAATCGAAGATACACGTGTGCGCTTGAATGTAGTGGAAAAGAATACAACCGAATTTCATGTGTATATAGGTAGCGATGTTTTGGTATTCCAAATGCATTCCAACGTTTTCAAGTTGCAAGAGCAACAAGAAAACTGGAATACGCCCTATTTAAAAGAAGATGTTACACGAGGATATTTTGGAATTATCCATATCTATAATTTCTTAGCGGAATCTTTCTTGCAAAATAGATATAATGACCAAGGTTACCTTATTGGGCGAATTATGGTCAATAAAGATCACCACTTTTTTATGGAAGGGCAAGGTCAATTGAGCTTTTTGTTTAAAGATGTTTCTAAAAGTGCGTGGACGGCAGAGAGCGTTAAACACATTATTCAGGTTTCTTTTGCCTACGCATTGGAATTTGACCTTGGTATGCCACCTTATAAAATGGTAGAGGAATTAACAGTAGGGCAGATGTATTCTATTGGACAAGGAAATCAAGTGTCGACAGGTAAACGCCTAGGATTCAAGTTTAAAGCGGAGGAGGAGTGATTTTTTTGAAAAAAAGTTCTCAAAAAGCATTGTAGATTCAAAAAGAGTGCTTATCTTTGCACTCGCAAAACAAAATGAACAAAACGCAAGTCAAACGAGACATGAAGAGTTCAAGATGTTAAACGGCCCATTCGTCTAGTGGTTAGGACGCCAGGTTTTCATCCTGGAAACAGGAGTTCGATTCTCCTATGGGCTGCCAAATTCTTCATTTGGCCCATTCGTCTAGTGGTTAGGACGCCAGGTTTTCATCCTGGAAACAGGAGTTCGATTCTCCTATGGGCTGCAAGAGCAAATAAGTTCAATAATCATTAAAATTTTTAAAAATGGCTAATCACAAGTCGGCAATTAAAAGAAACAGAAGTAACGAAGCAAAAAGACTTCGTAACAAGTACCAACACAAAACTACACGTAATGCTATCCGTAAAGTTAGAGCAACTACAGATAAAGCAGAAGCGCAAGGAATGTTGGCAGGAGTTTTCTCAATGATCGATAAAGTTGCTAAAAGAAACATCATTCACGCTAACAAAGCGGCGAACTTAAAGTCAGGATTACAAGTTCTAGTGAACAAATTGTAAGAAACGATTTTTAAAAGAAATTAAGGGGCTTTAGCCCCTTTTTTTGTTACTTTTGGTTCCACGTATGAAACAATATTTATCTGGATTATTCTTATTGTTCTCCCTTTGTACTCTCGCACAGAAAACAGCAGTGTTGGGGGAAAAAGATTCGTTGTATTATGGTTATAGAACTGGAGGTAGTCTGACAACAATAGATAAAGAAAATTCGTTCTATGCAACTACAATGCCTGGAGGACCTTTTTCCAGGGACGAAAACACTCTCCAATACAATTTCTTCCTAAACACCGTTGGTGGGGCGAGAGCATACTCTTGGAATCCATGGAATAAAATGCGTTTCTCAGGAATGCCTCACTTAGGATTCTCCTACCAATTTGGGTCAATTGGAACGCAATACGTAAATGTAAAATATACCCACGCACTTCCACATAATCTAGTAATGAACATCGATTATGATATGCTCAAGTCAAAAGGGTATTACCGTAATTCAGATGTAGGAAAGCATGATGTACAACTGCGTTTACAAAGAGAAGCTGCGGTATATAGTTTTAGCCTTAAAAGTCAATTTAACGGGCAAAATACACAGTACAATGATGGACTAGTAGATTCTTCTTTGGTGGAAAGTTTTGGAATTGGGTTTATACCCGTTCGAAAAACGCAAACACATGTAAAGAATAAAGGTTTTAGAATTGAATTGGAACATTATATCGATTTCTTAGCTAAAGATTCCATTAACGCAACAGGTTTGTATGTTGATAATGGGTTGAAAGTGAGAAACCATCGTTATATTGAACCTTCTGGTGATTTTTCAAGTGATTATGGTATACCATTTATTGCTACAGATTCTACTTTAGATCAACATCAATTGGGAGAATGGCTTACCGGAGCAGGATTATATTATCACCGATCTAATTTTATTATTAAAGCAGGAATTGCAAATACTTTTTGGCAATATGCGAATCTTGGCAATCTTATCCGACAAAACGAACTTAATCTCGACGCCAAATTAAAATATAGCAATCGATTTTTCACGTTTGAAAATCATACCAATTTTAACCTCATTGGTGCTAATCGTGAATGGTTTACTCTTTCGAAAGCAAAAGTACTATTGAAACAATTCACCTTGAATGGAATGGTGAACATCGAAAACCTGTTGCCAGAACCGTATCAAAGGGTGTATACCGGAAATTTTATTCAATATAATACGCCGCTTTCCGCACTGAAGAATCAATGGAAGTTAGAAACAGTGATCGATGCGAATTATGAATTGAAAAACATGCGTGTAAAAGCATTCTTCAACTCTGCTTTGATGAAAAACATGTATTGGTTTGAAAACGGACAGTGGGAAATCTCGAATCAAGATCAATATAATAGTTTGCAGTTTGGAATCGATTACAAGGCGCAATTTAAATGGTTTGTTCTTGGTACTAAAGCAATGTATGGAAGCGCTTCTTGGATGCCAGATTTTTATGGAAACTTGAGGTTGGCTGCTAACGGAAGAATGTTTAAGTCTAAAAAGTTACTGGGACAGATTGGAGTTGAAGGGAGTTATCTGACTAAATATGAATTGGTGAATTTTACACCAATGATGGAATATTACCGTTACCAAGCAGGTTTGGGGACAAGTCCTGCGCGATTCAATTTACATGTTTTTGGTGCGTTAGAAATCCAAACTTTTCGCTTTTTCTTTAGGGTAGAAAACTTGGGCGCTATGTTTAATGCCAAAGAAAGTCAAGTGATGCAAGGTTATTTAATTTCTCCCTTGCATTTTAGAATTGGAGTTACTTGGGATTTCTTCAATTAATCCTATTCTTTTATTTTTAATAGTGTGTTTTCTGTTGCAATGCGGAGAATACGTGCTGCCGTAAATGATGGTGTTGAGCGAAAACATCCAGCCCGGGTGGCGCGTGATAGCTGCGTGAAGTAGAAAAGTTGTGAACGCTAATTGAACCACTGCGACCAAAGGAAGCACGTGGTCAATAGCTGGTGAACACTTTTGTACAAATGCACTAAAACGCAAAGACCGAAATGGCTGCCAACAAATAAAACGTGAAAAATAATTGGAGAATACTTCGTTACGAATGGGCTAAAAAAAGGGAAAGGAGCGATAAACACTCCTTTCAAACCTAACCTAACCTACCTTTTACAACTAAACCTCATCAAATATATAACAATTTTTCATCATGTGTTAACTTTTGATAAAAAAAAAGTAAAATTGTTTTTTCATTCAAGTTTTCAGGACCTTATTAGGTAGATTTTTGATTTTTGATGGAAATAAGAAATTCTTATTTATCTTTGAAATGAATTACACAAGAATATGGGATTATTACAAAATAAAGTGGTTTTGATTACTGGTGCATCAAGAGGTATCGGTAAGGCAATGGCCGTAGAATGTGCCAAACAAGGCGCGAACGTGGCTTTTACGTATTTGTCTTCTGAAGAAAAAGCGAAAGCGTTGGAAGTGGAATTGGGTACATTTGGTACGAAAGTAAAAGGTTACAAATCGGATGCAGCTCAGTTTGATGCGGCGCAACAATTGATAGACGATGTTGTGGCTGAATTTGGAACAGTTGACGTATTGGTTAATAATGCTGGAATCACACGCGATACGCTGTTAATGCGCATGACAGAGCAACAATGGGATGAGGTGATGAACACGAACTTGAAGTCAGCGTTTAACCTTACAAAAGCGGTGCAGCGACCGATGTTAAAGGCAAAAGCGGGGTCGATTATCAACGTTTCGTCAGTAGTTGGGTTGACAGGAAATGCAGGACAGTCGAACTATGCAGCTTCTAAGGCTGGTTTGATCGGATTTTCGAAGTCTATCGCGCAGGAATTGGGATCTAGAAATATCCGTTGTAACGTAATTGCACCTGGATTTATTGAGACTGAAATGACTGAGGTTTTGGACGAAAAAGTAGTGGCTGAATGGCGTAATGCAATTCCGTTGAAACGTGGTGGAAAGCCTGAAGACGTTGCAAACATGGTTGTTTTCTTAGGATCTGATTTATCGACATACGTGACGGGACAAACCGTGAATGTATGCGGTGGAATGGTGATGCATTAGGTTCAAAGTCCTCGACGTTTTCAGCTTTATCCTTGGATGAAATTCAAAAAGAAGTTAGCGTGTGGAGAAGATGAATTTTAGAAAAAAAGATACATTAACGGTTCGGAAGAGCCGTTTTTACGGATTGTAATTTTATTAGATTTTTTGGGCGTTCCTTCCTGTCCAACAGAAATTGTTGAACAGGAAGGCGGGCTATTCATTCCAAGTTTTTTGCTTCACAAAAAAGCTTTCCATTGCTATCCCTAACGCGGGGTTCACGGTAAAATGACTGTAAAATCGTAACAAATGAGAATATAGGAAAGAATATAGTGCTGAAAAGAATCGTTTTTATATAAAATTCAAGTTGGAAAGGGACTTAAATAGTAGAAAAGGAATCGTTAAGGTTCCTTTTTTATTTTCTGTCGTTAACAAATTTGCAAAACTTGGTAGGAATCTGAAAGGCTAACAATAAATACATTAGGAAAGTGAAAAACCATAAAACAATGGTGTTTGTCCAATATGTATCCATGTACCACATTCTAAACACACGTTTTATTTTTGAATACAAAGGAGCATTTAAGAAGCGAGTATCCGGAATCTGATATATAGGATCAGACATTTGAAGGAGTTTATGCTCTTTAAAGTCAATTAGAATTTTGTTGAATTGGTATTTGTTAGAAGTTAAATCCATTACCGCTTCGTTATTGTTTAGCAAGTTGTCACGACGATAATTGTGTTCACCATATTGGCGTATGCGTTGTTCTAATCGTTTATTCCATTTGTTGTAGCTGTATTTATATGCCTGTTGCAAATGGTCGATATATTTAATAGCCTGAACTTCATTTAATCTATTCCCATTAAAACAATCTACACATTTTATTTTTGGCCAAATTGCAGCTTCTTTTTCAAATTCATTTTTCACCAATTGTATATCTGTTTTTCCTTCAATGACTTGACGAATGGCAGGTATCCAATAATCTAATTTCCAAATCGATTGACTGATGTGAGATTTGTAATGAAATAGCTCTTTTTCTAATGGGTTTTCACTTGCAATTTCTACAAAAAGAGCTTCATTTGCCCAGCGGGACGCCATAATGTTTCCAATCCAAGGGACTTCCATATCTGTTCTAAAAACAGGGTGCATTTTATCAAAGCGGTTCAACATCCCAGAGAAAATAATCTGTGGAATGATAAATAATGTTACCACAATGTAAATTACTTTCGTTGAACGGAACAAAGAAGAGAAAATTAATCCTAAAGTATTCGCCCAAATATTCAGCGAAAAGAACATCCACCAAAACGCCCAAAAGGAATGGTTTAACTCTATGATTATGGATGAAACATAGGTGTACAAAAGGCTTTGAATCAGTGAAATGATGGAAAGTACGCCCATTTTTGAAAGGAGATAACTGTTCCAACTCAAGTGCATGAATCGCTGACGTTTCAAGGTTTTTAGATCCTTAAAGATTTCTTCTGCGGACATGGTCATTCCAAAAAAGATGGCAACCAAAACACTGACAAAAAAGAAAGAAGGGATGTTTGCGTTGTTATAGAAGAAGTACTGTGAATCATCATCTCCATAATCTTTAATAAAAATGGAAAGAAGCAACGCTAAAATTGGTGCTTGCAACAACATGATGATAATAAATTGCAGATTCTTGATTTTACCTACAGCATCGCGATTAAAAAAAGTGATAAATTGTTCCAAATTGGAAGGCTTCTTAATATGCGGTTCCAAAGGTTTTATTTTGGGAAGAGTGTATTTAGTTTTCTTTTGAAAAGCTAAATATTTATCGTTCCACTCTTTAGGTGATATCTTTCTTTTTTCGGAAGTTCTTCCATTGTTATCTAATGCTTTGGCATCTATGATTTCAAAAAGTTTTTCTGGCTTCACATTCAAACACGATGGACATTCGTCAGCTACTTTTCCAACTTGATTTGCTTTTTGGTTGAAGTAACTAAGTGCTTCAAATGGTTTTCCGTCAAAGGCTAAATAGCCACCTTGATCGAGTAAGAGCACACGATTAAACAATTTGAATATTTCAGATGAAGGTTGGTGAATCACCACAAAAACCAATTTCCCACTAAAGGTAAGCTCCTTTAAATGGTTCATAATACTCAACGATCCTTTTGAATTCAATCCAGAGGTTGGCTCGTCAATAAAAAGAATATTTGGGTTTTGAATCAACTCCAAGGCAATGTTAAGGCGCTTACGTTGACCACCTGAAATGGTCTTTGTTAAGGCATTCCCAACTTTTATGTTTTTAACATCATCTAGACCAAAAGTGTGCAGAATACGGTGTACCTTCAGCTGTATTTCTCCTTTTGAAGCTTGATTAAAACAAAGTTTTGCAGTGAAATACAGGTTTTCATAAACGGTCAAATGTTCAATCAGCTGATCGTCTTGAGGTACATATCCGATGATTCCTTCAAACTGATTGGGATGATCATGTAAGTTTACATCGTTTATGGTTACATTTCCTGTTGATGGTCTTAAACTTCCGTTCAATAAATTGATTAGCGTTGTCTTTCCTGAACCAGAACTACCTAATATTCCTACTAATCTACCTGATTTGAATGCCGTAGTAATAGGGTGAACAATTGTATTTTCTTTAGAATTGTAACTTACGTTATCCACTTTAAAAACGAAATGTTCTTTATGGCTTTGATGTAAGAAACGGTTTAAAAGGTCACTTTGGTAGATTCTGTTAGAAGGGCCACATTGAATATAAGATCCCGAATGGAGAATGTAGGTTTTACTTGCATCAAAACTATTTCCATTGATTGAAAAATTGTCTTCACCAAGATATCGGACAATGATGATGTTCAGTGATGGAATGAAGCCAACCATTACTTCATCTTGAAGTCCTTGAACAAATAATGTTTTTTTGCTTCTTGTTTTTTCTCCTTGTACGATCAATACATTCGTAAGGTCTTTCATCGAAGTGGCATCCTCGTGTACAAAATGCTGTATGAAATGAGCTTCGTCCTGTTGAAGGTGAAAAGAAGTGGCAAGTGTTTCAAGAAAAGAGGTCATTTCTTCTGAAATGATTTCTCCTTTTGGAATCAATTCGTTAATACGAATGAAAATATGGTATTTTTGACGTGTATTCAGCTCTTTGTTTAGCTCTTTACACACTCTTAGAATCTTTATTACATTTACGCTTCCCTGAGTGTTATTCGTCGTTGGGTCGATGGAATCTATTTTTTTCTTCTTACCAATAAGATGAAAAGCGCTGATAAATAATTCTGTATAATTATCAATTTCATTTTCAGGTACTTCCGAAGCTAAAAAATTTCTAATCTCAGGAAGGTAGTTTTCTAGTTTTTGTTCAGCTGTTTCCTCGTTCAAACCACTTAATTTGACCACTATGGCAAATAACTGTAGTTGAGCCTTGAGAACACTATCTGTCATAAAAAACTACTTACTTTTTAAAACCAATTAGCATCACTACACATCCCGTAAATTTCTTATCCTCGTCTAGACTTGTTTCTATCACAACAGGAATTGATTTAGGGATTTTGAAATCCCAATAGGGAGCATTTTTATGATCTGAATTTCTGTAAAGTACATTACCATTCAAATCACGGATGGTAAACAATGCGTAGTTGTCATTGCTGCCAGCGTTAGCAACAATACGGTAAGTTGTCCCACCGTAAAGTGTAACTCTATATTCTGCTTTTTGTTTGTCCAAGAAAGCAGCATATACTTGTCCATCTGAAATGAAAGCCGTTTTTCCATTCTTGTCAAGGAAAAATTTCTCGCAGTTTTTTAAGATTTGCTCACAATCCTGTGAAAATCCGATGAAAGAACTGAATATAAGTGCGGTAGCTAACAATAATTTTTGCATGATTACTTAACAATAAGATTACGTATATCAATAATTTTTGCTTGAATGTCTTGCAATGTTTTTGCAGGTACTTCAAAAGAAATTTCGTGATTGAAGGTAGTTACCTTGTTCTCCATATCAATTGACGGCTCGCTGTATGTATAGTGCATTGCAACGTTTTGGTAGGATTTCTCTAGGTTTTGGAATGCGGTCAATAATTCAGAATTATTCGTTGTTATGGCATTGTCTATCAAAACGCTAATAATAGTTTCTACTGTTTGTTTTTGTTCTCCAATACGTGTGATCACTTGTTCGTTTTGAGATTGACTCGCGATTTTTGACGCAATATAAATAGATTCTACCCATCCTCCAATGAGAATCAGCAATGAAGATTGTACACGGTCATTGTTTTTCAAATAGGAATCAGCTTGTTTAAAAGCCTCAGAAGATAAATGTAAAAGTGAGTCTGTATTCGAAATGTTATCTTGGTAACGTTTGATAAAGTTCTTATTAAAAGCATTTTCAATACCCAGTTTCCCTGTTAACTTCTCAATTCCAACTAAATAGTTGACGATTTTTGTATTGTCATTATAAAAAGAAACATAGCCTAGGTCTGCCGCTAAAACACCAAGGCACAAGGAGCGCTTGTATTCATTTGTCATTTCATCAACCGTTGTTTTTTGAATTAAAATGTCTGGTTGGTAAGGTGTTTTGATCTCTTTCAATAAAAAAGCAGTCAAAGTCGGGGAGGGAATACTAAATTGTTTTCCACTAAAACTTGTATGTAATAATGTTTCCGGATCAATGTCTTCCATTTGATTCGTTTGGACGTCGTTCTTAGATACACAAGAACCCAATAAAAAAACTAAAACTACAATAGGATATAGATGATAATTAAGCTTCATTTTCCAGCTGTTAAATGAAATGCAAAGTTAGTATAATTTTATTACTTGATAAACACACTTATTAGGATAAATTTAACCATTCAGCAGATTAAATAATTAAATTTGTAAAAAACACTTAAGTTATGTTTATCAGACCAAGAAGAAATAGAAAGTCGGCGGTAATTCGTTCGATGGTAGAGGAGACTAAATTAGGAACAGAAAATTTGATTTATCCTATCTTTTTAAAGGATGGAAAAAATGTGAAGGAGGAAATTCATTCTATGCCTGGAAATTTCCGTTGGTCAGTAGATCAACTATTGCCTGAAATAGAAGAGTGTATGGAATTAGGTGTAAAGGTGTTTGATCTTTTCCCGGCAGTAGCTGAAGATTTAAAAGATAAGTTAGGTTCTTACAGTTATGCAGATGATAATTTCTACTTGCACGCCATTCGCCAAATTAAAGAACGTTTTCCTGAGGCAGTTTTAATGAGTGATGTTGCTTTAGATCCTTATTCTTCTGACGGACATGATGGTTTAGTTGACGAGTTTGGAAATATCCTTAACGACGAAACGCTGCCCATCTTAAACAAAATGTCTTTGGCGCAAGCGCAAGCTGGTATCGATATCATCGGGCCGTCAGATATGATGGATGGACGAATTGCTTCAATTCGTACGATTTTAGATGATAATGATTTTAAAGATGTTTCTATCATGTCCTATACGGTGAAATATGCAAGTGCATTTTACGGACCTTTCCGTGACGCTTTGAAATCACAACCGAAAAGCGGAGATAAAAAAACATACCAAATGAATCCAGCGAATAAGAAGGAGGCGTTATTAGAAGCTGAATTAGATTTTCAAGAAGGAGCAGACATGTTGATGGTAAAACCAGCATTGTGTTATTTGGATATTATTCATATCTTAAAAGAGAATTTTCCTATTCCAGTTACAGCTTACAATACAAGTGGTGAGGTAGCAATGGTATATGCAGCAGCTCAAAACGGTTGGATCAATTATGATATGGCTGTATACGAAATGCTAATCAGTATCAAACGTGCTGGGGCTGATGGAATCTTAACCTATTTCGCTAAGGATTTCGCGAAAATGATTCGTAAATAAGCACTGAAATTATATGACAGAACTTGATTATTATCCACAAAAACCTGAATTAACAGAGTCGCAAAAGCGAAACAATTGGGCGGTTACTTTCTTTTCAATTGTGTTGTTTGTGCTTATTTTCTCGTTCTTCTTTGAAAGTAAAATGAACGTCATCCTGTTTTTGGTTGGCGTTCTGTTTTTACACGAATTAGGGCATTTCTTAGGAATGAAATTCTTTGGATACAAAAATGTAAGAATGCTTTTTGTTCCTATTTTAGGGGCTTTTGTTCATGGAAAGAAAGATGTCTATTCTCAAAAAGAATCACTTATTGTTTTGTTCCTAGGGCCTTTTCCAGGTGTTATCCTAGGGTGCCTTTGTATTTGGCTTAGTCCTATTATAGGATGGACTGATCTCTTTATTCTAGGCTTTTTGTTCTTATTACTCAATGTACTAAACCTCTTACCTATTGACCCTTTAGATGGCGGACAAATGCTGAAACATTTAATGAAAGGAAATTCAGAGCTTTTCTTATTGGTTTTTTCTTTTATTTCTTCTTTAGCAATGATTGGAATAGGACTTTTTATGCATAGTACCGTATTAATTGTATTTGGATTTGCCATGGGGATCCGGGTGCGATCGATACAGAAAAAACGAAATATTCATAAAGAAATTACAAGTGAAGGCGTGAATTTTGTGCAAGTGTATAGAGAATTATCTAATAAGGATTATGCCATCATAAAAAATATCATCATTCAACGTAGTCCTGCGCTCGAAAAATATATGGAAATGGCAGAGCAAGAGGAATTAGACGAACTTTTTGCACATCAAGTGAATAACGTACTTGAGCCACCTCTAAAAAAAGACGGAAATATTTTCTTCTTATTTTTAGTCGTTCTTTTTTGGATTTTCTCTTTGCTATCCCCATTTTTGATGTATTATTTAAGTGATTTAAACTGGATGCGTTATGTCCTTTCGAGTTGGTGAGGAAGTCGTTTTTCTCTATGAAGTTGGTGGAGGAAAAGTAACTAAGATCATGGGGAATACCTATTACGTAGAAGATGAAACAGGCTTTGATCGTCCATTTGACGTGCGTTTTCTTGCCAAAAAACATAATGCGAAAGCAAAAACAAATCACAAAATAGAAGAAGTAATAGCCGAAAAGGAAGGAAAACGTCACCTCAAGAAAAAAGTGAAGGCCATACAAAAGCATGCGGATTTTTGGGAATTAGATTTACATTTCGAAGAAATATCTCCTTCCAATATAGGATTGACCAATACCGAAATCCTTTACAAGCAATTGCATGTTTTTAAACGATTTTATCATGAAGCACGTGAAAAAAAAATGAGAAGAATTGTCATCATTCACGGCGTAGGGAAAGGAGTGTTGAGACAAGAAATTCGTGAATTTTTGATGGGACAAGGCGGAGCAGCAGAATTCCTAGATGGATCTTATCAGGAATATGGGTTTGGCGCAACCCAGATTGAGTTGCGCTATAAATATTAATACATCTTATTGATTCAATTCTTGACGAAGCTTCGTAATGATTACTTCAGCCTCTTTTTCATTGCCCATCTTTTGCAATAGTACGGCTTTGGTATAACGTGCGTATTGATGTTCAGGGTCTCTGGTCAATGCTTTGTCAACCGTTTTTAATCCCAATTTATAATCCTTTTGTGAAAGACCGTTCTCAGCAATTCCATTGGAAATAGAAATCAAATCATCGCTGCTGTTGAATTTCTTTAGCATTTTTTTATAATGCTTCATCAATAGTTTTGTTTGATTGGTTTCAGCTAGATAAAAGGCATACAAGCCTGCGTAAGCATGATCCTTTTCTCCATTTGTTAATGGAAGCACCAATTCATCAAACACTTTTTTATCTTTAAATCGATCGATGTTAAAGAAGATTTCCATCGAGCCAATGGTGTGGGGAAAGTCCGACTGAAATTCCAATGAAAAATGTTGACGGTTTACTTTATAGGTATCCCAATCTTTTAAAATGGCGTGACGGATCTCAGGATCTTCAATTTGTACAAGCGAAGCAATTAAATCTTCGTGTTCCATGACATACCAATTCTCTTGCTTACGTAAATAAGAAATTCCTACAGTTTCCAACTCAGGAGCGTCGGTGTCAATTAAATGTTGAATGTATTTTAACGCAATTTCTCTATCATCAGGATTGTCTAAATATTGCTCCTTTAATCCTTTTGCATTTTTCAATGGATTAAGAGCAGTTTGTCCTGATTCAATCAACTCGCTTGCACTCATGGAACCCAATACAGTATGGATTACCTCCCCGTCACCATCAATGAACAACAGGGTAGGGTAAGCGCGAACATTGTACTTTTCAGCGAGCGTAATTCCTTCCCCTTTTTCCATGTCAAATTTAGCGTTGACAAAATTCTTGTTGAAGAAATCACCAACTTCTGCCTGTGGAAAAATCTTGCTTGACATAGCTTTACAAGGTCCGCACCAAGTAGTGTATGCGTCAAGAAAAATAACTTTATTTTCGCTTTTTGCTTGATGAAGAATGTCGTTCCAGCTGTCTTGTGAGAATTGAATCCCTTGCGCGAAGAGAACCGTTCCAGCGCCTATTGCCAGCGAGGTGTTGATAAGATATTGAATCATTTTATGGTTTTGTAATTATGATATGTAAATTTGCGTTGTTCTTTTTATTTCCCTTATCTTTTTTGTATTTTACATCTAAGAAGTTGATGTTATATCCTTTGTAAGGTGTTTGTTCAAAGTTAAAAGTCGTTGATTTATCCAATAAAACTGTTGCTTTTACCTCTTCAATAGTGTAACAATAAGCGCCTTCCGGACATCTCGAATCGCTATAATCAATAAATTTAATGTCTATATGATCATCCACTTCTGGGAGCATAACACGTACTTCTTTATTAAAAGGGATGATGATTTCCACACCAATACCAACCGAAGTTTTCCCGCAGGAGGTTAACAGTAAAATGCTTAGAACGAAAGAGGAAATAAGTTTAAACATATGGTTTTAAAAAAAAGTGATTTACGTAAAACTACAAGAATTATTCCAAAATGTTACCGATTAGATTTGAAAAAACGTTAATTGGAATAAATTGAAAGATGCTCTTAATGAATAAGATTTGATTATTTTGGGCGTTCCCTCTTTCCCTGCCCAAGACGAGTTGGGACAAAGAAAGAGGGCAGGCTATTCGTTCCTAGTCCTCGTCCCCTCCCCAATGCATTGGGGAGGGACTGTGGGCTATCCGCTGCTATCCTTAACGCGAGATTTGTTTTTAATAATGAAGTAATTTGTGTTCAGAATTAGAATCTTCTGCCCGGGAGTAGTGCGGTAGCTAAAAGAGGAAAAACGGTGTGAACCTTCTTGTATAACTGCGACCAACGGAAGCGCGTTGGAAAAGGTAGGTGAACCCGTTTTGATGCGTTTACTAAAGCACGAATACCGATGAAGGCAGCCATATTATTTCTATCAAAAAACAATGTAAGTATTAGAAAATGATTAGGATTCTCTTAAAAAATTAAAATATTTTTTTCTTTTCTTGGAAAGGTTGTACCTTAGTGAAGTGAAATTCGTAAAGCATTTTTTATTTGTTGTTGTTCTTTTACAAGGATTGACGGTTGAGCAGTTTGCAAAAATTCCTCAGCTGTACACGCATTTTGTGGAGCATAACGAAATAAAGGAAATGTCTTTTGCGCATTTTTTGGTACATCATTATTTGGAACAAGATCACGATGATGATGACGATGAGCAAGATATGGCACTTCCTTTCAAAAATGCGGTGCACAGTTGTTTTCACTTTTTTGAAGATGCGCGTGTGGAACTTTCCCTTGATTTTGCTATTGAACCAATAGATAAAGACCATTTCGGGAGCGCAGAAAGCTACTATCCAACTCCTGTTTTCGATATTCCCCATCCACCTGCCAATTCCATTTTATAGCTCGTAGAATACGTTCTTGCGTTTTGTTGGGACGTCATTTTTAATGAATAAAATGGATGAATTATGTTATCTAAAATAATCGCTTTTTCAATAAAGAATAAGCTAACAGTCGGCGCGCTAATCCTTTTCTGGATCGGATTTGGGAGTTATGAAATGACCAAATTGCCCATAGACGCGGTTCCCGACATTACAAATAATCAAGTACAAGTTATTACCACTTCGCCCGCTCTTGGGGCAGAAGATGTGGAACGTTTGATTACTTTTCCTTTGGAGCAGTTGATGAGTAATATTCCTCATTTGCAAGAAAATAGATCCATGTCACGCTTTGGATTGTCAGTAATCACGCTGGTGTTTGATGACGAAGTGGATATTTATTGGGCGAGGCAGCAAATCAGTGAACGCATCAATCAATTGGAATTACAGGCGGGAATGGAACGTCCAGAAATTGGACCCATTACTACCGGGTTAGGGGAAATTTATCAATATGTTTTACAACCTAAAAAGGGCTTCGAAAAGCAATATAGCTTAGATGAATTGCGTAGCATTCAGGATTGGCAAGTGCGCCGTCAATTGCTGGGAACGAAAGGCGTTGCCGAAGTTTCTACTTTTGGAGGTTTGTTGCGTCAATATGAAGTAGGTGTAGATCCTTTTCAGTTGGCTGCGCAAGGCATAAGCATGGAAGAAGTGTATGCAGCGCTAGAACAAAACAATGCTAACACTGGTGGTGCTTACATAGAAAAAGGACAAACGGTTTTATACATTCGTAGTAATGGATTAATTGAGTCGCTGAATGACATTGGAAATATTGTTGTCAAAAACAGTGAACAAGGGCTTCCTATTCTTGTGAAAGATGTTGGAGAAGTACGCATTGGTTCTGCGATTAGATATGGAGCGCTGACTACAGACCAATTGGGCGAGGTAACTGGCGGAATTGTCATGATGCTGAAGGATGAAAATTCGTCTGAGGTGATTGAGCATGTGAAAGAACGTGTGAAAGAAATCGAGAAAACCTTGCCTGAAGGATTGGAGATTAAACCTTTTCTAGATCGTACAAAAATGGTGGATAATGCTATCAGTACGGTTAAAACCAATTTATTAGAAGGTGCATTAATTGTCCTTTTTGTTTTGGTATTATTCCTTGGTAATATTCGTGCAGGTTTAATTGTTGCCTCCGTGATCCCACTTTCTTTGCTTTTTGCCATTTCCATGATGAACATTTTTGGAGTCAGCGGAAACTTAATGAGCTTAGGAGCATTGGATTTTGGACTTATTGTTGACGGTGCAGTGATTATTGTGGAAGCCGTTTTACACGTGTTGGTTTCCAAAAAATACTTGGATGGTACGGTGTTATCTAAAGATCAAATGAATAATGAAGTTCAGAACTCAGCTTCAAAGATGATGAATGCGGCCGTGTTTGGACAAATCATCATTCTTATTGTTTATTTACCCATACTTTCTTTACAAGGGATTGAAGGAAAAATGTTTAAACCAATGGCGCAAACAGTTGCCTTTGCCATATTGGGAGCTTTTATTCTTTCTATTACGTATGTTCCAATGATGTCCAGTTGGGTATTGAGCAAAAAAATCTCGTTAAAACCAAATTGGTCAGATCGAATAATGCTGAAAATAGAAAATGTTTTCACAAAATGTTTTGATGCATTGTTCCGTTTTAAATACCTTTTGCTTTCTGTTGTTTTGGCTCTATTAGTGGTTTGTGTAATGATTTTCAATCGCATGGGAGGAGAATTTATTCCTCAGTTGGAAGAAGGAGATTTTGCGGTAGAAACTCGTCTGTTAGTTGGAACAAACCTAAAAACAACCATTGAAACATTTTCTGGTATTTCTAAAGAATTGAAAGATAATTTTGAAGAAGTTGAGCAAGTGGTTTCTCGAATTGGTTCATCTGAAATTCCAACAGATCCTATGCCGATTGAAGCGGGAGATATGATTGTTGTATTAAAACCCAAGAAGGAATGGAAAAACGCCAGTTCGTTTACGGAGTTGGCGGATAAAATGTCAGAAAAAATTCAAGAAGGTTATCCTGGCGTATTGTTGAGTTTTCAATTTCCTGTTCAAATGCGCTTTAATGAGTTGATGACGGGGGCAAAACAAGATGTCGTTGTGAAAATATTTGGAGAGAATCTTGATTTACTAACCGCTTACGCAGAACAGATTGGTAAAATCGTTGAGTCGGTGGAGGGTACAACAGATGTTTATGTGGAACAAATGACAGGAATGCCGCAAACAATTGTCAATTATGACCGTCAGGCAATGGCGCGTCACGGCATAACGATTGATCAAGTAAACCGTATTGTAAATGCCAGTTTCGCAGGAGGAAAAGCAGGAGTTGTCTACGAAGGAGAAAAACGCTTCGATCTAGTCGTGCGTATGAAAGATTCATTACGCAGCGGATATCAATCATTGGAAAATGTGTTTGTAACGAATGCAAAGGGTGTACAAATTCCTTTGCGTACGCTTGCAACAATTGATGAAGTGTTAGGTCCAAACCAAATTCAACGAGAAAATGCGAAGCGACGTATAACTGTTGGATTTAACGTCCGTGGTAAAGATGTAGAGTCTGTGGTAAATGAATTGCAAGGAAAAGTAGATAAACTTTTAAAAATGGAACCTTCTTATCATTTGGCTTATGGAGGAAGTTTTCAAAATTTACAGGAAGCAAAAGAACGTTTGGTGATCGCGGTTCCCATTGCCTTACTATTGATTTTCATTCTTTTATTCGTAGCATTTAGAAATATGAAAGATGTATTGTTGATTTTTACAGCTATTCCACTTTCTTCCATTGGAGGTATTTTAGCATTGACAGCACGAGATTTACCTTTTAGTATCAGTGCTGGCGTAGGGTTTATAGCTCTTTTTGGTGTGGCTGTTCTAAATGGAATAGTTTTGATTACGGAATTCAATCGTGGTCTAGCAGAACATCCTGATTGGGATTTGTTGAAAGTGGTACGTCAAGGTGTGCGTACGCGCTTACGCCCTGTTTTGATGACTGCTAGCGTAGCCTCTTTAGGATTTATACCAATGGCCTTGAGCAACGGAGCAGGAGCAGAGGTTCAACGCCCATTAGCTACCGTTGTGATCGGAGGATTACTTTCTGCAACCGTTTTAACCTTGTTCTTGTTGCCTTTCTTTTATTATGTGATTCACAAAAAACAATACAAAGCACGAGTAGTTTTAAGTGCACTTGTTCTTTTCCTTTTTGGAGGTAGTGGGTTTGCACAAACGCCTATTTCATTGGAGAAAGCTATTGAAGTGGCACAAGAGAACAATCGATGGATAAAACAAGGTGAGTTAGCTATAGAAAGTGGTAGGTATTTGAAAGGATCGGCTTTTGAGGTTCCCAAAACAAATGTTGATTTCGGATGGGGAAACTACAATTCAAATTACAAAGATTGGAGTTTTTCCTTAGGGCAAACTATTGATTTTCCTACCGTATATGCTAATCGTTCAAAAGCATTTCAAGCACAAGTAGATGTAATTCGTAAACAGCAGTTAATGAATAAACGTGATCTTATTGCGCAACTTCGTTCTGTTTTTTACGAGTATCAATTGTTAGCGCAAAGAAAAGAATTACTTCATTATTCAGACAGTTTATTGCGTATTGCAGCTTTGCAGTTGGAACATGAGTTAAAGGCAGGAGCTGTTACATTAATGGAACAAAAATTGGCGGAAACGCAATCCAAACAAGTGCAAATGCAATTGAATGGTTTGGAAAATGATCGATTGATTTTAGTGGAAACCTTTAATTGGATACTACAAGCAGATCAAGTTTTTGTTCCTGAAAATGAAGCGTATAAAATCCAAACTAAAAATCAAGGGATTATTAAAGCGAATGATCCAGTGAATAATCTAGAATTTCAGGTGGCCAAGCAGGAAATGGAAGCTGCGAAATGGAATGTTAAGCTTCAAAAAAGTGAAATGTTACCTTCATTTTCCTTTGCATACTTGAACCAAAGTTTATCCGGTTATTATAGCATTCAAAATCAAGAACAGTTTCTTGGTAAGAATTATCGTTTTCATTCGTTTCAAGCTGGAATAGCGATTCCCTTGTTTTTTCCAGGGACAACCAAACGTTTGAAGTTTGAGCAAATGAAAGTAGATCAGTTGCAATTGGAATTAGAGCGAAAAACGTTTCAATATAACGCAGCTTATCAACAAGCGCAATCGGAGATGAAAAAGGCAAGTGATGCATTAGTGTTTTATGAAGAAACCGCTTTGCCAAACAGTCAGTTTATTTTTGACGAAGCTAATTTACGTTACAAATTAGGGGAAATAAATTTCACGTCTTGGCTCATTTATGTTCAGCAAGTTATCGGTATACAAACTGAATATTTGAACGCTTTAGGAAATTACAATAGTGCAATTATTGCATTCAAACGTATTAATAATGAATAATATGAGAAATCTTTTTGGAATAGGTATAGGATTGTTTTTTCTGGTTTCATGTAGTGGGAAAGCCACGCAAGAAGATACTCAAAAAACGCAAGAAGATGTTGCTATGGTGCACTTGACCCAACAACAATTTGAAAACGGAGGCTTTGTCGTAGAAGAAGCTAAAATGGAAAAAATTGCTGCTCCACTTTTTGTACAAGCGAAGGTAGTAGCATTACCAGAAGCAGGCTACTCAGTAGCTTTCCCATTGCGAGCTAGACCAACACAAATTATGGTGAAGTTAGGAGATGTGGTCAAAAAAGGGCAAACGCTAATGCTGGTAGAAGATCTCGGTTTGATTGAAGTACAGCAAAATTACTTGACTACATTGTCGGATTTTACCTTCGCAAAGCTGGAGTTGGAGCGCCAAAAGGAATTACAAGTAACCAGTGCAACCAGTAAACGCAATGAACAACAAGCGCAAGCAAATCACGACCGATTGTTAGCCTTGTTAAAATCATATAAAGAACAACTTTCTTTGCTAGGTATTTCTGCCGCAAACTTGGATGCCAATAACCTACGTAAATCAGTAGCAATTGTTGCCCCAATGTCTGGTGTGGTTTCGTCAATGCAATTGGTGAAAGGTGCTTATTTTGAATCCAATCAATCGCTTTTGGAGATCCTTGATCCTTCTAAAACAGAAACACATGTACAACTTTTTCAAACGGACCTGAAAAATGTTAAAATAGGCGAAGAAGTACAAGCGAAAATGGATGGTAAAACGATGTTTGGTAAAATCGAACGCATTGTTCCAAATCTAAATTCGGACAATAGTGGAAGCGCAATTGTGACTTGGAATAAGACCGAAAATCTTATGGTTGGAAGCGTTTTTCAAGTGCAAATTATGCAAAATGAAAAGGAGGCGTTTACGGTGCCAGCCGAAGCACTTTTGAGTTGGAATGCCAAGAAATACGTGATTGTTCAACGGGAAAACCTTCAATTTGAATTGCTAGAAGTCAATAAAAGTATTGAAAATGGCGCTCGCGTAGGCATCGAAGGAGCATTGCAAGCATCTGATAAAGTGGTTGTAAAAAATGCTTACACTTTGTTGATGGCCATGAAAAATGAAGACGAAGAATAAGCCCGCGTTAGGGATAATAATGGAAAGCTTTTGTGTCCTCTCCAAGTATTTGGGGAGGTGCAAAACTTGGAATGAATAGCCCGACCTGATTCCCTTCCAAAGTAGTTTTGGGAAGGGGAGAAGGAAACGCCCAAAGAAAAGAAATAAAAGCAATTTTTTGTTGTTTTTGGCAGCCATTTCGGCCTACACGTTTTAGTAAACTCCTGAAAAACGGTTCACGTATTGTGCTACAAGGCTTCCGTCGGTCGCCTCGTTTCACAAACGACCACACGCTTTCCCGTTCGTTTAGCTGTCACGTTCCGTCCGGGCTGAAAATTGATCTTCGCACAAAAAAATAAAATAAAAAAAGGAGCAAGTTTTTGACGCTTACTCCTTTCCTCTTCGTTTAGAGATAAAAACGGTTGATATTTTTAGGAAGAACGATGCATAACGTCCGAGAAATCAGATTTTCGAATAAAGACCGCGCGTGCGAATCCACATACGGGTGTGATCTTAAAATGCTCTTTTCGCGCTTCATCAGCCAACGCAGCAAGGACTAAATTCCCTATTCCTTTTCCTCTCAACGTAGGGTCAATCATCACATAGTCTACCGACATGTGGTCAGGTTGAATCCAAGAGTAGGAGATGGCTCCAATTCTTTTTCCCGCCCTATAAACATTGTACTGGCCCGTCGCACCATTGTCTATTTTTTCTAAAGAAATATCATCCTCCATATCCTGTTTTTGTAGTTAATTTACATTAAATTGAGGATAAATAGACTGATTTTTTTCTTTTTTTTAAACTTTTAACGAACAATCGAATGATTTTCGAGGGTGTTACCTGCGGCAAATGCTTTGTGATCCATTCGGCGTTTTCCTTCTGGTTGTAATTCCTCTACACGCAAATAAAAATCTGAACAAGGGAAATAAATACCATCTTTTTCCATGCGTATCGTTGTGGCTCCATTTGTTGGAATTTCAGAACGGTAAGCTTTAAATAGTTTAAAGGTTTTTACCTCGTCATTATCATTTTTAATACTACACCATGCTGCTGGATAAGGAGATAAACCGCGTACAAAATCGTGAACCGTTTGTACATCTTTTGAAAAATCAATTTGACAAGTGTCTTTAAAAATCTTAGGCGCTGCTTTTAGTTCTCCTTCCGTTAATTCTATTTGAGGAATACCTGCCACCTCACCCAGTGCAATTTTTTTAACCGTAGAAAGAGTTGTTTCTGCACCTAATTCCATTAATCGATCATGAAGCTCTCCAACGGTTTCATTGTCCCCAATTGGTAAATAGGCACGTTCAATGATTTTCCCTGTGTCAATTTCCTTCTCAATAAAGAAAGTTGTCACTCCGGATTGTTTTTCACCATTGATTACGGCCCAGTTGATAGGCGCTGCACCTCGATATTGTGGTAAAATACTACCATGAAGGTTAATGGTTCCTTTTGGAGGCATTGCCCAAACAATTTCAGGTAACATACGGAAGGCAACGACAACAAAAAGATCTGCATTTAATGCAGTCAATTGTTCTATAAATGCTTCATCTTTTAAACGTGTGGGCTGTAGAACAAGTAAATTGTGTGCGACCGCATATTTTTTCACATCACTTTCTGATAGTTTTTGACCGCGTCCTGCTGGTTTATCTGGTGCGGTAACTACTGCCACGATGTTTGCATTATTTGTGCGTAGACGATCTAAAATAGTGACTGCAAATTCGGGCGTACCCATAAAAACAATGCGCATATTTTCCATCATATTTTTTTCCAATTACTGAATTTTAAATAGCTGTATGATAAAATGATCATCAGACCAAAATATATGTATTCGACACTCCAAACGTATTTTATATCGAAATTCCATACGCGAATAGTAAGATAAGAATATAATAAATATGATCCAGTAATGACCATTTCAATGAGAAGTGTTATATGTGTTCGCCCAATTCCATTAATGCTTTGTAACAGTACGCTTCCTATACAAAATAAAAACATGGAAAGAGAAACAAAACGTAGTGTTTCTGAACTCTTTGCTAAAAATTCTTCGTTTGGATTAACCAGTTTTATAAGAAATTCAGGGTAAAATATGGAGCCGTGAAACACAACAACCATAGAAATTAAGCTTAATCCAATAATACGTTTTTGTATAATTGGAATAAGGTCAATTTTTTTAGCTCCGTAATATTGACTAATGTATGTTTTTGTAGTTGATGCGAATCCAAATACAGGTACAAATGCTAAAAAGTAAATGCTTCTAATGTTTTGTGATACAGTTACTTCAAAAACTCCGCGTTGTTCAATCCAAGCAAAATAAACTGCCCAAATCATAAGTGCCATTGTTCCTTGAAACATGATTGGAACTGAAATTTTGAACAATTCTTTAACGCTTTCCCATTGTAAATTCCAAGTTTGGAACAATTTATTTTTAATATGTTCCTTAGAGAAAAGAGTGTAGCAAAGTAAGAAAGCAGCTCCCATTCCATCTGCAATAGTCGACGCCCATGCAGCTCCTTGTAGTCCCATTTCAGGGAAACCGAAGTTCCCAAAAATCATAGCGTAGTCTAAAAAGACGTTACCGAGTGCTGTCATTAAAGTGGCTAAGAAAGGGATAACCGATCGCCCCCAAGCAAAGTAATAGGCTTGTAAAGGCAATTGTACTAAAGCGAAAAATAAAGCTACGGAACGTATGGAAAGATATTGTCCTTGTAAATCTGCAATTTTTGGACTTGATGCATATCCTTGAATGAAGGATGGCATATAGAAATAGGTCAAGGTAAATAAAAGTGAAACCAAGACCAATAGAGAAATTTGTGCATTTGATAAAATACGTCCAATAGAATCGTATTTTTTTTCACCAATTTTTTGTGATATTAAGATTTGTGCACCATCGCTCATTCCCGTAACAATCATAAATAGAGTCACAAAGATAAGACCTGCATTACCTGCAGCTGCGAAGGCATCGTTGTCATAACGCGTCAAAAAAGCAGAATCCGTCAGTAAAACGATGGACTGAATGAAACTTGCGCCCATCATTGGGAGCGCTACTTTTAAAAGCGTTTTATAGTTATATGAAAGCATTAATCTACATATATTACAAGACCTTTAAGGTATTCACCTTCTGGGTGAACAGCTGAAATAGGATGGTCTGCTGGTTGGTGTAATTGTTCCAGAATACGTACATTTCTGTTTGCCTCAATGGCTGCGGCAATTACCGTATTCGTAAACAATTCTTTATCGACTACTTGTGAGCAAGAGAAGGTAAAGATGATTCCTCCTGGTTTGATCTGACGAATAGCATGAGCATTTAAACGCTTATATCCTTGAATGGCTTTGTGACGTTTGTCCCTGTGTTTAGCAAATGCTGGTGGATCTAGAACAATGATATCATAAGAAGTGCCTAAATCTTTCATGTATTCCATAGCATCAGCAACAATGCTTTTGTGGTTGGAAAAGTCATTTAATGCTACATTGTCATCTGTAAGGACGATGGCTTTTTTTGAAGAATCCAATGAATGGACTTCTTTGGCACCATTCCTCAATGCTAACAAACTGAATCCACCTGAATAGCAAAATGTATTCAAAATTACTTTTCCTTGAGCATATTTTCCAAGAAGAGATCGGTTTTCTCGTTGGTCAATAAAGAAACCTGTTTTTTGACCAGTTACCCAATCAATATTTATTTTCACTCCATTTTCTAGGGCAACGTGTGGTGTTTCACAATTTCCAAATAAATAAGCATCAGAAACTTCAATACGATCAGGTAGGGTGTCAGAAGATTTACTATAAATGGCTTTAATTTCAGATCCTAAAACTCTTTGAAGCGCATTTGAGATTTCTGTAATGTGTTTGTACATACCAATAGAATGGCATTGTATTACCGCTACTTTATTGTAATAATCAACAATGAGACCAGGCAATCCGTCTCCTTCACCGTGTATTAGGCGGCAAATCGAATTATCCTCGCGAAGCAAGTTTAGTGCTTTACGAACTTGATAGGCATTACTTATTTTTTGCTCAAAAAAGCTTGCGTCTACGGGAATATCTTCAAACGTTAATACGCGAATTGCGATGGTGGCATTTTGAAAATGACCGCGAGCTAAGAAAGAACCTTTAGCATCTGTAACCGTTACTAATTCTCCGTCTTCAAGGTCTTCAGAAATTAAATCTATTGCTCCTGAAAAGATCCAAGGATGGCGACGCTCTACTGAATGCGTCTTTTTTTTGTGTAATTGAACGATTTTCGACACTGTTTTTTTGCACAAAAATAGTTTTTATTCTCCGAAACAAATTAAAAACAGTCGTTGAATAGTGCGATTTCATTAATTTTGATGTTATGAAATGTCAGATTAATGTATTTATGCTCAATGAGCATTTTTCACAAGAGCATGCCGATGCCAATTTTGGAGGACAGCCTTCTACCAACAATCGACTTTATGATTGGGAAGATGATATGAATATAACGTCTAATGTTACCGAAGTGTTAGAACATCGAAAGGTAGCATTCCCTTTACAAGGTGAAATGGGGGACGGAACCCCTTTCCGATATGATATTGAAAACATGTTCTTGTTCGAAATACAATCTGAAGATGCGCCAACAAGTTATATAGGTTGTTCTGAAAGTATCTTAAATCGCTTCGAAATGGAGAAAAAAGAAGACGCTATATTCTTGCGCATTTTCATTAACGATTATGAGCCGTACGCCAATCCAGTGCCTGGAATTTATATTGCATCTAAGGAATTCCCCGCTGATTTAGCTGTGGAATGATTGTAGTAAATGATATCCATCTTTCTTTCGATGGACGACCGATATTAAAAGGAGTGACATTTGAAATTCCCGATGATTGTATTCTTGGTATTGCCGGGGCGAGTGGTTCGGGAAAAACCTCTTTATTGAAAATTATTTCAGGGTATTTAGATGCTGATAATGGAACAGTAATGCTAAATGATAAACGTGTCGTTGGACCTTCGCAACGACTCATTCCTGGACATAGCGATATCGAATTGGTTAACCAAGATTTTGCTTTAGATCTTTATCACACTGTTGAGGAAAACCTTCAAAATAGAATGGTTCATTTGCATCGAAATCAGCAACGTGAGTTCATAGATGAATTGTTGGATTTACTTCAGATAACTCATGTACGTACGCAAAAAGCAATTCATTTATCTGGAGGAGAACAACAACGCTTGTCTATCGGACGAGCGTTAGCAAAAGAACCAGAAGTATTGATTTTAGATGAACCATTTGCTCATTTAGATTATAATACTAAAATGCGTATGCTTTCTTATTTAACGGCTTTGAAGAAAGTCAGGAAGTGTACCTTGATTTTGGTGAGTCACGATGTTCGTGATCTGTTTTCCCTCTCTGATAAGTTGGTTATCCTTGAAGATGGAAAGGTGTTACGTGAAGGAAAGCCTAAAGCTCTTTACTATTCTGAGCGAAATTTAAACATTTCAAAAATGTTAGGATTGGTTAATGTCATTCAAATAGATGGTATAGAAGTGATGTTTCGACCTGATGAATACGAAGTTTGTGGAAAAGAAAAAGGGGTGAGGCTACAATTTGTTACCGCTCATTTCATGGGAGATTATTACCTTAATGAATGTTTGACAAGTAAAAAAGAAACCCTATTTTTAACCCATAAAGAAGCCTTAACCCATGTCAGCAACATCCAAATCTGTAAAAAACAAAGTTAGAACACATCTGACATGGCCGGAAGTTGGTCAGCTGATCAAAAATACATTTTCAGAATTTTTTGAAGAAAACACGTTTAGGCATTCCGCAGCTCTTGCTTACTACACGATTTTCTCATTGATTCCAATGATTTATCTAGCCATTTATTTTTTTGGAAGATTCCTAGGAAATGAAATGGTTAATAATGTTATTGCTGATTTTTTAGTGAAAAGTGTCGGGTTAACTGACGTTACAGAAATCATGACACTTATTTCATCATACGATGTTGAGAAGCGTAATGTAGTAATGGAAGTCGTCAGTATTGTGACTATCTTATTTACCTCTTCGGCATTAGTGATTTCCTTAAGAGATTCAATCAATGATTTTATGGGAATAAAGATTGATAAAGTCCCGATCAAAAAAGCATTGCTGCGAACATTATTACAACGATTATTATCCATTGCCTTTATTGGTGTTTTTGGGTTGATTATCATTGCTGTTTACATTGCTCAAACAGTACTTTTTTCTTTCAGTGCTGAAATTGGACAACATTCCAATTATATGTGGTTATTTAATAATGGACTATCACACATTTTTTCTATAGGAACCAATTTAATCATTTTTACTTTAATGTTTAAATATGTACATCAAGGTGTTGTGCACTGGAAAATTGCTTTCTATGGAGGATTGGTAACAGCTATTTTGTTTTATGTTGGACAATTACTGATTAAATATTATTTAGGGCATTTATTCTTTGCATCAGGTGCTGGTGTTGCAGGATCAATATTAATGCTACTTACTTGGATTTTTTATACTGGACAGATTATCTTTTTAGGAGCGAAATTTGTAGCCATGTATTCCGAAATTTTAGGTTACGAAGTCTATTCAAAGTACAACAAGAAAAAATAGATTGATTATTATCTAATCAATAGTTGTTGTTTATTTAAATATTTTTGATAACTTGCATTCAAATAAATGGTTATGAGCGTAGGAGCAAATCTTAAATTGATTCGTAAATTCAAGAAAATGTCACAAGAAGAAGTGGCTTCATCTTTAGGATTAACAAGATCAACTTATTCAGGGTACGAAAATGGCGTAGCGCAACCCAGCATCGAAAGTTTAATAGCAGTATCTGAATTTCACAATATTCCAATTGATGATTTAGTGAAAAAAGATTTCTCCACGTTCACAGAAGTGGATTGGTCACGAATTGAAAAAGGACTTTATACAGATGTAAAAGGACAGCAATTACGAGTACTTACTACTGTTGTTGATGCCAATAATGAAGAGTTAATTGAGTTGATCCCTGTAAAAGCATCAGCAGGATACACTTCGGGATATGCAGATCCAGATTACATAAAAGTGTTACCAACATTTAATTTGCCTTTTTTATCTAAGGATAGAAAATACCGTTCTTTCCCAATTAAAGGAGATTCTATGCCACCTGTAGTCGAAGGGTCTTATGTGGTGGCTGAATTCATTCAAAATTGGATGTCCATTCGAAACGAAACACCATGTATTGTGATTACGAAGGACGAAGGAATTGTTTTTAAAGTCGTACATAATTTAATAGAACGCGAACAATCTTTGCAATTGAGTTCAACAAATCCGTTGTATCAACCTTATAAAGTTCCTATTAATCAGATTTTAGAAGTTTGGAAATTCGTTAATTACATTTCACCAGAATTACCTGAAGTGCAGTTAGACAATACCGGAATTGCAAAATCATTGATGGAATTACAACGTGAAGTACAATCCTTGAAAGAAAATCTTTCTATAGACTAAAGTATTCACCGTTAAAACGAATACGTTCAAGAAGTTGAAGCTCCCTTAAGCAAATACGTAATGCGTCCCTGTTTACGATAGACATTTTTATGTCATTGTAAGTTTTGGGACCATCTGCTAATAGTGTGACAATCTCTTCCATAATAGGAGCAAGATCCTCCTTGTTTGCATCAATCAGACAGATGTCACATTTGCCACAAGGTTCAGATTCTAATCCAAAATAATTGATTAATTGGAGTGAACGGCATTTGTGTACCGTTAAATAGTCTTGGACAGCTTCAAGTTTTGAAAACGCAATTTCTTTTCTGAAGTGATATACAGATGGCGGAATTTCAAAGTAATCGTAAGGGCGTCTTTCTGATAAAAAAGTAATTGAAGGAAGATCACTTACATAGGTTATGTCAATGATACCATATTTCTCCATAAACTGAAATTGTGATTTCAGTTCTTGTTTGTTGATTTTCAAGCGTTCTGCCATTTCCCTTTCATTTATTTCATGGAAATGATCAAAAATTCCAGGATAAGACCTTACCAAAAAGGAGGTAATTGGATAAAATTTCTCATGCTGTAATTGGAAATTGTATAAAGCAGAATTACTGACTGAAAACTTAATCTTTGTTGGGTTGTAAAAACCTTCGTTCAACGATATTTCACCCATAGAATCAATGATTTTCAAAGAATTGTAAATCACAACTAAAGGAATATTAAAGGTTTTACTAAAAAGCTGAAAATCGATATTGTAACTTTCCCCTTTTCCACTGCCAATAGCAATTTTTAAGTAATTATATAAAGCTCTAAAAGTGGATTTTATTTCCTCAAGCGAAGGATATTTCATTTCCAACTTTAAATGCAATTGCTCTATGTCATCTTTTTCCCAAAAATTGATTGCTTGAGCAGCATTTCCGTCACGTCCTCCACGTCCTGCTTCCTGGAAGTAGGCCTCTAAGGAATTTGGAAACTCATAATGCAACACATAACGAACGTCTGGTTTGTCAATTCCCATCCCGAAAGCATTTGTTGCCACCATGATCTTAATTTCGTCATTTAACCACTTTGATAATTGAGAAGCTCGCATTTCTTTTTCTAAGCCACCATGATAAATTCCAACAGACAGTCCTTGCTGCGCCAAATGTGTTGCTACGCTTTTTACCGATTTTCGCGTTTGGCAATAAACAATTCCTGTCAACTGAGGAACAGCTTTACAGTACGTTGTTATTTCTTGTAATTTGTTATTCGTTTGATACGATTTGTACGTTAAATTCGGACGTTCAAAACGAGATTGATGAATTTTAGGATGACGCAATTGTAGTTTTTCAACAATTTCCTCTTTCGTTTTTTCCGTCGCGGTAGCTGTCAAAGCAATAATAGGCACATTTGGATGATATTCACGCAAATTTTTTATTTCCATAAAAGAAGGACGAAAATCATGACCCCATTCCGAAATACAATGCGCTTCATCTACCACAATTAAGCCAACATTCATTAATTTGAAACGCTCAATAAATAGACTACTTTGAATTCTTTCGGGTGAAGTATAAAGAAAATCAAGACCATTAAACCTAGCATTGTCCAGTGTAATATCCAGTTCTCGATAACTCATTCCGCTGGTGAGCGCCTTTGCACGCAGCCCTTTTTTATTAAGGGTTTGCACCTGATCTTGCATCAAAGCAATCAAAGGACTAATCACAATTGTAATTCCTTCGCGTACCATACCAGGAACCTGAAAACATATCGATTTACCACCGCCAGTAGGTAAAAGAGCAAGCACATCATGTCCGTTTATGGCGTCTTCAATGATTTCCTCTTGTCCAAGGCGAAAGTTATCATATCCCCAATATTTCTGTAATGTTTCGTGTGCTATACCCATTTCTTAAGATTGAATCAAAATTAATAAAATAACAAATGAGAGCCTTCGTTCACTTGATGGTTTAGGTAATAATAAGTATCTTTGAAGATACAAGTTAAGAAAATGAAACAAGATTTAACGCAAATTAAGATTAAATATAACACCGCTTCCAATCTGGATAAAATGGATTGGAATCACCTTCCATTTGGACAGTACTTCTCTGATCACATGTTGATTATGGATTTCGAAGACGGTGTTTGGAAAGATCCTGAAATTGTTCCTTTTGAAGCCATTCCTATGCATCCAGCATTGTCGGCAATTCATTATGGACAATCTATTTTTGAAGGGATGAAAGCTTACCGTCAAAAAGATGGAGCTATTTCTATGTTTAGACCTGAGTTGAACGCAGCTAGATTCATGCGTTCTTGTGAACGTCTTTGTATGCCTACAATGGATGAAACGTATTTCAATGATTTGATCAAAAAATTGTTGGAAGTGGATAATGAATGGGTTCCAAGAACAGAAGGAGCCTCTTTGTATATCCGTCCGTTTATCTTTGCTACAGATGGTATGTTAGGGATTAAACCTTCTGATAATTACCGCTTTATGATTATTACTGGACCGGTTGGAGTATATTATTCGCAACCTGTTCGCGTGAAAATTGAAGAAAAATATACGCGTGCTGCTGAAGGTGGAGTAGGTGCTGCTAAAACGGCAGGTAACTACGCAGCTTCTTTATATCCTGCGAAAATGGGACAAAACGAAGGGTTCCACCAATTGATATGGACAGACGCTAAAGAACATAAATTCATCGAAGAATCCGGAACAATGAATATTTGTTTTGTGATTGATAATGTATTAGTTACACCTTCTGAAGAGACAGATACCATCCTTAAAGGAACCTCAAAAAGAGCGGTTATTGACGTAGCTAAATCTTGGGGAGTTGCTGTTGAAGAACGTAAAGTTTCTGTTGATGAGATAATGGAAGCCATTAAAAACGGAAAGTTACAAGAAGCATTCGGAGCGGGAACAGCTGCTACAATTGCTAATATTGCAACAATCGGTTACAAAGGTGAATTGTACGATTTACCAGAAATTAATGGTGATTTGTTGTCTATCCGTGTGAAAAAACAATTGGATGGAATCAAAGACGGATCTATCGAAGATACAAACAATTGGGTTGTAAAATTGTAATCCAATACAATGAATTAAATAAAGGCGGATCTTTTGATTCGCCTTTTTTTTGTCCATAAGGTGGAGGGGAAAGTGTTTTTTTTTGCAGCCATTTCGGTCTACGGGCTTGAGTAAATTCCTGAAAAGATGTTCATCGCACTGTTTTCCACGAGCTTCCTTTGGTCGCTGCGGAAAACCTGCGTTCACAACCTTTTCCGTTCATTTAGCTACCGCCACTCCGCCCGGGCTGAAGATCTTTATTGGTATTCCAATTTTAGGAATATTGAAAATCAATCTCGCGTTAAGGATAGTAGTGGATAGCCCACAGTCCCTCCCCAACGTATTGGGGAGGGACGAGGACTAGGAACGAATAGCCTGACCCGTTGCCCTAAGTTTACTTAGTTGGCAATGGGGAACGCCCAAAATCTTTGTTTTCAGAAAAAAAAAATCGGATGAAGATTTATGCATCCACATCCGATTACATTCGGGATTAAATTTCCCTTATTTTGAATAAGTAATTTATTTAAAGGAAACCTTTACACGCACAGGTAAATGATCTGAATATCCGTCCAAATACTTACTTCCAGCATAATTACGCTTCGGCACGCGCTCACCTTTGTATTCGTCCATTAGAAAATCGCTTGAAATGATTTCTCCAGAACCTTTTACAAACTGAATTGCTCCGGGATCAAATGCGTTTGGTGACACCATAATGTGGTCCAATACATCCCATTCACTGCGGTAATTGTAGCTTCCACCAAATTTCCCAGATGTCTTTGTGATCATAGGATTTAGCTTTTCAGCTATCATTTTCGGCGCTTTATCTTGTGGATAATCATTCAAATCTCCCATGAAAACGATTTGAGATTTTGGAGAAACTTGCATAACCGAGTCAATGAATTGGCGCGCATGTGTTGCTGCGATTATACGATTTACTTCCGAAGCGTCTTGACCTCCACGGCGAGATGGCCAGTGATTTACCATTGCAAAAAGGGTGTCTTTTTTATGGGTAAATTTCGCCCATAATATGTCTCTTGTATAAGGTGTATAAGGATTTTCAATGTTGAATCGAAGGAAACCTTCGTCTTGCAATTTCAATAATTTTGGGTTGTAAATTAGTCCAACGTCAACTCCTCGAAGATCTGGGCTGTCAAAATGTACGGTTTTGAAATGTTTACGGTTTTTGGATGCGTTTACTAGATCTTCAATTACTTGACGGTTTTCAATTTCTCCAAATCCAACTAAAGTCAAATGTCCCATAGAATCTAGTACTTGATTAAGGCGGTCTAATTTTGTCAAGTAGCGCTCAGAGGTCCATTCGTTCTTACCGTTTGGCAAAAATTCTTCGTCGTCATGCGGCTGATTAATGGTGTCGTAAAGGTTTTCTACATTGTAAAAAGCAACGTTACTTTGTATTGTTTTACAAGAAACGGCTGCAAATGCGAGTGCTAATAAAGGGATGAATTTCATTGTATTATCCATTTTCGAGCCATAGGCCCTTCGTTAAAAATTAAATCTAAAATAGAAAGGTTGTTGACGAATGTTTCTTTGTTTGCAAAAACTTGCGTGTAGGGCTTAATTTGTGTTTGCGTTTCGAGTTCAAAAGTATACTTTCTGAAATCATTATCAAGCTGATTTGTGTGAAGATATTGTAAACTTTTCTTGATTTCAATGGGTAAATCCAGCCAATCAATAATCCGTTGATGTAAATGGAACAAGAAATCGGTCAATGATTCGGTTTTGTATTCCAATAATTCGATGATTTCACGTTCATAATGATCGTAAAATGGGGAGGAAGCATAGGCCGTTTTTAAGGAACGTAAGTGCATTTTTCGCCATCCATCTTCGTGTATGGTTACATCTTTGAGTACCGTTTTATTTCCGTTGGGTCTGTTTACGGGGATACTTAATGTTTGTTTACCATTAGGCCCAAGGATCTCCATGCGTGTACGCAGGGATTGCTTAATAAAATGTTCGCCCACATCGATAATCGCATGTGGGCTAGAACATAATTTTTGATAATATGAAATGCAACCGAAATAGCTGATCGGAAAAGCGTTCATTATTTAATTTGTTTTAAGAATCTTTCGAAACGAATACCGTATTCAGGGCTAGAAGAGAACCAAGTCATAGATGCTTTACCAACGATATGATCTTCTGGAACAAATCCCCAAACGCGTGAATCTGCTGAATTGTAACGGTTGTCACCCATCATCCAATAGTAATTCATTTCTACTGTATATGATGTTGTTTTCTTACCGTCAATGTAAATACCATCTGCTTTTTCTTCTAGTTTGTGACCTTCGTAAGCTGTAATGATTCTTCTATAGTAAGCAATGTTTTCTTTGGTAAAGTCTACCTTTTTTCCTTTAAATGGAACTTGGATACGTTCAAAATCACTTACCGTATTGGCTACATTCACATCTTTAGGGAAGTACTCTAAATGTGAAAGTTGCTCTAAAGGTTTGTATTTACCGTTGATATCTGTTGAACCTGATGAAACAATATTGAGGTTAAAGTTTACATTTTTGTAATCCATTTTCAATTGTTGTATCATTTTTAAGTTACAGTGAATGGCAGCGATTCCTTTCTCTGAACGTTGAATATCACTACTTTCTATCTTATATTTTTGATACAATTGTTCCGCTGTAGCAAATGTTGGATCGCTAATCAAGTACATTAAGTTTTGATTTGGAGCAACAAATGCTGGGGCATCGTTTACATATAAAACAGCGTGTTTCAATTCAATGAAATCTTTAGGTAAGGCAACACATCTCTTGATGTAGTTCTCACGTTTATCAACTGGACGATAGATGATTCCTTTGTGGTGAATTTCTTCACCCAACATTTGATCTAAGGTGACTTTGTCTTCCGCAATCATTTTTCGTGCTGCAGATTTCCAAGTTGAAATGTTGTTCAAGTATTCCGCTATGTATCTGTCATTAGAGAATTGTAAGGCGATATTTTCGTCAGTAATTCCTTCTTTAGCAAGAGAGTCTTTGTAGTAAGCAACAATTTTACTACCTCTATTTTGTGAGTTTTGTTGATACAATCTGAATGCTTCACGGTAAACGATTCCCTCATATTCATGTCCCATTAATCCAAAAGGCATTCTTGGATCGTAAACGGCTGTATCTCCAGCAGGATAATTGAACACCACCACGTCGTTTCTGTTTATTTTTGAATATCCTGGTATTCTGAAATAATTTCCTTTTTCTAAAGTAGTGTATGACTGAACGTTTATGAAAGGAACCGTGTTATGTACTAAAGGATAAGACAGTGGTGTTACAGGTACTTTAGGACCATAAGACAGTTTGTTTACGAAAAGAAAATCGCCAACTAAAAGTGTTCTTTCCATTGATCCGGTTGGTATGCGGAATGGTTCAAAAACGTAAGTACGTATAATAAGTGCAGCAATTAATGCAAATAAAATGGAATCCCCCCATTCTTTTACTTTTGTTTTTGTTCCTGGTTTGTGACGTGTAACAGCATCAATAGAAAGTGCTATTGCGTGACCTATTACAGGTAAGCATAAGAATAATACTAGGTGATCTCCCCATGTTCTTAAACCTACTTCTCGTGCATTCGCCCAATTTGTTGGAGCTTCAATTTCTTTTTGTGCTTTAGCTATTTTCCAAAAGATTAAATAAGGAAAGAATATACCTTGTAATGTATCTGTAAAGCTATAAAAACCAAATCGACGGATGTAAGTAACATTTAAGATGGCCCACATAACCAAGTGAACACCTGGAACAAGCAGGAGTAATGCCCACCATGCTTTTTTATTGAATATTCCGAAGGCTACAAAATAGTTGTATCCAGGAATCAATGCTTTAGTTGAACTGCTTCCAGCTAAAGGAAAAGATTTATTCCAAAGTGCTAGATAAGGGTGTAGCAAAATGAAAAGATAGAAATATAAAAATTCCATAAGTATTATAGTTTTAAAACGTCAGACATTGTGAATACACCTTTTTTATCGGCTAAAAATTCAGCAGCAATTACGGCGCCAAGAGCAAATCCTTTTCTGTTGTTTGCTTGGTGCTTTAGTTGAATGCTATCGACTTCAGATTCGTAAACGACAGTGTGCGTGCCTGGAACATCAGGTAAACGTAATGCTGAAATTGATATTGTTTCTTCGGGTGTTTTTAGTTGTTCATCACATCGTAATTCCCAATTGAGGTAGTGTTTATGATTATCAATGATTTGATCAGCGATTGTTATGGCAGTTCCACTTGGTGCATCTAGTTTTTGGGTATGATGAATTTCTTCAATAGACACTTGGTATTCCGGGTACGGGGCGATGAGTTGAGCAAGTTTTTTGTTTAGCGCAAAAAATAGATTTACACCTACAGAAAAATTTGAGGCGTGTAAGAGTGATCCATTTTTCTCTTTTACTAGCTGAGTTATTTCGGATAGTTTATTTTGCCAAGCGGTAGTTCCAACAACAATAGGAATGTTGTTTTCTATACAGAATTGCATATTTGGAACTGCGGATTCAGGTACAGAAAATTCTATGGCAACATCGCATTCTTGGTCTTTTAGATGGGAGATAGGGAGTTTCGAGTTTATTTTCGCAACAATTTCATGACCACGTTCGATGGCAATTTCTTCAATTGCTTTTCCCATTTTCCCATATCCTATTAGTGCAATTTTCATTTTTTAAAGCTTAAAGACATACCTACACCTACTCCGAGTCCGCCCATGAATGAAGGACGAACGGACATGGATAGATTTTCGGATACATCAAATTTAACAAAATGTGCCTCAACAGCTGCATCTACAATATTTAATATGTAAACTACACCAATTCCAATGAACATTAAGTCTCTTTGTGTAAGTTTTTTTCTATGGATTTCAAGCAATGCTTGTGCATCATAACCTGGATAAGCTGTACTTTGAATTCCGTTTTCAGTTAGGTTGATATAATCTGCTTTAAGTTGTTTTTGATCTTGATTTAACTTATAAGCAAAGTATCCAGTTACACCTAAACCGCCATAAATTAATGGGACTTTCCAGTACGCTTTCTTCTTGCCTTTTGGCATATTAATGTGGTTATAAACTTGACCAGCTCCAGGAAGGCAAGCTGACAGTATGGTGGCCATTTTTACTTTGTTCACTCCCGTACTGTCAACAGCTATGTCTACCGCCAAACTATCTTTATGTGATTGACTAAAACTAACGGTCAATAACAAAGGGAATAAGATGGTAAGGCAGTTTTTAATCATTTGTTTAGAAGCTCAATGATACGATTTAAATCGTTCTCAGAGTTGAATTTTAAAACAATAGTTCCTGCACCAGAAGGTGTTTTTTTAATGTCCACCTTTGTAGCTAAACGATCACTTAGGTGCTCTTTGAAAATATACTGATTTTCGGAAACTTCTACACTTGATTTTGGCTTAACAATGGCATTGTTTTCTTCATCTGTATGTAGTTCAGCACCTTCTTTTACAAGTTGTTCAATTTCTCTTACTGAAAGGTTGTTTTCAACAACTAAGCTGTAAATGGCAATTTGACGATCTTCTTTCCCAGCAGATACAAGCGCTCTTGCGTGGCCCATTGTAATGATTCCATCTCTTACACCTGCTTGAATCGGTGCAGGTAGTTTTAAGAGGCGTAAATAGTTTGTTATACTTGATCTCGATTTAGCCACTTTTTGGCTTAATTGATCTTGTGTAAGTTCACATTCTTCCATTAAACGTTGGTAAGACAAGGCAACCTCAATTGCGTTTAAATCTTCACGTTGAATATTTTCAACCAATGCCATTTCTAACATGGTTTGGTCGTTGGCTACACGAATGTATGCTGGAACTTCTGTTAATCCTGCAAGTTGGGAGGCTCTAAAGCGACGTTCACCTGAAATTATTTGGTATTTACCCGTGTCTACTTTACGTAAAGTAATGGGTTGAATAATACCATGAATAGCAATAGACTGACGTAGTTCTTCAAGCGGTCCTTCTTCAAAATGAGTTCTAGGATTAAAAGGATTAGCTTCAATTTGGGAAATAGCAATCATTGCAATTGACCCTGGTTGGTCTTTTGCGGGCGCTAAGTTTTGTTCTGATGGTGTTGCCTCCAAAAGAGCACCTAGGCCTTTCCCTAAAGCTGAACGTTTTTTTAAATTAGGATTCATTTATATTGAAATATTATTGAATGATTTTATCGTCGTTTGACATTTTTGTAAGGTCATTGCGTTGCAACACTTCTCTTGCAAAGTTTAAATAGTTAATAGAACCTTTACTTGAAGCATCATGCATAACAATGGTTTCTCCAAATGAGGGAGCTTCACCTAGTTTTGTATTTCTGTGAATTAAAGTATCGAATACAAGGTCTTGAAAATGTGTTTTTACTTCATCTACCACTTGATTCGCCAAACGTAAGCGTGTGTCATACATTGTGAGTACGATACCTTCGATTTCCAAATCAATATTTAATCGTCCTTGAACAATTTTGATTGTGTTCAATAGTTTTCCAAGTCCTTCAAGAGCGAAGTACTCACATTGTACTGGAATCAAAACTGAATCTGCTGCTGTTAAAGCATTAACTGTAATAAGACCTAAAGAAGGAGAGCAATCAATGACGATAAAATCAAATTGATCTTTGATTTTATCTAAAGCCATTTTTAATTTATGTTCCCGGTTAGGTATATTAATCATTTCTAATTCAGCTCCAACCAAATCAATGTGGGAAGGTAAAATCCAAAGGTTTGGACTTTCCGTTTGAACAATTAGTTCTTCAGGATTGGTATCGTTTACCAAACAGTCGTAGATGTTTCGAGAACTTTTAGGATCTAATCCAACTCCACTTGTTGCGTTGGCTTGCGGATCCGCATCTATGATTAATGTTTTGTACTCCAAAACACCAAAGCATGCTGCAAGATTGATCGCCGTAGTAGTTTTACCAACGCCACCTTTTTGGTTCGCTATTGCAATTATTTTACCCATTTCCTATTTTTTGAAAGTATAAAGATAGTTAGAATGACCCAAATATAGAGCGATAAAAATGGAATAGTTATTAACGATTTTAGAAAGCAGTTGATGTTCAGTGAATAAAATTAATTTCTAATGTTTACTTGTTGATTTTTGATGAAAACAAGAAGGGAAACATATTACTTCAGTCTTAAAGATCTTCAAAATTAACTTCGCTAATGCTTTCGTTTTCTGTGCTGTTGTTCTTGATTTTGTCAATTGTTTCCAAAGCTTCGGATATTCCTTCTTGGAATTTTTCAAAATCTTCTTTGTACAAGAAAATTTTATGTTTTTGGTAAACTTCACGTCCATCAACAAATGATTTTTTACTTTCTGTTATGGTCAAATAAAGGTCACTTCCTTTGGTGGATTTAACATCAAAAAAGTAAGTTCGCTTCCCTGCTCTCACCACCTTTGAAAATACTTCTCCTGAGTTTTCCTGTTCCATAGTAATTTTCGTTTTTTTTCAATAATTAACAAATATGTAAAAAATATAGTAATCAGGTGAATATGATGCTATTTTTCTTCTGTTAATTGATTAAAATAGAGTTCTGCGTAAAAATTTCCATCATTAAGCAGTTTTTCATGAGATCCTTCTTCAAGTATTTCTCCTTTTTCTATTACAATAATATGATTAGCATTTCGGATAGAAGAGATACGGTGAGATACAATTATTGTATTTAATGGATGGATGTCATTTTTTAAATGATTTAGAATAATTTCTTCTGTTTGTGTATCTACTGCACTTAAGCAATCATCGAGTAAAAGAAGAGCGGGTTTTCTTATTAAAGCTCTAGCGATACTAACACGTTGTTTTTGTCCTCCACTTAAATTAACCCCGCGTTCTCCAAGTTGGGTTTCATATTGTTCCGGAAATGACATTATGTTATGATGAACATGGCAGTATTTACAGATTTCTTCAACTTCTTCCTGAGTTACTTCTATTGGGTTGTAATGACCGAATAGAATATTCTCTTTTATGGTATCGCTGAAAAGAAATACTTCTTGAGGAACTACTCCTATTTCATTGCGATAGTCATCTAGGTTGATTGTTTTAAGAGGTTGACTATCTATTAAGATTTCTCCTTCTTGAGGATCGATTTGACGGAGTATGAGTTTTAGTAGGGTTGATTTCCCACTCGCTGTGCGCCCTAAAATTGCTAAAGTTTCTTCTGGATTAATTTTAAAACTAATGTTGTTTATTGTTGGACGTAGGTCTCCTGGATAAGTATAAGAAACATTTTTAAACTCAATTGTACCTTTATAATTGAAAGGGGTGTTAGTTGGATTTGTAATTTCAGGCTCCAACTTTAAAAATTCATTGATTCTACCTTGAGATGCTTCTGCTCTTTGAATAATTGCTGTTAACCACCCTAAGCTAGCGAAGGGCCATGTTAAAGAATTAAGGAAAAAGATAAATGCAGTAACTCCTCCAAAAGTAATCGTGCCTGCAAATGAAAATAAACCACCTACGTAGATTGCTAAAACAGTTGAAAGACCTATCAAAAAAGCAATTGTTGGTTGAAAAAGTGCATTGATAACAATTAGACGAATGTTCTTTTTTCTGTAATCTTTGGAGGCTTGAGTAAACTTGTCAATCTGATGGTCTTCTCTTTGAAAAGCTTTTAATATACGTATACCTGAAAAAGATTCTTGAACTAATGTTGAAAGTGTACTTTGTTGGTGCTGTACTTCTTTACTTGCTTTGTTTACCTTTTTAGAAACATTGTATATAAGGAATGACATGATAGGTAATGGGATTAACACGATAAGTGTCAGCCAAGCATTTATTTGTATCATTTGATATAATGATAGTGCAGTTACTACAACCAAGTTTACATTGTACATGACACCAGGGCCAAGGTACATGCGTACTTGAGATACGTCCTCCGAAATGCGATTCATTAAATCTCCAGTTGCATTTTTTTTATAGAAATTGTAATCTAAACGTTGGTATTGTTGGTAAATTTCATTCTTTAAATCATATTCAATATGACGTGACATTTTGATAATCAATTGACGAGTGAAAAACAAAAATATACCTTTCAGTAAGACCAGTCCCATGTATATTAATAAGATTTTCAGTGCGATAGAGTAGGGGTTGTTTTTGTCTAAATGAATGTTAAGTCCTATTACGTTGACAATTCCATTTCCATCATTTGTTAAAGTGTCTGTTAAATCCTTTAAGAAAACAGGCATTTTTATATAGAAATAATTTGATAAAATTACCGTTAAAATGCCCCAAAATAAAGGCCATTTATATTTAATAAAATATTTGTTGAGATATCGAAGCGAATTCATAGTATAAAATTGCTATTTTTGCGTTGCATTTTACGCTTTTGTGCAAAAATAATGAAACTTGAGCAATTGTGCACCTGTTTAAATCGTGAAGCTAGTGTATGTTTGAAATATTAGAAAAAATAGTGAATCCAAATCTTGGTGATCTTTTAGCGTTTCCTTCTAAGGAGAAGACGTGTTTTCGATATGCTTCATTTCAATTAACGATTAACGGATCTTCAATAATAAAAAGACATCGTTTTCTATTATTGAATGATAACGATTCAAAGCGCCTACTCTCCTCATTGTTTTTTCAGAAACAAAAAAATGTCATTTAGTCAAGCAATAATAATTAGATCATAGAACAAGGTAATTCGCACAAATGTTAAATAGAAGACATCTAAGAATAAAGGTATTACAAGCGTTATACGCTTATTACCAATCAGACGAACAGAGTTTAAAGAAGATTGAAACAGAATTGTTCAATGCAATCGATAATATTTACGATTTATACTTGTATCTATTATTAACTATGCCTGAATTGAAATTTATTGGTGAGCATAGAATAGAAGAGAATAAAAAGAAAATTCGACCAACAGAGCAAGATACAAACCCTAATTTAAAGTTTGTAAACAACATACTTGTTGAGCGATTGGCAAATGATCCGAAATTGATTCGGGAGTCTGAAGTAAACAAAGTGAATTGGCAAGGTGATGAAAAACACGAATTGTTAAGAAAAATGTTTTTGAATATGAAAGATTCAGAAACTTACTTTGAGCATATGAATAATGGAGCAACTGGATTTGAAGCGGATAAATCTATGCTTTTAGATATTTTTAAAAATGATATCGCAAATTTCCCTCTTTTGTATTCTTATTTTGAAGAATTAAGTATTCACTGGATTGATGATATCGATTTTGCATGTTCGATGGTTGTGAAGACAATCAAAAATATGGAAGAGGATATTCAAAAAGTTGGTGTTTTAGATTTGTACAAAGACGAAGAGGATGAACAAGAGTTTGTACGTACTCTTTTACGTAAAACAATTGCAATGGACACTGAAAACGAGAAGATAATTGATCATCTTACAACGAATTGGGAATTAGATAGAATCGCCAAGATGGATACCATATTAATGAAAATGGCGATCACTGAATTTCAAATGTTTAGAACTATTCCTACAAAGGTGACGCTTAATGAATACATCGAAATTTCAAAATTCTATTCGACTCCAAAAAGTAATGGTTTCATCAATGGAATTTTGGATAAAGCAATTGACTACCTAACCAAAGAGGAAAAAATTGTTAAAGTAGGTAGAGGATTATTAGACTAATCAAAATATCATGAAGAAAAGAATCACATTTGCTTTATTAGCATTGACTACATTTGCATGTTCGAATGACGAGGTAAAGATTGGAACACGAACATCAATGGAAGTTGAAAAAGTATTTGATGCGGGGACAGTAGCTCTTGGAGAAATTGTTCATGCAAAATTTACAGTGAAAAATACGGGAGAACAGCCATTAGTTATAGGGGATGTAAAGGTAGGTTGTAGCTGTACACTTGCTAGTAAACCTGAAGGACCAATTAACCCGGGTAAAACTGCCGTTATTGAAGCTAAGTTAGATACGCAAAAAATAGGCGAAGGGAAATTTAATAAGGGAATAAATATTATTGCTAACACAAATCCTTCTGTGACAATGGTTAACATTGTTGGAGAAGTTAAATAATCTAAGTATGAGTCAACAATTAATTATGATTGGTTTGATGATTGGAGTTTTCTACTTCTTTATGATCAGACCACAAATGAAAAAACAAAAGGAATTAAAAAAATTCCGTGAAAACATGAAAGTAGGAGACCGCGTGGTAACTATTGGAGGAATTCATGGAAAGATTTTAGAAATTGCTGATAATACAGTATTGGTAAATTCTGAAGGTAGTAAATTAAGATTTGAAAAATCAGCAATCTCTCAAACGGCTGCTGATATCTTAACAGAAGAGCAAAAATAATTTCGCTTTTTCAAAAAGGAAAAGGGTGTGGATTTTTTTCACACCCTTTTCCTTTTTTATTATTTTTTTAACGGAAAGCGTTAATTATCACTTTTTTATTATTTTTGCATTTTTTTACAGAATTAGAAAAACGCACTGTTTACTATGAAGAAAATTATCCCTATGCTAATGGCATTTTTGCTATTGGGAAATTATGTATTATCTCAACAGGACACTCTGTTTTGGTTTTCACCACCAAGTTTACCTCAAGGTACAACTTCTCAACAAACGTTCTTAGTTATTAAGTCATTTGCTAGTCCAGCACAATTAACTGTTTCACAACCTGCGAATACAGGCTTTGCAACAATTAATACAACTGTTGGAGCAAATAGTGTTTTAGAAATCGATTTATCAGGACAGTTTGTTAATTTATACTCCTTAAGCGCAGGTATTGTGATTAATAATGGAGTGAAAATTCAATCCTCTCATCCAGTTTCTGTTGAATGGGTAACAAAAGACTCAAAACGAAAAGAAGATTTTTCTTTAAAGGGAAAAATGGCTTTGGGTAAAGAGTTTTATACCCCAGCTCAGAAAACCTGGAATAATGCCACTGGTGCCTCTAAAGGATTCTCTTTTGTTGCTTCAGAAGATGGAACAACTGTTCTGGTTACTCCTAAGGCTGCCATAATTGGAGGTAATTCATCTACATTTTCTGTGACACTTAACAAAGGACAGGTTTACAATGTTCATTTAGCGAATATCAATTCACCTAATCAATTAGATGGTTCAATTGTTTCTTCAAATAAGCCGATTGCGATTACACTGTATGATAATCTTGTAATAAATGGTTTATGTGAAGATTTAATGGGTGATCAGATGTTAAGTACGGAATACCTGGGAAATGATTTTGTTGTAACACGAACAAGTCCAGTAGATAAAGTTTATATTCTTGCCGTTGAAAATGGGACTGAAGTAGTTACCAATGATGGGGCTTCGAATAGTGTAGTATTGAGTTGGGGAGAAACATATGTTTATTCACCAAGTACCGATTTTAGCAGTATCACTACATCGAAGAAAGTATATGCTTATCATGTAGCTGCAAAGGATTGTCAAATGGCAGCTACTTTTATTCCCAATGCACGTTGTTCTGGAACCCATCTTGCAAGAGGATATAGAAAGACAACAGATCCATTTGTTTTGAATCTATATACTCATGCTGGAGAAGAAGGTGGATTTATGATGAACGATGCACCACTAAATCTTAATGGAAACTCTTTTATACCGGTGCCTGGAACAAATGGAAGTATTGTGGCTATTTCAATTCCTTTTTCTACAACTGATCTTCCTGCAGGTAGCTTAGTGAAAGTAGAAAATAATAACGGAATTTTCGGTATGTCTACTTTTAACGGATCTTCGACTTCTAATGGTTCATATTTTTCATTTGTAAGTGACTTTAAAGTTTCATCTTTTGCTAATGCTGGAAACGATGCTTCGACATGTGCTAATGTAGGAAAAGTAGTTCATGGTGTTGTAGGAGGTGGAGCTCTAGGAGGGAATTGGACAAGTACTGGATTTGGAACTTTTGGACAATCGCCTAGTTCATTAATGAATGTTTATTTACCAAGTCCTTTGGATGCAATTATCTCTCCAATAAAATTAATATTAACGAGTACAGGACCTTGTCCAATACAAAGAGATACTTTGTTATTAGAAGTAAGTCAATTGCCAATAGTGAATGCTTCAATTGATCAAATTGTGTGTACAAACAACAGTAGAGTCCAATTAAATGGCAGCGTTCAAGGTGGTTCAACTACAGGAAGATGGGAGTCTTCAGGAAGTGGACAGTTTTCACCTTCGGCAACAAGTTTGAATGCGATTTATCAACCTTCTATAGGAGATCTTGCTTCAGGAGCTCCGTTAACACTGACTTTAAGTTCTATTAACAATGGTTCCTGTGCTGTTGAAACGGATGATTTGCAAATCTTTTTTACACAACCCGCAACTGTGCGTATTTCGACAGACAGTATTTTTGTTTGCTCTAATAATCCATTAGTTACATTGTCAGGAAATGTTACAGGTAGTTCTACAACAGGAAAGTGGATTTCTAATGGGTCTGGAATGTTTTTCCCAAATAACATTAGCCTTAATACTACATATCAACCAGGTGTGAATGATGTGCAGAACGGGCAGTTCAAAGTATATCTAGAATCAACAAATAATAGAAGTTGCTTGCCCGTTAGAGATAGTGTCATTGTTATGATTACAGATTCGCCGGTTGTTGATGCAGGAGTTAATCGAACAATTTGTATTGATCAAGACACGATCTTTCTTTCGGGAAGTATCAATTTGGGTTTTGCAGTTGAATGGAGTGGTGGATCAGGAACATTTGAAGACATTTCAAGCTTAACATCTTATTATTTACCCACTCAACAAGAAAAAGACAATGGAAGTGTTGTTCTGACCTTAACAAGTGCAAACAATGGAAATTGTATTGAATCGAGTGATGTTGTATCGTTTACATTTGTAGACATTCCCCACGCGAATTTTGTAGTTCAAGATGAGTGTTACGGAGTACCTCATTTATTTGTTAATCATTCTATTGCTGGATTTGGTTCTATCGCACAAACAAATTGGACATTTCAGGGGGGAGGTACGTCAACGTTAATGGAACCGACTCATACTTTTCCTTCCTCAGGAGATTTTACAGCTACTTTAGAGGTAATCAATAGTAATGGATGTTCGAATGAAATCACAAAAACAGTAACGGTTTTTTCTCAGCCGCATGCTGATTTCTCCTTCGAAACCAATTGTAACTTCCAATCATTAGATGTTGCTTTCACGAATCACGCAACAGCTGTTGATGGGATAACAACATATTTATATGACTTAGGTGGTCAGGTGAACTTTCATACACCCGATTTCAATTATTCCTTTAATCAAGTAGGAACATATTTCATTTCTCAAATTGTTACTTCTACCAATGGGTGTAATGATACCATAATGAAACCGCTTACAGTGGCGCCTTTCCCTAAAGCTGGGTTTGTTTACAATTACAGTTCGGGTCTAAACGTTGGGACAACATTTAATTTTGTTGACACTTCTATTTACGCTTCTACTTTCTTGTGGGATCTAGGTAATGGAAAAATTTCAACCTTAGAGAATCCTTCTGCTGTTTATTTTGAGAATGGACATTTTATGATTACTCAAAAAGTAATGAATATTAATGGATGTTTTGATTCCACAAGTGTTTGGATTGAGATAAAAAATGTAACCAATGATATCACAGCATTAATACCTAATGCAATTTCACCTAATGGCGATGGCTACAATGATTATTGGAAGTTATCATTTATCGAGTTGATGTATCCAGCAGCTGAAGTGTTTATTTTCAATCAATGGGGACAGTTACTTTTTGAATCCAAAGGATATTCTACCCCATGGGATGGTACACACAATGGAGAAGTTGTTCCAGATGGTAACTATTTCTATGTTATTAAGTTGAACAACGGAGACGATAAAGCAATCTACAAAGGGACACTTTTAGTGTTAAGATCCGCAAAATAATTATGAAAAACATTCTAATAATTTTATGTTTCTTTTGTTTTGGATTAAGCAAAAGTTACGGTCAGCAAATTGGACAATATGCCAATTTTGACATGAATAAATTTTACTATAATCCTGCATATGCAGGTTCTACAGAGTTGACAGTATTAAATGCTGCTTTTCGTAATCAATGGACAGGATTCAAAGATGCCCCCACAAATATTAACATGAATATTTCGGGATCATTAAAAAATCAAGGTAAATATGGTTGGGGAGTTGGATTTATGAATCAAAACTCTGGATTAATGAACTCAATGGGCTTTCATATTAATTATGCGCATCATTTTCGCTTGAAAAATGATTTGAAACTAGCGTTTGGAATTCAACCCGGTTTCTTACAATACCGCTTACGTTTGTATGATGCTGTAGTCAGTGATCAAGGAGATCCAGTTTTTAATGAAAACGTTTATAATGCAGGAGCGATTGATGTAAATATGGGATTCAATCTTTACAATAAAAAGTTCTTTGTTATGGGAGCAGTTCAAAGATTGATATCGACAGAGGTTAAGTTTACTGAATTCAATAATAACCTTGCTATACACATGAACTTAATAGCTGGTTATAATATTGATTTAAAAGAGAAAAAATGGTTGATTCAACCAATGGTTATGTTGCAATATACCGCTCACGTTCCTGTTCAATATGCTGTTATGGTTAAATCAACCTATAACAACAAATTATGGTTCTCTGCTTCTTATCGCTCTAATGATGCAATAGGATTGACTTTAGGATATCATTTTAAAGAGCGTTTTGGATTGTATTACGGATATGATTTAACAGCTAGTAAAATGGTGCGTTTTAATACTGGTTCACATGAAGTAGGTATTTCATTTGTCTTGAATAAAAAGAAACCAACACTCGAGGAAGAAGATGATAAATTAAACAATAGCATCTTAGAATCGACTCAAATGAATGCGAAAAAAGAGTAATTATGAGTAAGAATATAATAATATTACTATTAACAAGTATGCTATTGATTGCAGGGCGAGTTTCTGCACAAGTAGATACGGTTTTCTGGTTGGGAGCACCATGGGTGACAACTGGACATGCTGGAAATACACCTGTTTTCCTTCGGATTTCAAGCTTAGACAATCCAACAACTGTACGTATTTATCAACCTCAAAATACGTTTGACACGACTTTTGTCATGACGCCAAATCAATTAAAGAGCGTTAACTTGTCTCACATAATAAATAGACTTGAAGCAAGACCTGCATCAACGATATTGAATTATGGGATTAAGATCGAAACTTCAGAAGTTGTTACGGTAGTTTATGAAATTGCTACGAATGTAAATAATCCAGAAACCTATTCCTTAAAAGGTCAAAATGGTTTAGGTAAAGAATTTGTTACACCTTTTCAAACGATATGGGATAATGGAAATTTTTCTCCTCAGCCGAAACAGCAAATTACAATTGTCGCAACAGAAGATAACACGACGGTTTGGGTTACTCCTCGGACTAGAACAACAACACATCCTGCTGGAGTTACATTCAGTATTGTTTTGAATAAAGGACAAGTATATAATGTTGAGAATTATTCTCACCAAACATCGACACCTGGAAACAATTTGTCAGGATCTATTGTTGTAGCGAATAAACCTATTAGTGTTATCGTTTCAGATGACTCTGTTCATAATTCAGCTGGCGGTGGTTGTAAAGATTTAATGGGTGACCAGATCGTTCCAGTTGATGTGATTGGGACAGATTATATTGTCAATAAAGGAAGTATGAATGCGGGCTCTAGAGAGGGAATCTTTATAGTAGCAACTGAAAACTTTACAAGTGTTTCTGTTAATTCAGGCGTTAGTGTTCAAACAAGGATGTTAAACAAGGGAGATACCTATTATTATCAAATCACAGAAGCTTTAAATTTTGTACATGCTGATAAGAATGTTTACTTATTACAAGCTTCAGGTTTTGGATGTGAATTAGGTGCGGCTCTTTTACCTCCGATTAACTGTGCAGGATCGGATCGTGTGAACTTTACAAGAACTAACGGACAAGGATTTTTCTTAAACTTATTAATTCCCACAGCTAGTATTGCAAACTTTACTTTGAATGGAACACCAATTTCTGCAACATTGTTTAATACGGTGCCAGGGACTAATGGAGCTTGGAGTGGAGCACAGATTGGATATTCAACTACTCAAATTCCAGTTAATTCATCTAATATTATTCGAAACTCTACAGATTTCTTTGCTCTAGGTGTAATCAATGGTGGGGAAACAACAGGATGTTATTATCACTATATGTCTTCTTTTCTAAGAAAGACTTTTGTTGATGCAGGAATTGATGGAACTTTATGTGATGGTGAATTGCGTATTCCACTTACAGGTAATGTATCAGGGGCAACACAAACAGGGCAGTGGAGAGTATTAAACGGTTCTGGAACGTTTGCTAATAACCAAAATCTACAGACAGAATATTTTCCAACACCAAGTGATTATGCTCAAGGAAGTATATCATTTATCTTAGAATCTACAGGTAGTTGTCAAGTTCAAAGGGATACAGTTAATTTTAACTTCATTCATTCTCCAATTGTTGTAACATCTCCAGATCAAGAGTTTTGTGCGAATAACGTACCAACGATTGCTATCTCGGGTTCTGTACAATACGCGACAACTGGAATATGGTCAAGTACTAATGGAGGATCTTTTGACAATGTGAATAACCTTACAACGAATTATACCCCTTCAATTCAGGAATTGGCTGCTGATAGTTCAATTATCGTAATGACATCAGCAGGAAGTTTACATGCGTGTCCAAATACAAAAGATACAATCATTATTCGTTATACACCTGCTCCAACTGTTGATGTGGGACCAGATTTAGTGATTTGTTCAGATCAATTAGATGTTGTGTTGGATGGAGTAGTTACAGGACCAACAACTACAGGAACATGGACAACAAATGGTTCTGGAGCGTTTTCTCCAAGTCAAGATAATCTTAATGCAACGTATTTGTTTGGTTCAAGTGACTATACATCAAATAACTTGTTACTTAATTTGACAAGTACGAATAATAGAAATTGTAATCCAGTTTCTAAAACACTTGCAATTCATTTAGTTCAACAACCTCTAGTTGCCATCTCTACTCAAGATTCTATTTGTTCAACAGCAAATGTGGTAAATTTGAGCGGAACTGTTTCTAATGGATTCAATGTGTTATGGACTTCCAATGGTTTAGGGACAATTAGTAATCCAACAGGATTAAACGCTATTTACAACATTACAACAATGGATGTTAATAATGGTTTTGTTGATGTGTTTTTCTCTGTGACAGGAGTGTGCTCAACCGTAAAAGATTCAATTCGTATTCATTTTATTGATGCACCTGTTGTTCACGCAGGAACGAATATTACAATCTGCGCAAACGAAGCTGTTCAATTAAACGGTACGATTACAGGAGTTGGGTCTCAAGGATTATGGCAAACATTAGGTACAGGAACATTTGTTGACGCAACTCAGTTTAATACGTTGTACTATCCTTCAAATGGAGACGTAGCTAATGGATTTGTAGATTTAAAACTTACATCTACATTGAATTATGGGTGTATCGTTCAAGATGGGACAATCCGCGTGACTTTTAAGAGTATTCCAACTGCTTCGTTTAATGTAAATGAAACATGTGAGCAAGTAAATGCTGTATTTATTGACCAGTCCACACATCCAGGTAATACGATTACAGAATGGAAATGGGTTTTTGGAGATGGAGTCTTTTCTGTTACAGATAGACCTTTACATGCATACTCTGTTGGAGGAACTTATCACGTAAGTTTGGATGTTTTATCTTCAAACGGATGTAGAGATACGTTGACAAAAAGTTTAATAGTTCACCAAAATCCAATTGTCGATTTTGAGTTCACAAATGCATGTGAGAAAAATCCAATTTATTTTACGGATAAAACCATTTTAAACGATGGCCAAATTACAAATTGGACATATGACTTTAATGCGTTTGATGTTGCCATGATACAAAACCCTTCTTACGCATTCGCTATACCTGGAGTTTTTCCTGTTACATTAACAGTTGTATCTCAATATGGATGTATTGGTAAAGTAACACATCAAGTTCCGGTAATTCAAAGTCCAACGGCTAGTTTTACAGCGGTACCTTCCCCAGCTTTGGTTGGAGAGAACATTACTTTTACTGATACTTCTACAGGGACGAATTTAGTACATTGGTTATGGGACTTCTCTGATGGTCAGTTTGACAACACTGAAATTGCACACCATAGTTTCTCAGAAGGTGGAGTGTACGAAGTAATGATGACGGTTAAAGATATAAATGGATGTTTTGATCAAACAAAACAAATTATTTCAGTTGAATTATTACCTGTTTTACCTACTGGATTTACTCCAAATGGTGATGGTGAAAACGACGTGTTCATCATTCGTGGTGGACCTTTCAAAAGTACTTTCTTTAAAGTGTACTCACAATGGGGAGAATCAATCTTTACCACTAACGATGCTAACGAAGGATGGGATGGAACTTATAAAGGGGAGCCTGCTCCACTTGGAGTTTATTCATGGTACTTTGTTGTTGAGATGGGGAATGGAACGATCGTAAAAAAATCGGGTGATGTAACTTTAATGCGCTAATCATGAAAAATAAGATATTTATAATATTACTAGGCTTAGTGCAAACGGTACATGCACAGGATATGCACCTTTCACTTTACGACGCCTCTCACTTAACATTAAACCCTGCTATGACAGGGGTTTTTGACGCTGATTTCCGTCTGCATGTTCAATATAGAACACAATGGAAAGCAGTGAACTTTAAACCGTACAAATCTATGCTTGCTGCTTTTGATATGCCAATCAAGAATACAAAATGGAGCATAGGATTCCAACTGAGTAATTTCAGAGCGGGAGCAGGTAATTTTAACACCATGCAGGGATTGGTTTCCACATCCTACAACACAGCTTTGGATAAAATGAAAAAGCACGGATTAACTTTTGGTGTTCAGGCAGGGGTAATGCAAAAGAGTTTAGAATACCAATTGTTATCGTTTAACAATCAATATTCGTTCTATAATGGGGGGTACTTCGATCAAACAACTCCATCAAATGAATCTTTTGGAGCCGAAAGGGTATGGACACCAGTTGTAAATGCAGGGATAATGTATTATTATGCTAAGCAGCAAGCCCGATTTAATCCATTTATTGGGGTTTCTGCATTTAACTTGTTGCATCCAAAGGAAAGTTACTTTGATCAAGACAACCGCTTGCCTATACGGACTTATGTACACGCAGGAACGCGAATCAACATTACAGAAACCATTTATTTGATTCCAAAAGTATTGTTACAATTTCAAAAACAATTCATGGAGCAAACTGTAGCACTTGATTTAGGATACTATCTAAAAGGAAGTGACATCTATTTACTTGGTGGTGTTGTGCATCGAATAAAAGATGCAATGGTGGTGAATGCAGGAATTAAATTGCAAAACTTCATCCTAAAAGCAGGATACGACATCAATGTTTCTCGATTAAGTACCGCTTCTACAGGTAGAGGAGGTTTTGAAATAGCATTAACGTATATGCCGAAAAAGAAAGATAAAGTGAACGACAAAATTTGTCCAAGATTATAATATAAGATGATGAAATTTAAACTCATTTTGTTGCAAATGCTTTTGGTAACCATAGTGTTTGGACAATCAAAAGCTGTATGGATTGATAAAGGAGATCAGTTTTTTGATAAACAAGATTATTCTAATGCAATGCACATGTATCAAAAAGCAATGGATGATTCAACTGCAATGCTAACAGCTGTATTGCCGTATGAAATTCAATTGACTAACTTGAAGTTTGGTACTCAAAAGAAAGCCGTAAAGATCAACTCTAACGATTACGCTAGACACCAAATTGCAATGTGCCAAATGTATACTTACGATTATAAACGTGCAGAAGAACATTTGGAAATGACAATGGAGATACCGGTTTACTATTCGGATCGTTTTTACTATGCAAACGCACTAAAGAACAACGGTAAATTTCAACAAGCGATCGATGAATACGATCAAGTTATTGCAGGTAACTACGTATCAGATTCCATTAAATTACTGGCTCAAATTGCAAAGGCGGGTTGTGAATACGGAAAATCAGAAGGGAAAATAAGACCAGGCGTAGAAGTGACATTAATGGACAGTACGTTCAACACAGGAACAAGTTCTTTCGCCGTACAATACTTCGGTTCTGAAGATAGAGTAATGTTTACAGCAGCTAAACCTGGTGGAGTAATTTTAACACCAGATCAAAAATCTGAATTTCTGTGTGACGTATATTACATGGAAAAACAAGATGGAGAATGGAAACAAGCCATCAACTTCGGGCGTCCTTTTAACTCTGCTCAACATGATGCAGCAGCAACATTTAACGGTGGAAACGCCCTGTTTTATACTAGATGGAGTGATGTAAACCGCAAAGAAAAAAGCATTTTCCTTGCACGAATGATAGACTACAAATTCTTTGATGCATACAAATTAGACGAAAGAGTTAATGTCCCTGGATATAGCTCTATGCAACCTTTTGTAACCAAAGACGGAAAGAAACTTTACTTTTCAAGCGATCGACCAGGAGGAAAAGGAGGATACGATATTTGGGAAATTGAATTAGACAAAGAAGGAAATTTAATTGGCGAAGCAAAAAACTTAGCAGATGTAGTGAATACTCCCGCAGATGAGGTAGCACCTTTTCTACACGAAAAATATTCTACGTTCTATTTTTCATCGAATGGACTCAATTCTATGGGTGGATTTGACATCTTTAAAATTGAGTTTAACCGCGAAGCAAAAACGTTTATACCTGCTGAAAATCTCGGAGAACCAATCAACTCAACAAAAGATGATTTGTACTTTATCATGGACGACAACCTGGATTACGGTTTCCTCTCATCAGATAGAGAAGACTGTGAATTTGGACATTGCCTAAAGATTTATAGTGTTAAAAACGGACGCTTAATCGTAGAAGTAGAAGGGGTAACGTATGATAATAAAACAGGGTTACCATTGCCAAATACAACCATTTTAATGAAAGATGTCATTGGATCTTTAGAGAATAGAACCTTTGAAACAGACGAAAATGGATACTATTGCCAGAAGATTGACGTATCTCAAGAATGGTTTATGAAAGCCTCAAAAAAGGGATTCTTTAACGATGCAAACGTAATTACCACAAAGTCAGTTACCAATTCTACACGTTTAAAAATGGATTTCAGATTGATGCATATTCCTACAGATGACATCCGAATCGAGGGAATTGAATACGATTATAATTCCGCGAATTTAAGACCAGAAGCGAAGGAAGTACTCGACAAATTGTACGATTTCTTAGTCTTGAATGACCAGTTGATTCTAGAATTGAATTCACATACCGATGCACGAGGAAGCGATAAGTACAACCTTGAATTGTCGCAGCGTAGAGCACAATCTTGTGTGAATTATTTGGTAGAAAAAGGCATTGATCCAGCGAAGTTAAAAGCCAAAGGATACGGAGAGTCTAAGCCAACGTTTTATCAAATTGATCAAGAACCTGTATTAGACAATAAAGGAAATAAAATTGTGTTGACTGAAGCTTACATCAATCAATTTAAAGTGAGCGATAAAAAGAAATTTGAAGCGCTACACCAATACAATCGAAGAACCGCAATCAAGATTCTTGGTGACGGAAAAGAATACGAATCGTCCAATCAATAAGGAAGATTTACCTACAATAAAAAGCTATCTGAAAAGGTAGCTTTTTTTGTTTTTGAAAACGAAAACGAATCAGCCCGGGCGGAATGCGGCAGCTAAACGAACGGAAAAAGGAGTGAACGCTGTCTTTTTACTGCGACCAACAGAAGCACGTTAAAAGAAGCAAGCGAACCCTTTTTGCGGAGTTTACTAAAGCATGAAGACCGAAATGGCTGCCTAATTATTTCCTTTATAAAAATACTATTTTGGGCGTTACCCTAAAGGGTCGGGCTATTCATTACAAGTTTTTTGCTACACAAAAAAGCTTTTCATTACTATCCCTAACGCGGGGTTTAGGGTTTAATTTTGGCTTTACTTCTTTCTTTTAGCTTCTTTCTTCTCTAAACGGTTTTCTTTTTTTGAATCACGGTTATATTCGCGCATTTCCTTCTTTTGCTTTCTGTAATTTTGTTGTGACTCTTTGAATTTATCGCGCGTCAGTTTATCCATTTTCATTTCAAAACCTACGTTTCCTGCCAATATATCCTCAATGACCATTTCGGTCCACTTATTTTTGGTTTGCGGATTGTAAGTGTCATTTAGATCGTGTTTCATGACCTTTGCGGCCGTGGAATAGATCATATTCTGGAATCCATTGCTGTATTTTGACATGATTTGTTTGACGGTCATTCCCGTTTCTCGATGAATCAATTGAATGAGTAATCGGCCTTCACTGACGTATAAATCACGTATGGCGTAAGAAAACTCGTCATTCAAATAAGCGTTCATTTTTTGGGAATAACGTTTGGCCTCCTTTTTTTTCTCAAACGAAGATAAAGTAGCCTCGTATTCATCCAGAATTGCTTTTGCTTTTACGGCCAAAGGATAAACCCGTTGTAAACGGTGTAATTCATTTTGATAAATTATTTGCTGTCTACGATTGACGTAGGCCTCTTCCAATTCTACTACATGAAAGGTGTCTTGCACTTGCTGAGAGTAACCGTTTGATAAATAGAATAGGCATAATATTATTACAAGAAAGGGTTTCATAATAATGTTATTTAAATTAGTACAGCATTTTCATTATCAAAGTATTTGCCAAAGATGAATTTAAGGAATTTTCCTTTACTAATTACAGCTATAATCTTTACCGTAGCTTCGTGTACCTCCAAATCTAAACCTACGGAGGAAATTGTTGATTTTGATTCTTTACAAGTTGAGGTGGAGTCTGATACAATTTCGCGTATGTTTTCTGATACCTTAAAAAAAGCACATGAAGTTCGTGAGCAAAAGGAAAACTTGTTGGTCATTGAGAAGAAATATGGTGAACAATGGGGTTTTTGCGAGTGTGTTATGGCCAATGATTCTATTGATAAGGCTGTAAAGTCACTTGTTGATTTTGAGACGCCAGCTGCTGAAAAATTGTTGGAAAGGTTTGAATATGTGTCAACTAAATGTCAAGCTTTCTTAGGAATGGACAACAGTAGAACGCCAGAACAACGTGCTGCACACCAAAAGAAAGTTAAAAATTGTTTATCCAACGCAAGAAATAAGTAGTTTTGTAATATGCAGAAACGCATATTAATCTATATCATGCTTTTTACCTTCGGGATGTTAATTCTTCCGAAGACCTTTCTGCACGATTGTGTGAGGCAACATGCTCCACAATCTTATAGCTTCTTTTCTTCTCACGATCATGATCACTCAAACGATCATCATCATCATAAACATTCTTCAGATAACGCACAATTTTCTTCAAGCGACGATTGTCCTATCTGTGATTTTCATTTTTTCCCTTTTGGTATTCATCACTACCAAATTCAAGTCTTTCAGGATAATGCAGTTTATGTTTCTCACATTTGGGAAGAGGCTGTATCTCAATTTTCTCAACCAAAACATTTATTAAGAGGTCCACCTTCAATGCGTGTTTAACAACCGTATTGTTTTATTAAACCTTATATAAATGCGCCATATTTTATTATTATGTGCCGTAACCATTTGTAATGTAGTCTTATTTGGACAGACAAATGTGAAAACGGTCGTAGATGCTGAAACAGAAAAACCGTTAAAAGATGTTTTTGTTTACAGCGAAAAAGGACAATTCGTCTATCAAACATTAGTGGATGGGAAGGTCATTTTACCAGATAGTATTTCCCTAATAATAACGCTTACTTTAGAAGGCTACAAGTCCTTATATTATGATTTGAGCCACGATCACGGGGATACTATCTTGCTTTCCAAAAGTGCTCAATTGTTAGAAGAGGTTGCCATTGTTTGGCAGTCATCTTATTTGGGATTGCCTACTTTTGCTAACATTGATTCTCGTTCGGTGGAGCAGTTAAATGCCATTCCACATTCCAATATCATGCAGTCCTTAAATGAAATTCCTGGTGTTTATACATCTAATACAGGTACTGGAATTTCGAAACCTGTGATTCGAGGGTTACAAGGAAATCGTATACTTACCCTTTTCAATGGATATAAACTTGAAGGACAGCAATGGGGAGGTGATCATGGATTAGGCATTACTGAATTAGGTGTAGAACGTGTGAATGTGATTAAAGGACCTTCGGCCTTACTTTATGGAGCAGATGCTATTGGAGGTGTTTTAATTTTTCAGGATGGTTTTCAGCAGTTAAAAGAAGGATTTCGTTTATCAGCAAGCTCACAGTTTGAAAGTAATACTATGGGAAGTACAACAAATGTGACTGCAAATCAGCGAAATGGAAATTGGGCTTGGCAAGCAGGAGGACGTTTTTCTTCACATGCAGATTACAAGATAGGGAAAGAGCAATTTGTAAAGAATTCACGTTTCTTGGAATACAATGCCAAAGCTGGGGTTGGGTATTTTGGTCGTAAGTGGGAAAGCTCGATCCAATTTTTGATGACACGCAACCAAATTGGTTTACCTGGACATACCCACGGATCTGATTTTAGTGCAAGTCAGTTTATTTCGTCAAACCAAGAACGAAAAAAAACACTTCCGATACAATATAATGAAAGCTATTTCACGATTTGGAAGTCAAAAATTGTTTTGTCTTCAAAGGATGATTTGACAATTACAACTGGATTTACGGCACAAAGTCTTAAGGAACACGACGAGAAACATACGATACCTAGTATGTATATGCTTACTAAAAATGTTCCATTGGAAGTGATGTGGCATCATAGCAAGAAACGTTCTATGCTTACCGTTGGAGTACAAAGTTTGTGGAATACAATTCGTAACAATCCTGCAGCCGAAGAAGTTCTTATCGCGAATACGGATCAATTAGATGTAGGAATGGTAGCCAAGATGCAATGGGATCGAATCAAATGGAAAACAGAATTTGGAATTCGTACAGATATGCGATTGTTGCAAAGTGATGCGTTTAGAAAAAATTATTATGGGACTAATTTAGGTTGGAATTCTACGGTTAATTTAGGGGCGAAGCAAAGTATAAAAATTGGAGTAAATAGTGGATTTAGAATTCCACATCTATCTGAACTTTTGGCTAATGGCGTTCATCACGGTACTTTTCGATATGAAATAGGAAATGTAGAATTAAAACCTGAAAAAGCACTTCAATTGGACTTTAGTTACGATAGAAACGGAGATCATTTTAGTTTTATTTTTAATCCATATGTTGGTTTAATAGGTGATTTTATTTATGCAAATCCAACAGGATCAAATATTCATGGTTATGCGGAATATAAGTATGAGCAGGTTAATTTGGCGTGGCAGTATGGTGCCGATATAGGTTTCCACTTTCACCCTCACTTTGCACATGCTTTACATTTAGAGTCAACTTTTTCGTATTTGAATTATGCATCAAAAGACAATGCTTTTAGTATGATTCCGGCTCCAAGATGGAGTAGTACCTTGCGTTTTGAACCAACAATGAAAGGATTGGCACGCATTGAAAATGTATTGTTGCAATTTGTGTATTCTTTTCCTCAAAATAATGTTGTTACGTATGAAACGCCTAGTTCAGATTATGGATTGTTTCATTTATCAATGGATACCGGATTTGGTAAGTCAGCACATTGGAAAATACAGGTTGCTGTTAGAAATTTGTTTAATAAGCAATATATCGATCATCTTTCACGCTTAAAAAACTTTGGATTGTCCAATCCAGGTCGTAATGTGATGGTCAAATTAATCTATAATTTATAAATAACACACAATGAAAGCAAAAATCATGATGATTGCAGTTCTTTTTGGAGCTGTAGCACTAACTGCGTGCAAGAAAGACGAGTGTCATGCTTGTCACTATGAATTGAATGAAGTAGAAGTAGAAATTGGAGCCAAATGTGGTGATGATTTAAAGGATGCTGAAAAAAATGGCATTACGGTTGACGGACAACATTATGACGTTCATTGTCACGAACATTAATTTTTATCCCCAGTTCGCTGGGGTTTTTTTATTCTTTTTGTAACAGAATCTCTTTTTTCATTTTTGAAAGAAATTCAGGGGTTACACCTATGAATGAAGCAATTTGTTTTTGTGGTAATTCATGTATTAATCCGGGATAGATGTGGCAAAAATTGAGATACCTTTCTTTTGCTGTTAAACTCATTCCATCTAAAAGACGTCTCTGATTGGCAACCAATGCATTCTCTGTTAATATTCTAAAGTAACGTTCAATCTTAGGTAAGCGATCACATAATAAGTTTTGACTGTTTCTACTGATTAATAGAACATCTGTAGGTTCTATGGCTTCAATAGTTAAGTGAGAAGGTTCATTCGAAATAAAACTATACATATCAGTAATCCACCAATCACTCGGAGCAAATTGTAAGATGTGTTCAAATCCATTTGCATCTATAGAAAAAGAACGCATACATCCTTTCAAAACAAAAGCGGAATATGATGCCGTTTGACCAGGTGCTAAAAATTGTTCTCTTTTTTGGATTTTCGTTTCTGTAAAAAAAGACATAATTGTCTGTGCCTCCTCCTCATTGATCAGACATCTTTTTCGTATGTTTTCGATTAATAAATTCATCATTGCCCACCTTTAGGACGAAGCTACAAAATAGATTTCATTAATTTTTATTAGGTACAAAAAAAGCGTCCTCTCGAACGCTTTATAAATGTGATGTTTAGGATTAATGTCCTGTACAGTTAAGAAGTAAACCTCCAAACAGTAAACTAGTAACACAAATTACTAATACCAAGTATTGTAAAGGAGTAACCTTCAAAGCAGAAGTATTGTTTTCTTCTGGTTTTGAAAGAATAACCATGATTGCTTTTAAATAATAGTAAATACCAATTGCAGAATTGATAAGCGCAATAACGATTAAGAATGTGTATTGTTGAATAGCTTCTGCAAAGATTAGGTATTTCCCGAAGAATCCCATTAATGGAGGAACTCCAGCGAGACCTAATAAAGCGAGAGTAGCAACAAAACCAATGAAAGGATTTTTTCTTCCGGCTCCACGTAAAGCTTCAAGTGCGTCTTCTTTATCGTTAACAATAGCAAGAATGGTAATCAAAGCAATAGTCGAAAAACCATATGCAACGAGATAATACCAAGCATTGAATAAAGTGTGTTCATTGTTTGCGATAATTGCAATCAATAAATAACCAACGTGAGCTATACTTGAGTATGCCAATAGACGTTTGAATCTTACTTGTCTTAAGGCAGAAAGGTTTCCTACAAACATTGTCAAAATAGCTAGAACCACTAATGCAGGAGCCCAGAAATCGTGTAGGTCATCGAAAATACCATTAAAGAAACGAATAAATGCACCAATCGCACCAAGTTTCACCACGGCTGCCATAAATCCTGTTATTACGTTAGGAGCTCCATCATATACATCTGGCGACCAGAAATGGAAGGGGGCTGCACCAACTTTAAATAAGAAAGAAACCATGATTAATAAAATTCCAACATAGGCTAAAGAAGATATTTCACCTAGATCAAAATAAGCACGAAGCTCATCTACTTCGAATGTCCCTGTTGCTCCATAAACCCAAGCAATTCCAAACAATAATATTCCCGTAGCAAATGCTCCAGTGATGAAATACTTTAAAGAAGATTCAGAGGAAAGTGCATCTGATTTTTTAGATCCAGCAAGTACATATACAGGAATAGAAAGAATTTCTAATCCTAGGAAAAACACGAACATGTTTGTAAAAGAAACCATTAATATCGCACCTAAAAGGGAGAACACCATAAGTGCCATATAGTCTCCAGTATGATCTGGATTCAATTTAAACTGTTCGTATCCAGCTATGATTAATAGAGCAGTAAAAAGTATACCGGTTAAAGCAATGTATACGGGCATTCCCGTTAAATCGACCCCTTGATATTGACTCAAGAATCCACTTGGATTATGAATTTCGCAATACATGTTTCCAGCCGTTATTGCAAGACCTGCAAGAATAGCAAAGAGAGTTAATGCTGGTTTTTTTAGAAATGCGACAAACATTCCTAAAAGTCCTGTTAAAAATAATATTGTCAAGCTTAACATAAACTTTGGTCTTAATTAAGGATTTGTGTATGAATTAGAGCGTCCAAACTAGGTTGAACCAAATCAATGATGAATTGTGGGTAAATCCCAATTGCAACGACAATCATTGTGATGATAAAGAAGGCTAACCATTCCGTGATATGAAGATCAGGGAAATCGAATGATTTTGAAGGACCATACATACTTAATTGAAAAGCTCTAAATGTGTAAACACAAGCAAAAATTAAGGTTGTCCCAGCTAAAATTCCTGTTAATGCGTCAAATTGGAATAACCCTTTTAGTAATAGAAATTCTCCAATAAATCCACTAGTCAAAGGAACGGATACACCTGCAAAAACGATGCAACCAAACCAAAATGCAAATTTCGGAGCTTGGGTTGCCAATCCCCCCATTTCATATAAATTTCTAGTATGTAAGCGTCTTTCAATAATGTCAGCACAAAGAAATAAACCAACTGCAACAAAAGAGTGGTTTACGATCTGTACCATTACACCAGATAGTGTCTCTACATTTAATAAAACGATTGCAGCAGCGATTAAGCCAACGTGAGAAATCGATGCGTAAGCGAAAGTCATTTTAATATCTGTTTGTTTTATGGCAAGAATTGCTGCATAGATTACTCCAATGATACCCATTCCAATAATAATAGGACGCATCGTATCTAAAGCTTCTGGAGCAATAGGTAATAACCATTTTAACATACCAAATAAAGCCATTTTTAGCATTAATGCACTCAACAACATTGTTCCTGCCATTGGCGACTGCGTATACGTTCGTGGTTGCCATGTATGGAACGGGAATAATGGGATTTTTACTGCGAAAGCGATGAAAAAACCTCCAAAAATCCAACAAGCTGATTGTGCACTAAGTGAAAGTGTAACTAAGTCACCATGATAGAAAGATGGAGCCAAAGACTTAATGTAAATCAATGAAAATAACATTGCCAAAGAACCAACAAAAGTATAGATAAAGAACATCATTAACGTTTTACGACGCTCTCCTGATCCATACCAAAAGAATAGCAAGAATACTGGGATTAAAGATAATTCCCAGAAGATGTAAAATAATAATCCGTCATGTGCTAAGAAAACACCTAATAAGGCCGCTTGCATAAAGAAAACCATAGCATTGAATTTCTTTTGGTTAGCGATTTCCTTGTTTTGGTAATTACTTAATAGAATTAAGAAAGTAATGATGTTAGTTAACATAACCATTATTAATCCAATTCCATCGTATCCAAATTCAAATGTCATTCCAAAAGGAGTAACGTAATTCACCACACATGCTGGTGTTATTGAATGAAAAACAGCAGTAGGGTTATAGTTAGTCCATGCACAGAATGCTAAACTAACAGAAATTAAACTGCCTATAAGTGCATATGGTCTTTGTAGCTTTCCAGGTACAACCAATGCCAATAATGCTAATATACTAGGTATAAGTATTAACTCCACTTTGCTTAAATTTTAACTAAGTAATAAATAATTAACCCTACAATTCCGACAACCATCCACAATACATAATTGTTTATTTTTCCTGTTTGCCATTGCTTAACGGATTCTCCTGAAACACCTAACCCTTTAACTAATCCACCAATAATTCCATTAAGAACTACGATTTCAAAGAACATTAAACCTTTTTCAGAAAGCCATTCAATTGGACGTACAAATAGTACAGAATAAAATTCATCTATGAATAACTTTCCATTAGATAATCTTTCCCAACCTGTTAACGCTGCATCTTCTTTCGCAAGTGCGCCTTTCTTAACATAAGTTACGTAAGATAAGTAAAGGATGACAAGACAAGACAGAACAGCAATAGACATTAATACGAGCATTGTGGAATGTGCTAAATGCGTCATTTCTATTTTGTCCATGCCTAAGACGTTTGCTTCTAGTACATGTGTCAAATAATGCGTGCCTTTTTTCAAGAATAATCCAGGTAAGTTAATAATACCACCAATTACAGATAGAATTGCTAAAACTAATAGTGGTAATTTCATTGACATTGGACCTTCGTGGATGTGATCTTCAACTTCTTTCGTACCACGGAAAGTTCCATGAAAAGTAAGGAAATACATTCTGAACATATAGATTGCAGTCAATAGAACGGAAAACATTACTACAATATACAATGGTATGCTTTTCAAGAAAACGAATCCTAAAATTTCATCTTTCGAGAAGAAACCAGATAAGAGTGGAAATCCTGTAATTGCTAAAGTACCTATTAAGAATGTTAAATGCGTAAATGGTATTTTGTTTTTTAAACCACCCATTTTACGAATATCTTGTTCATCTGATACGGCGTGAATAACGCTACCAGATCCTAAGAATAAAAGTGCTTTAAAGAAAGCGTGAGTAGTAACGTGAAATAATGCAGCTGTATAAGCACCCATTCCTAAAGCGACAAATAATAATCCAAGTTGTGAAACGGTGGAATAAGCTAATACTTTTTTTATGTCATTTTGTCGAAGAGCAATGAAAGCAGCAACTAATGAAGTAGCTAATCCAATATACAGCATAATATCTTGTGTTATTGGAGCGAATTCAAACATGTAGTTAGATCGTATTACTAGGAAAATACCAGCTGTTACCATTGTTGCAGCATGGATAAGAGCTGATACAGGAGTTGGACCTGCCATTGCATCTGGCAACCATGTGAATAGAGGTAATTGAGCTGATTTCCCAGTTGCGCCGATAAACAAGCAAAGTGTAATAGCGGTAATTAATCCAATATTTGGTAAAAATCCATCTGCTAAAAATAATTTACCTAATGTTAAATAATCAAGAGTTCCATAATTGAAAAGGATTAAGAATAATCCAATCAGTAAACCTAAATCACCTATTCTGTTCATGATAAACGCTTTTCTTGCAGCATCACCATTTAAGAATCCTTTTTGTTTATCGTTGTAATGAAAGCCAATTAGTAGGAATGAACATATTCCTACACCTTCCCAACCGAAGAACAACATGAAGTAGTTTGCTCCTAGAAGTAACAATAACATAGAGAAGATAAAGACATTCAAATATGTAAAGAATTTATAGTATCCTTTATCTTCATGCATATATCCCATTGAGAACAAATGAATTAATGCACCCACTCCTGTCACAATCATTGTCATCCAAATGGATAGATTATCAGCGAGTAAACTTGCATCAAGATGAATGTCTCCAAGATTAATCATCGTAAATAATTTCACTTGTACTGCTTGTTGACCTAATTGATTAAAGATCATTACAGCAAAAACAAAAGAGATGGAAGTAGCTAATGTTGCTATAATACCAACTATTTCTTTAGGTAAATGTTTTCCTAATATTCCGTTGATTAATCCACCAATTAAAGGGAATAATAACAATAAGGGTAATAATTGTTCTATGGTCATTTTTATCCTTTTAATTCATTAAATAAACCTACATCAACTGTCTTTTTGTTTCTATACAATAGTACAAGAATGGATAAGCCAACAGTTGCTTCCGCAGCTGCTACGACCATGATGAAAAAGACGAAAATTTGTGCATCTCCAGTTCCATGGTACTTAGAAAATGCAACCATTAATAAGTTTACTGCATTAAGCATCAACTCTACACACATCAAAATGATAATTGCATTTCGACGTATTAACACTCCTAATACACCAATTACAAACAATATAGTTGCTAAAATGATGTAAAACTGAAGAGAAACACCGTTGTCTAATAAGGTTGTCAATATCATAATTAGTCAATTATTTGTTTTTCACGTTTAGACAATAGTACCGCACCCACCATTGCTGCGATAAAAAGTACAGATGACAATTCGAAAGGTAAGATGTACTTTCCGAATAACAATTGTCCTAAATTTTCTACTAATCCTTGCCCATTATCTGGAGCAGCAGCTGTTTGAAGCTCAAAAGCATCTTTAAGGGCTGCAACTAATACAATAATCAATGTTCCTGATGTGATAGACGCTGCAATTTTCATTAAAGTCGTTGAGCGAGGCTCATTGTCTTTACTTAAGTTCAATAACATCAGAACAAATAGGAAAAGAACCATAATAGCTCCTGTGTATACCATGATATTTACAACTGCTAAAAACTGTGCATTTAGCATAATGTAATTGGCAGAAATAAAGAAAAAGGTGAGCACTAAAGACATTACACTTTTTACTGGGTGCGTACTAAGTACAACCATTAGAGCAGATGCTACCGTAAGTGCTCCAAGGATATATGCTGCGATCTCTGTATTTATCATTGCTCTCCTCTTTTGCCTGTATGTTGGCGTTTAGTAATATCAATTCTATTGTCTACTGCTTCAACTAATCTATCTTTCCCATAAACAAATGGTTGGCGATTGAAATCGGTTGGAACAATTCTGTCTGTCAAGAACACAGCCTCTTTAGGACATGCTTCTTCGCACAAACCACAAAATATACAACGTAGCATATTGATTTCATATTTCTCCGCGTATTTTTCTTCTCTGTACAAATGTTCTTCGCCATTTTGGCGTTCCCCAGCAGTCATCGTAATGGCTTCAGCGGGGCATGCCACAGCGCATAGACCACAAGCTGTACAATTTTCTCTTCCTTCCTCATCTCTTTTTAGTACATGCATACCTCTATAAACAGGTGCAAATTCACGTTGTTCTTCTGGATAACGTAAGGTCACAGGTTTATTGAACATGTGCTTAAAAGTCTTAGACATTCCGCTAAGGATAGCGGGGATGTATAAGCTTTCTTTAAAGGTCATTTCTTTATTGGAAACGACTTTCTTTCTATTGGATAAACTTTCCATGTCTTTTGCCAATTTTTAGAACCAACCGTTATGGTAGGCCATTACTAATGCGGTAATTACCATGTTTATTAAAGCGATTGGAATCAATTTCTTCCAACCTAATCCCATCAATTGATCATAGCGGAAGCGAGGAAGGGTCCATCGAATCCACATAAATAAGAAGATGAAGAAAATGATTTTGATAAACAATGCTATAATTCCTAAGATAGCTAAGGTGTTACCTGAAAAATGATCCATCCCAGGGAAGTTATAACCTCCGAAGAATAAACAGGCAATTACTGCTGAAGCAATAAATAAGTTTACATATTCAGCGAATAAATAGAATCCCATTTTCATAGAACCATATTCTGTATGGTATCCAGTAATTAATTCTGATTCACACTCGGCCATATCAAATGGCGCACGATTACATTCAGCTACAGAGCAAATAAAGAATACTAAAAAGGCAACCGGTTGGTACCATACATTCCAATTCATTCCATGTTGTGCATCTACAATTTCACGCAGTGATAAGCTTCCTGACATTAAAACGATAGTTATTAATGTTAATCCCATTGCTAATTCATATGAGATCATTTGTGAGGATGCTCTAATTGCTGAAAATAAAGAGTATTTATTATTTGATGCCCAACCACCAATCATAATACCATATACGCCAATTGATGTCATTCCAATTATGAATAATACACCTACGTTAATATCAGCAACTTGTAAGCTTACTGTTCTTCCAAATGCTTCAATGTCTGGACCCCAAGGAATCACAGCAGAAGTCATCATGGAAACAAACATAGCTATTCCAGGACCAATAATAAAAAAGAAACGATCCGCGTTTACGGGAATAAAATCTTCTTTAAAGAATAGTTTACCACCATCTGCTAATGGCTGTAATAATCCCCATTTACCAGCTCTGTCTGGACCAATACGGTCCTGCATCCACGCTGCAACTTTACGCTCAAGCAAAGTTTGATAAGCGGCAATCCCTAATGACAAGGCAAAGAGAATGACTATCAATATGATTTTTTCAAGCAGTAGACCTGTATCCATTACTTTAATTTTTTAGCATTTACATTTGGATCTGGCAAAACATAATGGTTTTGCGAGATAACTGAATGACGATTGATAACTCGTGGACCTTCTATTGTCCATTTACTTGTTTCCTTTGAGTCAAAGCGACAAGTATTACATAACCAAGCTGTTTTGCCGTTGTGATTTTCAATTTCACCATACGCATCTTTACGACCTGTAACACGCATTATTTCATCTCCAAACTTCCAAACAGTTGCAACACCTTGACATGTTGGACAATCTCTATGGGCATTCATTGGTTTTAAGAACCATACTCGACTCTTAAAGCGAAATGTTTTGTCTGTTAATGCACCAACTGGACATACATCAATAACGTTTCCGATAAATTCATTATCTAATGCATTTTCGATATACGTACTAATCTCTGCATGATCTCCACGATTCATTACCCCATGAACACGTTTTTCTGTCAATTGATTGGCTGTGTAAACACAACGGTAACATAGAATACATCGGTTCATATGAAGCTTGATCTTATCCCCTATATCTCTTACAGGAAAAGTTCTCTTTTTCTCTTCGAAACGAGTTCCTTCGCTACCATTATTAAAACCTAAATCTTGTAAGTGGCATTCTCCTGCTTGGTCACAAACGGGACAATCGAGTGGGTGATTGGCTAAGAGAAACTCTGTAACTCCTGCTCGTGCTGTTTTTACACGGTCACTTGTTGCATTTTTCACAACCATTCCATCCATAACTTGTGTTGAACAAGAAGCTACTAATTTGGGCATTGGACGAGGGTCTCGTTCTGAACCAGCAGCAACTTCAACTAAACAAGTTCGGCATTTACCACCACTTCCTTCTAATTTGCTGTAATAACACATCGCAGGTGGAACGATGTCACCACCTACTGAACGCGCTGCGTTAAGGATAGTTGTTCCTTCTTCTACTTGTATTTCTACGCCATCAATGGTTACTTTGACCATAATCTATTCTTTTCTTAATGACTTATTTTGTTAAGCAATCGTGTTTTTCAACATTCCATAATTACGTTTCACCGCCTCTGCACTATCTTTGACATGCCATTCAAACTCCTCACGGAAATGGCGAATAGCTGCTGCAACAGGCCAAGCTGCTGCATCACCTAAAGGACAGATAGTGTTTCCTTCAATTTTTTTATTGATATCTTCCAATAATTCAATATCACGTAAATTACCTTGTCCATGTTCTAGACGGAATAATACTTTTTCCATCCAACCTGTTCCTTCACGACATGGGGAACATTGACCACATGATTCATGCGCATAAAATCTAGAAAAGTTCCAAGTATTTCGTACAATACATTGATCTTCATCAAAAACAATGAATCCACCAGAACCTAACATAGAACCAGATGCAAAACCACCATCTGATAAAGATTCATATGACATCAATCGGGTGTCTCCATTAGCTGTCTTTGTAATTAAATGAGCGGGTAAAATAGGAACGGATGAACCTCCAGGAACCAATGCTTTCAATTGTTTGCCTCCTTTTATTCCACGACAATAATCATCACCGTAAATAAATTCTTCGACAGAAACTCCTAATTCGATTTCATAAACTCCACCACGTTCAATATTTCCACATGCCGAAATCAGTTTCGTACCTTTTGATAATTCTGTTCCAATTGTACAATATTCTTCTGACCCAAGATTGATAATTGGTACAACTGTAGCAATTGATTCAACATTGTTTACAACTGTCGGACATTGCCACAATCCTTTTACTGCAGGAAAAGGCGGTTTCATTCGTGGATTTCCTCTTTTTCCTTCTAAAGATTCTAAAAGAGCAGTTTCTTCTCCACAAATGTATGCACCACCACCAGGAGCAACGGTTAAATCTAAATCATAACCGGAACCTAGTATGTTTTTCCCTAAGTATCCCTTTGAATAGGCTTCAGCAATTGCTTTTTCAAGAATGCGAAGGACCCACATATATTCTCCTCGGATATAAATAAAAGAACGATTACAACCAAGCGCAAAGCTAGAAACAATCATTCCTTCAATTAATAAATGAGGTGTTTTTTCCATTAAATAGCGGTCTTTGAATGTTCCAGGTTCAGACTCGTCTGCATTACATACTAAATAACGTGGAACACCATCTGGTTTTGCCAGGAAGGACCATTTCATACCAGTAGGGAATCCAGCTCCACCACGACCTTTTAGATTAGCATTTTTTACCTGCTCAACTACTTCGTCCGGAGACATTGTTTTTAAAGCCTTTTCAACAGACTTATATCCACCGTTTTGCATCCAAATATCGATTGTTTCGATGCCTGGTACTTGCGAATGTTCTGTAAGTAACTTTCTTCCCATTATACGTGTTTATTTCCTTTGATCTCACCTTTTAGGCAAGCTTCTATCAATTCATCTACTTTCTGAGGAGTCAAATATTCATGGTAAGATTCTCCCAGCATTAGCATAGGACCATATCCACAAGCTCCCAGACATTCAGAAACTTTTAAAGTAAACATTCCATCAGAGGTAGTTCCATTAACTTTAACATTTAGTTTATTCTCAATGTAAGTAATGATGTCATCTGACCCTACTAACATACATGGTCCAGTACGACACACTTCAAAAACAAATTTACCAACAGGAGATAAATTAAACATCGTGTAGAAGGTTGCTACTTCATATACTTCTACTGATTCTATGTTTAAAATTTCCGCCACCATTTGCATGGAATCAGGACTTAACCATCCACCTGCTTCTTCTTCTACAATATGTAAAATACGAATCAATGCACTTTTTTGTTTCCCTTCAGGATATTGTGCTATTATACGTTGAATTTCTGCTTGTCCAGCAGCACTTAATTCGGGTCTTTTCTGATCTACTACTTCGATTTTCATAGCTTATGCATCCAATTCACCAGCAATCACATTCAAACTACTTAACGTCAAAACGGCATCTGAGATGGTTTGACCAGTAATCATTTCTGGGTATGCTTGGTAATAAATAAAACAAGGTCTTCTGAATTGTAAACGGTAAGGTGTTCTTCCACCATCGGAGATTAAATAATAGCCTAATTCTCCGTTACCACCTTCAACACAATGATATACTTCACCAGCAGGTACTGGTGTTTCTCCCATAATAATTTTGAAGTGGTAGATAAGTGCTTCCATCTTATTGTATACATCAGCTTTTTTAGGAAGATAAAAGTCAGGTAAATCTGCTTTGTAATCTCCTTCAGGTAAGTTGTTGTATGCCTGTTGGATAATACGCATTGATTGACGTATTTCCTCTTGACGTACTTGAAAACGATCATATGTATCTCCGCCTGTCCCAACAGGAATATCGAACTCAAAATCTTGGTAAGAAGAATAGGGATTCATAACACGAATGTCGTAATCAACTCCAGAAGCTCTTAAATTGGGACCTGTAAAACCAAAGTCAATCGCACGCTCAGCACTGATAGGACCTGTTCCTATAGTTCGGTCCATAAAGATTCTGTTTCTGTCCAACATACTATTGAATTCGTTGAACGCTTTAGGGAATGTTTTTATGAACTCCTGTAATAATTTATGAAATTCAGAAGTGAAATCTCTTTCAAATCCACCAATTCTACCAATGTTTGTTGTTAGACGAGAGCCACACATTTGTTCGTATAAATCATATATACGCTCTCTTTGTTGGAAAACCCATGTAAAGCCTGTTAAAGCACCTGTATCTACTCCAATAACTGAATTGCACACTAAATGGTCCGCAATACGAGCTAATTCCATGATGATCACACGCATATAATCTACACGTTTCGGAACTTCAGCTCCTATCAGTTTTTCTACTGTCATGTGCCAGCCTAAGTTATTGATAGGGGATGAACAGTAATTTAAACGATCGGTTATCGGCGTAATTTGATGAAATGGTCGACGTTCAGCTAATTTTTCAAAAGCACGGTGAATGTAACCTACTGTTTGTTCCGAGGACAATATTTTTTCACCATCAACCTTTAATACATTTTGGAAAATACCATGTGTAGCAGGGTGAGTGGGGCCTAGGTTTAATGTAGCAATTTCTCCTTCAATAGTATCTAAAGATTCCCATTGATTGATTGCTTGACCTGATGTATGCTTTAATTCGCTCATAAGTCTAATGCTCTATCTTCCGAAGAAGCGATTGTCTTTATCTTGTCGTGTTTGATCTTCTAAATGATATTCCTTACGAAGTGGGAAGTAATTCATTGTCTCTTCATTTAATATTCGAGTCAGGTTCGGATGTCCCTCAAACTGTACTCCGTAAAAATCAAATGTTTCTCTTTCTATCCAATTTGCTGCTGCGAATAAGTCCGTTATTGTGGCAATTTTTGGTTGATTTATAGGTAAAGAAGTTTTTAATCTAAAACGGTAGTTATTTGACCAACTATGTAGATGATACACCAACATAATTTCTTCTCCTTGATTTTCTGGATAATGAATCCCAGTAATATTTGTCAAAAAGTTGAAGTTTAATTTATCATGACCTTTCAACCATTCGATAATTGAATGAACGGACGATGATGGTATTACAATGTTTAATTGATCGCTTTCAGTATGAGAAAGTATCACCCCTTCAAATTGCTGGGAGATTGCTGCGATGATTTCTTCGTTGCTCAATTTACTTTCCATCTCCAATATTGTTTTCGATTTTATAACTTTCCAACAATTCTTTATATTCTGGAGAATTTCTTCTTCGTAAAGACTCGTGGCCTACCAATGCTTGGATATTCATCACACCATCTATGATTTGCTCTGGACGTGGTGGACACCCTGGTACGTAAACATCTACAGGAATGATTCTATCAATTCCTTGAAGAACAGAATATGTATCAAAAATACCACCAGATGAAGCACAAGCTCCCACTGAAAGCACCCATTTGGGCTCTGACATCTGTTCGTAAACTTGACGTAGAATTGGGGCTAATTTCTTTGAAATTGTCCCTGCAACAATTAATAAGTCCGCTTGTCTAGGTGAAAAAGACATACGTTCCATTCCAAAACGTGCAATGTCATAATTTGGAGACATTGTCGCCATATATTCAATACCACAACATGAGGTTGCAAATGGCAAAGGCCAAAGCGAATTTGCTCTGGCTGCTCCAATCACAGTATCAAGTGTTGTTAATTGAAAACCTTCATAATTGATGGCCTCAACTTGACCTTCTTCGGTTATTTTTCCCATTCTAAGGCACCTTTTTTAAGTACATAAATGAATCCTGTAAGGAAAAAACCAATGAAAACTATCACGGCTATTAATCCTTCCATTTGAAGTTTTATGAAGTTTACCGCATACGGGTAAAAGAAAATCATTTCGATATCGAACAAAACGAATAAAATTGCAACTACAAAATAACGGATAGATACAGGGAAACGAGCATTTCCTTCTGGTTCAACACCACATTCCCAGTTACCATCTTTTTTCTTTGAACGCAAGCTAGGACCTAACTTAGGTACCAATAGCAAGGTCGCTAATACAAATCCCAAAACCAATAATGATTGAATCAATATTGGAATGTAATCTTGAGAAGTACTCATATTTATCTAATAAAAATGTAAAACAACAAATTTAACAACTTAACTTTTCATTTCAAGTAGCTTTTGTAGGATTATCACTGATAATTGTCAGGCTGTCTTGTTTTTGTAACAGTAAAGTGCGTTAAATGTACTTTTAATACCTTTAAAATCAAATAAAAAGACGTTAAATTATAATCATTCTAAATTAGTGTATGATTGTCTTCCATATGCCTTTTCAATGCAACGTTGTTTATAAGAAATCAATTCTTGAATAATACTATTTTCGATTACGAATGGTTTGTAAAAATAAATTTGCGATACCCATCAACATAAAAAACAAGGAAATGAAAATTGAAAAAATAATGGATAAGAAAATGATTTTGGCTTGGGTTTCACTTCCTTTAAAGGTTTCTATTTGAAGGGAAACAGCAAAGTTTAGAAATAAAATCCCGCCAACTAAGCAGGTAATAAAGGCAAATAGGGTAACAGCAGTGGTAGCAAATTTCTTCTTTTGATAAAAATGACGCGTACCAAAGTAAAAGGTTACAAGATGTAAAGTAAGATAAAGGATGAAGAGCGAATAAAAGGAAATGTCCATATATCAAATTTAAAGGATATTACGAACTTCATCACTTAGTCTTTTGTATTTTTGTTCACATGAAATTTTGCAAAACTGTTTTTTTCCTTTTTTTTCCTTTAATAATTTTCGCGCAAGGACAATTAAATGTCGTGCGTAGTGAAGGGAATTATCCATATTGGTTATACCTTCCTCATGATAGTATTCTTGAAAAAAAACCTCCTGTATTAATTTTTCTACATGGGAAGAGTTTGTCCGGTACGGATATAGAAAGGGTAAGGAAATATGGGGTAATTCATGAAATTGATAAAGGCAGAAATGTACCAGCAATCGTTATCGCCCCTCAGCTACCAAATGGACCTTGGGTGCCTTCAAAAATAAACACAATACTTGAAAGTGTAATGGACGAGTATTGTGGTAATGAGCAAAAGGTATATGTCGCAGGGATGTCTTTAGGTGGATATGGAACATTGCATTTTTGTGGAGCTTATCCTGAAAAAGTTGCTGCTGCAGTGGCTCTTTGTGGTGGGGGAAATGAAAAAGATGCACGTAATCTTTCTCAAGTTCCTCTCTGGATTCAACATGGTGACAGGGATAGGGCTGTGCCTAAGTCTGAATCGGATAAAATAGTAAACGCAATTCGAAAGGTGAATGGTAAAAACCTTATTTATACTGTTGTTCCTGGTGCTGATCACGGAGCTTTAGAACGTTTTTTTAGAAAAGATGAAATGTATAATTGGTTATTCCAACATACTAAAGGCACACAGTGATTTCGATGTCATGATATTAAGCATACACGCACTCATGAAAATCAAGGATTTATTTATATTTGTTTAAAAAGATTGAATTTTGGAAGAAAAACTAGCTATATCTGTTGTTGTCCCTCTGTTTAATGAAGAAGAATCTTTACCAGAATTATATGAATGGATCCATAGGGTAATGAACGAAAATCGTTTCTCTTTTGAAGTGGTTTTTGTAGATGATGGCAGTACTGATGAATCTTGGAAAACAATTGAAGAACTCTCTGTAAACCATCAACAGGTAAAAGGTATTAAATTTCAACGCAATTACGGTAAATCAGCAGCACTACAAAAAGGGTTTGAAATGGTTCAGGGAGAAGTGGTTATAACCATGGATGCCGATTTACAAGATTCCCCCGATGAAATACCTGAATTATATCGTATGATCGTAGAAGAAGGATATGATGTCGTTTCTGGATGGAAAAAGAAAAGATACGACCCTATCTCTAAGACAATTCCTACCAAACTATATAATTGGACAGCGAGAAAATTATCTGGGATTAAGCTTAATGATTTTAATTGTGGACTGAAGTCATATAAAAAAGCAGTGGTTAAATCTATTGAGTTGTATGGAGATATGCATAGATATGTTCCTGTACTTGCAAAATATGCTGGATTTAATAAAATAGGAGAGAAGGTTGTAGAACATCAAGCACGAAAATATGGAACAACAAAATTTGGATTGAATCGTTTCGTAAATGGACCACTAGATTTAATGACTGTGGTCTTTATGGGGAAATTCGGTAAAAAACCAATGCATTTTTTTGGAGCTATCGGATTGGTAATGTTCCTAATCGGTTTTGGATTCTTCTTCTATATTTCTATAGATAAATTGTTTTTTGATCGATTAGCCTTACGAATTGCAGATAGAACGGAGTTTTACATCGCGTTAACCTTGATGGTGTTTGGAGTACAATTCTTTTTAACCGGATTTATCGCTGAAATGGTAGGAAGAAACTCTTCTTCAAGAAATATTTATTTAGTAGAGAAAACGATAGGAGAATGATCTTCGAAGTGGATAAATCATGGACGCTGTTTCTCGATAGAGATGGAGTGATTAACAAGAGGAAAATAGACGGCTACATTGAAGAAGTAGACGAATTCGATTTCTTAGAAAATGTACTTGATGCGATGATAATTGCTCAGAAGAAATTCAACCGAATTGTTGTTGTAACCAATCAGCAAGGAATTGGAAAAGGGATTATGACTGAAGGGCAATTGGATGTAGTACATGCGTTTATGCAACAAAATGTAATGGAGGTAGGGGGACGAATTGATCGTTGTTATCATGCCTCAGCACTTGAGAAAGAAAATAGTCCACTGAGAAAACCAAATCCAGGAATGGGAATGCTCGCTAAAAAGGAATTTCCTGAAATTGATTTTTCAAAATCAATTATGGTCGGAGATAGTGATTCAGATATTGAATTTGGTATACATCTTGGAATGAAAACCGTACGCATCGGAGGAGAAAATAAAAATCCAGAAGCGGATTTGCATGTGGACTCCTTGTTTAATTTTATGAAACAATTATGAAAGAAAGAGTTTTCTTAGTTCTAATGATAATGGCGGTAACGCATGTCTTTGCACAGAATAATGTAATAGATACAAAAGGACGTAAGCAAGGAGAGTGGGTGAAGTATCATCCAAACAGCAAGATAATAGATTTTAAAGGAACATTTAAAGATGGTGTGCCTCAAGGGCTTTTTGTTTATTACTTCCCGAATGGAAAGAAAAAAGCAGAGATGCAACACGAAAATAACGGGGCTAAAACCAGTGCGAATTTGTATTATGATAATGGGAAGCTAATGAGCTACGGAATTTATCGTTATCAAAAGAAAGATTCAATTTGGACTAGTTTTAATGAATTTGGAAGACTGGTTATGCGTGAAACCTATAATAATGACCTTTTAAATGGAGAAAAAAGAATGTACTACATACCTTCAGATCCAGAGATGAAAAGAGAGGTCTGCATCAGTATTACAAATTATAAAGACGGGAAAATTGAAGGACCTTTTGCTGAGTATTATCCCTCAGGACAATTAAAAGCAACAGGGCAGTATCTAAACTTTAAGCGCGAAGGAGAGTGGGTTTATTATGAACTTGACGGAAAAAAAATGAGTGTCGAACGCTATTATAAAGGGGAGAAACACGGATGGTTTATTGGTTACAATCAAGATGGCAAAGAGGGACAAAAAAGATATATTTATTACGGGCGAGAGTTGTCGGGTAAGGAATTGGAAATCAATATGAAATCTCAAAAAGAGAAAGGATTGAATCCTAACAAAGGATATCGATAATAAAACGTAACTTTCAAGTAGAATGAGAAATATTTTTTTACTTTTTATTGTTGCGATTGTACTTTTTTCTTGTAAGAAAAAGGAAACTGAATTACCAGATATGCACTATGATTATGTGCCTTTTAAGAAAGGTATATATCAAATATATAATGTGCTAGAACGTAGTTATTTAAGTGATGGAACACGCATAGAAAAACAATATCAGTTGAAAACAATGCTCACGGATACCATCATTGATAATGAGCAAAGAGAAAATAGACAGTTTGTTAGGTTTAAACGAGATAATGCCCTTCAAAATTGGGTGGCAAAAGACGTTTGGATGGCCTATAAATCCAAACAAAACTTTCAACTTGTTGAAGAAAATGAACGCTTGGTGAAAGTCAGTTTCCCTGTTCGAAAAAGTCATTCATGGGATATTAACGCCTATAATGTGCATCCGAAGCAAATGCTGAATTACAATGACCTTTTTCAATCAAAAACAATAAATGGATTTGTTTTTCCAGAGACAATTACAGTACTTCAAGAAAAAGAAAAAAACCTAATTATGTTCCGAAATAAATATGAGATCTACGCAAAAAATGTAGGACTCGTGTATAAATATTACCAACATTTAGATATTTCTAATTTCGATACCACAAACATCCGATCTGGAAAAGAAATTTTCTACACCATAGTTTCCTTTGGAGTAGAGTGATTTAACACTGAAATACCGCTTTTTCACCAAAAAAATGCAACGATATAAATCAATTGAAAAATGAATTTACTTTTCTATTGATTTTAATAAATCTAAATTCTATATTTGCGGGCTATATAAATAAATAACTAACTGTATTACGATAATGCGTAACAAAGGATTCTTTTGGTTTTTAACCATACTTTTAACCGTAATTTGTTTGTATCAAATTTCGTTTACGTTCGTATCTAACTCTGTAGAGAGTAAGGTGGCGAAAGAAGTTGATCGTGAATTGATTGACCTGAAAGCAGAAGCTGCTCAATCAGGAGATTCACTCAACATTGATGGCGTTTGGGTGAATTTCAGCAAAGCGGAAGGTTTAGAAAATGCTCGTGTAGCATTGATCAACCAAAAATTGAAAGCGAAAGCGGATACGAAAGTATATCCGTTATTCGGATCAACTTTCTCAACAGTGAAAAAACGTTCATTGGCATTCGGACTTGATTTAGTAGGTGGAATGTCGGTAACAATGGAAATTAATATTCCAGAGTTAGTGAAAAGTTACGCACGTAGCGAAAGAGATCCGCGTTTCAAAAATGTTTACACTGCAGCAATGAAGGAATACTCAACTAAAGGTGGAGACTTCCTAAATATCTTTGCAAGAAAACATAAAGAAATCAATAACGGAACACCATTAGTTTCTCTTTTTTCGTTGTCAGATCTAGATAAATTGACAACAAAATCATCGGATAATGAAGTAGTAGCTTTCTTAAGAGATCGCGTGAAATCTTCAATGGATGGTGTAGAGGAGATCATCAACCAACGTGTAAACCAATTTGGTGTATCTCAACCAAATATTCAAAAGGATGAACAAAACAACCGCTTGTATGTAGAATTACCAGGTGTACAAGACGAAAAAACAGTAGCGGATCAGTTGCAATCAACAGCAAACTTACAATTCTACGAAACATACCGCTCTCAAGATATCGCATCTGCGTTTAACGAAGCAATTACGCTTTCTACTCGTGAAGAAGCTAAAGGTGAAGATCTTGCGTCTATCTTAGCTGAAGATTCAACGATAGTGAAGGAAGATGTATTGTCTTTAGATTCTCCAGAAGCAGGGAAAAAAGGATTAGGAGATTTATTCATGCCTGTTGACGATACACGAATCGGTTTCGTAACAATCGAAAACCGTGGAAAAGTTGATCAAATCCTTGCAAGAGAAGACATCAAAAGATTATTCCCAGATGACATGAAGTTCATGTGGTCAAACGACGTGGAAAAAATCGAAAAATTAACAGGATACTTCTTATATGCTGTAAAAGTACCGTCTAATGGTAAAGCAAGAGTAGGTGGACGTGATATCGAACGCGCCGCTCCAGACATTAACCAAAATGGACAACGTACAGTAACCTTGAAAATGACTGCTGAAGGTGCTGAAAAATGGTACTTAATGACGTCTGAAAACGTAAACCGATCTATCGCAATTACAATGGACGACTTAGTGTTCTCCGCACCAAACGTACAAAATGCAATACAAGGTGGAAACACAGAAATCACAGGTAACTTTACCTTCGAAGGAACAACAAAGTTAGCAGGTTTATTAAACGGTGGAGCACTTCCAGCTCCTTGTGTAATCAAAGAACAAACTAAAGTAGGACCAACTGTTGGAGCCGAAAATGCAGAAGCTTCTTTGTATTCATTCGGAATATCTTTGGCATTGATCATCATTTTTATGATTTTCTACTATGCTAAGGCTGGAGTTGTAGCAAATATCGCTCTCTTATTAAACATCATCTTTATCTTCGGAACACTTGCTTCTTTTGGAGCCGTGTTAACTCTTGCTGGTATAGCAGGTATCGTGTTGACAATTGCAATGGCGATTGATGCCAACGTACTAATATTTGAACGTATTCGAGAAGAATTAGACGCAGGAAAATCACAAGAAGACGCGATTAATGAAGGATATGGAAAAGCATTGTCATCAATTATTGATGCTAACGTTACAACCATCCTAACTGCAATCGTATTAAAAGCATTAGGATCAGGACCAATCGAGTCTTTCGCAATTACTTTAATCATCGGTTTGATAACATCTGTATTCTCAGGAGTAATCATCACTCGCTTGATTTTTATGTGGATGCATAGCAGAAAGAAAGAAATTACTTTCTCTACAAAAATGACGAAAGGTACTTTCAAAAATATCAATATTGACTGGGCAGGGAATCGTAAAAAATTCTACGTGTTTACCATCATAACATCTGTCCTTTCTTTAGGATTGTTGTTCACAAAAGGTTTAAACCCATCAGTAGAATTCTCCGGAGGACGCACATACGTTGTTAAATTTGAACAACCAGTAGCGAATCAAATGAATTACCTAGAGACAAACATTCGTAAGTCTTTTGGGAAAGATGGTAAAGAAGCATCTTTAGTAACAAAAACAAAGTCAAACTCTTATAATGTTGAAATCATTACCAACTACATGTTAGGTGACGAGTCAGCAAATAATATCGTAATGGCTAAGTTGCAAGATGCGTTTGATATGTCTAAAGAAAAATTGGGTAACCACGAAATCGTTGAGTCAAGAACGGTGTCACCAACAATTTCTGATGAATTGAAAAAATCATCTATGATTGCTGTCGTTTTCGCATTGTTGATCATTGCAGCATACATCATGATTCGATTCGGTAAATACCAATATTCTACAGGAGCTTTAGTTTCACTAGCGTATAACGTATTGTTTACATTAGGAATCTTCTCTCTATTGAATGGAATTCTACCATTCAACATGGACGTAGACCAAGCGTTTATCGCAGCAATTCTAACCGTAATTGGATACGCAATCAACGATACCGTAATTGTATTTGACCGTATACGTGAAAACTTAGGACACAGAAAAGGATTGACAGACGAAGAAGAAGTGAATTTAGCATTGAATTCTACACTATCTCGTACCATCATTACCTCAATGACAACATTTACCGTACTATTGTTGATCTTCATCTTCGGTGGAGCAGCAATCAGAGGATTCGTATTCGCCTTAATGTTAGGTGTAATCATCGGTACTTTCTCCTCACTTTGTGTGGCAACACCAATCCTTATCGACTTGTCGAAAAAGAAAAGTTTGAGAGATTAATCCAAAATAAAATCTATAAAAAGGTCGGCGAAAGTCGGCCTTTTTTTGTCTATAAAAGTGGAGAATAAAATGTTGGCAGCCTTAACGGTCTACACGCTTTAGTAAATGCCTACAAAGTGGTGCGTGTAAGGGTTTGCCACGTGCTTCCTTTGGTCGCAGTAGCAAACCAACACGCACACCCTTTCTCATTCATTTAGCTATCGCGTTCCGCCCTGGCTGATGGCCTAAGACAAGTCAATTATTATCTGCTTCGGAAGCGTAATTACCGTTATGCTTTCTGTTGCGATCTCTTTATTATATAAGCTAATTCCCTTTTAATTCTTTACAATACAAGCTTCGCGTCTTCATTATGATTTAGACAAACAGTGCGCAGTAGCATCAAGATTTTTTCACTTCTCTTCCACAACAAGGGCAAAAATTATCTTCTTCTTGATGAGCTTCTTTTTCCTTTAACCTAGCTTCTAATGCTTTCATCTCTTTACGTTCTTCCAAAACCTCAGTAAAACCAGAAGAAATGATTCCAGTAGGTAAAGCAAAGAAACCAATTCCAATAACAGCCAATAAACCACCGATGAGCTTCCCAATATCGGTTACAGGAAAGATGTCTCCATATCCAACAGTACAGATCGTAATTACTGACCACCACATAGAATCAGGAATACTAGAAAAAGCTTCGGGTTGTACCGAATTTTCCGCATAATATATAGCTGTTGAAGCAATCAAGAGTAAAAATAACAGCAAAAATGCCGCAATGGCTAATTCTCCAGTTTTACGTCTTAAAACAGTAATAACGATAGATAAAGCGGAAATATATTTTGCAATTTTAAAAATGCGGAGCAATCTAAAAACACGCAACAAACGAAGTGTCCTTAAATCAAAATGAGCAAATGCAAGAAAGAAAGGTAGAATAGCCAATAAATCTATTATTTGAAGTGGAGTAAGCGCAAATTTTATCCTACCCAAAATAGGATGTTCATATTTTTCCTCACAAGTAATTGACCACATACGAAGGAAATATTCTACCGAAAAAAAGAGGACAGAAAAGTAATTAAACTGATTGAAAAAATTTCCATACTCGTTTTTGTATGCTGGCATCGACTCAAGAATAAGTGAAACAGCATTTAAAAGAATGAGCAAAATCAAACCGGCATTTACAATTCGACTAGATAAACGGTTGGAATCCCCATTTAACAAATCGTATACTTTATATTTTAACGCTTTTAAAGACATAACTTAATGGATTGAGTTCATGTATAAATGTTAAAAATAAGAATTTTGAGGTGTCCCATAATGCAAATTACCACGATATTTTTCTAAGTATGAGGCAGCCTTAACGGTCTACACGCTTTAGTAAATGCCTATAAAGTGGTGCGTGTAAGGCATTGCCACGTGCTTCCTTGGGTCGCAGTGGCAAACCAACACACACACCCTTTCTCATTCATTTAGCTATCGCGTTCCGCCCTAGCTGAATGTGTACGAATAATAAGACATTTACGATCAATTACCTTATTTTCAATTAAGGAACAATGGTAAATTTGACGATGAAATATGTTTTTTATCGTATAAAGTGTTTCATTTCACACATTAAGTGGTTGGATAGTTGTGGGTTAATTTATTCTTGTTATATTCGCCGCAATTAGTAATTAATTAACAACTTATGAAACAATTTATTTTATGGGGGGGATTTTTAGTGTCTTCCTTACAACAGCACTAACTGCTTGTAAAAAAGAAATCATAGCTACACAAGATGAAGCACAAAAAGAAACAATGCTTGTTGAACGTTTAGGTTTGACAGCCGATGGAAAACTACTAAAGTTTGCTACACTTGAAGCCTACGAAAAAGCAGTTGATCATGAGCAAGCAGAATTACAAGAAGAAATGCTAACCTCAATTAAAAAAGCTTCTTTCCCTAACTATTTCTCAAATTCAACTGTTATTGAGAAAAATGCGAACGCTAAAGAAGATCACGAAATGGATGACTTTCTAGGACAACTGTTAAACAAAGATGGTGCAGTACAAATTGGCGAGCATATTTATAAAGTTGACCTTCAAAAAGAAAAAGTTTTCGTTATTGAAGTAAAAAATAGCATCTCAGATTATTCGGATTTAATAAATGGTAGGACTTCAAACAAAAATGTAAAAGAGTATTCATTTGATGACGATGTACTGGAATTGGTTGAGTCAGGTGTTGAAAATCAACAAAATTCACTGCTTTGTAACGAGGATCATTTGGGTAATAGATATGTTGAAACGTCAGTTTATGATATTCCTGGATATGGAGGGGTTTTTAAATTCTGGGGGGATGCAGATTACAGGAGATATGGGATTTATTACTCTATAGTGACGACAGCCCGGTCTACTGTTCAGGGTCAAATTAGGATTTATGTTCAATTAGAGAATGTTTGGCATCACCAAAGATGTGGTAATACTGTTGGACCATATTCACATCCGTGGTATCAATCCAATCCAGCAACGCATAATTTTCAAAAACATAAATCCTATTCAGGTTCAAAAGCGCTTAACGGACTTCATACCAAATTTAGAATAAGGTGTGAAATTCCAGGTGTACCTCAAGGTGGCAATACTTATTCAACATATTTTACTGAGTGGCGTGTAATTCAAGTAAATAATCCTGTTTTTCCATGAGAGTAGTCCTCTGTTTAATGTTTATGATGTTTGGGCAATTATACGCTCAAACATCATTTTTTGTAAAACCAATGTTAAATAATAAAATTGATTTTGGGTCTAGTTCTCCAAGACGGTTTGATAATTACGCTTTTAACTCAAATCCATTATTTCATTATGATAATAAAACAGTTATAACGACTGGTTTGAATTCAATTGATCTTGGGATAGGTTTAGGTGCTATTTTTAGAAAAAAGCATTTAATTGAATTAGATTTTAACACAGATGCTACGGGTTCCGGTAATGAAATTTATTTTGAGTACAAAAATATAGATGGATCTTATTATCAAACAAGTCGTAAAAACATCTATGGTAAGGCAATAAACCGTCTTTCTATACAATATTCTTACTTAGCTGCTTCTAAGTTTCATTATACTATTGGAATGTCATTTGGCTTCAAGCAACCTAGTGCAATTGGAAGATTAGATGCTGAACTTTATAAAACGGAGGAAATTGCAGATAATGTTTTTTTTACTCAAGAAATTTGGGGAATAGGTATTAATAGGTTTAATTTTTATTTAACAGCTGGAGTAGGCAGAGATTTTTATTGTAAGAAATTGTATTTGTTCTCTTTTGATATACTTTTCAATAAAGGATTTTCTTTGATTTCGGGTGCTGGTACGGAAATTATTATTGTTGATAATGGAATTGTTAAACGACATAATTTCATGAGTTATAGCAAAGGAACAGGACTCTATTTTCAGCTCTCCCGCCGTTTTCAACTGTACCCATGGATAAAAATCAAGAAAAAAGAAGGACGTGAAATAGAAAAATTTTAGAAGAAGATAAAAAGAGAATGCGGTTCGAAAGAGCCGCATTTTTTTGTTACTTCGAAAGAAATAATATCCATAGAAATGTATAAGTGATTGACTAAAGTGATTCATTTCACACATTAAGTGGTTGGATAGTTGTGGGTTAATTTATTCTTGTTATATTCGCCGCAATTAGTAATTAATTAACAACTTATGAAACAATTTGTTTTATGGGGGGATTTTTAGTGTCTTCCTTACAAGAGCACTAACTGCTTGTAAAAAAGAAATCATAGCTACACACGATGAAGCACAAAAAGAAACAATGCTTGTTGAACGTTTAGGTTTGACAACCGATGGAAAACTACTAAAGTTTGCCACACTAGAAGCCTACGAAAAAGCAGTTGATCATGAACAAGCAGAATTACAAGAAGAAATGCTAACGTCAATTAAAAAAGCTTCTTTCCCTAACTATTTCTCAAATTCAACTGTTATTGAGAAAAATGCGAACGCTAAAGAAGGACAGGAAATGGATGACTTTTTAGGACAATTGTTAAACAAAGATGGTGCAGTACAAATTGGCGAGCATATCTATAAAGTTGACCTTCAAAAAGAAAAAGTTTTTGTGATTGAAGCAAAAAACAGCACCTCAGATTATTCGGATTTAATAAATGGTAGGACTTCAAACAAAAATGTGAAAGAATTTTCTACAGATGATGATGTGCTTTACATCGTTCGTGATGGAGTAAGTGAAAAGTGCGGAGGGATTGGGTATCATTCTGCAGCTGAATATCCCGAAGGGTATGCAACAGATAATTATGAATATTATTTATTTTCAATGGATAATTTCCGGGGTGGGATCTACTTTAGTTTTAGAATGACTTTTGAGTTATTACCTAATCCTAATATGTGGGGTGCACCTACTACTACTGTTTCTTTTAGGAAGGAAATTGTTCCACATGATATTCATATTCAATTTCGACCATGTAACTCAGTTTCAAATTATTATTTTAGTAAAGGAGTTTATACAATTCCTAAAGTAGCATCACATTCATCTAAGTGGGTTGCTGCTTCTAGTTCAAGAAATTTGAATAAAATTTCAGCTAGAGCAAGAGGAATACTGTCTTATAATGGTGTAGACTACTATACTAAATTCGTTTCTATTTATGTAAATTAATTTTTATGAATTTTAAAGCTTTTTTATTTCTTTCTTTTTTCTTCTCTACATCAATTTACATACAGGCACAGGTTCAATTTTATATTAAGCCTTTATTGAATGTTAAATTTCAAACATCTAGTAGAGGTTTTAGTAATAATGCTGGGCATTCTGAATATATGTCAAATCCATTTTTTAAATATACTGATCGAAATTTTGTTTTTACAAATAGTATTGATTTGGGTATAGCATTTGGAGTTAAATATAATCAAAAGCATTTTTTTGAAATTGAATATGTAAATGAAACTGTTGGAAAAGGTTCTGTTTTTAGCCATTTTAGTGTTTCACCAAAAAACAATTGGATCCACCAAGATGCGAGTTATAATACCCACTATTCGCTACCGAGTAAAATAGGCTTGTCTAGTCACAAACTTGGATTGAAATATCATTATAATTTCTTTACTACCAAGAATAATTTACTTCAATTACGACTTAATTTTGGGCTAGGGACATTCTTTAATTTAAAAAGAAAAGACGGCATGTATAAAAAGATGATTGTTCTCTCGCAGAGTGAAACAGGTTCTCCAATTGGTAATGAAGGGGTATTGTTTTTAAAAGGATATGCTGTTGGTTTTTCAAAAGGAATAAATGGATATTTTTCTGTCGGCTTTGGGTTTGATGTGAATAATAAAAGACGCAACATCTTATCTTTTGATGTGAATTATTCACAAGGTTTTAGTAGTTTCTTTCAATCTGCTGCTAGATTTGGAATTGAACATGATGGAAAGTATATTGAATATAATTATTTGGATGGATCAAGAGGGTCAGGTTTAACGATTCATATTTCCCATCGACTTCAACTGTACCCATGGATTAAAACCAAGAAAAAAGAAGGACGTGAAATAGAAAAATTTTAGAAGAAGATAAAAAGAGAATGCGGTTCGAAAGAGCCGCATTTTTTTGTTACTTCGAAAGAAATAATATCCATAGAAATGTATAAGTGATTGACTAAAGTGTTTCATTTCATACATTAAGTGTTTGAATAGTTGTGGGTTAATTTTTTCTTGTTATATTCGCCGCAATTAGTGAATTCACTTATTTCAGTGAATTCACCTATTTAACGTATTATGTTTAAACATCTTTTTTCTTTTCTATTTTTTTTTGCAGTAAGTCCCTCTTTTGCACAATTTACGACTTACATAAAACCTGTTTTTTACAGTACAAAATTTATGGTTACAACTACTGGAGAGCAATATAAAAATGTAACGAGTACACCTGTTTTATCGAATCCATATATACTGCATGAACAATTAAAGTTTATGAATTTGGATGGTTTTGATGTCGGTATTGATGCTGGTGTAACCTATAAAAAACATTTTTTTGAATTCCAATATTTGTACACGCTCGTTGGAGGTGGGTATAGAGCTCATTATTACTCCAATGCCTTAGAGTCAGAACCAGGCGTTAATTCGTATATAAGTAGCTCGTTTGGTGATAGATTCACACGAACAATACATAAATTGTCTTTAGGCTATCAATATGAGGCGTATCGAACAAAAAACAATGTTTTTGGATTACGATTAACGGCAAATTTAGGTTTTTATTTTAACAGTCAATTGAAGAAAGGACATAAAGCTATAAACACTTATATAGAATTATCTGGATGGCCAAATACATTTGGAAATGGTGCAACTTTAGATCAAGCCTTATATATTAGCTCTTCACAAAAAAGAATAAATGGATTTACTTCTTTTGGAGTTGGGTTTGATTTTTACACAAAATCAAACCGCAATTTATTCTCTATAGACGTGAATTATACACAAGGATTTGGAAGGATGAATTATTTTTTAAATTCTTATACCATTACGGATAATAATGTTACTAATCGATATTCGTATTATGGAAGTGGAAAAGGTTCTTCATTGAACATTCAGCTTTCCCGCCGTTTTCAACTGTACCCATGGATAAAAATCAAGAAAAAAGAAGGACGTGAAATAGAAAAATTTTAAAAGAATAAAGTATAAAATGAAAGGCGGTTTGTATGAACCGTCTTTTTTTATTGCTTTTAATGAAGAAATTGTAGGTAAAGGAGCGCTGTGTATTTTGAAAACGAATACACATGTTTACGACTACTTTCGCGTTAGGGATAGAAGTGGATAGCTCCAACCCCAAAGCTTTGGGGTTGGACTATGAACGGATAGCCCGACCTGATTCCCAATTTACTTGGGGAGAGGGAAACGCCCAAAAAAAGTTTTGATTGATTTGACATTAGAATTATACGATGACTTTCTCCACTTCGTTTTTGCGCATATACAATTGTATTATTGCTTTTGCTGAAGCGTTATCATGTTGTCTGTCGATGAAATGTCTCCAAAATTTAGGGCCTTTCTTCATTTTGTTGAAGGGAATGTATCCATTGCCTATGTATTCACCATTTTCCATATATAAGAGGCATTTTTCTAATTTTGAACGACCTTTTTCGAGTAAATAAAAGGATTCGTTTTCTAAGGAAATGTCTTGAATGAGGTTTTTTATTCTCGCATTGTAGGTGGTATATGTTTCTTTTTCCACGCAAGCACCAAAGCATTTTTTTTCTTCGTAATTGGAACAGTGTTTTTCAGTAGGGGAAAGATGACATAATTTTTGACACAAAGCATATTCTTTACATAGTTTGGTTAAGTGGTTTATTCCCTCTTTTTTGGTGGCGTAAGCGGTGATTGGGAGTTGGGACTCGTCCTTTGTTAAGGCCACTTTCAAATGTATATAACCCTCGTCATTCAAGGCGTGAGAAGAATATAATCCGTACGGATATTTATTTTTTTTGTTCTTAATGTTGTATTTAGGTTTGTATTGTTTAATCCATCGATCTTCTAGTAGTTCAGCCACCAGTTCATTACCTGTTAATTCATATTCAATGCGAATGATTTCTTCACGCATTTGTGCACCTTTTTTTGTTTTCGTGTTTCTGAGGTGTTGTTCTACTCTGGATTTTATGTTTTTACTTTTTCCGACAAATATGATTTGATTGCAATCGTTGTAAAATGAAAATACGCCTGTTTTATTGGGCATTTCATCAATTACATCAGGGTTGAAATCCGGATGCAGTAGGGAGGTATTGAGTTCTTGTTGTAAAAAGCCTTGTAGGTTATTTTTGTCCTTTTTTAAAAGTATATCGAACAATTGAACAGTTGCAAAGGCGTCACCTCCTGCTCTGTGTCTACCGTTTATTTTGATGCCTAAATCATTGGATATTTTTCCTAAGCTATAGGATGCATGACCAGGGATAACATAACGTGCGGCGCGAACGGTACAAATTTGTTCTCTTCTGTAATCATAGCCTAGCCGTTTAAATTCTGAGCGAATCATGCTGTAGTCGAAACTTACGTTGTGAGCAACAAAGATACTGTCACTTGTGAAGTCAATAATTTGTTTGGCAATCTCAAAGAATTTTGGAGCGTTGGCAACCATTTTGTCGTTGATTCCCGTAAGACGAGAAATGAATTCAGGAATTTCACATTCGGGATTGACAAGAGAAACAAATTCGTCAATTACAGACTGACCATCGTGTTTATAGATAGCAATCTCTGTAATCTTTGAGCCTTTGGGATTTCCTCCTGTGGTTTCAACGTCTATGATGCAATAATTCATATTGCAAAAATGGGATTTTTTTAAGGATTTCAGGAATGTTTTTGAAACAAAAAAAGGACCGAAGTCCTTTTTATTAATAATCTGAAAAATGGATGTATTCGCCTTTTTCACTCACTACTCCAATTAATTGTGTAGGAATGGTTTGTTCACTTTCCTCCATTTGTTTTGGTAAGAAATTCACGGTTTTTTTGTCGAATTGTACACTTTTGTTTTTTGGAATGCGTACATGAATTTCAATTTCTTGGTCTCTAAATTTATCTTTTTGAGGATACGCATAGTAAGTGTTCAATTTTATATTATTGTCTTCTTTTTGAATGCTGAATTGAATGTTGTTTGCTTTTTCTTGTGCTTTTAGATTGTTTCTTCCATGTGCTTTTCGTACTAAAAAAAGATGGTATAAACTGTCTGGGCTTTCCGTGAATCTTACGTCGTATCCACTGCTGATGATTTGTTTTCCATCTATCTCTAAGAATCTTGATCCTTTTTTCTTTTTTACGGTTCTTCCATTTTCTAGTTTTTCAGATAGGTTCATGTTGATGATTAACTGTTCTTCATTTGAACTGAAAATTTCTTCTTCGATTTCTACTTCGTCTCTAAATTCTTTGAGGGTATCAAAGGTTACATAGGCCGCGGTGATCAATCCAGTGATTCCAAAAATGGTCATTGCTATCATGGTGTATTTCCAGATTTTGGGTTTTAAAGAAAACAAAAGGATTAGGGCTCCAATTAATAAGGAAAACAATACGCTTCCACCTAATGCATAGACACTAAACCATGCGAGGTTTTTTACGAATAGGTTTTCAAACAGTAAATCAGACATTCCTAAAGAGGTAATGATGGTTTGAGAATTGTTTTTAATTATTGCCTGGTCGGAAAAGAGGAGTGCGGTGAAACCTAAAATTAATGAAACGGCTATTCCGAGTAAGATTAATCCTACAAAAACGCGTATGATTTTCACAATGGCTTTTGTTATTTTATCGATGCGTTCATTGTCTTTAAGTTGTTCTGCTAATCGGGTTGTAGATTTTTCAAATTGCGAAGCTGCAAAATTTACTTCTTCTTTGATGGATTCAACATTAATGGGTTTTCCTTGCATACGCAGTCTATCCAATGTTGTCTTTGGTTTTGGCATGACGATCCATAAAACAAGATAGATAATGAAACCTGATCCACCTAAGATGACGAACAGTACCAATGCCAAACGAATGAGCATGACATTGATGTTCAAGTACGCGGACATTCCGCTACAAACTCCAGCTATCCATGCGTTGTCAAGATCACGAAATAGGGAGCGCCCAGAAGGAATTTCTGCAAACGTTTCTTCGGAAATAGGCTGTTCTTCATTGTAGTCTGCATGCGTATAGTCTTTGGGGTCTCCCAAAGTGGCTAATACTTCTGTTACATGGCGCTCTTCTATTACTAGTGTACCTTTTTTTGTTTGTTCGTTGAGCAATTCAGCTATACGTAATTCTATGTCCTCAATGATGTCTTCTGCACCTTCTTGATTTCCTAAACTTTTTTTTAATCGCAATAAATAATTGTTCAATAGGCGGTATGCTTCTTCTTCCATTGTGAATGGAACCCCTTTTATATGTATTTGTACAGTTTTGTTCATATTAATCGATTTTAGTAATCATCGCTACAGTTGTCTGCAACTCTTCCCATGTTAATGCTAATTCTTGATAAAAAAGTTCACCTTTTTCAGTTAAAGAAAAATATTTTCGGGGTGGCCCCGCTTGTGATTCCTCCCATCTATAAGTTAGTAATTCTGCGTTTTTTAATCGCGTCAATAAGGGATATAATGTTCCTTCAACAACAATTAATTTTGCGTCTTTTAATTCACCTAGTATATCTGAGGGATAAGCTTCCTTCTTTTTTAATATGGCCAATATGCAATACTCTAAAATACCTTTTCGCATTTGAGCCTTTGTATTCTCCATGTTCATACAGTACTATTTATTACAAAGATATAAATTATTTATAGTACTTTGTTATGCATAGTAGTATAATCGTGAGGAATTAACATTGTTAAATATCTAAATGTTTTTAAATCAACGTTTTATCTTTTATTTTTTTTTAGTATTTTTTTGAGAGCTCCTCTCATAGAAGGTTCATTAGCAGTTTCGAATAGGAGTTCTGCTATTTCCATTACTTCATTTTTTAATTCAGGGTGGAGGAGTTGTATGTTGTTGAGTAGGTACATACAATGAACGCGTGTGGCAATGGCTTGGTTAAAATTTGTACTTTCTTTTACGCAAAAGTCAAATACTTCTCCAATGCGATAGGGTTTAATCTTTAGGTGATTAATGGCTTTTCCTAGGCTTCTAAGCACAGAACTATCCTCTGTGTCTAAGTAGGCATCAATTAATTCATTGTAATAGGATTGTAAGAAATGCGGATGGTATTCACCTAAATGACTGATCACCCAAGCTGAACGCATTGCTGTTCTATTGTTAGCATCTTTTCTACAAGCATCTTTTCTACAAGCATCTTTTAATAAGTGGAGGGTTCCATAGGGACGTTCCATAAAATATTGAAGTACTTGTGGTCTTTTTTCGGCTTGGTCAAAAAAGAGGTCGATGTAAATTGTATCTGATGCATTCATAATGTGGAGGACGAGGTTAAAAACAAAAAAGGCCGCACAAGGCGACCTTTTATATGAATTAAGAGGATTATTTTCCTAATACTTCAGCCATTTTCATACCGATGTGAGCAGGAGAGTCCACTACGTGAATTCCACATTCTCTCATGATACGTTTTTTCGCTTCAGCAGTATCGTCAGCACCACCAACGATTGCTCCAGCGTGACCCATTGTACGTCCTTTCGGAGCTGTTTCACCTGCGATGAAACCTACAACTGGTTTTGTACCGTTTTCTTTGATCCAACGAGCAGCGATTGCTTCCAAGCTACCACCAATCTCACCAATCATCACGATTCCTTCTGTTTCAGGGTCATTCATCAATAATTCTACAGCTTCTTGTGTTGTTGTTCCAATGATTGGATCTCCACCGATACCGATTGCTGTTGTGATTCCTAAACCAGCTTTAGCAACTTGGTCTGCTGCTTCGTACGTCAACGTTCCAGATTTAGAAACGATACCTACTTTTCCAGTTTTGAAAACAAAACCTGGCATAATTCCAACTTTTGCTTCACCAGCAGTGATTACACCCGGACAGTTTGGTCCGATCAAACGGCAATCATATCCTTTGATGTATTCTTTAGCTTGCACCATGTCGTTAACAGGAATACCTTCTGTAATACAAACGATTACTTTGATACCTGCGTTAGCTGCCTCCATGATTGCATCTGCTGCAAATGCTGGTGGAACGAAAATGATTGAAGTGTCAGCTCCAGTCGTCTCAACTGCATCTTTAACCGTGTTAAAAACAGGTCTGTCCAAGTGTGTTGAACCTCCTTTACCTGGTGTTACTCCACCTACTACGTTTGTTCCATATTCAATCATCTGGCCAGCGTGGAAAGTTCCTTCGCCTCCTGTGAATCCTTGAACAATAACTTTTGAATCTTTATTTACAAGTACGCTCATGTTTGCGGTTTTAGTATCAAAATTTTTTATTCCTGCCAAAAATAGGTTTTTGGTTTTGTTTTATCAAGTTGTTCGACTAAAACAATTTACTTTTTAGCAATAATTGTCCTAATATGCCTCATGTACCTTGATTGTGAACTGCAATATCGCATTTCCAGGTATTTCTCCCTTCCCTTTTTGTCCATAAGCAATGTATGGAGGTGCAATCAAATAACAGCTGTCTCCAACACTCATTTCAGCTAATACTTCACGCCAAGCGGGAATTAATTCACGGACATTTAATTCAATTGGATTTTCTTGTTTGTCAAAACTAGAACCATCTAAAAGTTTTCCTTCATAGGTCACTCGTATTTGGTCGTTTGCTTTAATGATTCGTTCGGAGGTAGTACCGTAAATTTTGTAATGTAATCCTGAGGATGACTTTTCTAATGAAAGCGCTTGCTTTTTTTCAAATGCCTCAATCTTTTCTTCAAATGCAGCTTTATCTTTGTCAGAATAAGGTTTACAAGCAATGGCGGTTAATGCCAGTGCAAATACGAGAATGATGTTTTTCATAGTTCAATACGGGTTATGGTATATCCTTCGTTTTCTAATAGGTTAATAAGTCCATTTTTTCCATCTAAATGACCGGCACCAACTGCAATGAAATAAGATTTTTTCTTTAAATCTTTTTTCAATTTCTTCATCCATTTGATGTTTCTTTGGTCTAAAATATTGGAGATAAAGTTTTTGTCTGTGTATTGGTCTGAGATAATTTGTTCTAAAGCTGCAGTATTACCACTAAAGTAATGATACAACATCTTTTGATAGAGTGCAGTTACTTTTTCGGGATGACGAATATTTTCCATTATGGAGCGATTGGTTGAAGCGCTATCTTGTGTGGACAAGGCTTTTAATTGATCTTCAATTTTTTCCATACCATTTACAGGCATGTGGTTCTCATTGGCATAGTTAAACAACGCAATGTCATAAGAATAGTCACCTGAAGAAAAAGGACTCAGTAAGAGTTGTTCAACAATCATAGGCTTGAATTTTGTTGAATTGATTTTGAGCATGCCTTTTGTAATTTTACAGTGTTTTTCTGCAAAATCAAAAATGCTGTCTTTTTGTTCTACTGAGAAAAAAGAAAGAAATTCTTTTTCTTTTTTTCCACGAAGATAATATTCCGGTTTAATGTCGCTTAAATTGGCAACTTCTAAATACATTTCTTGGGTTTCAGCGATATATGGTTTTAAGATTTCAATGCTAGGGTCGTATTTTGAAGGAACAATATGTATGGTCCCCATTAAATAACTTGCAGGTTGATTTTCTTTCGTAATCTTATACAAGGGAACGACTTTTTTCAACGCATAGATAGAATCTACCATTTCTAAAGGGGGTAAAAGTTCTTGTGCATTCAATAAGGGGCTGCTAAATAACAGCGTAAAGAGGAATAGTAGCTTTTTCATGATTAATTGTTTTTTAATTCTACAAGGAAGGCGTATTCATCCGTTTCAAGGATTTCAAAGGAAAGACCACATTTTTCTGCCGCTTCACAAAAGTTTTGGGCATCTAAGTATAGCCATTTGAACCATTCAGAAGTATGGGAATTGTATTTCATTTGATAATTGAAATTACCGTAATATGCTGTGTTTAAATCTACCCAAACAGATCCATCTTCATCCTCATAAAGGTATTGTATGTCTGTTGAATCGATGAGTATTTTCCCATTCGGCGCAAGTAATGATTTTGCGTGTAAAAGGAATTTTTCAACCCCCTCTAAATCTCCTGCAATGCCAATTCCATTCATAAGCAAAAGAACGGTATCGTATTTTTCTTCTTTTAATTCAAAGAAATCAATTTGTCGGGCTGCAATGTTTTTGGAATGTAAAAAACGTACGGCACCTGCCGAGGTGTCAATCGCATTGACTTTAAAACCTTTGTTTTGCAAATGTAAAGCATGCACGCCTGCTGCTGCGCCTACATCTAAAATGCTGCCTTGACAAGCCTTTAATGCTGCTTTTTCAATTTTCGGCATTTCTTTAAATGAACGGAATAAATAGGCTACAGGAATCTGGTCGTCGTCACATAAATCTGAGGCAACAATTATGTCTTCTGCTTTTCCGTTTTTTGCAAAATCAAGAATGGCTTGACCAATGGGGTCGTTTGTGTGCTCCATGATTAATAGTCGTAATCGTCGAAGCTTCCATAATCTTCTTCGCTATAATCGTCATCATAATCGTTGAAACCAAATTCATCTTCATCCTCGTCGTCACTTAATTGACCACCTGCGCTTTCAAATAAACGTGCAGTTTCTTCTTCTCCACGTGAATCTTCTTTTGGAGCATCACCAACAGCAAGAAAGATAAGTGGCTTTTCAGGTGTTTCTCTTTCATAGCTTACCAATTCAAACAAAACAATCCACATGCGTATGAAGTCGTACACCAAGATGAATTTTTGATCGGGTGCTTCAATGAAGTCGCGTACTTTTGTATTTGCCATAATGGCAATTTCTTCGTCTTCACCGAAACTTAAATCTTCAAGTGCAATTTCGGTTCCCTTGTCCCACTCGTCGTTTGAAACATAGATAGAGGCCATTTGATCACCTTTGAATTGAAAGGCTTCAATGGTAATTTTAAAAAGGTCTTCAAATGTTGCACTGTCTGGAATGATGACATCACGAAAGATTTCGGAATTTTCCTTTGTGTCTAATAATGCTCTGAATTTTAACCCTGCCATAGTGTTTTTATATTATGCTTTTTCAAAAAATAATTTTATATCTCATCCAATGTCTTTTTCACTTCTAGTTGCAAGTCATTTGCCAAAGTGAGTAAGTATTGGTACGCTTCATTGCGATCGTTTTGTATTGTGCCGTCTAATATGGCTTCCTTGATTTTTGATTTTAACTCCCCAATAGTGTTACATGGTTTAATCTCAAAAATGGCCATGATTTCTTGTCCATCAATTGGCGGTTGAAAATTACGTACCTTATCTTTTTCTTCTACGGTTTTTAGCTTTTCACGAACCAGTTCAAAGTTTTGACGGTATCGTTTTACCTTAAATTCATTTTTTGAGGTAATGTCTGCGTTACACAAAGTCATTAAATCATCAACGTCATCGCCTGCTTCAAACAATAAACGACGAATAGCAGAATCGGTTACATTTCCTTTAACCAACGCAATTGGACGAAGGTGTAGGCGAACTAATTTTTGCACGTATTTCATTTTGTGATCTAACGGCAATTTCAAGCGGGAAAAGATGCGAGGTGTCCATTTGGCTCCTAAATCTTCATGCCCGTGAAAGGTCCAACCTATGTTTTTGTCAAATCGTTTGGTGGGTGGTTTGGCAATGTCATGCATTAATGCTGCCCATCGCAACCATAGGTCATTACTGTTTTCAGCAACGTTGTCAATCACTTCTAAGGTGTGATAGAAATTGTCTTTATGTGATTTACCGTCTTTGGTTTCAACACCTGCAAGTTGTACCATTTCTGGAAAAAACTGATGTAGTAATTGTGTTGCAAAGAGAATCTTTAAGCCGCGCGATGGCGTAGGGGACAAGAGGATTTTGTTAAACTCATCCATGATTCTTTCCGCTGAAATGATTTTTAAACGTTCGCAATTACGCAAAAGGGCTTCACGTGTTTTAGGTTCAATCTGAAAATCAAGTTGACTGGCAAATCGTACCGCTCGCATCATACGTAAAGGATCATCGCTAAAGGTAATGTCCGGATCTAAAGGCGTGCGAATGATTCCTTTTTCAAGATCCGATAAGCCGTTAAAAGGATCCATCAATTGACCAAAAGTGTCCTTGTGCAAGGATATCCCTAAGGCATTTATAGTGAAATCTCTACGGTTTTGATCATCAATTAATGAGCCCGCTTCTACAGCTGGTTTACGTGAATCTTCTGTATATGATTCTTTTCTTGCGCCTACAAATTCGACGTCAATGTCTTTATATCTAAATGCGGCTGTTCCAAAGGTTTTAAAAAGGGTTACTTTTTTTACCCTCAAAATGGTGGCTGCTTTTTGCGCTAAATCCATACCGTCGCCAACCACAACAATGTCAATGTCTTTTCGCTCGCGTTCTAAGAAAATGTCTCTTACAAAGCCGCCGATGACAAAAACCTGAAGGTTCTCTTCCGTTGCAATTTGACTGACAACCTTAAATATTGGGTGCTTTAGATATGAAGCAAAATTTTCCATGGAAGAACAAAGATAAGCAATGCAAGTAAATTCACTTTACTGTCTAAGCATGAAAATGTGCATTTGACCAAAAATAGTTGAAAACGGGTTTCTTTTTCGAGTTTAATGAACCAAGAACTCTTTCCTTTAATCCATCGTTTCATGAAAATGGATCTCAGCCCGGGCGAAGCGGAATAGCTGAACGAATGGGAAACGTTGTGAACGCTAGCGGGAATTTGCGACCAGCGGAAGCTAATGTGCCGCAGCAGGTGAACACGTTTACAAGAGGACACTAGCACGTGTAGACCGAAATGGATGCCTGTTTCCATTCATTTCTTTCTTTTTGGGCGTTACCCCAAGGGGTCGGGCTATTCATTGCAAGTTTTTTGTTGTACAAAAAAGCTTTTCATTGTTATCCCTAACGCGGGATTCACGGCAGTCAATGACGATTTTTAGGACAAAAAAAATCCCTTGGCTTACTCGTGTTCGCCAAGGGATTTAAAGTGACTATTGCTCTTGCTTATTTGTTGAAATTAACAGGAACAGATTGAATTTTTCCGTCGTAATTCATACGGAATGTAAACACACCGTTATCGTGTTCTTGGCTTAACTTTGTAGAAACACCACCAATAACTTTTCCTTTTGCATTCAAAGCTTTATAGCTCGTTTTTCCAGTTTTTGTATCAATTGTAGCGATTGCAGGAACAGATTTAATGGAAAGTTTTTCCGTTTTTTCTTTTAAAGACGTTCCATCCAAATTATTGGTATTGAAAATTAATTTGTACGAATTATTATCTTCCAAATAGCTCAAAGTCGAGTTGTATAAATCTCCATAACTTAAGTTACGAATGTTTTTTCTCCAGTTTACTTTTCCATCTGCGGAAATCGACAATACTAATGATCCAGAAGTGTAGCTTTCTAGATGAAGAAGGAATTCTCCGTTCTCAAGCATATACAATTTATGTAATTTAAATTCGTTGATTTTTTTGTTTTTATCCGTTGAGTTTCCTTTTCCAAGATCAACGTTTATTTCACTTGTGTTTTTAGTGTCTGGATTGTATGTGTATATTTTTGCAAATAAACTTTCTTGACTCGCGTATTCGTTAGACGAAATAGCGTATCCATACGTGTTTTTGGAATCGAAATTTGAACTTACGATGATATTTTTAATCGTCTTTTTTGATGGGTTTAACTCTAATTCTGCAATATCTTCATCATTTCCAGGTACAAAAATCATTCCCATAGATGACACCACTTCTTCTTTTTTCACTTTTTGACTTTCTGTGAAAGAAAAGAGAACGTCATTGTTTTGATACATTTTGTGTAATTCAATTTTTACCGTGTTTTTTGGATCTTTCGCTTTGTATTCTTTTTGAACAATTAGTTTAAAATCTTTGTCAATCACGATTGCTTTTCCGTAAGAAATTTTCAATTCATCTTTGGATTTCATAGAGAACGTGAAAACCATATTTCCTGATGTCTCGTTCTGAACCATATCAATACGCTGATATTTCACCGGGCTGTTGTCAAATAATGGTGTGTTCAACATTTTTCGGTATTCCTGGCCGTCCATAGCATTGGGGAAAGTTGTGATTTCAATCGCATTTCCTTTTTGTACTAATTTCTCTGTAAATTCTTGAAAATAAAGAGTAGCAACTCCTGATTTAGGATTTTTCCCAATAAAGAATGCATATAACTTACCGTTTTTCACGAAAAATTCTTCTGCTGTATATTTTACTTTGTTGAATTCAACATTCATACTTGTTGAAGCCACTTTCTTCTTATCTGCATAAGAGTAAAGGTTAATTTGCGTGGTTCCGATTGTTGTCGTAAATGCAAGAGATAGAATTTCATGATTACCGATATGTCCGTAATATGATACGTCGGTATTCATATTTCCTAATCCCTGAATAGGCTTACCATAGGTTTGTGCGTTTACAAAATTTGAGAAGGTAAGCAAACCAGTCATAAGTACAGAAGCACTTAATTGAATAATGTTTTTCATTGTGTAGTCTTAATTATTAATTGTATTAGAATCTGCAAATGTAAACATTTTATTCGTATAGCTAAATGAAAATAATTCAGATTGTTATGCTAATGTAGGTTTCCTTTTTAGCATAGATTTGCCCTAAAACAAACTTTCCCTGATATTGACGTTGTTGTACGCATATCAAGGAAAGTAGTATATGGAGTAATAATTAAAGGTTAAGCCTTGCTGTTTCGCACAGATTTTCCTTTTGACTCAGTGAACAAGAACATAGAAAGTCCGAAAACCAAACCTGCTACAGTCCAAATGGTTAACGAGATTGCAATGGAATTTGTAGTTACCACTTCTCCTTTCGCAATTGGATAAAGCACAGACATTAAGATAAACATGAAAGATGCCCATGTTAAGCCTGTCAACCACCACGTTTTTCGATCGAATGGATTTGACGTGTTTTGACAAATGTCTTTATAACGTGCTGGTTGTTTACTCAGCCATTTTGCTTTATTTATTTCCTTTTTTCTGCCCCAAAACGGATAAGAAAGGAATAAAAGTGCACGGCTAAAAACGTTGGTCACACAAGGAATCGTTTGCTCACATGTAGGACAGAATAAACCGTACCAATTCTTCGTCGATGTGCCGTTTGCTTGGGACCAAGTTGACTGTTTGTGGATGGTTTCGCAGTGCGGACACGGAATATGTGTGCGTTCAATGCGCGGCTTGTCACTCGTTTGTTCAACGAGATACACCTTAGGAATACGCTGTCCAAGGACCAATTCGTTGATCATCAATCCAGGATTTAACATCCAATGGATAGTGGAAATGTTCTTCCAGTCGTAGATTTTGAATTTGTTTGTGTCGTTTTTCATAATCGTTTAGTTGTAGTAAAATTGATTAATTAAATATACCTATTTTCTTTCAGTTTTCGATCGATTTTAACATCTATTGTTTTATGCAATAATGAGGTGTTAACTTAAGTCTAATCACTGATTGTCAGTGTTTAACAAAGTGTGAAGGAAAAGGGTAAAGCGAATCAGGCAGCCTTTACGGTCTACGCGTTTTAGTCCCTTCAGGAATCAGCTGTTCACTTGCTTTTTACCCCGTGCTTCCTTTGGTCGCAGTGGTAAAAATGCGTTCACAAGCTTTTCCTTTCAGTGAGCTATTACGCTCCGCCCTGGCTGAGGAGAGTAGGGAATTGAAAACATCCACTTTTTCAAAAAATACAAATCATAAATTAATTACACGATTTGTAGGTGAAGCGAATGATTTTGCAATACCTTGCTGTCTACCGATTTTTGTTGCTATTCAAATCTTCATCCTTTGTTAAGTTTAAATTTTGATTGAATTAATAATGTTTCATTTTTATTAGAAATTTAAGGAGAATATAAACAATAATTTGTGGTAAAGGGATGAACGGCAAAAAACAGGTTTGGCCATTTTTGTAATAGGTAATGCATAGTAAATGAAAACGATACATGTGTAGAACTTGGATTTTGCGTTAGGGATAGGAGCGACATCCTTTTGGAATGAAATGAAAAAGATACAGCGGATAGCCCGACCCTCGCCTTCAAAAATAGTCTAAGTAGGCGAGGGAAACGCCCAGCTTTTTTACTTCCTGTGTTTCTACCTCATGTTCTTGTTTCTTGAACCGAAGGGTTGCAGAAAAAGTTTTAAAAAAGAGGTTGATGGACTAAAACCGTTTAGTTTTAAAATAAATCACGTAAAATCTTGCTCGCTTACGGCGCAATTTCTAATTTTGCACCATGCAAGAAATGATACTTATCCTAGACTTTGGTTCGCAATACACTCAGTTGATTGCTCGCCGCGTAAGAGAATTGAACATCTACTGTGAGATACACCCGTGGAATAAAATCCCCGCTTTGACAGAAAACATTAAAGGAGTAATTCTTTCGGGAAGTCCTTTTTCTACACGTGATGAAAATGCTCCAAAGCCTGATTTGTCTCAAATTAAAGGGAAAATGCCTTTGTTAGGAGTGTGTTTCGGTGCGCAGTATTTGGCATTGAATTATGGAGGAGAAGTGTTGCCGTCAACCATTCGTGAATATGGTCGTGCGAACTTGTCATTTAGTGATAAAAACAATGTGTTAACAAAAGGATTGAGTGATCATTCGCAAGTTTGGATGTCACATGGAGATACGATTAAAAGTGTTCCGTCTAATTATAAAATTATTGCATCAACCGCTGATGTAGAAGTTGCAGGTTATGCAATTGAAGGGGAAACGACTTTTGGAATTCAATTTCATCCAGAGGTTTACCACAGCACAGAAGGTGGGCTTTTATTGAAAAATTTCTTGGTGGATGTGTGTCATTGTTCGCAAGATTGGACACCTGATTCTTTCGTGGATACTACGGTTGCAGAATTAAAAGCAAAGTTAGGAGACGACAAGGTCATTTTAGGACTTTCAGGAGGTGTTGATTCTTCGGTAGCTGCTGTATTGTTGCACAAGGCAATCGGTGAGAATTTGCATTGCATCTTTGTAGACAACGGTTTGTTGCGCAAAAATGAATTTGAAGATGTATTAAATTCTTATAAAGGAATGGGGCTAAACGTAAAAGGAGTTGATGCTTCTGATAAGTTTTATGCTGCCTTGAAGGGATTGACAGATCCGGAATTGAAAAGAAAGGCTATCGGGAAGGTGTTTGTAGACGTTTTTGATGAAGAGTCTAAAAAAGTGGAAAATGCTAAATGGCTTGGCCAAGGAACGATTTACCCAGATGTGATTGAGTCTGTATCTGTAAATGGAGGTCCGTCACAAACGATAAAATCGCACCATAATGTAGGTGGATTACCTGATTATATGAAGTTAACAGTGGTAGAGCCTTTACGTTTGTTATTCAAAGATGAGGTAAGACGTGTGGGGAAATCATTGGAAATTGATGACAAAATCTTGCAACGTCATCCATTCCCAGGACCTGGATTAGGGATTCGTATTCTTGGAGAGGTAACGGCTGAAAAAGTGCGTATTGTACAAGAAGTAGATCATATTTTTATCTCTGGATTAAAAGAGGATGGACTTTATAATGATGTTTGGCAAGCAGGTGTGATTTTCTTACCGGTTCAATCTGTAGGAGTTATGGGTGATGAACGTACGTATGAAAATGCAGTTGCATTGAGAGCAGTTTCTTCAACGGATGGAATGACGGCGGATTGGGTGCATTTGCCGTATGAGTTTTTAGCAAAGATTTCCAATAAAATCATTAACCAAGTAAAGGGTATCAATCGGGTGACTTATGACATAAGTTCTAAGCCACCTGCAACAATTGAATGGGAATAATCGTACCTTTGGCATAAGACTTGCTAAGTTAAAACACGATTAAAAGATAAATATATGTTGAAGCATTTACTGATTTGGATCTTCGTATGTGCAGGCTTTTTAGCTAGTGCACAATTGGTATCCGTAAAATTAGAAACGTATCAAGGGAAAAAAGTATATGTGCATACCGTAGAGAGTGGAAACACGCTTTACGGTATTCATCGTTTATACAATGTGCCTGTTGAGGATATTGTGGAGTTGAACCCTGGAATCGATAAAGGAATTAAGGAAGGTCAAATTGTTCGTGTTCCTGTACCTATTGTTACAGAAACAACAATGCACAAAGTTGTTTCTGGAGAAACCGTTTACTCTATTTCTAGAAAATATAATGTTTCAGCTGACGATGTTTTACAGTGGAATCCTACTGCAGATAAGGGCATTAAAGAGGGGCAGTCATTAAAAATTCACAAGTTTACCTATGTAACAGGTGGTGCTGCGCCAAGTACGAGTGTAAAAGAAGAGGCAGTTACATCCGTGACACCTTCTCAACCTGCAAAAGTAGTTTCATTTAATGATTCTATTGTTGAACATGTTGTTCAAAAAAGTGAAACTTTATTCAGCATCAGTAAGCGTTATATGGTGTCGCAAGAGCAAATCTTGGCTTTCAACAATAAGAAAAATGCGAATATTAAACCTGGTGAAGTATTGCGTATTCCCCTAAAAAAGGAACGAATTACAGTTGTTCCTGTTAGAGAGGTTCCGATTAAGCAAATTCCAAAGGTAGATTCAACATTATTGTACAAGAAAAAAGAAGTGTACAATGTTGCTGTAATGATGCCTTTCTTTTTAGATAAAGGGCAAGGTTACAGTGAAGCGGTTGCGAATATGTCTGCGGAATATCTGATGGGAGCACAAATGGCATTGGACAGTTTAGAAAAAATGGGGTTAAATGCTAAGGTTTTTGTTTACGATACAAAGAACAGTTCTGCGGAGATAGCTGCTATTCTTGCAAAACCGGAATTCAAAACCATGGATGTGGTGTTTGGACCTATGTATAAGAATCAAGCAGGGCAAATTGCTGATTGGTGTAAAATAAATAAAGTACGTTATGTGATTCCTGTGAATGTAGATACAAAGATATTACAAGATAATCCATTTGTCTATTCTACACTCGCTTCTGATATTACCTTGATGAAAGGAATGGCGCGTTTTATCCAAAAGGAATTTAAGGACGATAAGATTATTTTGGTTAAACCGGTTTCAAAATCAGATTCGATTTTACACCAAGCATTCCGCGCTGAATTTTTAAAGGTTTCTGGGAATGCAGGAAAATTGATTGAAACGACTAGTGGAAGTGTTGCAAGCTTTCTTTCTAAATCTCCAAGAATCGCAGTGGTTTATCCCACAACAGAAGCACGTGCGGCAACCTCATTTGTTAATGAGTTGACAAAGAGTCAAAGTAAAATTGGTGAGTCAAATCTATTTCTTTTTGGAACGGAGGCATGGGCTGATTTTGACGGAATTTCTGGGGCAAACAAAAGTCGCTTTCAAGTGACTTATCCAACTACATTAGATTTCAATTATGGTAATGATTTGATTAAACGCTACCATAGAAAATACCGAGCGCAATACAAGTCGGATTTTTCAAAAATGGCGATTCAAGGTTTTGACGTTACTTTCAATTTCTGTGCTGAATTATTGCTGAATAAGCGTGTAGGGAAATTGTTGATGAACAACTTTAAATCAACTCAAGTTGGAGTGGGACATGGCTACGAGAATCAAAACGTAGAAATGATCATGGTTAAAGATTATGAAAACAGAAATGTTACCAATGGAATTAGATAAAAATGGAATTGCGAAAGCATATCGCGATTTACAACAATACATTTGTGAAGGATTAGAAAAGGTAGACGGTAAGTCTACCTTTTTTAAAGATAAGTGGACCCGTGAACAGGGTGGCGGAGGACAGACAAATACTTTAGCGAATGGTTCCATCATTGAAAAAGGAGGCGTTGCTTTTTCTGAAGTGTTCGGGCCTGTTAGTGAGCAAATGAAAAAATCGCTTTTAGTTGATGGGAACGTGTTTTTTGCTACAGGCGTATCCATTGTTTTGCATCCACACTCTCCTCATATTCCTATTATTCATATGAACGTACGTTATTTCGAATACGATAATGGTACTAAGTTTTGGTTTGGCGGAGGTATAGATTTGACACCTCACTACGTGGTTTTGGAAAATGCACGTGAATTTCATTTAGGATTAAAGGCTATTTGTGATAAGTACAATACTTCTTTTTATCCAAAGTTTAAGGAAACTGCGGATCATTACTTCTTTCAACCACACAGGGATGAAACACGTGGGGTAGGCGGTATCTTTTATGATCATTTGGATGAAACATCTGGATTGACCAAAGAACAGATTTTACAATTTTCCATTGAATTGGGGAGAGCTTTTGTAGATCTTTATGCGGAGCAAGTACAGCGTGGAAAAGATGAAGTGTATACCGCACGTGAAATCGAGTGGAGAAATACACGAAGAGGGCGTTATGTTGAATTTAATTTATTACACGATAGAGGTACAAAGTTTGGTCTTGTGAGCAACGGAAGAACCGAATCTATATTATTAAGCATGCCCCCAGACGCGAGTTGGGAATACATGAAAAAAATTGAAGTGAATTCACCTGAAGAATTTACGCTTGACTACCTTAAGAAAGGGATTAACTGGGTTGAAATCAAATGATTTCAACCTTTTTTTTAGATAGAAAAAACCTTTTCACTACCTTTGCATTTTTAGATTTAAAATTTCACTTAATTTTTGATAATGACTAATTGTATAAATCAGATACTGAGTCTTTTATGTGTTTGTTTTTCCACTTTTGTTTTTGGGCAAACCATTCAACCTTTACCGCAGAAATCCGAAAATGTTGAACTTAAGAAAACACTCAGTCAAAAAAATAAGGTAGGGAACCTTAAGTTACAAACAGCTACCAAATCATCGGGTTCAGCAAATGAAAATACATCAGCAGGTGATGACGTGTTCTATGCTTCTACAATTGTATTTCGTCAGGAAGGTCAGCAAATGGTGAAATACACCCTTTCTCAAAAGGATTATCATGCGGTTCAAAAAGAAAAAGAAAAATTAGAAGAGGTGAATGTTGCTTTAAAAAGTAATTCTTTATCTGCTTCAGAACGCAAAGTACTTGAAACAAAACAGGTAAATGCACTAGCAAATTACAAGTCTATTCTTAACTCTTCTATTCAAAATTTATCTCAGAAATAAAATGAAAATATTTCTACTCTCTTTGTCTTTCTTACTAGTCTCTTTTCTTCAAGCTCAATGTCCCACTTTCAACCTTCCAATTGTTGAGTTTGGTATTTGTGATGAAAACAATAAATATACCATATCAGGAACACTAGAAGTGAATCAAGTGCCGACTTCTGGTAGCCTAATGCTTGTTGATTGTAACGGTTTTGAAGTTCCAGTGGCTTCCGCTCCATTTTCAAATGTAATTTCTTTCTCAGGAGAAGGATTTACTACTGCAGGAATAAATTGTTCTTTGCAATTTAGATTTACTGAAAACGGTTGTTCTTCAACTCCCTTTTTAATGGATTTCCCAATTTGCGAATGCAATTTCTTACGAAGTGAAGTGACTAAAGGACCGTGTAATTCAGCCACGAATTTATATACTTTGGATGGAACTATATCTTTTTTAAGAGCTCCTTCAACAGGATCTTTAGTTGTTACAAATAGTACAGGTCAGACGCTAACTTTTTCTGCACCTTTTACAAGTCCTTTCTCATTTAGTTTTCCTGATTTGCCTTCAGATGGTGCAAGTTTTAATTTGACCTATAAATTTACTGCAGACCCTGATTGTATCCTTACTCATTCAGGATTAACGAATCAAACATCATGTTTGAATAATTGTGATATGAATGCAGGATCATTTACAGCAGGAACATTAGATAATGGGGGAACGGGGAATAGCTTAGACGTTTGCTATGATGATATATTCTTTCTAGAAAGTAATAGTGATTTTCTTTATCCAGTTGAACAACCAGGGGTTACTATAAATGGAAATCCTGTAACTCATGATCCTGGATTAGGATTGTTAATGTATAATTGTGCACCAAGTATTGTAATGCCTTATGATCCTGTAAATGATCCCTGTTATTTAGGTGCCGATTTAATGGAGAATGAAAGTTGGTTATACCTCAATGATTTTACACAGGCAACAACATTTTATTATGTCCCCGTGGTTTTGTATTCGGTAGAAGATATGGTGTACAATATTATCGACGAACACAATAATAATTGTATGGCTTTGGGTGATGTTGTTCAAGTAAATTTTTTAGCTCCCATCGAAGGGCAAGTAAGAAATGATTGTACCAACGGTACGGTATCTGTGACTTTGTCTGGGTCTAAGCCAGCACAAACAACAGGCGCTCGATTTACTATTGATCAAACATCTTTAACGCCAGCCCACGCAACCATTGAAAATGGATCGGCTATTAATGAAGGAACTGTTGTAATTGGTGGGTTGAATCCAAATGATGCATATTCGTTTAAAATTATGGATGGTGTAGGATGTGGTATTCTATTAACTGGAGTTTATCATGGAGAAGAACCTTTAACAATTACTTATCCAAGTACTTTATGTACAGATCAGACTTCTGCTTTACCCGTCATAACAGGAACTCAAACAGGTGCTTTTTCTAGTTCTGTGGGACTGGATGTGAATGTATCAACTGGAGAGTTTGATCCATCTGATACAGCACCAGGTACTTATACGATATCTTATTCTGTTGATGATGTGCATTGTCCTACTTCAGTTACTTCAACGGTTGTAATACACCCTAGAGCAAATGTTATTGTTAACAATATGACAGCAGCTTGTATGGGGGAGACAGTTGTATTGACAGCAAGTGGTACAGATACATACGATTGGGAGAGAGGGGCTTCTAATCTAGAAGACTTCTCAGTTAGCCCAACAGTAACAACTGTATATACCGTGACTGGTACAAATATTAGTGGATGTTCAGATACCAAAACGGTCATGGTAACTGTAAATCCTTTACCAACAGCTACTATTGCAGGTACGACAAGTGTTTGTGAGAATGGAACAGCAAGCATCACTTTCACAGGAGTTGATGGAACCGCACCTTATACTTTTGAATATACGGTTGATGGTGGAGCACCTCAAACGATTGTTTCAACTGGAAATACTGCTACGATTACTGTACCAACAAATGCTGCAGGAACATTTACCTATGCCTTAACTTCCGTTTCTGATGCAAGATCTTGTTCACAAACACAAACAGGTACGGCAATTGTTACAGTTACAGCGCCACCAACAGCTGCTATTGCAGGTACGACAAGTGTTTGTGAAAATGGAACAGCAAGTGTTACTTTCACCGGAACAGGTGGAACCGCACCTTATACTTTTGAGTATACGGTTGATGGTGGAGCACCTCAAATGATTGTTTCAACTGGAAATACTGCTACGATTACCGCTGTAACAAATGCAGCAGGAACATATACTTATGCCTTAACTTCCGTTTCTGATGCAACATCTTGTTCACAAGCACAAACGGGAACTGCAATTGTTACAGTTACAGCGCCACCAACAGCTGCTATTGCAGGTACGACAAGTGTTTGTGAGAATGGAACAGCACCAACGATTACTTTCACCGGAACAGGTGGAATAGCACCTTATACTTTTGAGTATACGGTTGATGGTGGAGCACCTCAAACGATTGTTTCAACTGGAAATACAGCTACGGTTACTGTACCAACAAATACAGCAGGAACATTTACCTATACCTTAACTTCCGTTTCTGATGCAAGATCTTGTTCGCAAACACAAACAGGTACGGCAATTGTCACAGTAACAGCGCCACCAACGGCAACTATCGCTGGTACAACAAGTGTTTGTGAGAATGGAACAGCAAGCATCACTTTCACAGGAGTTGATGGAACCGCACCTTATACTTTTGAATATACGGTTGATGGTGGAACACCTCAAACGATTGTTTCAACTGGAAATACTGCTACGATTACTGTACCAACAAATGCTGCAGGAACATTTACCTATGCTTTAACTTCCGTTTCTGATGCAAGATCTTGTTCGCAAACACAAACAGGTACGGCAATTGTTACAGTTACAGCGCCACCAACAGCTGCTATTGCAGGTACGACAAGTGTTTGTGAAAATGGAACAGCAAGCATCACTTTCACAGGAGTTGATGGAACCGCACCTTATACTTTTGAATATACGGTTGATGGTGGAACACCTCAAATGATTGTTTCAACTGGAAATACTGCTACGATTACCGCTGTAACAAATGCAGCAGGAACATATACTTATGCCTTAACTTCCGTTTCTGATGCAACATCTTGTTCACAAGCACAAACAGGTACGGCAATTGTTACAGTAACAGCGGCACCAACAGCTACTATCGCAGGTACGGCAAGTGTTTGTGAAAATGAAACAGCAAGTGTTACTTTCACCGGAACAGGTGGAATAGCACCTTATACCTTTGGTTATACGGTTGATGGTGGAGCACCTCAAACGATTGTTTCAA
>JASLGM010000003.1 GCA_030150045.1 Taishania sp.
GGTTATACTGGTTCAGGAGGTTTTGAGATTTATGCGAAAAACGAACAAATAAGTGCAATTTGGGATAAGGTATTTGCTGCAGGTGCATCTTTTGGGATTAAACCAATAGGTTTAGCTGCACGTGATACATTGCGTTTGGAAATGGGTTATTGTCTATACGGAAATGACATTGACGACACTACTTCTCCTTTAGAAGCTGGTTTAGGATGGATTACAAAATTCACAAAGGAATTTACTGATTCAACATTTTTAAAAGCACAAAAAGAAGCTGGTATTAAACGTAAGCTTATTGCATTTGAAATGGTTGATAGAGGTATTCCTCGTCATGATTATGAGATTACAGATGGTCAAGGGAATGTAGTTGGTAAGGTAACCTCAGGAACGATGTCTCCTTCTATGAAGGTTGGAATTGGTCTTGGTTACGTCCCTACTGAAATGGCCACTTTGGATTCAGAGATTTATATTAAAGTAAGAGACAAAGAGCTTAAAGCGAAAACGGTAAAACCACCTTTTTACAAGCAATAATCAATTCACTACTTGATTAGGAATTCAGGTTAGTTATTTAGTCGTATTCTCAAGATTTATTCAGAATCAAGAGCATACGACTTTTTTTTTGAACCAAGATCTCAGCCCGGGAGGAACGCGATAGCTAAAGGAACTGCAAATAGATTGAACGCTAATTCTCCACTGCAACCAAAGGGAGCACGTGGGGAATAGCTAGTGAAACTAATTGCAGGAGTTTACTAAAGCGTGTAGACCGAAATGGCTGCCAAAAGAAGTTTTATATATTCGATAAACATCTAGATAAATGCAAAAAAGCCATCTTAAAGGATGACTTTCTTTTTTTTGGTAAGAAATTAATTCAGGTGAATTAATATGTTTTCCGAAGGATCGGATTTGGAAGTTTTCAGCACTTCCAAGCTTTTACTGAAGTTAAGCAGAAAATTTATTGTTTCTTTTTTTGGTCCTTGACTTTCAATTTCCTTCATGTTTTTTTCTTGGGGTAAAACTTTTAGCATAGGCATATTTACAGATTTATACATTTAAAACGGTGAAATATTCATTATATTGTTGTGAATGCTAAATTTCTTAGTAATTCCCCCAAAATCTTCTTAAGAACCATTCGCTAGATAGAAAGACAACAATTGCGCAGAAAAACCAGAAAAAGGAGAGTAATGCTTTCCATTCTAATGTAGCAACGGATTTGGATGATAAATCTGTTCTATTTTTTAAATCTTCAATGATTTTATCTGCATTTTTCAATGTACTAAACTGTCCGTTTCCGACGGCTGCAAGTTGTATTAACACTTGATGATTTGCTGTCACGTCCATTTGTTCAATTTGGTTCTCAGCAATGATCAATTCACCTTTTTTTATTGTTTTCTTGCCATCTATTATCGTACTGGCTTTCCATTCATAAATTCCGGGATTGATTTTCCCAAGATTCAAAAGGTAAGTACTGTCCTTTTCTGAGAAGGTTAATTTTCTCAATTCTTTTCCTTCTTGAAGGAGTTCAAAATCGACTTTTTGTTTTTCAACTCGTTCAAAAGCGGCATTGAATACACTAGCAACAAATAAGACGTCATCGAAATTCGTTAGTTGCTTTGGGCCTTTTACGCTAAAGCGTTCTGAATTCTGTTTAACAGCAAGATATTGGGCGATTTTACCGAATAATTCATCGAAGACATCAGTGTTTGTGTTTTGAGCATATTCGGTCATTCTCCACCTCCAAATTCCTTCCCCTGAAAGGATTCCTATTTTAGATTTCCCTTGAGGTGAATGATGTTCTGTAAATGCGATTAATGGTTCCTTTTTGATTACCGGACCAACTTTTTGAAATAAAAAGGCTTGTGCTGATTGAGGCAAGATTGTTTTCCCGTACTTCACTTTTAACGGTGTCCATTTTTTTAGCGCTTGTTCCCATTGTGGTTGAATTTGAAAGAGGGAGAAATCTACATTAATTACTCCGGTTACATCATCAAATTGTTTTCCTTCGGGCAATGAGATGGGACTTCCGTATGCTTTAAAGAAATTGTTATCGGCGTTTGTCCCAAGTATATAAAGTTTAGAAACAGCTGTATTTCCAATAAACTTGGCCATTTCATTGTTAACAACATTTCCTGGGCTGTGAACAACTAACAGGGTTACATCTTCTAATTTCCTATCCCAATTACTTAATAAATGTACCTCTACTTTGTTGTTTTCATCCCTTTCAAGTGCTCTTTCTAAAGCTTTCATATCGGGATGAGGTCCGTCAGCAAGAAGTAAAATTTTATTACGTCCATCTATTACCTGAACATAGCATGTTTTGGTGTTATTAAGATGGGTATGTTCTCCTTTTTTATGTTGAATTTCGATAGTGTATGCTTGTACACCAACATTTTTGGCTTCTACTTCAAAACTTACGCTTTTATAGGCTGATCGTTCATTTCCGACTTTTACTTCTTGCTGTGCAATAACATTTCCTTTGTGTATTAGTCTAACGGAAGTTGTTTCGTTGGGAAAACCATTGATTTGGATATCTGCATTAATCAGGAAATTATTTCCTAGCATGACGCGATCATTCGTGATGCTGTTTTTTATGAGTTGATCAGCTTTAAACAGCGTGTCTCCTACTCCGATAGAATAAACAGCTGTTTGCAACAGTTCATTTATTGCAAATTGCGGTAAATTTCCTTCGTTTATATTTCCGTCAGAAAGTAGTAAGATTGCTGCTAAGTTTTGTCCTTTATTAATGTTTTTTATACCTTCTAAGCCTTCGAATAGATTTGTTTTTGTTTGGTCAAATTTCCAATTCTCTTTCAATATCTCTGTATTTCCAGCTGCAGTATAGGTTTGTATCGTGTATTTACCATTCAACTGTTCATGCATTTTTTTTAGAAAAGCATCTGTTTCTTTCTTTACAATTAAAGAGTCATCGTAATTCAACATTGATGTACTGTTATCAATCCCAACAGCTAAAATGGGTTTAAGTATTTTCTTACTATTATATTGAAACAGTATTCCTAAACATGCTACAAGTAATAAAAAAACACTTATACTTCGCAGCGTGATCAACACATTTCTTTGCTTTGTTGAAAGCGAGGCGTTCCATTCAGATTGATTTTTATGATAAACAAAATAGCCTATTGCGTATGCAACAATTGCAAAGGGAAGGATCCACCAAAGTGATACATTTGAAAAGATTTGCATAGTTAGCTAAATTAATTAAAGAAAATGAAATGAATGTCTTTGGGCAAAAAAAAGAGGTTGATCTTAATGGACCAACCTCTAAAACAACATTTTATAAAATCTATTTTTCTTTAAAATTCTTAACGGTATAAGATAACCCAAGTCCTAATACTGATTTGAATTGCGTTCTAGGTCCTACTCCACCTTTACCGTCTCTAATCATGATATCGTCATCATAGATTAATGTCCAATTAAGAGATGCAGAAAGCCAAGAATTCACTTTGAAAGTCCAAAGGATGTCTGCGTTCACGTCAACGTTTTGCGGTTTATACAAATAGTTAGAGAAGAGTTCCAAACGTCCTTTGAAGTTAACGTTTTTAAATACTTCTTTTTGGTAAGTCATTCTAAAGAAGGCACCAAATTCACTTCTAAATCTTTTTCCAGCAGAAATAATTTGTCCATTAGAATTATAAGTAGCACCTTCCACCCCAAACGCTCCTTTGTTTGCTAATTCTCTATCATTAACAAATGTAAACTTTGTTGCGATTGGAGATAAGAAAAAAGAAAGGTCATTACTTGGTGTAAAATCAATACCGAGAGCAAGGTTAACATAACCAGGTGCCATAAAAGAGGATACTTTTGTTGAATCATTTGGATATTTATACCCGTCCATGAACTGCGTTTTAAAACCTCCAACAATTGACAAGTACCATTTTTCTTTAAATCGGTAACCGAAATTCGTTGTAAAATCTATTTTATCATCTGTTTTTTGTAAACCTTGTCTTCTACCAGAAGAGTCTAAATACTTCATACCTCCAAGTGCAAGCTCCAAGTTGTTTTTCCACATCCATGTATCTTTTTTATAATCAGCTGATGCAGATACATATCCAATAACAGAGATGTTATTACGTCCACCCGCACTCCAGTTCACAAAGGAAGTTTGCGTTCCGTTAGCTCCCACTAACATTCTTAATTTCCAGAATTGTGGTTTTACTGGTTTAGTTGTATCAGCTAAAGTAGCTGCATCTTGAGCGAGCGATAGTAGTGGTAGACACAATGCTGCGATCAAGATCGTAAGAATCTTTTTCATTCAATCTATTTTAATCGTAATGTGCAAAGTTAAACCTATTTAAGGGAAAAAATCAAATAAAAAGTTGCATTTTTCATTTGGGTGTCAATAAACCTTTGTTTTTCGTATGAATTCCTTAGCTTTGTTACTATTGAATTGAAAATAATATACAATGAGTAAAACAGTTTATATAGTTGCTGCAGTTCGTACCCCTATGGGAGCTTTCATGGGAGGTCTTTCAACAGTACCAGCAACACGTTTAGGATCTATTGCTATCCAAGGTGCTTTAAGTAAGGGAAATGTGAATCCAACAATTGTTGATGAGGTTTTTATGGGGAATGTTTTGCAAGCTGGCGTAGGTCAAGCTCCTGCTAAACAAGCAGCTTTAGGTGCAGGTCTTGGTCACAATGTACCATGTACTACTGTAAATAAAGTATGTGCTTCTGGAATGAAAGCTGTTATGTTAGCTGCTCAATCTATTCTTTTAGGAGATAACGATGTGGTTGTTGCTGGAGGTATGGAAAACATGTCATTGGTTCCTCATTATTTAGATGGAAGAAATGGTGTTAAGTTTGGTAACATACAAATGCTTGATGGCATTACAAAAGATGGCTTATTAGACGTTTATGACCAAGTACCTATGGGTGTTTGTGCTGAACAATGTGCTACAGAATATAATTTTTCACGCGAAGATCAAGATGCATTTGCAGTTGAATCTTACAAGCGTGCTGCTGCTGCATGGGAAGCAGGTCGTTTTGACAACGAGATTGTTCCTGTAAATGTACCGCAACGTCGTGGGGATGATGTTATCGTTTCTAAAGACGAAGAGTTTACTAATGTTTCATTGGATAAAATCCCAGGATTACGTCCTGCTTTTGTTAAAGACGGAACAATTACAGCTGCAAATGCATCTACTTTAAACGATGGAGCTTCTGCATTGATCTTAGCTTCTGAAGAGGCTGTTGCAAAACACGGTTTAACTCCAATTGCTAAAATTGTATCTTACGCAGACGCTTCACAAGAGCCAGTTTGGTTTACTACATCTCCTTCAAAAGCAATTCCAGTTGCTTTAAAGAAAGTAGGTTTAACAACGAAAGATGTAGATTTCTGGGAATTGAACCAAGCCTTCTCTGTGGTTGGATTGGCTAACACAAAAATCTTAGGATTAGACGCTTCGAAAGTTGATGTAAACGGCGGAGCCGTAGCGTTAGGTCACCCACTTGGAAACTCAGGTTCGCGTATTTTGGTTACCTTGATCAATGTATTAAAACAAAACAATGGTAAATTAGGAGGTGCTGGTATCTGTAATGGTGGAGGTGGTGCTTCTGCAATGATTATTGAAAATATCTAAGATCACTTTATGATACAAAAAAGGAGTCTATTTAGACTCCTTTTTTTATATCCTCTTTATGTTTATGAACAACTTCTTCATATAAGCGTTCATACATTGGAACAATTTTTTCTATATCGAAATCCGTTGATCGTTTTACAGCATTTTCTTTGAATTGTTGTAAGACCTTATTATCTTTTAACATATTGATGGCGTGTTTTGCCATATCGTCTACATCACCAACATCAGAAAGGAAACCTGTAACCCCATGAACATTTACTTCAGGTATACCATCGGCATTTGAAGAAATCACAGGAACACCATTTGCCATTGCTTCCAAAGCTGCAAGTCCAAAACTTTCACGCTCTGAAGTTAATAAAAAAGCGTCAGCCATTCTCAGTACCTGATCTGTTTCCCTCACTTTTCCTGTAAAAATAACTCGATCATGAATACCGTATTCTCTGCATTTACGTTCTGCTAAAGGACGATCTGGTCCATCTCCAACAAGCATTAATTTACTAGGGATTACATCATTTACACGTTTAAAAACTTCCACAACATCAACAATTCTTTTCACTGGTCTAAAATTAGAAACGTGACATAAAATACGTTCTTTATCTAAGGCATAATGTTGTCGATTACATTTGTATTCTTCACGATTTTTAGTTGCAATAAAATTTGGAATCACATCAATACGACAATCTGTATCAAAATGTTCGTAGGTTGATTGTTTTAAACTTTCAGAGACAGCCGTAACTCTATCAGATTCGTTTAAGCAAAATGAAATAACAGGTTCAAACGATGGATCTTTACCAACCAAAGTAATATCTGTTCCATGTAAAGTTGTTACAAATGGGATTTCTATACCTTGTGCTTTCAATATTTGTTTAGCCATAAAAGCTGCTGAAGCGTGAGGGATTGCGTAATGTACATGTAGTAGATCAAGCTTCTCATTTTTCACGACATCGACCATCTTACTTGCCAAAACAGTTTCATAAGGTTGATAATCAAATAAAGGATAATCGCTCAATAATACTTCGTGATAGAAAATATTTTCTCTAAAACTACCCAATCTTACGGGTTGAGAATATGTGATAAAATGTATCTCATGCCCTTTCATTGCCAAGACTTTCCCTAACTCTGTTCCTACAACTCCACTCCCTCCAAAAGTTGGATACAATACCATTCCTATTTTCATAGTATAAAAATAGTGAAAACAATCAAAGTGAAGTTTTAAAAAAATGCTAAATCCTTGTCAATATTGTAGCTTCTTATTGTAATCCTGAGAAGGAAAAACATACCATTCTATCTTTCCCTTGCATGTCTTTTTTTAGTTCAGAAACAAACCCTAATTCATTTAACATTTGCATGGTTTCTATACCAAGCTCCTCATGTATTTCAAAATAGCCTTTCCCATTTTCATTAAGATTTACCAGAGCATATTCTCCGATTCTTTTATAGAACAATAAAGGATTTTCATTAGGAACAAAAAGGGCCAAATCGGGATCATAGTCTGTAACTGTTTTCGACATTAATGCTTTTTCTTCCAGAGGAATATATGGCGGATTAGATACAATTACATCCCATTTCCTATCTTGTGGCATTTCTTTAAGAACATCTACACTTTTAAAAGAAACATCAATATCTAGCTGTGAGGCATTTTCCTTTGCCAAATCTAAGGCATCATTTGACACATCCCAACCTTCAACAAATGCATGTGCACTATGCGCTTTAATTGCAAGTGCAATACACCCCGTCCCCGTGCAAATATCTACAATTTGAATTTCGTTTTCTGAATGATTATTCAACACCCACTCTACCAACTCTTCCGTTTCAGGACGAGGTACTAAAGCACGTCTATCACACTTTACTTTTAAATCATAGAAATATGTGTAACCCACAATATGTTGAAACGGAACACCTTCTAAAAGTTCTTTTACAGCACTTCTGAAATACAGCAAATCGGATTCACTTAAGCGACTTTCATTGTTTAACAACATATCCGTTTTTGTCCAGTTTAACCTTTTTTCGACTAAAACTTGAAGCATATAACGGATTTCATTTTCACTAAATTGTTCTGTTAATCGAGACGAAAAATAAGCTTTTATTGCTTGAAAAGTGTTTTGCTGTACAAACATTAATTTTGTCCTAAATAATATGTAAATCCAAATCCTATAGTAAGAATTTGCGTGATTTTATTTAATTGTTCTGGTTCCCAATTCCCTTTAGACAAAGAACCTAGATCATGAGGGTGAAATTTGTATCCTTGCATCATATACCCCACATTTAAACGAAAAGACGTTGAAGCAGATGCGGTAAGAATAAAACTGATATTCGGTTCAACAAATAAGGCGTCGTTTCGATAACTTTTCCCTAAAGATGTTCTATTTTTTGTTGTATTAAAAGTATTGAATATTCCTCCAAAACGTGTTGAAAACCCTATCGCAAAGCGATCAGTCACAAAACGCTCGTAACCTAAGTTTAAATACGCACCAAAAGATCCAATTCCACCAGACAGTCCTGGCTCCACTTTAGTCACATCCACTTGATTGTACATCATTCTTACCCCTGCTCCTACAACAAGATGAAAAGGAAAATGATAATTGTAGCCTAAATGAACATCAATGATCTCTTTTGTCATTGTTTTATAGGCGTCATTTCTTATGATCATTGGAATGTTTACATTCACATCAATCGTATGATTGGGAGAAATTGCAGGAACATACCCTCCATCCCCTTCATCCCATTCCCCAGCCTGAGCCATTGTCAAAAACGGTACACTAAATAGTAAAAAAGAAAAAAATAATTTCATGATCCTAGTTAACAAGATTTAATTGCTTTAAAAGAAACGAAGCATTCATATTTTGACAAACACCCGTTCTGATTTTATAATCAAACGTAAGTAAATCTCCCGTAATTGTTGAGTCAAAATAGAAGTTCTTGAAGGCTGAATGAACATTTGACAAGTTTGTAAGGCTTAAATCATGTGTAGCAATGATACCTTGTGCTTTAAGGGAAAGCAATTTTTCTAAAAACAAGGCAGACCCTTCCTCCTTATCTTTACTATTTGTTCCTTTTAATATCTCATCCAATATAAAGAAAACTTTTTTACCCGATTCAATTGCATCTACAATAAACCTCAATCGATGCAACTCTGCATGGAAATAAGAGCTATTTGCCAACAAATCATCACTTGTACGCATACTTGTGTATAAGGCCACCTTTGGAAGCGCAACCTTTTTGGCTAATACTGGAAATCCAGCATTTGAGAGAAGAATAGCCGTTCCAACACTTCTTAGATAGGTACTTTTTCCTGCCATATTTGGTCCAGTAAGGATAATTGCACAATCCTCTCCATTTAAAGAAAATCCATTCACTACCCTGTGCTTTAAAGTTACAAACGGATGAGCTAGTTCTTCCATTTGAAACGAACCATCTGTCCATTCTGCAAACGTATGAGAAGGATTGTTATAAGCAAACTTAGCCCCAGAAATCCATACTTCTACAGTTGCTAAATGTTTTTCTAATTGTTGGATATTTACAAAATGTTTATCGTTAAACAGTTTGATACGAGCCATCAAATAAGCATCCCATCCAAAGAAAGAATTAATAATAAAATTAGCTACAGCATTCATTCGATAAGAAGTGTACACTTGAATTTTATTCAATTCAGTTACGAGTTCATACAAATCCTCTCGATACAGTGATTTTGCATTTTCATGCGTTCCTGCTAATTTCCTTAAAGACTCCATTTGTGCTTTTAAGGCTTGAATACGGTATCTTTCATTATCCAAATGCAGCATCCACAAATGCACTTTCCCAGATTTTACACGCGAAAAAATAAAAAGCGCAACCAAAATCAATAGAAATTTAGAGGATGAAAAATCGCCAAATGACGTATATAAAAGTGTGGTTATAGAGACAACTGGAATAATCCATCTAAATATTTTTGACCAGTTTGCAGACTCCGTTACCTCGGGTAAAATTTCATTCAAAAGCTTTTCATTGCATTCTGGTTGATCCTCTTGAGAAGTAGCAATAAACTCATGTACCCACTCCATTTCATTTTTCAGAAAAGCAATATTTTGATTAAAGTCAGCTGTATCACTAGTGCCATTTTGTAAAACATCAGCTAATTTTCTTTCTCCTTGTTTGGTTACTGTTCTATTTAAGTAAGTGAAAAGTCCTTTTTTACCAAAAACATCCATATCATAAGAAAACGGGTGAGTTCCATCTGCATACTCACTGCCATCTCCAAAACTAGACCAATCGCCATTTAACCCATTTAATTCGTTGTTGCACAACAACAAATGATTATCTTCAATTTGAATGGCACGTTTAGAATCTACCCATTTATTTACTATCCAAAAGAAAAGAACAATGAATCCCAAAGCGATCAGCAATAAAAATGGTTGATAAGGGAAAATAAAAAAGATCAGCGGAATCATAAGAAAGACCACTATACGAAGTAGCGTCCAAAGTCGATGTTTCTTTTTCAATTGCGCTTTTATAACTTTATGCGCTTCAATTTGACTGTTATAAAATGCTTCTATATCGTGAATTGTCATATTATTAAATACTTTTCTCAAAGGTAACAAAAGCATAAAGATTTAACACCTTTTCAGGCCTTTGTGCCATAAAATAATGTATATTTAGTTTATGAATCAAACAATCGACAGGCGAGCGCTAACGGAATTTGGGAGTTTAGAGTTCTTCGCTAAACAAGTAGTTGAAGGATTTATCACCGGTATGCACAAAAGTCCATATCATGGTTTTTCTGTAGAATTTGCCGAGCACCGTTTGTACAATCCAGGAGAGAGTACACGTCATATAGATTGGAAATTGTTTGGCAGGAGCGATAAATTGTTCACCAAGAAGTACGAAGAAGAAACGAATTTGCGTGCTCAGATAGTAATTGACGCCTCGAGTTCGATGTATTTTGCAAGAGACGGCGTGAGTAAATTTGAATTTGCAACCTATGCTGCTGCGTCCTTGGTTGAGTTGTTAAAAAAGCAGCGTGATGCGGTTGGATTGAGTATTTATCATGAAGATTTGACTTTACATACGCCGGCTAAAACGAGTTTTTCGCATCATAAATACCTTTATCACGAACTGGAAAGTCGCCTAATGGATTACGACGAGAAGGCGAAGGTTGGAGGGGATAGCGCCCAAGCGATTCATGCGATTGCTGAACTGTCACACCGTAGGAGTTTGATGGTTATTTTCACGGATCTACTAGATGCTCCGGCCCAGCAGCAGGAATTATTCGATGCCTTGCTACATCTCAAACACAAGCAACATGAGGTAATCGTTTTTCATGTGATGGACAAAAAGATGGAAGTAGATTTTGAGTTTGACCAACGTCCATATGAGCTAGTCGACATGGAAACGGGAGAGCGCCTAAAGCTTTCCCCTTCGGCATTCCGTGCGCATTATCAACAAGAAATGCAAGATCACCTAAAAAACATTGGCACATGGATGCAAAACAACGGTATTGACTTCATTACCGCCGACATTGCGGATGGTTACCATCAAATTTTATTGCAATACCTCATAAAACGTCAGAAAATGTATTGATTACTTTTCTTTACGATTTTCATTTCTTTTGCTGCCTTTTCGGTCTGCTTGCTTTAGTAAACTTCTAAAAAAGGGTTCACTTTGCTCGTTTGCCAAATGCTTCCTTTGGTCGCATTGCCACACTTACGTTCACACCTTTCTCAGTTCGTTTAGCTACCGCAATTCGCCCGGGCAGAAGATCTCAATTTTTACATTTTCTCTTAATAAAGTGAAAATTAAATCTGCGCTAAGGATAGCAGCGGCATCCTTTATTCTCTTTTTTGGAGAATAAAGATAAAGCGAATAGCCTGCCTCCATTTCTTTTTCAAGTATTTGGAAAAGAAATGGAGGAGCGCCCAAAAAACTTCACAAAAAACCGGTCAAAAAATCAGCTTAATCGTATCATTTTTCTTATCGTTTCCGTTCTTTTTCGGCATCAACAGCCTTTTTTATTTCAAAAAAAGTTCGGTCGATGGTTTCGTACAATGCATTCGCTTTCGGAGTTAGTGCCGGAGCCTGAACCACATATCCTTGTGCGTCTATCAACACATAATAAGGGAAACTTTCCACTTTATAATTCTTCCAAATATTGGTGTAAAAATCGTCAACCACAAAGTGTTCCCATCTTACATCTTTCAGGCGATTTTTTGCAGCTTCGGTCACAGTTGATTTCATGGATATAGTTACAAATTCCACATATTGATGGTACTTTTTCTGCAAATTCTCCAACAATTGTAATTCTATTGTTGCCTGATCTACCGAGGGATCAATAAATTGGAGATATAGATATTTTCCTTTATAATCATTCAATGCCTTTTTTTCACCTTTATCGCTTGTTAGGACAAAATCTGGAGCTTTTCCTCCACTAGAAATAGCCGTTAACCGTTCGATCATATTTTTAGCGATGGGTTTATGCGCTTCGAATTTAGCATAATGTTGTATGCTATCTAACACAGCCAAAACCGAGGTCTGTGGAAAATCCTTTTGGTAGTACATTTCCCCTAATGCCTTGATCATCACCAATTCACGAATGCGGGTATTAACCAAAGTATATTCTTTCCCCAATGCACTCATAATCAAGGAAGGACTTGCTTTTACAACAGCCATATACACTTCATTATTTCGTTCCAAAGGCAATGAGTTAACTACCCCTGAATAATACGTATTGAAGTAGTCCATATAGGCATCATTCTGATACTTAAGTGGCTGATATTTCAAGTAAAAATCGTGTTTTTCGAATTTATTTCTGTTTCCTATCTGAGGTAAATCATCTAAAGTCGCGATAGAAAAACGAACATAATCGAAGATGTATTTTCCCGTATCTTTTTGGTAATAATTAGCGATTTGATTTTTAAATTCATCTAATGCTTTGTTGTATGATACTCCATCTGTTTTGGACTTTTTGAAATTCAAATAAAGGAAATTATCCAACCAGCGATTGAAGCCAAGTATTTGATAGTTTACATCTGTCGAGTCTAAATTATACAGCGTCACTTCTACCTTATTCCCCATTGGTCGCAAAGGTTCTCTGCGCTCTTTATCCGGGAAATAGACTTCATAATTCCCTCCTGGTTGCATGTACATAAATGCGCTATTTTTACCTACACGTAACATGACTTTTTGTGTTTCAGGAATATGTGTATGAATGGTAAACATAGAGTCTTTTGCCACTTCACTTGTTGCCAAAGGAGTTTCAGTGAGTGTCAAATAATCTTCAATTCCATTGAGTTGTACCATTTGTCCAATGTAAGTAGGAGCATACACTTTTAGTGTCACAATATCTTGGGCGAACAGTTGTGAAACACAAATAATAGATGTGAGGAAAAAGAAAAGCAATTTCTTCATAAGACAATTTAAATTTACAACGGAATGCTAAAGCATATATTATACCAAAAGATCAAACCTAGAAATAAAAGGTGTGATATCTGCATTGAATTTATGCAATTCACGAATGATTGTGGAGCTAACAGCTGCGTATTCTGGGTCTGTATAAAACAGAATGGTTTCTACTCCAGAAAGGTTTTTATTCATTTGAGCGATTGCCTTTTCGTATTCGAAATCTTTGGCATCACGTACACCACGAATAATGTGTTTTGCATTTAACGTTTTACATAAATCAACTGTCAGAGAATTGTATTCCATGACCTTTACTTTTGACTCTTTTTCAAAAAGTGTTTGAATATGTTTTAAGCGCTTTGCTGTTTCAAAGGTATATTGTTTACTAACATTCACTCCTACCGCTACCACTACTTGGTCAAAAATAGCAAGTGCTTTATGAACAATGTGCTCATGCCCTTTTGTGAATGGGTCAAATGATCCTGGAAATACAGCGATTTTCATAAGCTTTATTTTTCGAAAAAAGAGAATACTACATTCCCATAAGTACGTGCTTGTACGAAATTTTGCAATTCACTCAAGTCTGTTCTTTTTCCGTGTTCAACAATTAATAAACCGTCTTCATTTAGAATATTTCTATCAAATACTAAATCTACAATTTCTTTATATTTAGGAAATTCATATGGTGGATCTGAAAACACAAGATCGTATTTCATTTCCGTAGTTGTCAAGTGTTTGATAATGTCTGATTGAATAGTTGCAATTTCTGCTTCTACCTCAAACGATTTGGCTAGTGTTCGTATATGTCTAACACAATTGAAGTTACTATCCACAGCAGTAACGGTTCCTGCCTCTCGTGAAATGAATTCAAATGCAATGTTTCCTGTTCCTGCACACAAATCTAAAATTCGAAGATTGTCCATATCAATTCTGTTCTCCAACATATTGAACAATCCTTCTTTAGCGAAGTCTGTTGTCGGTCGAGACGGGAATGACTTTGGAACAGTTACCCTCTTACTTTTTAATTTACCTCTTATTATACGCACAATTCTATAGCTTTTGTCAAATAATGTAATACATTCTGTACTGGAGTTTTAGGATGATATAGTTTCTGATACCATTGGGTAAATGCTTCTATATCTAATTCGCAACCACTTGCTGTATTCACAATTGTTTCTACGTCTGCGATGTCCAATTGTAGTTGCTGCAATGCAAATCCGATGTAGTACAAAACATCTTCTGCGTTAGAATAATTAAAATAGTTGTAATATTTCAATTCATTCTGATGGGCAACTAACAATGCAAAATGCTCTTTATGTATAGAAAGAACTGCTTTTGGTTTGTAAGCTGACCCTGCGAACAAATAGCGTATTAAATGGCTACCTTCATGTTGCATGATTATCCTTGGGAAATTCATAACAAAGAATGATTTTACCCAATCAGGCATTGCAAAAATGTTTACCAAAGATTGATGGGGTAGACGATTATAATCCAATTCTACTCCTGCTTGAGCATCCCCAAAACTCAATTTGTAAATTGCCTCTTTTGATGACTCATTAAAAATACTCATTGGAATGAGAGTGGTTTTTTCATTTGAATAGGAAAGTACAACGTCATCTAAATCCCATTCTTTAATTCCTTCTTGTAATACAAATTCTTTTAATTTTTCTTTGTGTTTAAATGCTTGTGCAGTGGGAAATTCAAATTCCACATTTTGCGTAACCATTCCTCCTTTCCATACGCTAAAGCGCACCGATGAATTTGAGATATCTATTGCAAGCATATTTTTTGACATTCGAAAAAAGATTTTTAGCAAATTTAATGATAAACAAATCTACATTTTTAAATTGAGACCTTTGTCATCAAAAAATGAATGTACCTTTGAAAAATGGAAATGGAATCGCAATTTTTTCTTCGTGTCTCTCATTTTTTTGGATTTCGTTTTACGGAAGACCAAGGAATTGGTGTTACTGCATTAGAATCTTTCTTGCGTAGTAAACATCCTTTTCCTACTTTTTTACTAAAAGGCTATGCAGGAACTGGGAAAACGAGTTTGTTGGCTGCTTTTATTGAAGCTTTATCCAGCTACAAGGTAAATACCGTTCTCCTTGCTCCTACAGGAAAAGCAGCGAAAATCCTTAGTCAAAAGAGTAAGAAGAATGCTTTTACCATTCACAAAATTATTTATCGAAGAAAAAGTAAAGAGGATGAATTTTCGACATTATCTCTTACTCCAAATTTACAAGTAAACACGATTTTCATTGTCGATGAAGCATCTATGATTGGAGATTACACCCTATCTAAGGATGGAAATATCAATCAAAGAAATTTACTTGATGATTTGATTGAATTTGTTTTCTCTGGAAAGAATTGTAAATTGATCTTTCTAGGAGATACAGGGCAGCTACCTCCTATTGGCGCTGCATTTTCACCTGCTTTGAATGCCGAATACTTGGAGAATTATTATCCTAAATTAGAAGTCAGTGAACACACATTAAATCAGATTGTCCGTCAAAAATCAGACTCTTCCATTTTAGAAAATGCTACGCTCGTGCGTCACTCAGGCGCTAATTTCCCTAAATTACAAGTATCAAAAAAGAGTAAAGATTTAGCTGCAATAAACGGTTTGGAACTTCAAGATGCTTTAGAAAGTTCTTTCGGCAATTACGGTCCAGAAGACACGATCTTGATTACTCGTTCCAACAAGCGTGCGAATGAATACAATCGGCAGATTCGAAATCGGATATTTTGGTATGAAGAAGAAATTAGTCAGAATGACCACTTAATGGTGATAAAGAACAATTATTTTTGGCTGAAAGACCAGAAAGAAATTGGCTTTTTAGCGAATGGAGAAACCATGATTGTCAAACGGGTATTGAAACATGTTGAATTGTATGGCTTTCACTTTATTCATCTTTTAGTTACTTTACCTGATTATGAATCCATTGATCAACAAGAAATAGTTATTCATTCGGAATCATTATTATGTGAAGGCGCTAACCTTCCACGAACACGAATCAGAGAATTGTTTTTTGAGGTAGAGAAAGATTACTTGTACGAAAAAAACAAGAAAAAACGCTATGACCTTATCTTAGCCAATCCTTATTTCAATGCGATACAAGTGAAATTTTCTTATGCAGTGACGTGCCATAAATCTCAAGGAGGGCAATGGTCTAATGTATTTATTGACATTGGCTATTTACCGGACGACCTAGATATTACTGAATATAATCGTTGGTTATACACCGCATTAACCCGAGCAACGAATAAGATTTATTTAGTTAATTTTCCTGAAGATCAGATGGACATTGAAGATTAAAACTCTGTCCATTTCACAGATCCCGAACCAATAACTACTTTTACTTTTTCAATCGCTTTGTTTAGTTTATCAATAACAATTTTTGCTTGATCTCTTTCCAAATATTCACCTGCCAATACATTCAATTCTTGTTTTAATTTCTTAAGAACAGAAGTAGATCGATAAGCGCTCAAAATTTGGTTATCGGTTAAGTTGAATTGTTTCTTTATGGCTAGAACAGCTGGAGAAGCTTTTGAAAATTGTGTTCGAACTGGATCTGTAAACGAATTCACGTCAATAAATACACCTCTGTTTAAGGCTATACTTACTTCAGTTGTTCGCAATCTGGAATAGCTCTCATCCATTTTTCCTTTTTCTCCATAGGCACTTAATTCCTCCAATTGAGAAGCTACAATTGATGTTCCATTCCATTCTCCTTGTCCGTAACCGCGAGCTGAAACTTTTAGGTTAAGATTTTTATCTAACAATGCTTCAAACACCTGTAAAACAGCAACACTATCTTGCTTTGAGAAAAGTTTATTATCATATTCAAATGCATTTGATTCAAATACATCAACCAGATTTAATTGAATACGTGCGTCATATTTTGGTTTAGCGTCAATCATGGACATGTGCATCATTACCTCATCAATATTTTTTGAATTGGCAGCAGCAGGAATCCCAATCAACCTAACCTCAAAAGCTTCTGATTCTATATTTGCAGGAAATGTAAAGTCTTGTGTATAAATATCAAAAGTAGAAGAATCTGAGAAAGTATACAATCCATCTTTCTCCGTGAATTCCATCCAAGTAAAGCCCATCAATCGTTTATACTCATCTCTTTTTCTTTCGTAGCTTGTTCTTAGTTCAACCGCAATTTCTTTTTCAGCCTCTAACTCTTTTATTTTCGCTTTGTACCAATCAAATCGTTCGTAGAGATACATGATTTCTGATTGATTATTTCCCTTTTGTTTTTTGTTTGCATCTGTCTTAGGGCTAGCGTTCCAATTATCAGCTCCCACTCCTGCTTTTACCGCATTTTTCTTGGACTTCTTTACAGAATTAGGAACTTTAGAAGAAGTTGTAATAGGTGTATACCCTTTGTCTGACATGTTTTTAGATGACTTGTTGATTTTAGCATCTGTTTCATCTTGCTTTAATTTATAGTGCTCAATCCAGTAATCATATCCTTTTTTCCCCTCGATTTTTTCATTTAAATCAGCAATATATTTAGTTTCTATCTCTTTAATAATTCCATTAAATGTTCCTCCAGATGAGAATGAACTATCGGGAGATAAAAACCGTGTTTCAACAGATCCAAACAAGTGATAATTCTTACCACCTTTTTCCAATACTACTGTTGTTTGTTTTTCAGAATTATATCCCCAAACATCAAAGTGAATTTGCGTCAATCTATTTTGTCCGATTGTTTGTAGATCTTTACTTACATACCATCGAGGATACGCTTTAGGTTCTTGTTTCTTTTTTTCTGGTTGTACGACATATACTTCATAAGGGAATAATCCCACTGCTTTGGGCAATCCTTTGTTCCATCTTCCTTTTTCATCTTTCTCTCTTTCATCTAATAGTCCAGAAGTAAGGCTTCCATCTCCAACTGCGATTAACCAGTTAGAAAAAGAAGTGTATTCTCCCCCTAAAGCCAAATAGATTTCTTTTGTTCTTTCTTCTATATAGGCATTAATAGCATTTGAAATACCATTAACAATCGCTACTTGATCATTAATATCTGTTCCTTTAAAGACGTTCATTTGTGCTAGCTTATCATCTAGAGAAAGACTAGGATTTAATAGATTCCCAATCTTGTGATGTACTTTCGTACCATTTTCTTCTAAACCAGCCAATGGTAACTCTTGAAGTAGTTTTTTTTCAAACTGTTGATAGCGTATTGCATAATTATCAAAAGTTGGATCATTTGTTCGTTTAGCAAGTAACATTTTGTTTAAATCCCAAATGGCTACCTTATTTGCTGTTTCTGCTAAAATTCCTTTAGAGGACTTTGCGATTTCTCCATTAAGAATAATCAAAAATTCGGGTGTATTTATAATATGTGTTTCGACAGAATCGTAATTGATTTTTCCATTTCCAAACCGAATATCTGGTCCTGTATATTCAAAATAGCGTCCAATACTATTATCTAAAATTGGACTTTTCTTAACGATATGAAAAAGATACGCTCGTTCTAAAGGTGTGATTGCTATAGATTCTTGAGCAAATGTAATACATTGAGTAAGTAGAAAAGTAACAAAAAGTAGACGTATTTTCATAAAAATATTCTTTGATTCAAATATAACCGCTAAAAATCATTCTGCAACAAAAAAGGCCAACGAAATCGTTGACCTTTAAATAAAAACATTTCGTTTTTAGTTGATAACTACTTTTTGAGTTTGACTCCCCCTTTCAGTGGTTACTGTTACAAAGTAAACACCTGCACCTTGATTGATGTTTAAGGTATCCCCAACTTGAATGTCTTTAACTAACACTTCTTTTCCTTGTACGTCAACAACATTTACTTTTGCAGATGCAAAATCTCCTTTAATCGTCAATTCTCCATTTGAAGGGTTTGGTGAAACACTTAATTCAAATAAAGAAACTGATTTTGTTGATAAATAACTCGTATAATTTGCATCAATTTCCGCCGAAGAAGTTTCATTTGAAGGATCAGGTGCTCCTCCTATATATAATTTCACATTTGATTCAATAAAAATAGGAAGATTATCTCCTTCTCCATTTTTATAGTATTCTATCGTCACACGCTTAATTACCACATTTCCAAAAATCGTTGTTCCTGATACGGAATCTTTGTATACTACACGAGTAACGTCTTCAATAATTCCTGTTTCAAATTTGATAACCCCTTGTCCATCGTGTCTAACAGTTCCTGCTCCTGTATAGTTTACAGGCATTGGCAACCCAGGCACGCTCAATGTACCACTTACAGTATTTGTTGTAATTTGATTGGCACTAAAAGGATAATTCATCAATTTTTGACCTGGTGCATTATATTTAATAGCTATAGGATTTCCTGCTACTAAGTCATCATAATAAACACCCATAGAGATACGTTCTGCTGAGCTTGTTTTTAAGAAAGTAGCTACAGGTCCATTTTGGATAAATAAGTTCGTTCCAGGGAAACCTGTACCATTCGGATGCCCCGCAGGAGCATCAGCTATTAATACGGCATCAACAGCAGTTGGGTCGGCTACAAGACTTGCACTATTATAATCCCAAATATTTCCTGTTGCGTTTACTTGTGTGTACGCAGCGAAATTGGTTACATCCAATTTTTTTGTTTGAAGAGTCGCTCCAACTGAAGGCTCATTCGTGTTTGAAAAAACAATAGATTGTGCATTTACCCCAGTAAATACACCTATGACAAACATAGAAGTTAGTAAATTTCGTTTCATAAATAGACATTATATCAATTATCAAGCTAAATTTAGCAAAAATTTTCAATTACAACATATTCCTCTTATTAATTATTACTATGGTTGACCGTTTTTTAGATCGCTTTTTACGTCCGAACTTTTTGAAAAAACTATCGATTCTACTCGCAATCAGTATCATTTTCCTAACTGCGGGTGTCGTATTCCTTAAATTTGATTACAACTTCGAAAAATTCTATCCTTCACATAATGAAGACACCACATACTTTGAGAAATATAGAGAAAAATTCAAATCGGATAACGACTATTTACTTATAGCAATTGAAAGAAATGCAGGTGTATTTGACTCTACATTTTTAACCAAAGTTGACCAATACACTCAGGTCTTGGAACAAGTACCTCATGTTGAAAACGTAGCTGGAATAACCAATCAAAAACACTTTTACCTGCTACCTGGAGGAATGTATACCAATCAACCTATCATACATTTAGATTCTATGCAATTGGAACAAGATTCTATTCGTCTCTTCAATGCTCCAGAATACGTAAATACAATGATAGCCGCTGATGGACAATCGCTATGTCTATTTGTCAAACACAAGGACTATCTTTCTAAAGCCAAGTGTGATGAAATGATGACGGCAATACATGCCTTAAATGACAAGCAAAACTTTGAGAATATAAGAATGGCTGGTCGTGCTGTCGGTCAAGCTTTCTACATTGAAAAAATGAATTATGAACTCATCTTGTTTGCCGCATTGAGCGGTTTACTAACGGCCATTTTCTTATTCTTTACGTTTCGAAATATTTGGGGAGTTATCGTTCCAATGATTGTTTTAGGCTCGACTGTATTGGTTACTTTAGGTATGATGGGATGGATTGGCCAACCTGTCAACATTCTTTTGACTACATTACCAACTATTCTCTTTATTGTTTCTATTTCAGATGTAGTGCATATTGTCTCTCGCTATCTAGATGTTTTGCGAAGTGGGAAATCCTCTGATGAAAGTTTACGTACCGCTTTAAAAGAAGTCGGCGTAGCTACTTTTCTCACATCTGTAACAACTGCAATTGGTTTTCTCAGTCTTCTATTTGTCAACTTAGAGCCTATTCAAATCTATGGTTTATACCTGGGGATTGGTGTTATGATTGCTTTTGTGTTAGCGATCCTAATGTTGCCCGTTTTGATTCATTACTTCCCTGGCAAAGTCAATCAACGGGATAAGAGCGTCAACAAAAAATGGGACACTGCTATGAATAACCTATTGCGTTTTGTCCTTGGCCATCAGCGATTAATTGTGATTGGAACCTTTGTATTAGCGGTTCTAGCTGTCATCGGAATCTTTCAAATAAAAGCTAACAACTACTTAATGGACGACATGAAAGATACCGAAACGCTAAAAATAAACTTCAATTATTTCGATGCGCATTATGGTGGAATACGTCCCTTTGAAATGGCAATTGAATTAAAAGACGAATCCCTTTCATTCTGGGATCCTGAAATATTGGAGACCATGAACAAAGTTGAAGATTATTTAGAAGAATCCTACGGAGTAGAAATTAAACAATCTTTGGTTCAAATGATCAAAGTAGCCAACAAAGCAAGTTATGCTGGAAACCCTGAATACTTTGAATTACCAGAATCGCCAGCAAAGTTGAAACAATTTAAACGTATGCTAACCACAGGTCCAGCAAAGTCAATAATGCGATCAGTAGTAGACTCTTTAGGAACTACTGCGCGTATCTCTGGTGGAATTGGTGATATTGGAAACATAGAAGCTTCCAAGCGCAATGAAAAATTAGATGTCTTCCTTTCTAAATTAGAAAATCAGGATAAAATTAGTTTTATCTTAACGGGATCTTCCCACTTGATGGATAAAAACATGAACTTTTTAGCACTCAGTTTAGCTAAAGGAATTATTACATCCGTATTATTGGTTGGACTAATCATGGGATTGGTATTTAGATCTTTTAGAATGGCCCTAGTATCCATCATTCCAAACGTTGTTCCTATATTAATGATAGGTGGAGTAATGGGCTATTTTGGTATTCCTCTGCGCACAAGTACTGCAATCATCTTTACCATCTCATTTGGTATTGCGGTAGACGACACCATACATATTTTAGGAAAATTCAATCATCTAATCAATCATGGTTATCCTAAAATGTATGCAATAAAACGTTCCTTTTTGGTTACAGGTAAGGCAATGATTCTTACAACCATTATTTTATGCTCCGGATTTTTATTATTATTGTGTTCTTCATTTCAAGGAACATTCTTCCTTGGCTTGTTACTTTGTTTAACACTGGTTTTTGCTGTAGTCTTTGATTTGTTGTTAATGCCGATATTACTCGTTCATTTCTACAAGCCCAAAAAGAAAAAATAAATTGATGAATAAAAACGAAACTAAAGACATAAAATCCCCTACTCTGCTTGTAGCATTGTTACCGCTCTTATTGCTTATTTGCTTGTTGTCTATCAACGTTTCTTTTTATGGAGCAGATGCTTCTTATGGTCCCAATCAAATGGCACTACTTTTTAGTGCTGCTTTGGTGACGCTCATAGCTGTCACTATGGGTTGGAAATGGGAAGCCATTCAAAAAGGGATTGTTCGAAGTATTAAAACCTCTCTTCCGGCCATTTTGATTTTATTGATTATTGGCGCTTTGATTGGAACCTGGATGATTTCTGGAATAGTTCCAACCATGATCTATTACGGTTTGAAAATCATCAACCCAACCTATTTCCTTATTACTTCTTGTTTGGTCTGCTCAGTGATTTCTGTAGTTACAGGAAGTTCATGGACAACAGTAAGTACGGTTGGAGTTGCATTAATTGGGATTGCCCACGGATTAGGAATACATCCAGGAATGGCTGCAGGAGCTATCATATCTGGCGCTTACTTCGGAGATAAACTCTCCCCACTTTCAGATACAACAAACTTGGCAACAACCGTAGCTGGTGCAGATTTGTTTACACAGATTAAATACATGTTGTACACCACAATTCCAACCTACACGATTACTTTGATTTTGTTTTTAATCTTAGGTTTTACAAGTACAAACAATTATCAATTATCACAAGTTGAAACGCTCATGCAGGCCTTAAACGACACATATTACATTTCGCCACTATTATTTGCTGTTCCCGTAATGGTAATTATTTTTATCATTCTAAAAATGGATGCTGTACCTGCCCTAATGATTGGAACGGTTACGGCTGCATTTTTCGCTATTTTCCTGCAACCCAACATCATAAAAAATGTAAGCGGATTATCATTTGAAGTCCACTCAACAATGGATTACATTAAACATTCCTATACGGCTTGTATAAACGCAATGGCCTTAGAAGTTGGTGTGCAGACTGCAAATCCAGATATCAACAAATTGATTCAAACAGGTGGAATGGCAAGTATGATGAACACCATTTGGCTAATTATTTGCGCAATGGTTTTTGGCGGAGCAATGGAAGTTACCGGTTTCCTTTCACGTGTTACCACTTTCATAATTCAATTTGCAAAATCCACAGGTTCTTTAATTGCCACAACGGTTGCCACATGTATCTTTTTTAACATTACAACTTCTGATCAATATTTATCCATAGTTGTACCTGGAAAAATGTTACGTTCAACGTACGAAGAAAGAGGTCTAAAACCTGAGGTACTTTCCCGTTCTTTGGAAGACTCCGGAACCGTTACCTCTCCTCTTGTACCTTGGAACACATGTGCATCTTACCATTCAGGAATGCTAAATGTAGCAACAGGAGAATACTTCATCTACGCCTTCTTTAACTGGATTAGCCCATTGATGACCATCATTTTCGGATATTTTAATATTCGAATCAGAAGAATTGAACCGAATCCAACGGCAGAAAAGTAATTGCCGTTCATTCTTAATTCATTTTTATTACTTTTGTAGTTCATAACAATATAACCAATGTTTGAGAATCTTACCGATAAGTTTGAGAGAGCGTTTAAAGTCTTAAAAGGACAAGGACATATTACAGAAATTAACATTGCTGAATCATTAAAAGAAGTACGTCGTGCATTACTTGATGCCGATGTTAACTTTAAAACAGCAAAAGAGTTTACAAATACAGTAAAAGAAAAAGCCCTTGGTCGCGACGTACTAACGGCAGTTTCTCCTGGACAATTAATGGTGAAAATCTGCCACGAAGAATTGGTAGAATTAATGGGTGGAAACGAAGTTGACATTAACACCAAAGGAAACCCAGGTATCATCTTAATGTCCGGACTACAAGGTTCAGGTAAAACAACCTTTACTGGAAAACTAGGAAATTACCTAAAAACAAAAAAAGGAAAAAATGTACTTCTTGTTGCTTGTGACGTTTACCGTCCAGCGGCAATTGACCAGTTGCACGTATTAGGCGAACAACTAGGCATCGAAGTATACTCTAATAAAGAAGAAAAAAATCCGGTTGCCATTGCACAAGCTGCCATTCAACATGCGAAAAGCAAAGGCTTCAACGTAGTTATCGTCGATACAGCTGGTCGTTTAGCGGTAGACGAACAAATGATGAACGAGATTGCTGAAGTTAAAAAAGCAATCCAACCAACAGAAACATTGTTCGTGGTAGATGCCATGACAGGACAAGATGCCGTAAACACAGCTAAAGCATTTAACGACAGAATCGATTTTGACGGAGTTGTACTTACTAAATTAGACGGTGACACTCGAGGTGGAGCAGCTCTTTCCATAAAATCTATTGTAAACAAACCTATCAAATTCGTTGGTACAGGTGAGAAAATGGACGCCCTTGACGTGTTCTATCCTTCTCGTATGGCCGATCGTATTTTGGGAATGGGTGACGTTGTTTCCCTGGTGGAGCGCGCGCAAGAACAATTCAACGAAGAAGAAGCACGCAAACTTCAAAAGAAAATCCAAAAAGATCAATTCGATTTTAACGACTTCTTAGCGCAAATTCAACAAGTGAAAAACATGGGTAACGTGAAAGACTTGATGGGTATGATTCCAGGAATGGGGAAAGCTATGAAAGACGTAGAAATCGAAGACGACGCCTTCAAACACATCGAGGCAATTATCTTCTCGATGACACCAAAAGAACGCGCCAATCCAGAAATCATCAATACCACACGTAAAACAAGAATTGCTAACGGATCAGGAACTTCAATTCAAGAAGTAAACCGATTGATGAAACAATTCCAGGACACCAAAAAAATGATGAAAATGATGTCTAACCCTAAAAACATGATGGGTATGATGAAGCAATTAAAAGGAATGAAAGGTGGAATGCCAGGAATGTAATCCAAAGCAAAAACCAAAAAATAGACAAAAAGGCACCCAAAAAGGTGCTTTTTTTTGTTGTATTTACAGCAACCATAGCATCAATAATCCTTTACTATTCAAATGTTGGCAGCCATATCGGTCTACTGGCTTTAGGCATCGTCTAAAAAAGGGAGCAACAACCTGTTGCAGCGTGCTTCCGCTGGTCGCAGCCGCAAACACGTGTTTTTCCAACTTTTTTATTCCGTTGAGCTATCGCCATCCGCCCCAATGTCATTAAGTTAAGACAATACTATGTGTTAATTTTGTGATTTTCAGGTGATTTATTGTGAGCTTTAACTCTGTTTTTTTGTATTTTCCGAGGAGAGGTTCTTCCAGGTCTAATTGGGATAAGATTTTGCATAAAGAGTATTTTTATTTCTTCATACGCTTTGTCCATACATCCCCTGGATAACAACAGGTCAATAACTCTATTTTTTAATACTCCATAAGACTTAGAAGTATTCACTTTATACTGATATTTTCTATTTTGAGGCAGTTCGTCGTTAACCTCTTGCGTTACAATACTTTGTAGATTGCTTACTAATATTGTTGAATAAAAATCTTGCAGTATACTTATGTTAGAGTAACCTGAGAAAACTTCAATTCTAAGCTTCGATTTTAACTCGTTGTAGTATGTTTCTATCTTCCATCTATGAAAGTATAATTCTTTAAAAATTTCATGCTTATACTCTTGTTCATCCAATAAAGAAGTTACTAATACTTCAATATTATTATTTCCTAATTCAACTCGGACTAATCGCACTTTTATTTTACTCTCCTTAGAAAAGGAATTGTCAGCGTAAATTAGTCTGTCACTTGCATTAAATTCTGTAACGAGAGATTTTTTACCACTTGAAATAAAACTTTTTACTTGGTTGTTGAGATCTCGTTTTACTCGCATCACATAGTCTAAATCACTTTCTACATGAGCATATATGAAATCAAATGAAGGATAGCCTCTGTCGTAAATTAAAAGATCTCCTTTTTTACAGTCTTTTATAAGTTCAAGTGCTTGAGTTCTTTCGTTTGCATTCGACGGGGAAATAATCGCATTGATCGCAATCCGATTCAATACATCATAAACAACTGATATTTTTGCCTGTACAATATCTGAATGAGGTAAAACACCGTATATTTCTTGTAATTCTTTCGTTCTGGGTAAATTAATACTAGACCCATCGATAGCTAAGACTCTGAAATTATTGAGAATCGTTTTGACATTATCATTATCGGTGTAAAACTCATCTACTAAAACCTTGATTAAATGAATAAAAACTTCCGGTTTAATCTTTTTACGCATTTGTGAAAAAGCACTCTGAGTAAAGACCTTTTGTGTTGAATCATACTGACGAATATGATTTACAAAATTCATTATTTCTAAGGAAACACTTTTAGTTAAGTTGTTCAGTAAGAACAAAATTGTACCTGGAAATGTTTGTTTTCTTTCTCGACTAAAATCTTTTTTATTCATTCTAAATTCTTCTTTTAGAGAAGTGCTGAAAATTTGTTTTGTTAACGCTATTAATATATCTCTTGATGAAGTTTTTTTTCATTTCAACTATTTGATTATCAAGTAAATATAGTAATAATAAACAGGAAAAACAATATAAATAATTGATTTTCAACAAGATAATCACTAACTTAATGACATTGCCATCCGCCCGGGCTGAAAATACGCAAATCACTTTTGCTCTCCATCCGATTACATCCTTCTTATATAGTTATAACACAAATCACTTTGTTTAGAAAAAAGCAGTGTGAAAAAAGCAAACTCCTCTGCCCCGATGTAAGGTGATAGCTGCGCGAAGGCACACACCCATTTGCACTTTTTTCTATAGCGACTTCAGAAGCTAAAGAAAAATGTTTGCAAAGTAGTGAAGTGACAAGCGCACTAAAACCTGAAAGCGGAAATGGCAGCCACCCCAAAAAACAACTTTCCTTTCTTTAAATTCACAGTTTATTTTCCTTCCTCACAAAGTCCCTTGTCCCTTGACTTGTACCCCTTTTAAGGTAGAAAACTAGGGTCTTTTCAACAAAATGCCACTTTTTTCAACTTTTTTTGTTTTTTTTTCCTCTATTTTCTTGCGTGGGTCTGATATTCAGATATATTTGCTAAAGAAATTAAGTAATAACATTCTAAAAAAACCAAAACTATGAACAAAGCAGAATTAATTGATGCGATTGCAGCAGAGTCTGGATTGTCAAAAGCAGACGCAAAAAAATCATTAGATGCATTTATTTCTACAACTGCTGATGCATTGAAAAAAGGAGATCGTATTTCTTTAGTTGGATTTGGATCTTTCTCTGTATCTAAGAGAGCCGCTAGAACTGGACGTAATCCTCAAACAGGAAAAGAGATTAAAATTGCAGAAAAAAATGTAGTTCGCTTCAAACCAGGAAGTGATTTATCTGACAGCGTTAACGGTTAATATATTTACTCAAAACGACTTGATAAAAAGGGGATCTTCTGGTCCTCTTTTTTATTTCTTAAAATTATGAAAAGCCTCAATGAACTTTTATTGGACGAACTTTATCAAATCATTACCCCCAATAAAATAGAAATGTTTGATCGCCTTGCGCCTCAAAAGACCGATTACGTAACTACCGTTCTGGAAAACATCTTTCAGGAACACAATGCATCAGCAGTGATGCGCTCATGTGAGAGTTTTGGATTACAAAGCTTGCATGTAATTGAAAAAGACAATAAATACCGTGTACAACGAGATATTGCACGCGGAGCAGGTCGTTGGGTAGATATGTACAACTATTCAGACGACAACCCAACAGAAACCTGCTTAAAAGCATTAAAAGAAAAAGGCTACCGCATTGTGGCAACCTCGCCTCATCAATCGGCATATACCATCAATGACATTCCTCTTGATAAACCCATGGCGTTGGTTTTTGGAACAGAATTATCGGGAATCTCTCCTGAGGTGATTGAAATGGCAGATACTTTTGTAACCATTCCTATGTATGGTTTTACAGAAAGCTTTAATATATCTGTTTCCGCTGCGGTAATTATGCATACGCTTAGAAGTAGATTGGAACAAGAAGAAGACTTACAATGGAAAATGACACCAGAAGAAATTGTAGAACTGAAAATAAAATGGTGTGAACGCATTATACCACGTGGAAATTTGGTTGTTCCGGAAATTAGACGCCGATTAATTAGCTCAATCCAAAAAGATTAATATATTTGTATAGAGACATTTATACTAATTAAATCTTTTGTAAAATGGGAAAAGGAGATATTAAGACAGCTAAAGGGAAACGCGTCAGAGGCAGTTATGGGATCACCAGAAAAAGAAGTACTGCTAAGAACAAAGCAAGTGTGAAACCAGAAACAAGTGCAAAAGAGCAGACAAAAGAAGCGCCTAAAAAAACAGTAAAAAAAGCGGTTGAGCCAAAAGCTAAAAAAGCTGCGCCGGCCGAAAAAAAAGCTGCTCCAAAGAAAGTCAAAGAAGAAGAATAAAATCTTTATAAAAAGCTATACATTTTTAACGAAAAGTATAGCTTTCTTTTTTTAAAATGACCACATTTGTAAAGTAAAATAAACAGAAAAAAACACCTCATATATGAAATACAATTTCGGAGCAGGACCATGTATTCTTCCACAAAATGTATTCGAAGAAGCTGCCAAAGGAGTGCTAGATTTTAATGGATTATCTATCCTAGAAGTTTCTCACCGACACAAAGATTTTGTTGCGGTTATGGAAGAAGCTAGATCTCTTGTTAAACAAGCCTTAAACATCCCTGATGGATACACCACACTTTTCTTACAAGGTGGTGCTACACTTGGCTTCACCATTGCTGCATTAAACATGACGCGAGGCGGTAAAGCGGGTTATATCAATACAGGTGTTTGGGCAAGTGGTGCCATCAAAGAAGCAAAACTTGTAGGTGTTGATGTAGATGTACTTGCTTCATCTGAAGATAAGAACTTCTCTTACATCCCGAAAAATATTGTAACAGGCGATCAATTAGATTACTTGCATTACACTTCCAACAATACCATTTACGGAACACAGTTTCACGAAACACCAAAAACAACTGTTCCTCTTATCTGTGATATGTCCTCTGATATTTTCTCGAAAACCATTGACGTTTCAGAATTTGACATGATCTACGCAGGTGCACAAAAAAACCTTGGACCAGCAGGCGCTACACTTTTCATAGTAAAAGAAGATGTACTTGGAAAGTCAACGGCGCAATTTATGCCTTCTTACCTCAACTTGCAAAAGCAACACGAGAAAGAATCTATGTTAAACACTCCTCCTGTTTTCTCTGTATACGTAGCGATGCTTAATCTGAGAAACTTAATTGCAACAGGTGGCGTAGCAGCAATTGAACAAGCAAACAACGCAAAAGCAGCTGCGCTTTACAATGAAATTGATGCTAATCCTTTATTCACTTCAAATGTAAACACTGCCGACCGATCAAAAATGAACGTTGCTTTTGTTTTAAAAGAAGAATACAGTACACTGGAAGAAGAATTTAATAAGTTCTGGCAAGATGCAGATCTAGTAGGATTAAAAGGTCACCGCTCAACAGGTGGATACCGTGCTTCATTGTATAATGCACTCCCTTTATCAAGTGTTAACGTATTGGTAGATGTCATGAAAGACTTCGCCACAAAAAAAGCATAAAATGAAAATATTAGCAAACGACGGAATTTCTCCAATCGGAATAGAATTATTAGAAAAGGCGGGGTTCACCGTTCTTACAGAAAAGATAGAACAAGATGCCTTAGTGAAATACATTAACGAACAAAACATTGAAATGCTTTTGGTTCGTAGTGCAACAACAGCTCGAAAAGAATTAATCGACGCGTGCCCTCATCTAAAATTAATCGGTCGTGGTGGCGTTGGAATGGACAACATCGACGTTGAATATGCTAGATCAAAAGGATTACATGTTATCAACACCCCTGGTTCTTCTTCTCAATCTGTAGCTGAATTGGTTATGGCACACATGTTTGCTACATCACGTTTCTTGAATGATTCCTACAAAAACATGGAAACAGGAGATTTTAGTGCCTTGAAAAAAGCATACGGAAAAGGAGTAGAATTACGTGGTAAAACCCTAGGAATTGTAGGCTTCGGTAAAATAGGTCAAAGCCTTGCATCTTACGCTTTAGGAATAGGAATGGATGTCATTGCCATTGACGGAAGTGTATTCACCGTACCTGTTAAAGTACAGATAGGAAACGACCACGTAGTAGAAGTTAACATTACTACATCTACAGATCTTCAAGCAGAAATCACTTCATTTGATTATTTATCCCTTCACGTTCCAAAACAAAAAGACGGAAGCGCTGTAATCGGAAAAGAAGAATTCAATTTAATGAAACCTACAGCTCACATTATCAACGCAGCAAGAGGTGGAGTAATTGATGAAACAGAATTATTAGAGGCGTTAACACATCATAACATAGGATATTGCGCATTAGATGTTTATGAAAATGAACCTTATCCTATGGCTGCTTTGTTAGCTCATCCAAAAATTGCAACCACTCCACATATTGGAGCTGCGACTGTAGAAGCACAAGAAAGAATTGGAGCTGAACTAGCTGACCAAATTATTTCTATCTTCGCAAAAGCTTAAACAAGATAAAAAAAGCCGAGGTCTACCCGATTTCGGCTTTTTCACGCATTAACTTTTCAAAATTTAGAGCCATAAAATATGTCCAAAATCACCCCTTTTAAAGCCGTTCGTCCGGTAAGAGATAAAGTACACTTGGTAGCTACACGCCCCATTTACTCTTATAAACGCAACGTTTTAGAATCTAAATTAGAAGACAACCCATATACCTTCTTGCACATTATCAATCCTGAATTTGGAGGGGAAAGAACCACCCAACCTAATACACACGATCGTTTCGAATTGGTGCAAAAAGAATATAAAAATTACATCAGCGATGGCATCCTCAGACAAGATACCGAGGAACACATCTATATTTATCGCCAAACAAAAAATGGACACGCATTCACAGGAGTCGTGTGTGGCGCGAGTAATGATGAATATCGAAACGACAAAATTAAGAAACACGAAGCGACACTAACCAGCCGCGAAGAAATGTTTGTGGACTATTTGGACGTAGTCGGCTACAATGCTGAACCGGTATTAATTTCTCATCCGCACAACGAGAAAATCGAAGATGCACTGCGTGATTACACAAGTGAACGCCCAGAATACGAATTCACAACGACAGATCGAATTACGCATGAATTATGGGTGTTAAATGCCCAACAGACAGAAGAAATCATTGCTTTATTTGAAGAAGTTCCTGCCTTGTACATTGCTGATGGACATCATCGAAGCGCCTCGTCTGTTGGATTAGAAAACCGAAGAATATCGCAAGATAGAAGCCTATTCCCTAACGAAAAATCGTTTTTAGCTTACATCATCGACGAAAGTGCTCTTCAAATTCTTGAATTTAACCGATTGATTAAATCCCTTAACGGTCAATCCGAAGAGAATATAATCCAACAAATAAAAGCGCACTTTGAACTCATACAATTACCCGGAGCTCAATTGCCTCAAATGGAACACGAAATAACAATGTGCTTGAAAGGCGCATGGTATTCCTTGGCGTGTAAAGAACATACGATCGACTATCATCATCCAGTAAATCGTCTAGATGCTGAGATTTTAACGCGTTTTATTTTAGAACCTATTTTAGGAATAAAAGATTTAAAAACAAGCGATAACATTGAATTCATCGGTGGAACAACGCCCATTTCAAAAATCGAAGAAAAAATCTATTCTGGAACACATGACCTTGCCTTTTTCTTATATCCAGTGAAAATGGAAGACGTTGTGCGTGTTGCAGACAACAATATGATCATGCCTCCGAAATCAACTTGGGTAGAACCAAAATTGCGTAGCGGATTGACCATTTATAACATCAACGAATAAAACATGAATTACTCCACGCTTTTGGCAAGCATTCCCGAAAACGTAAAACTGATTGCCGTTTCAAAAACAAAACCTGCAGAGGCAATTATGGAACTGTACAACCTTGGACAACGTGCATTTGGCGAGAATAAAGTGCAAGAATTGTGTGACAAAGAATCCATTTTACCGAAGGACATTGAATGGCACCAAATCGGACATCTACAAACCAATAAGGTAAAGTACATGGCCGCTTTTGTTTCTATGATTCATGCTGTTGACAGCTTAAAATTACTGGCAGAAATCAATAAACAAGCGCAAAAACACAACCGTGTAATTGATTGTTTGTTACAATTTCACATCGCACAAGAGGAAACAAAATTTGGTCTATCCATGGACGAAGCAATGTCATTGATTGATGATTTGAATGAAAATCCAATGCACAACATTCGCATCCGTGGTGTGATGGGAATGGCTTCTTTTGTGGACAATGAACAACAAATAAGAAAGGAATTCCATTCCTTGAAAACCCATTTTGAATCCCTTAAAAAGGAGCATTTCAATTTCACGCATTTCGACACCATTTCTATGGGAATGAGCGGCGATTATGCCTTAGCAATTGAGGAAGGAAGTACCATGATCCGTTGTGGTAGCATCCTTTTCGGATCGAGATAAAAAATATTTCAATAAAAATAAAGGGGCTGCCAATTTCCGTTTTCGGACTTTAGTTGCTCCTTTTTTTGTTGTTCATTACGCCATTGGCTGGTAATTCTACGCGCCAATTGGCTATTCACTACCAGAAAAAGTTCGCAAGCTACCGTCCTACACCGGGGCAGGAAATCATAGAAAACTCACTCGTTCAGATTTCAATCAAACGTTTTATTATATAACGATTTTAAGTAGAAGAAAAAGGAAGAAGAAAAAAAATTAGATTTGAATAAAAACACTCAGCCCGGAAGGAGCGCGATAGCTAAAGGAACGGAAAAAGGTGTAAACAAAAAGTTTACCGTTGCGACCAAAGGAAGCACATGGTGAACGCATTGTGAACCCTTTTTCAGGAATTTACTAAAGCGCGTATACCGATTAAGGCTGCCAAATCATTTCCTTTATCTCTGGAAACAATTATTATCTAAATCATTCAAACCAATTGATTTTACTGGTATACGTAGGTGTAGTATATATATCCCTCTTGAGCATTTACGCCTGACGCATAATTGAATTTTGACTTACGTGCAAACTCCAATGCATAAGAAATCATACATCCGTTGGTGCTCGAAGAAAGAGAAGGATCAACGCGTGCATCAACCACTTTTCCACCTTCGTCTACACGTATTTTGATAGCGATTTTGCCTACCGCCCCACGATCACACATGTACCCAGGAGCTGGGATATATTGGTTCGTACGTCCTTTTAAATCAGTTTGTACGAGTACATCCCCTTTTGGTGCATTGGGTGCTCCACCGCCTGCTGCGCTCGCTTTATTTTGATTGTTCTTTTTCTCCGCAGCATCAGACATATCCTTTATTTTCTTTTCGGCATCTTTCTTGATTTCGGCGCGTTTGGCGTCTCCTCCAGCTTCTTCAAAGAATTGTTTTTCCATGTCGTAAACACTTTTTTCGACTTGACTCAACGATTTATTCTTGTGTTCCGATCGGTTATTGCTGTAATCTTTATCTGATTGAGGACGAGTATCGTGCATGTCGCGCGTGGCATTTTTGACCTCTTGAAAAGATTGATTTTGCTGCGCCTTAATAATCTCAAAATCGGGATTTAAGGTAATCTCCTCCTCCGGAATTTGTAAGGAAGCTTCTAATAAATAAGGACTGATTTCATACTCGAATTGAATCTGCGGAATTTGCAAATAGATAAAGATGCCAACATTTACGAGAAACGCAGCAAAAACACCGTATTTGTGTTGTTCAATAAAAAGAATGAGCTTATTCATTATTGCCTTCTTTTAGTTCAATTAAGTCACCAGATTCTGTATCAAAATAGCGAATAGAACTGGTTGCTACAAGCATCAAAATAGTATCGTTGTATTTTACGATATTGGAATAAATCATTGGTGCAATTGAAGCTCCACGTGAGTTAAACAGTCCGTATAAAGCACCATTATTCACAATAATGTAATCATTTGCAAACACTTCGGCATTGTTATATCCTGTTTCGATTACTTTCTGCCCTTGTTTATTCACAACTCCATTCAAAGAAAATTCTTGGATTTGCCCCAAATTACCTACAAAAGAAGATGCATATTCATACGTAGCGGGAATTACGAGTACATTTGCTCTGTTGATGTATCCCCATTTATTTTTACGTTTAACTGCAATTAATTCCGACCAATCACCGATGTCTTCGTTTTTGAATGGAATCACTTCTTTTCCTTTTGTATTTATCATTCCATATTGTCCTCTTTTAGAAACCACTGCTACGCCATTTTTAAAAGCCGATCGCAACATGTAATTCGGGATTTCATCAAATTGAGGAGCAATGACTTCTTCTCCTAATCCGTTGATATAACCTAGATCTCCGTCCAAACTAACGATAGCTAATCCTTCGGATAATTTTCCAATGGCATCGTATTTATTTGGCACAACAATTTGTAGGTTCTTTTTCATCAAACCGTATTTATCGCCTTTTCCGAAAATGATAAGTGAATCATTAAAGAATTCCACTTCTTCAAATGCTGGGTGAACAACATATTTTCCTATTGTATTGATAAATGCTTGTTTCCCGTTAATTTCCACTTTTGCCATTCCATTTTGGAAAGAGAATGCCTCGGTATATAATTCATTAATCATTTGCGTTCCAGAAGTATTGTAATATCCATACAAACTGTCTTTCATTCCGTAGATTAATCCTTCTGAGATAACGCCCAAATCTTCAAATACGGTTTCAAAAATAGGAACACCTGTTCGGTCTATCATTCCTACCCGTTCAAAACGCTCAACGATGGCACGTCCTTGTTCAAAATCATTTGCTCCGCTGTAAATTAAATCTACAACTACATCACCATTTTTATTGATGTATCCGAATTTTCCGTTTTTAGAAACCACAGCCAATCCTTCTTTGAAAGGCGCAACAGAAGAATAAACAGGAGCAATACGTTGCATTCCATCAATATCCATGAATCCATATTTACCGTTCTTTTTAAAAGGCAACATTTCGAAACCTATAAACGCTAAATCCATTTGGATTTTCTCTACGTTAGGATAATTAGGATAGCTATTAATGAATGTTTGAATGTTTTCTTTTGTATAGTCGTATACGGACAATTGATACAGTCTTTCCCATGCAGCTTCAATGTTTCTATTTTCAGGATATGTAAGAATAAATCCGTTTAAGGTTAAGATAGAATTATCAGCTGTTGATAGCTCATACAAGCGATCCTCAGCCATATCTACATATTTATTCGTTGGAAATTGCTCAATGAAAGTAGCATAATCAACTGCCATTCCACCAGCGGTTACTTCTTGAAACTGCGTCAATTGAAACTCATCGTAGACTTTTGCATACCACTCAGAAGTTGGGTATTTTTCTAAAAAACCTTGGTAAGCGTTGGACGTGTTTACGTACTGAAGATTAACAAAAAGTAAGCTATCTCTTAAGTAAGTTGCGCGTTTCACTTCGTTCGCCCATGGATGCATCTCCATAAACGTTTGATAACCTTCAATGGTCCCCACTGCGGTAGCTTTTATAAAGAAAAGCGTGCTTATTTCTTGACGTAAGCTATCGATTTTATCGTCATCTACATGTTTTGCGTAACGCAATTGTTGTCCAGGCTTCATGGCATCGAATCCATTTCTAGCACGGTTAATGTGAACGTATGCTGAATCCAACTGAGAGAATGGATTGTCTGTTCTGGAATATATTGTTGCCAATCCAAAAGAGGATATCGGAAACTTTTTAGTACGTTGTTGCTTATAAAAGATCTCTTTTGCCTTGAAGTAGTCAAAAACACCTAATGCATCAAAACCTTTATCAATGGCATTTGCCAGAATAGGTTGTACGGAAAATGCTGTAAATGTCAATATTAGTAATGCTCTCATCTTTTTTCTTTCTCTAAGTAAATGTAGAAACAAAAAACTGTATTTAATCAATAAGTACAATAATAAACCTTAATAAAAGCAAAAAAGTCCTTCCAAAAATTGGAAGGACTTTTCAAGATTGTAATTAATCTTAGTTTCTTTTGTGACGACCGTAACGAGTTTGGAACTTGTCGATACGTCCTGCAGTATCCACGAACTGTTGGATTCCTGTGTAAAATGGGTGTGACTTGTGAGAGATATCCAATTTCACTAATGGATATTCGTTACCATCTTCCCAAACGATAGTTTCAGTAGATGAAGCACAAGATGGGCATACGAAAGAATAGTCGTTAGACATATCTTTAAATACCACTAATCTGTAATCTGATGGATGTATATCTTTTTTCATTTCGAATAATTATTATCTATATCAATTCCCTAAACGGAGTGCAAATTTAAACATTTATTTTGAATACAAAGAGTAAAATTATAATTTTTATTAATTAAATCCGTTGTTTTAAGTACTTTTATTATTTACAAATGCTATCAACATGTTAAAAAACAGCACTAACGTCTTAATTTACACTTTCTTAATTCTAATCGCTAGTGTAACTGCGTTGACCACTTCTTGCAAGAAAAAAAATATTCTCGGAAATGGAAATCTAGCATTCAGTAAAGATACGGTTGTTTTTGATACCATTTTCACAAATACAGGTTCAACCACCAAACAATTAAAAGTCTATAATCGTTCCAAAGACGGAATGACCATTGACGAGGTCCGTTTAATGGGTGGGCAAAACTCTGTTTTTCGATTAAATTTTGACGGACTAAGTGGCACTCATTTTGGCGCAACAGAAATCGAATCCATGGATAGTCTTTTCCTTTTTATAGAAGTAACGCTTAACGTAAATGGGGGAAATCTACCTATGGTGGTAGAAGATTCCATACTTTTTAAAGCAAACGGAAAAGAACATTTCATCATTTTGGCTGCATGGGGACAAGATATGTATTACCACTACTCTGATCTTTCGGGACCGGCAACGGGCTGGGACCTAAATTTTGGTCAATGGCAAAACGATAAACCTCACGTTATATATGGCGCTGCATTTGTAGATTCAGCAAAAACATTGACCATTCCCGAAGGAACGCAAATCCACTTACATAAAGGTGCTTTTTTATTCAACTATAAAGGAACCTTAAATATTGAAGGCACAGCTCAACGTCCCGTTGTCATTCAAGGTGACCGTTTGGAAAGTTTTTACAAAAATGTTCCTGGTCAATATTATGGTGTTTACATGAAAGCGGCACGTCCCTCAACCTTTAACCATGTCATCATCAAAAACGCTACCACAGGAATTCACATTGAAGGAGCTGACCCAAGCAACGGAACGCAGCCGACATTAACCATTACAAACAGTATCGTTCAGAGCAATACACACTATGGAATCATGAACTTTGCAGGCGGACGCATTGTAGGTGAAAACCTCGTTATTGCCAAAAACGGCATTCACGCATTCATGAATTTGGCTGGAAGCGCCTTTCAACTTAACCACTGTACTTTCCTTGGCTATGGTCTAGGCACGAATCAATCGGCGGCGGTTGGCATCAGCGATTACTATCATTCGGCAACACAAAGTTTTGTAACGGACATCACTGGATCAATCACCAACTCTATCATTCACGGAAATTTGGAGTATGAATTTGCATTGAACTTGGACAATATTGGAACCAACATTTTACTGTTTGACAACAATTTAATTAAGAATAAATCTCCCCAAATCCAAAATGGGGTAACAAGCAATAATTTCTGGAACATTGACCCGAAAGTGAAGAACCAAAATGATTTTGATTTCACCTTAAATCCGGACTCGCCATGTAAGGAAAAAGCATCACCACTTTACCCTACCGCTGGAAACACAGACATTCGTGGAGATCTTCGCCATTCAATTGCGACTTTAGGAGCGTACGAAATTCAATAATTAGGATAGTTTTTCTAATCATTTTTTGGGCATTTCCCCTTAGCCAAAGTAAACTTGTGAGCTAAGGCGTCAGGCTTTCCGTTATTAGTCCTCGTCCCTACCCAAATACTTGGGCAGGGAACTGTGGGCTAGCCACTCCAATCCTTAATGCGCATCGCCACTTCGGAAATCTATTTTCTTTTCTACTTCTGGGATTTTTTTAGTTCAAGATTGCACACTTTTTTATGCTTTCTTTTTTTAAAAAACAGATCTCCAGCCAGGCCGTAACGCGATAGCTAAACAAAATGAAAAAGGGGTGAACGTGAAATTACCGCTGCGACCAAAGGAAGCACGTGGTAAGTCACTTGTGAACCCTTTTACATGCGTTTACTAAAGCGTGAAGTCCGTTAAGGCTGCCAAATCGCTTTTATCTAATCGCTTTTAACCATTTTCAGGTATAAAAAAACCACGTTTTCAACGAATGAAAACGTGGTTTGTAAATTTTTCGTCATTTACCTACACTCTCTTCCACAAAATAATGTAGCCTACGAGTGTAAAAATAAAAAACACAAGGTATAAGAATCCAAAGAAACTGTTTACCGACGTGCCCACAGAGGCCAAGGCAATCAAGTGTGCTAGAGCCACAAAGGCCAATGCTATCAAGCCTTTTTTCAGAATACCGCTTCTTGTTTTCATACTTTATTTATTAAGTTAAGGAAATTTTGGGAATTTAGAAAAATCTCTTGGTCTTTTTTCCAAAAAGGCGTTTCTTCCTTCTACGGCTTCTTCGGTCATGTAAATCAAGCGTGTTGCTTCTCCAGCATACACCTGTTGTCCAACCAAACCATCATCAATAAGGTTAAACGCAAATTTTGACATTTTTACAGCCGTTGGACTTTTTGTTAAAATCTCTTGTGCCCAGTCAAATGCTGTTTGCTCCAATTCATCATGTGGTACTACGGCATTCACCATTCCCATTTCAAAAGCTTCTTGTGCCGAATAAGATTTACCAAGGAAGAAAATTTCTCTTGCTCTTTTCTGTCCTACTTGGCGCGCTAAATAGGCTGAACCAAAACCACCATCTACACTGGCTACGTCTACATCTGTTTGTTTAAAAACGGCATGTTCTTTACTTGCAAGCGTAAGGTCACAAATGACGTGTAAACTATGTCCACCACCTACTGCCCATCCTGGAACAACGGCAATCACCACTTTGTTCATAAAGCGAATTTGACGTTGTACATCTAATATGTTAAAGCGATTTACACCGTCTTCACCTTTATATCCTGTAGTAGATCGTACGCGTTGGTCGCCACCTGAACAAAACGCCCATCCTCCGTCTTTTGGCGAGGGACCTTCGCCACTGATAAGTACAACTCCTATTTCTTGAGATTCATGTGCAATAATCAAAGCGTCGAGTAATTCAGATACTGTTTTAGGTCGAAATGCATTCCTTACTTCAGGTCGGTTAAATGCAATGCGTGCTACGCCATCACACATCTTAAATGTAATATCTTGATATTCTTTAATGGTTGTCCAAGCAATCATATGATTCAAATTTTAGCCTAAAAATAACAATTTAGATTGATTAAGGAAGTAGATGAAGTGCTTACACACTGTTTTTTTCTACTGAAAGTCATTCGTACATATCAGGTATTTTTTGGACAGTGCTGTTTTTGCCATTCACCTTAAGTATTTTACCAAATGTCACTTTGCAAAATGGAATTGCTGGAGAAGGTTGTACATTTAGCTTTGCATAAATTTCATAATCATGGCAAGAAAAAAATCTTTATTTGGGCGTATCTATTGGCCTAGTTTATTAGCTGTATTAACTGCATTTGCAATTAGTATGGTCTTTTTCCTTTTTATTATCGGAGGAATTATTGGTGCGATTGGTGCGTCTGCAGTGAGCAGTAGCACAATAAAAGTGGATAAAAATTCTATTTTGCACATGAAGCTTGATGGTTATATTGGAGAGAAAAGTAACTCTGATTTTAATCCGATGGCAATGAAAGTGAGCACTACTTTAGGATTAAGTGATATTCTTTATGGTCTTGAAGAAGCAAAGAAAGACGATAACATTAAAGGTGTTTTCTTGGAGTTAGGAAACGTTTCTTGTGGATATGCTACGGCAAAAGAAATCCGTTCAGCAATAAAGGATTTTCAATCTTCAGGTAAGTTTGTTACAGCATACAACTCTGGAGAATACATCGGTTTAGGAAAATACTACATTTCTTCAGCTGCTAAAGAAGTATATGGTTTTCCAACATCGACTATGCAATTTGTCGGATTAGGAAGTCAACTATCTTTCTACAAAGGTGCTTTGGATAAATTTGGTGTTGAAATGCAAATTGTCCGTGGATCAAACAACGATTTCAAAAGCGCCGTAGAGCCTTTCTTTTTAACAAAAATGAGTGACTCTAGCCGTCATCAAATGCAAACGTATGTAGACAATATTTGGTTAGCTATGCGTGAAGACATTGCCGAAGATCGTAAAATCAGTGCGAATGAATTAAACACATTAGCGGATGAAATGAAGATCAAACGTGTAAAAGATGCTGTGAATTACAAGTTAATGGACGGAAATAAATACCGTGACGAAATACTTGCGATGTTGCAAAAGAAAGTAAACGTAAAAAATCTTGATGATTTAAACCTTGTTCCATTTGAAAAATATGCACGCAGCAAATTTAAAACAGATCAGATCATCAACAAAAACGATAAACCGAATATTGCCGTAATCATTGCAGAAGGAGAGATTTCCGTAGAAGGAAAAGGTATTTCTTCTCGTAAACTATGTGCACTAATTAAAGAAGCTCGTGAAAATGAGAGTATTAAAACAGTGGTTCTACGTGTAAATTCACCTGGAGGAAGTGCATTAGCAAGTGATGAGATCTGGAGAGAAATAAAACTAACAAATGCTACAAAGAAAGTAATCGTTTCAATGGGTGACGTTGCCGCATCAGGAGGTTACTATATTGCTTCTCCTGCGGTTCGTATCTTTGCTGAAAAAACAACAATTACAGGTTCTATCGGTGTATTTGGAATGATCCCATACACAGGAAAGTTAATGGAAGATAAAATTGGAATTACTTTCGACGAAATCAAAACAAACAAACACGCTGTAATGTCCACCAACAGAAAAATGACACCAGAAGAATTTAGTTTGGTACAAGCCGAAGTAGATGATATATATGGTGATTTCTTAAACCGTGTATCTGAAGGCCGTGCCATGACTACCGAACAGGTTAATGTTTATGCAAGAGGTCGTGTTTGGACCGGTTCTGATGCTGTACGAATTGGTTTAGTTGATGAAATTGGTGGTATTCGTGAGGCAATTAAATATGCTGCAAAAACAGCAGGAATCAAAGAAATCAAAACATTATACTACCCAATCGTTGACAGCGATCCTTTTCAAGCGATTTTAGAACAAATTGGTGAAACGGATGCGAAATTTGAAATGCAAACAGATTTACCAGTGGAGATAAAAACAGCAATTGACCAATGGAATGTGATTAAAAGTCATTCTGGAATTCAAATGCGTTTACCTTTTACGTTACAACCATTAAACTAAACGATAAGTTAAATATATATGATCCCTGTAGCTTTTTGCTACAGGGATTTTTTTTTGAATCACTTTTATTTTAACATCATAAAAATCCTATTATCACTTCCTTTTGTCTACTTTTACTCATGAAATACTGTTAGCACTTACACATTTTATGATAAAACGAACGTCGTATATTCCCCTTACCTTTCTTTTACTTTTACCATATTTTATTTTTTGTCAGACCTTCAATGATTCTTTACATCATCATCTACATCATAGTACATCAAAACAAAAAAGTGTAATTCTTTTAGAGATAGCAAACGCTTTTCTACTATCCCATGCTGATTCTTCTCTTCATTATGCAAAACAAGCAAAAGAATGGGCGAAGAAAGAAAATCAAGCGGTAGAGCTTATTCGTTCTTATTCTCTTATGGGAGAAGCGTATCAAAAATTGAATTTCCCAAAAGAAGCACTTTCTAGTTACTTTACAGGTTTGCGTATTGCTGAAACAGCAAATGAAAATGGATTGGCTGGTACAATATTAAATGGTATTGGTACCTGTTTCTTCTACGCTGGTGATATGCCTAAGGCAGAATACTATATACGAAAAGCAGCTTTAGCTAAAGAAAAAGCTAATGATTTTCAATATTACGCCTTTATCTCCGCCAATTTAGCTGCGATCCAAATTATGGATCATAAATTAGATCAAGCCATTAATACACTAAAACAAACGGAGAATAGCTTGATCAAAAAAAAACAAGATGCTTACTTGGCAACAATCTACAATTCCCTTGGTGCAGCATACCAATCTAAAAATCATGACTCTTGTATTTTCTACTACGAAAAATGTTTAGCTATCGCAGAACTTAACAAAGATCTATTAACACAAATGACTGCGTTACAAAATATTGGAGATTTTTATTTTTTTAAAAAAAGGTATCAAGAAGCTTTATCGTTTATGAAAAAAGCAATGGGAGTAAATGATTTACGACCTGAAGATCAGTACAAAGTAAATATCTACAATCGCATTGCCTCGGTTTTTGAAGCTATAGGAGATTACAAAAACGCCTTCCTTTACAAATCCAAAGAAATGGATGTCCACGAAAGGTTGTTTTCCATTGCAAAAGAAAAGGAAATCAATGAATTAGAAATCAAATACCAATCAGAGAAAAAAGAACAACAATTAGCACGTAACAAAGAAGAGATTGCCCACGCAAAAACACAACGTATACTTTTAGTATTCGGTTTTTCAGCATTATTTCTTTTCACTTTTGGTTTCTTCTACTTCCTCTTACAAAAGCGAAAAATTAAACAGCAATTAGAAGCAGAAAAATTAAACATCCTTGAAAATATAGTACATGAAATAAAAGCACCACTCACATTAATCAATGGTCCCATCCAAATTCTAAAAGAAGAAGCGGAACCTTTCCAAAAAGAACAATTATTTCTTATGGAAAGAAATGCTAAAAAACTAATTCAATTGGTTGAGGAACTTTTATCCGCTTCTAAAATCGAAAAAGGAACTTTTATAAACGAACATCGTATTGGAAATCTATCTCATTTTTTAGAAGAAACTTTATCTTTTTTCAGCGATGAGGCAAAAAACAATGAACAGAAATTCATCTATTCATCAACATTATCTAATGACAACTTTGTTTTTCCAGCAAACTCCATAGAAAAAATTCTTTTCAATTTAGTCGGGAATGCTTTTAAATATAGCCTTCCCAATTCAACTATTAAAGTTAATTCCTATTTAAATGAACAGCATTTAATTCTTCAAATACAAGATAACGGCCCCGGAATTCTTGAAAAAGATCAAAAGAAAATATTTGAGCGTTTTTATCGTGGTCAAAATAGTCAATTTACATCAGGGACAGGCATTGGTTTATCAATGGTAAAGGAATTAATCGATGTTTCAAAAGGTAAAATTAATTTCACAAGTCATTCGGGAGGCACTTTTTTTGAAGTTCAGATTCCGGTATCATCTTCATCGGTCACAAATTTTCAAATAGAAAAAGAGGACACCCTTCCTCTACTTTTACTCGTAGAGGACGACATGGATCTAGCGCAATTCACTTGTACTATTTTATCTAATACATTTAATATCGTCCATGTTTCCAATGGCAAAACAGCTTTAGCTTTTCTCGAAGATCAATTACCTTCTTTAATCCTCTCTGATATAGTAATGCCAGAAATGGATGGTATCTCTTTACTAGAAAACATTCGTGCAAGGGAAATAACCAATCACCTTCCTGTGGTTTTACTTTCTGCAAAATCTGCTTTAGATACCCGACTATCAAGTCTTAGTCACGGTGCAGACGCTTATTTAGCTAAACCTTTTTCTCCTGAAGAATTACGTTTGACGTTGAGAAATATTCAATCCCGTATGGATCGTATTCAAGCGAGTTATCTTGAACAACAACAAGAAAAACAATACCAAGTTTTAAACTTTCAGGAACGCGTGCAGAACAAACATGCTTACGTAAACAAGTGTATAGAAAAAGTAGTATGCAACATTGAAAACAGCACCTACTCTGTAAATGAACTTGCAGAGGATTTAGCAGTAAGTCGAAGTCAACTTCATCGAAAACTCATCGCATTAACGGGATATTCTACTAGTCATTTCATCCGAATGATTCGGCTAGAAAAGGCTAAAGATTTATTACAAAACCAAGAAGGAAACATCACAGAAGTTGCTTACTTATGTGGTTTCAGTAGTCAATCTTATTTCACCAAAACATTTACCGAACACTTTGGAGAATCACCAAGTAAATTCCAAAAAACTCAATAAAAACAAGGGTTTGCAACAATAATACACAAAATTGCAACACGCAGACATATCCTACAATTTACTACAAACTACATTTGTGGGGTTTAATTATTCAAGAAATCTCATCCTTTATGGCAAAGTTTTTTTTATGCGTATCTCTTGTCTTTTTACAAGCTTTTGCTTTTGCAAACGACGCTTGTGAATTTGCAATTGATCTCCTTCCTGGAACGTCATGTACGTACACTATAGGAAGTTTTAATGGTGCAACTTTAACAGGTACTCCTCCCAATTGTGGGACCTCTTCTCAACAAGACGTATGGTATAAATTTACAGCAACAACCATTACAAACCGTATTTATATTGATGCAACAAACAACCTCGACACGGGGTTCGAGATTTATGCTGGAAGCTGTTCTGGAAACTTGTTTCAATGTACAAACAACAATTCTACGAATAGGGAAGAAATTTACCTAGGAAATACATTTGTCGTTGGACAAACCTATTACATCCGTGTATTCAACGTACGCCCTGGTACCTCTACATTATCCTTTAATATTTGTTTAACCGCTTACCCAACTACACCCAATGATCTATGTGCAAATGCACAAGAAATCATCCCTGTCACCAGTTATTCTTACACACAAGGAACATTTCGTGGTAGTTCAAGAGATGGAAATCCTTCTACTTGTGCAACTAACGTTTCACAAGACATTTGGTACAAATTTACCGCAACAGATGTTACACATCGTATCTACTTAAACTATACTAACAATTTAGACCTTGCTTATGAAGTCTATGAAAACAACTGCAATGGCTCACTAATTAATTGCGTAAACAACTATTCCAGTTCGCGTGAAGAAACACATATTGGCAATACTTTTGTGGTGGGGCGAACCTATTATATTAGAGTTATGAATGTATCCACTCAACTTTCAACTTTAGGAATTGAGATATGTATACTTAAATACCCAACGCCAGCAAATGATTTATGTCCTAATGCACAGGAATTAACACCCGTTACCAGCTACACATATACACAAGGGTCATTTGCAGGGACACTATTTGATGGAAATACAGCCACTTGCGCACCGAATTCCGTTCAAGATGTTTGGTTTAAATTTACAGCAACAGATGTAACAAATCGAATCTTTGTAAACTATATAAATAATTTAGATATTGCTTTTGAAGTTTATGAAAACAATTGCCAGGGAAACATGATTCGTTGTGTCAATAGTAATTCAACCACGAGAGAAGAAACGCATATCAGTAATACGTATGTAGTAGGTAGAACATATTTAATCCGTGTTCTCAATGTGAGCGCACAACTTTCTACTCTACCACTGGAAATTTGCGTCATCAAATACAGTACACCAATCAATGATTTATGTACAAATGCCCGCGAAATCATTCCTATAACCAATTACACATATACGCAAGGAACATTTGCAGGAACACTATTTGATGGAAACACATCCACTTGCGCACCCAATGCTGTACAAGATGCTTGGTTTAAATTCACAGCAACTGATGTGACAAATAGAGTATTCTTAAATTATGTAAACAACCTGGATGTGGCCTATGAAATCTACGAAAACGATTGTAACGGGGCACTTATCAGATGTGTGAATGACAATAATACAGGTAGAGAAGAAACACATTTAACCAACACTTACGTCGTTGGAAGAACCTACTATATTCGAGTAATTAATGTCACTTCTCAACTTTCAACTTTACCTATCGAAATTGTTGTTATTAAATATACAACACCGCAAAACAATGCATGCTCAAATGCACAAGAAATCATTCCCACTCCAACCTACTCTCCGGTTAATGGTACACTTGCAGGAACATTAAACAACGGAAACCCATCCATGTGTGCACCAAATGGATCACAAGATGTATGGTATAAATTCACCGCAAATGCACAAACCATGCGTATTTATTTGAATGATGGAACAGATTTAGATCACGCCATGGAAATTTACCAAGGTGATTGCAATGGAACATTGATTCGCTGCATTAACGACAATTCCACCAATCGAGAGGAACTTTATTTCAATAATAACTTTGTAATTGGACAAACATACTTTGTTCGCGTAATAAACACCAAATCAACACTTTCAACAGCTGCCTTTGGAATCTCTGTACAATATTATACTGCTCCATTAAACAACCAATGTGAAAATGCTTTTGAAATCGCTCCAAATCCAACGTGTAGTTATACAAATGGAACGTTTAGTGGAAGTACACTAAATGGAGGAACAGCAAATTGTGCCAACACAGCATCACAAGATGTTTGGTATAAATTCACCTCTACAGCATCCTTGATGTCTATCTCTTTACAAGCCGTTTCAGGATTAAACCATAGCTTTCAAGTATTCGAAACAGACTGCGCCGGAACACTAATGAATTGTACCAACGCAAATGCTATACATTATGGTGAAACTGCAACCTTAAACAATCTTGTTATCGGACAAACATACGTTATACGTGTTCTCAATGCATCAACAGCACTTTCTACCGCTACTTTTGGTATTTGCTTAACAGGCCCCTCTCCTATCTCTTGTACACCAAGCGTAAGTATTCAAGCCCAAAGAACAACCATTTGTCAAGGAGAAAATATTACCTTCTCGGCATCATCCGTTAACGGAGGTTCGGCACCAAACTATATTTGGAAAATTGATGGTATAGCAACAGGAAGCAACGGAAATACTTTTACTACATCCAATCTATACCAAGGGAATACGGTAACCTGTACACTTGTTAGTAATGCCTCTTGCGCGACCCCTAATTCTGTAAACAGTAACAGTATTTCAATGACAGTAACAGCAAACCAAGCATCAATATTTACTGTTGTTTCACCAATTTGTGCAGGAACTTCCTTCACCCTCCCTACAATATCGACAAACGGAATCCAAGGAACATGGAGTCCAATGGAAAATAATTTGCAAACCACATCCTATACATTTACACCATTTACTGGTCAATGTGCTCAAACAGCAAATATGACTGTAACTGTAAATCAAGCAAACATTATCCCTGAATTTAATGCAATTCAACCGATTTGTTCAGGTGAAACCTTTACACTACCTCAAACATCAATCAACAACATTCAAGGATCATGGAGTCCCACAATCAATACAAATGCAACCACTTTGTACACATTTTTGCCCATTCATGGTCAATGTGCCCGAGAAACGGAAATAACCGTTGTTGTTAATTCCGTAAACACAACCGTTACTCAAACAGCAAACACATTATCTGCATCAGCAAGTAATGCGTCTTATCAATGGATCAATTGCAGCACAAACACATCTATAAATGGCGCTACAAATGCATTTTTCACGCCAATAGAAAACGGATCATATGCCGTAAGAATCACTCAAAATAATTGTTCTAAAACATCAGATTGTTTTGCTATTACCCAATTAAATACGTTTAATATCAACGAAGAAAAATGGACTATATACCCAAATCCGTCACAAGGAAAAATATTCGTAACTGCAGCTACAACTTGTGAAATAACACTTGTAGACCTAACGGGAAAGATCCTTGCTGTTTATAACTTGACAGAAGGTAAACAACAGATTGATTTAAGTTCATACACTCCTGGTTTATACTTTATTTATCACAGTCAAAAAATGATTGATCGCATCATATTAGAATAATACAACATCATCTATCCAAGCCCGTTAATAACGGGCTTTTTTTATGTAATAAATAGCAGTTTTCAAGCTATGTAAAAAAATACAAAGACTTAATTATTCGTTAACAATCATGTGAATTAATATATTAAAGGAAAACTTATGGTAATAAATAGGATTTTTTTTACCATTTTTGATTTTTCCAATTATTCGCGCATGAACGTTTCCAAAAAAATCTTTTACAGAGGATTATACGGCAGTGACTCCATTGAGCTGGCACGCGGTATTGTTCACGTCTACTCTTTCGGTGCTATCGCCAAACAATTTGACAACACAATTAAAGAGCACCAGCACGACGATCTATATCAATTGTTTATCGTAGAAGAAGGAAGCTTGACCTTACTTTTGAATGGAAAACAAAGTCAAATTACAGAACCCACATTTTTCACCATTCCCAAAAATACTCCACACGGCTTCACTTTTCACACCGAAGTGAAAGGTTGGGTTATTTCTCTTTCCGACTCCATTTTAGAAAGCATCATGCAGCGCGAAGCTGAAGTAATCGAAGCTTTGGACTTTTCCACACAGCAGAAAATAAATGCCAACCCAACCAACCAAATGTTGAGCCGCATCATCCTGCAAGTTGTCGAAGAATACAACAGTGAAAATCCCGGACGTTTATTGATGTTACAGAACCTAATCGGACTGTTAACCATTCACCTTTACCGCCTTAGCCGAGAAGGAAAAACCACCTATTCACAAGCTGACAATGCCAGCAAAGTACTTTTTAGAAAGTTCAATAGATTAGTTATAGACACCCGAGTATTCAACAAAAGCATCGAAGATTACGCCGACGCACTTTGCATTTCACCAGGACATTTAAACCGTATTTGCAAACAGGTCTCCGGAAAATCACCTAAAGATCTAGTTATTGATTTCTTCATAAACGAATCCAAAATATTATTAGCAGAAGACCATTACAGCATAAGCGAAGTCAGCAACCTTATTGGCCTTGACGACCCAAGCTACTTCTCTCGTTTATTTAAAAAAAGAACCGGATATACGCCAAACCAATTTCGAAAACACATAGGTGTAAACGTTCCTTAATCATAAACAAGCTATATTAAAACAACAATTAATTAACACACCAAACGCAATTTTATACGTAAATTTGATTGTTTTTTCATAAAAATGACAAATAGAAATATCCTTACCAAATGACCAATTGCGTAGAAGCAATTGACGATTTTAACAATTGAAACTATTTTTGGATAACTCTATTGAAAAAGAGGTTGATGATTTCAGCCTCTTTTTTATTTCCCTTAAATCTTATTATTTTGGCAGCCTTTTCGGTCTACACGCTATAGTAAACACCTGTAAAAGCGTTCACCAGCTGTTTCCCACGTGCTTCCTTTGGTCGCAGTGGTCATTCAGCGTTTACAGCATTTACAGTATGTTTAGCTACCGCATTCCGTCCGGGCTGAAAAAGCCTATAACACTTCGATTACAAAATCAGTCCTTCTATTTTTCGCTTTATTACTTTCAGAATCATTACTTACTTTTGGCTTTTTATCACCAAATCCTATCGCTTTCATACGCTTACCATCAATCCCCATTTGCACTAAATAGTTTTTAACCGTTTGCGCACGATCATCCGATAATTTTAAATTACGAGAAGCATCTCCAACATTATCCGTATGTCCCTCAATGACAATTTTCACTGTTCCATTTTCCTTAAGAAATTTAGAGAATCCTTTCAAAATGAACATCGACCGATCCGTCAATTCCGAAGAGTTTGTTGCAAACAAAATATCATTCAATGTATATGCCTGTCCAATCTCCAATTGTTTTACATCTAAATCAACCCCACGAAAAGCAACATCCTTTGTTTCTTTCAACTCTTCTTTGGTAATTAATTTTGAATCAAACGCATGTCCCTCTTTTTGTACAGTTAGCATTACATCTTCTTGGTCTTTTCTAACAATTGCTGCATACTTACCATCATTCCCATTCACCTTAATCACTTCTGATCCTTCTTGTCCCTTGTAATTAATCTCCACAAAAGCATCCGTTACAGGTGCTCCGTTTTCATCTGTCAATTCTCCTTTGATAATAGCAACAGGCTTCGGCCTCGCTTCAGGATACAATTCAAAACTATAAATGTTCCAGTTCCCTCCTTCACGTGAAGAAAAATAGGCTTGGCTCCCATCAATGGAAACGAAAATCCCAATTTCATCACTTGCCGTATTGATAGGTACTCCAATATTTTTTGGTTCGATCCACTTACCGTTTTCCTTTCTTGTATAATAGATGTCAAGTCCTCCGACCCCATTCCTTCCATCGGAAACAAAATACATAGTTTCACTATCTTGGTGCAAAAATGGACTTTTATCTTTACCACTTGTGTTCAATTCATTTAAAGGTTTTGCAATTCCCCATTCACCTCCAGCTTTACGCGTAGAATAATAAATATCGTTGTCTCGAGAACCATGACGAGTAGTAGCAAAATAAAGCGTGTTTCCATCTGCCGAAAGTGACGGTTGTCCTTCCCAACCATCCTTCGTATTAATATTAGACCCTAAACTTACTATTTCAGTCCAACGAAAATCGTTAGCTCCTCCACCAATTTTCTCGTAAGTCGTACTGTACAAATCACAATTTTTATAGCTCTGTCCGTTTACATTTTCTGTTCTACAAGCACAAAAAATCATTTCTTTATTATCTACCGAAAGTGTGCTTGCTCCATAACTTTCAAATCGTTCGTCATTAAAAGGTTTAGGCAAATATTTCCCTCCATCAAATGGAGTATAAATATTTTCTCTTCTCGCCATTGTAAACTTCTCTTTCCAATTTGCGGAAAGCTCCCCTCTTCCTCGATCATCAATCATCCGTGTGAAAAACATCAATTCGTTGTCAGGTGAAAGCATTGGAAAATATTCATCTGCTTGTGTAGAAACATAAGGAACCATCATCGGTTCATACGGCACAGTCTCAAACAAAGGTTTCACTTCTTTTTGCTCTGTACTTAGCAATTTTTTTACATCATTAATTTTCTTCGTGTGATCACCTCCATAAGCTGTTGGTTCTTGCGAACGGAAATCCACAAATTTTCTAAACCATTCGTTCGCGACCTCTTTCTTATCTAAAGTAAAATTGATGATCCCAAGATTGTAATAAACATCTGCATGATAATTGGCACACAAATCAATCACTTGAAGATATAATTTCTCTGCTTTTAATAAGCTTTTGTTTCCCGTTTCAGGATTCGGATATTTTGAATAATATTCATCTGCCTTATAAAAAGCATAATTTGCGAATGCAAAATAAGGAGCAGCAAAGTCAGGTGCTTGATTCATTGCAGAGGTAAACAAGTCAGCAGCTAATTTAGGATCTTGCTCAATTTTTGCACGGTCGAGAATCTTTAACACCTTTTTATCTGGTGGAGTACACGATTCATCTATTTCTTGTGAAAAAACAAAATGCGTAAAAATCAAACTTCCCAAAAGTAGCAACCTCTTCATATCCTTTTATTTCTATATTCTATAACGGAATTTCACTTACAATTAGTATACCGTGAAACTAAAAAATGGTTACAAATTGCAGAAGTACTTATCTGATAAATATTTACCTGCTTTATTAACTAAACAGCGTTACTATTAATTCTTTAATAAGTATTCTAATAAATATATATTTTTCAAAATGGAAAAGAAAAGTAGCCCCTCTACAATTCTGTAAAAAAAAAATCTGTTGCTCTTTGTATGGAGATAAAGCAAAATAAAACCTTGTCTTTTATTTTTTTCAACTAACTTTGCATCCAATAACTAAATCCTTTTATACATGAAGAAGTTGCTACTTCCACTAACCCTGTGCATTTCTTATTTTTCTTTTGCACAAAATTTGGTTCAAAATGCAGATTTCTCAACCTCAAAAAAAATTACTTCTCGCAGCGAAATTTCTCGCGTTGAAGCTTGGAGTAACGCAAATGGAGGTTCTGTAGATGTATTCACTCCAAAATCACCGAAATACAGTGTTGGTATTCCCGAAAATTTTATGGGTTCACAAGAATCTCAAAACAATTACATTGGTTTTACAGCTTTTTACGCAGATCAACGTATTGCTTTTGCTCCATCGGTTCAGGATCGTGAATTACAAGAAACTGTTGCTTATGGCAAATACAGTGAATACCCTCAAGTAGAATTACAAGAAACATTAATTGCAGGTCAACAATATCAAGTATCTATTGAAGTCAGTTTGGCAGACAAATCCGGAAGAGCGGTACAAAATCTTGGTGCATTTCTTTCAAAGGAAAAAATGAATATTGGAAGTAATGCACACTTGGATGTAAAACCAAATGTTACCTTCACCGCTTGGGCAGATAACAAAAACGGATGGCAAAAACTTACCGGAGAATTCACGGCTACAGGTGGTGAAAAATTCTTAATCATTGGTGCATTCGAAGGAACGTTTATGGTGAAAACACTAGCAACTGCTCGTACCGAAAATGATAACAAAAGAGCATATTACTATTTAAACTCAGGTGTATCCTTAACTAAAAAATTAGAAAAAGATACAGATGGAGATGGTGTACTTGACAAAGATGATGAATGCCCAGATGTTTATGGAACGGTAAATGGTTGTCCAGACAGAGATGGAGATGGAGTTGCAGATAAAGACGATAAATGTCCTGATACTCCTGGGGAAAAGGACTTAGCAGGTTGCCCTAAAAATGCAAAAGATACGGACGGTGACGGATTCCCAGATTCAGTAGATGAATGTCCAAAAGTGAAAGGAACAATCAAAGGATGTCCTGATAGAGATGGAGATGGAATTCCTGATAAAGACGACGAATGTCCAGATGAAAAAGGACGTAAAGAGTTAAAAGGTTGTCCGATGGCGAAAGAAGATTTAGATATTCTTCGTAAGGCATCAGAAGCAATTTATTTTAATTCAGGATCTGCTGTAATCAAAACGGAAAGCTACTCTTCTTTAGATAAAATGGCTGAAATTTTGAAGAAAAATAAAGATGTAGAAGCAATGGTTGAAGGTCATACGGACGCTCAAGGTAACGATGATTTGAATTTGCGTTTATCTAAAGAAAGAGCGAAGGCTGTGAAAGATTATTTAATCGAAAAAGGAGTTGACGCAAGTCGTCTGGATTCAGAAGGATACGGTGAGACAAAACCGATTGCTACAAATAACACCGCTGAAGGCCGTGCTAAAAATAGACGTGTAGTGATTTTAACATCTAGCTTTCCAGACAAAAAATAAATGCTACTTCCTTTAAAAAGGTAAACAATCATAAGGTAATAAGAGCGAGTGCTTGTCACTCGCTCTTTTTTTTGTGCAAAAGTAGTTGTGTATTTCAACGTGAGATACTCTGCCCTGATGGAAGGTGATAGCTTGCTGTAAGGAATGTTACAGGCAATAAGTGGTGGACGCGACGTTAGAAGCGCCCGCACGCTTAGCTTGCCGTAAACAATTCATAAAGCAACTAGAGCCTGAAAGCAGAAAAGGCAGCCCAAAAATTGAACTGCCCCTCCTCTATGTTTGAAAAATCCTATCCTAAAGTTTCCTTTAATTTATCTTTATCAAGGTGGTTCTCCCAGTTAGAAATCACCACACAAGCCACTCCATTTCCGATTACATTGGTCAGAGCCCGGCACTCAGACATGAACTTATCGATCCCCAAAATGAGGGTCATACCAGCGATTGGAATATCAGGAACAACAGCTAGTGTAGCCGCTAAAGTAATAAATCCAGCACCTGTAACTCCGGCCGCACCCTTTGAAGAAAGAATGGCCACCAAAAGTAAAACCGCTATCTGATCGAAGGTCAAATCGATGTTACATGCTTGGGCAATAAACAAGGCAGCCAGGGTCATATAAATGTTCGTTCCGTCCAAATTAAATGAATATCCAGTTGGAACAACCAAGCCCACCACCCCTTTATCGCACCCTGCATCGCCGAGTTTTCGCATCAATCCTGGCATAGCTGGTTCCGATGAACTTGTCCCCAAAACCAAGAAAATTTCTTCTTTAATGTATCGCAAAAATTTGAAAATACTGAAGCCATTTGCTCTCGCAACACCACCTAGCACAACGGCCACAAAGAAGAAAGAGGTCAAATAAAAGGTCAGAACCAGTTTCCCTAAATAGATCAAAGAATCAATGCCATATGCACCAATAGTAAAGGCCATCGCACCAAACGCTCCAATGGGCGCCAATTTCATCAACATCTCCACAATCTTGAAAATAGGAATGGTTAAAACCTCCAAAAATTCAATAACAATGCGGCTTTTATCGGCGGTAAGCGCCAAGGCAACACCAAAAAGTATGGCCACCAAAAGAACTTGTAAAATGATATCGCCGGTCATTGGACTGAAAAGGGTTTCAGGAATGATATTGAACACAAAATTCGTCAAGGAATTGTCCTCTGCAGCGCTGACGTATTTGCTAATCTTAGATGCATCTAAGGTAGAAGGGTCGATGTTCAATCCTGCTCCAGGTTTAAAAATATGACTTGCAAAAAGTCCAATAACCAATGCTAAAGTGGAAAAGAAAAAGAAGTATCCAAAGGCTTTAGCTGCCACTCTTCCTACTTTTTTCAGGTCGTTCATTCCAGCAATTCCGGTTGAAACGGTCAAGAAGATCACTGGAGCGATGATCATTTTCACCAATTTGATGAATCCATCTCCAAGCGGTTGCATTTGTTGCCCTGATTCGGGGTAAAAATACCCAAGAGAAACGCCTAAAACAATGGCAAATAAAACTTGAATATAGAGTTGCTGATAGAATTTCTTCTTCTTTTTTTGTGGGGGTTGAAAGTCCGTTTTCATCTGTTGTCGTTTATTTTGGTGATCGTTCGCGTGCTAAAAAGACGGAAAAGACATTCTAAAATTAGAATAAAAATGACAATATTCATTTAAAGCCAAAAATTTCACGTTTGAACAAAAAAAAGGCTTCCATTTCTGAAAGCCTTTTTTTACCTCTATAGAAGTAAAATCAATTATCTGATTACTAATTTTTGGTTGTTCGTTGTTTTTCCAGCTTGTACTGTTACGAAATATACTCCCGTTTTAAGTGTAAGTGGAATCGCATTTTCACCAGCATTTAAACTTCCTTTAAGAACTGATTGTCCAAGTCCGTTTACAACTTCGAATGTCGCTGCCTCTTGCGAAACTAGCATCAAACGATCTGTTGCAGGATTTGGATACATTTCGAAAGTTGTAGTGTTTACATCTCCAACTGCTAATAATTCTCCACAACCAAACTCATTGAAATCAACCGTTCCTAGTGTTGCATTATCTTCTTTGTGCGTTACCAATGCTTCGATCATGTCCCTTGTTAATTCATCTTCATCTTCATCCCAACAATTGAATTTTGCATCTACGTCATTTGGTGTATTGTTGTAAAAAGCATTTGGTCCATCTACATTACTATTTCCAGAGAAAACATTTCTCCCAACGTTAGGATGTGTATCGCTATCACTACCTAAATTGACAAATGCTTTACCAATTGCAGTAATCCCCCAAAGGTTTCCACGGATTTCATTTCTAGTGATATAAACATAAGAAGGCTCACTTGCAGCTTGAATTGAAATACCAGAACCACCCATCATTGGGTTTCCTTCTGTATTGTTTTCTTCAATAATATTTCCTGTGATTCTACCAAAAGAATTTGCTCCAGTAATTCCAATTCCATAACGGTTATTACGGATAGTATTTCCTTCAATTGAGAACGTATTCTGCATTCCCATTAAACTAGAAACACCAATACCTCCTACTTTAGAAAGCGTACGATCTCCCACTATCATATTTCCTCTAATGATCATTGAATCTGCACCACCGGGTCCCATATTGATTTGTGGACGATTTCCATTTGCTGTTGAATTCCCTTCTAAATAGTTATTTAAAAAGCGCATAGAAACATGAACATTTCCTCCTGATGATACAGCTGGCCCTTGATTTTTGTAGAAATAAGATCTTTCAATTACGGGTAATCCTCGAGAAAAAGACATGGCTCCTCCCGTTACCAATACTGTTTTTTGGTAAGAAACCTCACTGTTTTTCATGTGGAAACTTTCTGTCAGAACCTGGATTCCTCCTCCATTACGAAAGCTTGTATTTTCGATCATGATATCTGAAAATTCTTGTAATTTGAATCCTTTATAAACCGTTGTTGAATCGACTGCGTTGATGTAGAAATTATTTGGTGGGTTGAAATCAATTTTCCCGTAAACATCTACCAAAACTCCAGCTGCAATGTGCAATACAGCATCATCCTCTACCTTCCAAACATCATTTTCAGAAATCGTTAAATTCTTTAATAAAGTATACGTATCATTCTCGAAAGTCATTACGTCTGGTGCCGCGGTTACGAAATCCGAAAGGCTAAAAGTTGTCCCATCGTTAGGTGTTGTGAACTGTGCAAAGACAGAACTAGCGCCACATAAAAGGGCGCAAAAAAGTGTAAATTTTCTCATAAGACAAAAACTAATTGTTAAGCATTTTTTATTGAATTGATAAGATACGGATACCAAGTAGTAAACTTCATTTCATTAACAGTTATATAACAGAAATCAAGTGATTTCTTCACAAAAGAGAAGTTTTAGCTCCCATATCCGTCTATGGGCTTAAGTGCTTTTGCTTCTCCCACGTCTCCCTACCTTATCGAATGGGCTTCTAAAGTCGCCATTCGAAAAAGGTGTCAATCCGGGGTTCATCTTCAAGCAGCTAACACCCACCGCCGGGGTAGATTGTTCTTGGTGAAACAAAGTTTTACTTAACTTACGTCAATTTGAGAACTTCGATTAAAAGATAAAAATCGCTAGGTTTTGAGAGGGATATATGTAAATCACAAAGACAAGTCTAAAATCTACATCTCAATATCCGCATATTGTTATTGGTTGAAAACGGAATATTTAGCTAGGGCGGAATGCGTTAGCTAAAAGAAGTGAAAAACTAGTGAACGCTGATTTTGCACTGCGACCAAAGGAAGCACGTGAAAAATAGCAAGTAAACATTTTTTCACGATTTTACTATAGCATGTAGACCGTTAAAGCTACCAAAAGACAAGCCTTATTCTATTTATTTTTCCTTCTAAAACAATAGCCATTCACATAAAGAACGTTCCATCTATCACCTAATTATGGGCAAAAAAAAAGACCCAGTCGTTAAACTAGGTCCTGGCGGAGAAAGAGGGATTCGAACCCCCGGTACCTCGCGGTACGCCGGTTTTCAAGACCGGTGCAATCGACCACTCTGCCATTTCTCCGGGGCAAAAGTACGGACTCTATTTGAATTGACAATGAGAAAAAGTTACTTTTTTGTATTTTTTTCTTTGTTGACAGCCATTGTCGTTATTTTTAAGGCTTTCCTTCATGGAAGAAGTACCGTTTTGGAGTTTTTATTATCTTTACCTTTGAACGAATATCAAATTTCCATGACGTATCTAAATAAATTTTCCATAGCCCTCGTTTTTATTTGTATTACTATACTAAGTTTTGGTCAGAAAAAAGTCAATGCTTATTTGCAAACAAAGCAATTATATGCGCCTACAATTGGTTCTTATGTAGAAATTCACACGCAATTTTCAGCTCCTTCTCTTAAATACAAGACCTTAGAAAATGGTGGTTTACAAGCGGAAATATTTTATCATCTTGTGGTTCAAAAAGGAACGGAAACGGTAAAAGAAATTGGTTTTAAACTACTTTCACCTGTGATGCTTGATGCGACAATTGAAGATTTTTATGATATTCAGTTGATTAATTTAGAACCTGGAGAATATTCTTGCTCCATCGAATTAGCGGATTTGATTGCCAATAACGAATCTATAAAAAGTAAGTTTAAAATGGTAATTGAAGCACCAAAATCGAAGGCTTTCCTTTCAGATATTATTGTTGCTGAGGTAGCGAATCCTTCCAAAGAGCAAACGGTTTTCACAAAATCGGAATATGATATCATTCCACGCTTAGCTTCGTTTTACACTCCGGACATGTCTTCATTACCCATTTATATTGAAGCATATAACTTGAATAACGATAAAGGATTAACGCTAGATTATTACATTGAAAATCAAGAAACGAAGAAAAGTATTCCACAGTCTATTAAATCAATTGCTGTTACAACAAATGAAGTAACTCCTTTTTTATTTCCTATTGATATTTCAAAAATAGGTACTGGGAAATATAAATTGATCATAGAATTACGTCAAGAAAATGGTGAAATTATTACGTCTAAAAATTATGTTTTTGATCGTCAAAATGATTTAGAGATTTCCCTAGATACCAAAACAATTGTATTAGATCCAAGTTTTCAGAATTCGGTTTCTAAAGACAGTATTCGTTTTTACTTATCAAGTGTTTTGCCTATTTGCCCTCCAAGTCAACAGAAATTTCTACTAAAGGAATTGAAGGATAAAACCTTGAAAGAAGAACAAATGAGAAAATTACTTCAGGCATTCTGGGTGGAAACAGCACCAACTAATACGACAGAAGCTTGGTTAGCTTATAAACGTCAAGTTTTATTTGTTGAACAAAATTTTAGAACCTCCTATATGGCTGGTTTTGACACAGATCGTGGTCGTGTCTATTTACAATATGGTGCACCAAGTAGAACGCATAATCGTGAAATGTCTTCATCGGAATTACCTTGGGAAATATGGGAATACAATAAGATTGGTAATTTCTCTAATCGTAAATTTTTGTTCTACAACCCTGACTTAGTTTCTAATCATTACAACTTACTGCACTCGGATATGCTAGGTGAATTAAAAAATCCACGTTGGGAATATGAATTAAATAAACGAAATACGGTTAATGGAAGTGTAGATGATCCGAATGAGTACAAATTAAACTCTTGGGGAAACAATGCGCGTGAAATTATGTACCGTTAACCTTTATTGCTTTGAATAAATTAAGTATTGTAATTCTCAATTACAACGGAGAAAAACATTTAAGAACATATTTACCGAGCGTTGTTGCTCACGCAGATGGTCATTCGATTATTGTAGCTGACAACGCTTCAACCGACAATAGTGTTGCATTTTTACAAACAAACTACCCTAACATTCCATTGATTCAAAATGGAGAGAATGGTGGTTTTGCTCGCGGATACAATCAAGCTTTATCCCAAATAGAAAGCGAATACTATCTATTACTCAACAGTGATATTGAAGTAACCGAAAATTGGTTAGCCCCTCTTATTGCATGTTTAGACAATAACCCAACAGTTGCTGGTGTGCAACCAAAAGTATTAAGTCACTTAAAGAAGACTCATTTTGAACACGCTGGAGCAGCGGGAGGATTTCTTGACAACAACTATTTCCCTTTCTGTCGCGGAAGAATATTAAGTGAAGTAGAAGAAGATCGTGGTCAATATGACAGCACAACAGAAGTGTTTTGGGCGAGTGGCGCTGCTTTACTTATTCGTTCTAAGGCTTTTCATCAGGTAGGTGGTTTTGACGAGCGATTCTTTGCGCACATGGAGGAAATTGATTTGTGTTGGAGAGCAAAAAACTTAGGTTGGAAATTTATGTGTGAACCCTCTTCAAAGGTTTATCATTTAGGCGGAGGAACCCTTTCCTATCAATCACCATTTAAGACCTTCCTGAATTTCAGAAATTCACTTTTTATGATTGTGAAAAATCACAATGGTTTATTATTTCCGAAATTGTTTTATAGATTATGCTTAGATGGTCTAACAGGTGTTATCTTTTTCTTTGAAGGGAAATTCAAGAATACTTGGATGATTATCAAATCTCATTTTGCTTTATATGCAAATTTAAGTTCTTTGTTAAAAGACAGAAAAGCCTTAAAAAAGATACGTACTCATTCTTCTTTAACAGCTCAATACAAAGGAAACATTCTTTGGGCTTGGGTTAAGAAAGTAAAACGATTCAATCAATTAAATCAACGTTTATTCGAGAAATATTGAATTCCTAGTGTGTAAGAAGCTAAACCAAATCCGAAGATGCACCCTACGCACACTGGAGAAAGTAAAGATTCATGTCTAAAAATTTCTCTTTTAGAAACGTTACTGATATGAATTTCAACTACCGGAATAGAGATGGCATCGATTGCATCACGAATAGCTACAGAAGTATGTGTATATCCTCCTGCATTGATCAATATACCATCGGCATCGGACTGATGAAGGAAATTAATAATCTCTCCTTCTACATTCGATTGCACATGTTCTAAAGAAACGTCCCAAAATTCATCTTTTAAGGACACAAAAAAATCTTCAAATGAAGTAGATCCGTACATTTGTGGATCTCGTTTACCTAATAAGTTTAAATTAGGACCATTAATAATTAATATTTTCATGTCTCAGAATTGGAATCGCTATATTAAAGAATTTATCTCGTTTTTAAAAATCGAAAAGGGTCTTTCTATCAATTCGGTAGAAGCTTACAAGGCAGATGTGGAAAAATTACTACAATATTGTATCGAAAACAACCTTGAGGCTGAAAAAGTAAGTCATGACAATCTTATTTCTTTTATGACTTTATTGGTCGATTTTGGATTATCTGCACGTACACAAGCACGTATATTATCTGGGATTAAACAGTTTTTTCATTTTTTAATCTTGGAAGATGTAATTACTATTGATCCAGCAGAATTAATTGAATCCCCTAAATTAGGCCGTAAACTTCCTGACACATTAAGTCCAGAAGAAGTGAATACTATTCTTTCGGCCGTAGATCTTTCTAAAGCAGAAGGGGAAAGAAATAAAGCGATGATAGAAACACTTTACAGTTGTGGTTTACGCGTATCAGAATTGATTCATTTACGATTCGAAGATTTGTTTTTTGAAGAAGGATTTATTCGTGTTATCGGAAAGGGAAATAAAGAGCGTTTGGTTCCCGTTAGCACAGTTGTTGAGGAGTACATCCTTCAATATGTTGATCATTCTCGAGCGGCACTTCCAAAAATTGATCCAGACAGCAGCCACTTTGTATTCTTAAATCGTCGTGGTAAACAATTAACAAGAAACATGGTTTTCATTATGATTAAAGACACAACTGTTTTTGCTGGGATAAACAAATCTGTATCTCCACATACTTTCCGTCATTCTTTTGCTACGCATTTATTAGAGGGAGGAGCAAACCTACGTGCTATTCAAGAAATGCTAGGGCATGAATCCATTACAACTACTGAAATCTACACGCATTTGGATCAAAGTTATTTAAAAGATGCTATTTTAAGTTTTCACCCTCGAAATAGGAATAAAGAATAGTTTTTACAAAAAAAGGTGGGCTACGTTCTTTTTATTTTGATCACTGGATTTTTTCCATTTCAAAAGCATCTTCTTGCCTTTTCGTTCCCCTTTAAGTTGAATCAATGCTTGGTAAAACGCTTCATTTACCGTCGGTTCTGTCTGTTCCAATAAAATAGCTTTTTCAATCCATTTATAGGTATTTACCTCATCTCCTTTTTCTTTATTGACAAGGAATAATAAATATATGGTTTCAAAATGATCAGGATATATTGCTCTATTTAAGGTCGCTAATTCATCAATAAACGCCCATTTCTCTTCTATATCCGTTTGATAAAGCATAAAAAGGTAATCTGTAACGCTTTCAACAACCAAAGTCTTAGCTTCTGAAAGAACAGGTTCATTTTGGCTCCAAATCCAATTGCTGAATTGTCTATTTTGAGATTCTTCTAGAATATAGAGACATTCTTTTCTCAAATCATACCATGCCCCTATCGTTCCAAGAACAAAAGCATATCCAAAATGGAAGTCTAAGCGATTCGGAAATTTCTGAATACCTTTCTGAATAATGCTAATGGCTGAATCGGCCATTTGGTATTGTTTATCAATACTTTCTTCCGTTAATAATTGAACCTCATCTGAAGCGATTAATTCGGAAAGATTAGCAAGTATTAGGTAATAGTTAAAGGCTGCAACATATCCTTCTGGATCATCAGGCAAACTGGCTCTCCATTCGAATACGACATGTTGCAGATTTTCTAACTTTTTTTCGTTGAGTGCCAGCGCAAATTTCTTTTGATAATCAACAGAATTCATTTGTCCCCATGTTACAGAGATTGCAAGCAAAGAATTGAGTATCACTAAAAGAAGGCTTCTACTCATTGTTATTTTCCGTTTAAATCCATTGCTCGTAAGGTATTGATCATCAAAGATGCGATGGTCATTGGCCCTACTCCACCTGGAACAGGAGTAATGAAAGAACATTTAGGTGCTACGTGTTTAAAATCAACGTCTCCACATAATCTCCAACCTCTTTCTCTTGTTGCATCATTAACACGAGTTGTTCCAACGTCGATTACCACAGCGCCTTCCTTCACCATATCTTCCTTAATGAAATCAGGTTGTCCAATTGCTGCGATAAGAATATCAGCACTGGCACAAACTGCCTTTAAATTTTGTGTCCTACTGTGTGCTAAAGTAACCGTACAGTTACCTGGATCCGTATTTCTTGACAACAAGATACTTAAAGGAGAACCTACAATATTACTACGTCCAACGATTACGCAATTCTTACCTGAAGTTTCAATGTTATTTCTTTTTAATAACTCTAGAATCCCTGCAGGTGTTGCTGGTAAAAAACCAGGTAAACTAAGTACCATGTTCCCTAAGTTCATTGGATGAAATCCATCTACGTCTTTTTTAGGATCTATCGCTTGAGTGATTTTTAATTCATCAATGTGTTTTGGTAATGGCAACTGCACAATAAATCCATCTATGCTATTATCCTGATTAAGTGCGTAGACTTTATTCAACAACACTTCTTCGGTAACCGTTTCATCATAACGAATAAGTGTACTTTCAAAACCAATGTCTTCACATGCTTTTACTTTAGCATTCACATAAGTCATCGATCCACCATCATTACCTACTAAAACAGCAGCTAGATGTGGAATTTTCATTCCTTTTTCTTTTCTTTCCTGCACAGCACTTCTTAATTCTTCTTTAATCTCTTTTGAAGTCCGTGTTCCGTCAAGTAGTTGCATCATTTCTTTTTTTTTGCAAAGGTAAAACGATTTATTGAAGATGATAGCATAATATTGAAAGGAGTTTAGGAATTAATCTTTAGATTTGATAATCAAGATACGAACATGAAAAAATTACTCGCTCTCGTGCTTATTTTCTTTGCTTCATTTGGAGCAAAAGCACAATTAGAAGGAATGGAACTTGGTCTAGATGGAAGTTTTTGGGCTTCAAGTTGGGGAGGAAATGGAAATATTGGATTAAAATACGGTTTCCAGCTCAATGAAGTATTTGTTATAGGCCCGAGTTTCCGATACCAAAGATGGTGGAATTCACACCCCCAATTCGCCACAAAATCCAGTGCAAACATTTTTGGCGCCGGAGCTTATGTTCACGCCAGGTTTATGAATTGGTTGTTTTTAGGTTTAGAATTTGAATACCTACAATCCCCTACTCAATATTATGTTGAAGGTAAAAAACGAGGATGGGTTCCTGTTCTATTTGCTGCAGGTGGTCTATCAAGGTCTTTTAAAGACAAATGGCGTGTAAACCTAGGAATGAACTATGACTTCATCAATTCGCCTTACACACCATTTGCTGAAAGTTATATGATTACACGAAAAAACGGTTCTCGAATTCCTTTAATGTATCGAGTTGCCCTTTTTTACACCTTTTAGTTTATTGCAAAGGTGCTACTCGCTCATCTTGTGGCACCCTAAATAAGGCTAAGAATCCAAACAAAAAGAAAACTGCAATAGAAAACACACTCATTCTCAAATCATTGAAAATAATTTCTGTAATACCAAAGAAAAATGTTCCTACTACAATCCCAATTTTTTCAGTTACATCATAGAATGAAAAGTAAGATGTATTTTCTTCCTTAATAGGTAAAAATTTAGAATAAGTAGATCTAGAAAGCGACTGAACACCTCCCATTAATAATCCAACGCAAGCCGCAAGTACATAAAATTCATTCGGAGTTTTCAAGAAAAATGCCCAAGCTACCAATGGAATCCATAGGAAAACGACAATACGTAATGCTTTCAAATTCCCTGTTTTTTCTGACAATCTGGAAATAAGCATTGCTCCGAATGCACCTAAAAGTTGAATCAATAAAATAGACACAATGAGCCCTGTTTTCGCTAAGTGCTCATATTCTCCACTAAAGATCTCCTTTTTTGCATACAGAACAGCCATTAACATCACAGTTTGCACACCAGTATTAAAAAAGAAAAAAGAGACCAAATACCTTTTTAATCTAGGCAAATGAACAAACTCATGAAATACACTTTTCAACTCTTTGAATCCACTTACCAATACACCTGAACCTATTTTTGCTTTGTTCTTTACTGCTGGCAATGCACGATAAGTAATTTGACTAAATCCTGCCCACCACAACCCTACAAGGATAAAACTGTATTTTGTTAGATGATCTCCACCAAGAATAATCATCAATAAACAAATTACCAATAAAATCATACTTCCAAAATATCCCATCATATATCCTTTAGCAGATATACGATCATGAAATCTTGGCGAAGCAATTTCTGGTAAGTAAGCATTATAGAAAACAAGAGAGTTCCAAAACCCTATACTTGCTAAAAAAACGGACAACATTCCTAATTCAAGAGGAAGTGCATCAAACCAATAGAAGGAAATACAAGACAACGCTCCCAAGTAACAGAAGAACTTCAAAAATTTCTTCTTATTACCCGTATAATCAGCAACTCCAGATAGCATTGGAGAGAGAATGGCTACAACTAGAAAAGAGACAGAAAGTGTAAACGACATCAGAACAGAAGAAGACACCTGCCAACCGAAAAAATCAACTAATGCAGTTACTCCTTCTGGTACTTTTTCCAATTGAGTACCATTTTCTTGATTGTAATTCTCTAAGAATTTTTTCTGCGTTATCGATTCATAGAATATCGGGAAAATGGCAGAAGAAATAACCAAATTATATACTGAATTTGCCCAATCGTAAAACACCCATCCACGAATGGTTTTTCTGTCGTTCTTTTTTATCATATCTCGTTATCTGTCCCGTTAACGTAATCCGTAAGATAGTCAAAATGCGTTGTCAATTTTCCGTTCAAATCGGTCTCTGATCCACGGCCAATAATATCTGTTGGGTCTTCACCTAACAAAGCTGGCAATATATTTTTTATCATTTCATTTCCAAAATCTCTTGACGCATCCCTTGGTAATTCACACGGTAAGTTATCAACAGCCATAACCGCGATCGTTCCTTCTTGTTTCCAATCCGTTTCTTTTCCTGTCTTAGGATCATAACCATAAATTGGATCCGCTATTGTGCTTGGTCGTACTGTACAACCAATTGGGCCATCAATATCACAAGAAACATCTGCTACGACCTGCAATTGTGGACAATGATTCAATATAGCATTTTTATCCAATACGAACGGGGATTTACTACTCCAGTAATGACAAGGAATGTACATTATTGTTTCCGTCATATATTTATGCAAAATTGACGTATACTTTTCAGGATGATTATAAAACTCTGTTTTATCAAAACCTCCGTCTTCTTTACGAGCGAAATAATCCCCCGTATCTAAGTGCGTGAAAACAGGTTCGTCAAATTTAGAATTCAAAAATGCTTCTGGAGTTACTTCTCTTACCCCTAAATGAGTAACGATTTCACGTGCTCCATTTCCAACTCTTCCAAAACCAGTAAGAACAATACGCGCGTTTTTAGGAAGTACTACCTTTTGCAATTCTTCTTCCACCAAATGTCTATCCTCACACACATGAGCAGGAGTTAAGTCATATACTCCAGTTTTCAATCCATATGTTAAAAATGCATTATAACAACCAACGATTCCTGCATATCTCCCAAATCCAATTAGTCTTTTTCGATTCTCGTCTTTCAACACTTCATAATCGATCAATTGAATTTTCTTATCCAGTATCGCCTTTAACAAAGGCTGATTGTAAGGCTGCAATTTACAAGTGTGTGAAAAGAACATGAATCGCTTATTGGGAACGAGGTCTTGAATGTTTACTTCTTTCACTCCCATGATGAGATCACAATCCTCCAATGAATCTACCACCTCTACCCCAATTCTTTGATACCAATTATCATCAAAACAACGAATGGGACTTGTCTGAACGACAATCTCTAATTCCGGGTAACTAGCTTTTACAGTTAAAATTTGCTCAGGTGTAAGGGGTACTCTTTTGTCGTGTGGAACTTTTCCTTCTCGGATGATTCCTATACGCGAAATTTTCATAATTAATTTGTTTCTTTAATAGCTTAATATTGTTAGACAGTAACATTGAAATACGCATCAAAAAATTCTCTGACACAGCCTTCACCGCCTTTTTTATTCAAATGTATATGTGAAATGCTCTTCACCTCATTTACCGCATCGATAGGACAAGCCGCAACACCGATATTTTTCATCACTTCAAGATCATTAACATCATCTCCAATCATGGCTACTTGTTCCATTTTCAAATCAAGTTTTACAAGTAATTCAGTTAACACATCAATTTTCTTTTCTCGTGTTACGATACAATGTTGAATCCCTAACATTTCCGCTCTCTTTTCAACCATTTTAGGTGCAAATCCAGAGGAAATAATAGCAACTTGTAACCCATCATGAATTGCTTTCATGATGGCCATACCATCTTTGGTGTTGTATTTTTTTATTTGGTCTCCATTTTCAGTAAAGTACATTCCTCCATCGGTCATCACTCCATCAACATCCAGCACTAAAAGCTTAACTTGCTTTATCTTAGCTTTCAGGTATGCATTTATGCCAACCGAATGAAACAATAAAGTTTGAGGATCAATTTCATATTCTTCACTAATGGTCTGAATATCGTAGATCGATAGTTCTAACGCACTTTCCACTCCTAAATCAGAAAGGAGTTGATCGAAATCAACTCCTGCTCTTGAACATAATACTTTCAGATTACTTTCTAAATTCATCATACTATTTTATAACCTACAGCATTTGCTACTTGCTCTAATTCTTTTTTCAATTGTCTAAACTCATCGTAAGTCAATTGTTGCGCAGCATCCGATTTAGCTACTTTAGGATTAGGATGTGTCTCTATTAACAATCCATCTATCCCCATCGCAACACAAGCTTTAGCTAAAGGAGCAACTCCATAAGCATATCCCATAGCGTGAGAAGGATCTAAAACAACGGGTAAATTCGTATATTCTTGTAACCAAGCTACTCCACATAAATCTAATGTAAACCTTGTTTTCGTTTCGAATGTACGAATACCTCGTTCACACAACACAACGTTTGGATTTCCTCCTGAGAGAATAAACTCTGCTGACTGAACAAATTCCTGTAACGTTGTTCCAAAACCCCTTTTAATCAAAACTGGTTTTTGTGTTTTTGCACAAGCTCGTAAAATCCCTTGATCATACATCGCTTTTGCCCCTACTTGAATAATATCTGAATATTCAATAATTTCGTCTATATGCGTTGCATCTCTAGCCTCTGTAATCACAGTATGACCAAATTTTTCACGCATTTCACCTAGCATTTTCAATCCTTCTAGTCCTAATCCTTGAAAAGAATAAGGACTTGTTCTAGGTTTATAACATCCTCCACGAAGTGTAGATAACCCAAGATCAGTCAACAATTCAGAAGCTGAAATAATTTGGGGCATATCCTCTACAGAACAAGGTCCTCCAATTAAAACCGTGTTTTTAGTTGTACCTCCAATCGTTACATTTCCTAATTTTACTTCCCTCAATTGAGATCTGTATTTTTTAGAAGCCAATTGAATATCATCGTTAAACGCCCATGCACTATCCACTTCATTAGCGATATGATCCGGTACTTCTTTCAATGAAGCGCCAGTAATCAAAACTTGCTTACCGCCATCAATGATGTGAAACGCATTTAAATCGTTTGCTATCTGTTCGATTCTTTTAGAATCTAAATTTTCTTTTAATTGAATAATCATAACTCTGCTTTAATCAAATTAGCGAAATTGACAATTCCTACGGTGTCATTTTCAGCATTTACAACAGGTAAATAAGAAACTGAAAACGGGCTTTTTTTCACCACTTTCAACATCTCTTCTACCGTTAAATTTTCTGTTATTGTTATTGGCTTTTTATTTACAACGGATCTTACTTCAAGCGTCGTATAATCTGGATACGCTTTCATTAATGCTTTTCGTATATCTGCATTTGAAATAATCCCCTGGAACTTCCCTTTTTCTGTATTCACCAATGTGAATCCTAATTGTCCTTTATCAATGGTTTCTAAAATGTTTTGGAATTCCATTTTCTCCCAAATCACCGTCGGACACTCTTCCAAAGGCGTCATAAAGTCTTGCACTTTAAACTGAGAATTCACTGATCTTTTGGTTAAGTTCATCAACGCATTTCCAATACTTGCTTCTTTGAACAAATAAGAACCAGAGACAGATGAACTCACCCCCATATTTCGAAGAATGAAGGACACCTCCCCATTAACCCCTCCATCAACATGAATGGATTTCGACGGATATTTCTTTCTAAACTGTCTAATTTTATCAAAATTAATTTTGTCAAAAACACCACCACTTTGCCCTGGAATGGTCGCCATGATCAGAATAAAATCAAATGAAATATAATCGTCAAACACATCCACCGGTGTCGGGGTAATCACAGCTAACCCTTTTTTACCAGTTATTTCAGCTGGCAATTCAAGTTTTTGTGTTAAATCCTCAAATTGAAAAGTAACGTATTCTACAGGATGAGCAATCAATAAATCGTAATACTTAGTTGGCTCCTTGGTGATGATATGTAAATCAATCGGTAAGTTACACCATTCTCTAATGCTTTTAATATCTTCAAAAACAGATAAATCATCATTACAATCCACGTGCAGCATATCGACTTGATGTCGCACCAAATCTTCCACTACCTCTTTCAGTGACCTAGATGTGTCACTGTAAATCGAAGCCGATATCTTCATATATGTTTCCTAATTAGTTATGAAACGTGCTTTTAAAATGCACAAGTTCAGTTTCAAATATACGTTTTTCCATACTAAAATCGGCACTTTACAAGATGGAATTGTCTATTAAATTGCTATTTTTAGCACCAATACAATTACAAAATCGTTTTATATGTCTTTTACCTACTCAGGCTTCTCCAATCGAACAGCGCTTTACGACAAACGCAACGCTTCCTCCCCAAGTAAAACTGCGATTGTTTTTGTTCACGGTTACATGGGATATAAAGATTGGGGAGCATGGAACAGCATGGCCGATTCCCTTGTCTTAACAGGTCTACCTGTATACAAAATCAACCTATCTCACAACGGAACAACACTCGAAGCCCCTTGCACATTTGCAGATCTTTCCGCATTTGGAAAAGGAGGGTATTGGTCTGAATACGTAGATATATCCAGATTTTTGGATCTATTACAAGACAAAGGAACAGAACACTTTATTCTTATTGGCCATTCAAGAGGTGGTGGTGACGTTGCGCTATTTGGTCAAGACCCGAGGGTGAAACAAATCCATTGCATTGCCCCTATTTGCAACATTGAAGAACGCCTGCCGAAAGGTGACGATTTACTGAAATGGAAAAACGATGGCGTTTACTTTAAAACCAACGGCCGTACAAAGCAAGAAATGCCACACGAATACCAACAATATGAAGACTTCGTGCAACACAAAGATCTTCTTTCTATCGAAAAAGCACTAACATATACAAAAGCAGAAGTGTTTGTTTATCACGGCGATCAAGACGAAAGCGTAGCCTTACAAGAAGGTGTGTGCGTAGCCAAATGGGCGCGTGGAATATTCTTAAATATACCAGGAGCAAATCACACGTTTGGCGTTTCTGAACCGTGGCTATCAACCGATCTCCCCGCTGATTTTAAGGATTTGATCCAATTGCTAAAGAAAAACATCGTGCAACACCTCTCTCATTAATTAAACTCAAACAGCGAAATAAATTCAGCTACTTACCATTTCTTTTTGGCCGCTTCCCCTCATTCTTTGGGGGCAGGCTATCCGCTATATCTTTTTACTTCGTAAAAAAGGATGCCGCTCTTATCCTTAGCGGGGTATTCAGTTTTCAAACAGCCATTTTCGTTGAAAGATAAGACATTCTGCAAAAAGGAAAAGAGAAATAAAAACGCCGAAAGCCTTACAAATAAAGAGTTTTATAAAAAACCAAAACTGAATATCAAAATCAGATACGCAATTTAACTTTCTCCTCTCTCTAGCGATACTCCCTTATTATGATAGGGGACTCTTTTACTATTAAATCAATAATATCTCTGTAATCGTTATTAATCGATTCATCATTGTTTGAAATGTCTTCACCAACGTAATATATACTGCTTTTGTTGTTGAGTGTAAGTTTAACTATCCAAGAATCTGTAGGATGATTCTTTGTACGATAACTATCCTGTTTGTATAACCTTTCCGCTATTGATAAAATCTTTTGTTTTTTATCACTCTTAATACATGTAGAATCTTTACTATCTATACCTTTCAATTTGATATCGTTTGTATCTGAACCATCATTCCAAGAAACTTGACCAAAACCGAGTGATGCGGTTAAATTTCCTTGTTGATTTAATTCAAATAAATAAACCTGACTGGATAACTCTTCTGGAATTATCGTATCCTTAAATCCATAAAAAATAGGTATTTCCCGACCTCTACCTGAAAGTAAAATAGTGATTTTATTTATTGTCTTATCTTTGATTTTCTTTCGTTTGTCAAAACTATTACAGCTTACTATAAAGCAAGTAATTATTGCTAATATTCTTATACTCACATCTTAATATTTAACTCGTTTTCCCCAACCTTGTTCTTTTCTTATCTTATTTTCTGTGTATTTACGATTACCCGTTAAACCTACTGTTTCAGTCCCTTCTTTGTCTTGCCCTTGAACTTCAATTGTAACTCCTTCTGAATTTCTGTACCTATAGTTAACCTTTTCTCCTTCTTTAGCTTGCGTTCCATTTATAATTGCATATGCATGAATTAACTCATGCGCCAATGAACTTTCTCGTGCTACTTTTTTCCAAACACTTTTATGAGTTTTCAAATCTTCAATCAATAATGTTGTCTCATTTTCTTTGGTAAAGTCAATGCGAACTATTGCATCAAGCCCTACTCCATTAGATTTATTTTCATAATCTATTACATCAAAAGAGTTTGGATTTTTGTAAACATCTGCATTTTTAGAGCTATTTGAATTTTGAAAAATAACGACATTTTTATTCTGACCAATTAATTCATCTATCAAAGCTGTCCCTGAAGGAAGTTCTTTATTTGGATTTACTCTTCCCACTGTTTCAATCAACACCGTCCCATTTTTTTTTGTCAGTTTATCATTTGTTAAGGTTTGCAAGTACGCCAATGCTCTCCATTTTTCTTGTTTTGTTCCTGCAAGTCGAATTGAATCACCATCACTATCAGAAAACAATATAGGGTTATTTGCAAATGCCACATAAGGAGAAACATCAGGGTACTTTTCTTTCCGAGGGCCAATTGACAACCATCGCCCTAGTCGTGGATCTAACAATCTAAAGTGAGTTACGTATGAATTCCCTTCTCCTTTTACCTCGTCATCTTTCTCTTGACCTTGGAAGCCATAACGATAGCCCCTACTCACCAAATACCTATTCACAAGCGTATCAACGTTGTCACGGTCGAGAGACAAATTGTTTAGTGCAAAACCACTCGTTCCACTTACAGAAATACGGATGTTTTCTTGGTTTGGAGAGCTTCCGAAAGGAAGTGAAGACTGACAATAGGCGTAGCACGCCGTCATCGGAAGGAAGATTTCATACAACCCGCTGGTAGTTTGGGTTTGTTGTGTGGTAAGATACTGGTAAACACCGTTCACTTTCTGCTCCACACGCACTGTAGCATTACCGCTATTTGGAAGAGCTAGGCGGTATGGGAAACAAGTAAGTGCATTGGTGTTCATGGAATTGAAGATAGTGTTTTTTATGAAAATAAATACGTTTCACTTAATGAAAATAGTAATCAAAACCAGTTAAAAACTTGCAAGTAAGGCTTTTAATTTCAG
>JASLGM010000013.1 GCA_030150045.1 Taishania sp.
AATTGAAGGTAGTGATTTTTATGAAAATAAATACGTTTCACTTAATGAAAATAGTAATCAAAACCAGTGAAAAACTTGCAAGTAAGGCTTTTAATTTCAGTTAATGTGTGAAATTTGAATGGCGTAAATTTCTTATTTTTCTTTTTCCCTTGATGAAAAAAGAAACAAAAAAATCAAGGCCTGTACTCCGTTTTGCTAAAAAACTAGCGACTCTTAGCTAAAGAACTGAACTCGTCCCTCGGACTCAAACAACAGTTCTTCTTTACGCTGCGTTTGCCGTTTTTGTTACGCAAAACTACATAAGGGCCGATTTTATTCCGGAAAGCATAAAGCTTTGGATTTTGGTTTTCGGTTGAAATACAGCATTATTTTCAAGCAAATATTATCCTTAAAATGAAAACAGATTTTCAGCCCGGAAGGAGCAGCGATAGCTCTACGAGCCCAAAAAGGAAGGTGAACGTTTGTTTGCCACAGCGACCAGCGGAAGCTCGGGGCATGCAATACGTGAACCCTTTTTGGGAAGGAGACTAAAGCGCGTATACCGTTAAGGATGCTAAAAGAAATGTCATTTCTTCAAGGTTATTTCTAGCGAAAATACCTTCCTTGAATTTTCGAAAACAAAACGAAGTTAAACGAATTCCAAACGAAACCCTACGGATATAGACTGGGCTTTTCACAGGAAAATTATTCTTCTACTTTTGCCTCTGCTCAAAAGAAGCACTACAAATTATTATAACTTAAAAAACAATTTTTATGAGAGTATTGGCTTTGATCTTAATGACCTTGTCGTTTATAGTAGGTGGCGCATGTGCCGGAATTTTGTTCAAAAACATTGAAAACAGAATGGGTGGAACAGATTACAGCGTCGTTGATGAATTGCAAGCACAGATTGATGAATTAACAAAAAGTGGTATCGATGTTACAACGATTGATGATCCGGAGTTACAAGAGTCTCTTGATGTATTAAACAATATGCCTCCAAAATGGAAAGTACAAACTGCTGGTCCATTAGGAATCGTTTTAGCTGTGTGTGGTTTAATCATGGTCGTTATTGCTTACATGAAAAAATCAGTTATCAAAATCGTGAGTGTGGCTGTTGTACTATTAGCACTTGCATTATGGATCATTACTCCAAATATCGAAGCGGGATTGTTCTCTGGTGCTAACCCTAAATCGATTGCATTTATCGCATTGATTGGATTAACAATTTCCTCTTTATTTGCTTTCTTAAGCTTTACATTCGCGAAAAAAAAGGTGGCATAAACATCCGTATATAAAGTTAGTCGTTGTGGCATATAATCGCTTCAACACGGTTCTTACCTAATAAAAAGACTCACTAAAGCCAAGTACGAAAACTTGTCTTTCAGTGGGTCTTTTGCTGTTTATATAAACGGTTGTCTTCCTATCATCAGGTCGAAAAGGCTACTAGACTAAGAAGATAGTCGAGTTAAACCTGTAATTAGATAGCAAAAGGAAAATTGGGAACGCTTTTCTTTAGCTATTGATGGAAAGAATGAAAAAGGGGTAACAAAATTGAATTAACTTTGTAGGAGCATCACGCTTAAAGAAATCATTATGCCAAAATTGTGTTTAGTTCCTACACCCATCGGGAACCTCGAAGACATCACTTTACGTGCCATTAGAATGTTAAAAGAAGCCGATTTCATTTTGGCGGAAGATACACGTGTGACCAAAAAATTACTCAATCACCTAGATATAAATAATCAAGTGTATGCTTTCCATGCTCACAATGAACACAAGGTGTTGAATGGAATCATTGACCGAATTCAAGCGACTGAATGTTGTGTCCTTGTATCTGACGCTGGAACGCCGGCCATTTCAGATCCTGGATTCCTACTTGTTCGCGCTTGCTTAGAAGCGGGTATTCCTGTGGAATGTCTTCCGGGTGCAACAGCTGTTATTCCTGCTTTGGTTGGAAGTGGATTTCCTTGCGATAAATTCATTTTCGAAGGTTTTTTACCTCACAAAAAAGGGAGAATGACGCGTTTACAAAATTTAAAGGATAGCCAAAGAACCGCTGTACTCTACGAATCGCCTCATCGCCTCATAAAATGCTTGGAGCAGATAGCAGAAGTTTTTGGCCCTACGCACGAAGTGTGTGTGGTACGTGAACTCTCTAAAATGTTTGAAACATATCACCGAGGTACAGCTGAAGAACTAAAGATTCATTTCGAAAATCATGCGCCTAAAGGTGAAATCGTAATCGTTTTAAAGGAAGCAGAATGAAAACAGAAGCTTTTGTAATTCAACAAACAGGTCGAATTGAAACGGCTTTTCAGAAAACAGAATTCGAAATTGGAACGCCTGGTGACAATGATCTTTTGATAGAAGTCGAAGCCTTTGGACTCAATTATGCCGACGTAATGGCGGCACGTGGATTGTACGCAGAAATGCCTAAAACACCATGTGTGGTAGGATATGAGGTTACCGGACGCATCCAAAAAGTGGGTAAAAATGTACCTGCGGACTGGGTGGGCAAAAAAGTACTTTCCTTTACGCGTTTTGGTGGTTACGCAAAACATGTAATCGTTCCCATGCACGCTGCTCAACTTTTAAAAGAAGACGAGGATGGTGTCACGTTACTTTCCCTTGTTACTCAAGGTGCAACGGCTTTTTTTATGACAGAAATGGCCACGCAGATGTATCCCAAAGACAAAGTACTCATCCACGCAGCTGCGGGTGGTGTGGGTACATTTTTGATACAATTAGTAAAACGACGAGGAGCTACGGCAATTGCCAAAATCGGCAACGACAGCAAATCGGATTATGTAAAGCATTTAGGTGCCGATATAGTGGTAAATTACAACCATGCCGATTATACGGAACAACTAAAAGGGAAAGGTTTTCAAGACATTGATGTTTCCTTTAATCCAGTTGCTGGCCCGACCTACAAAAAGGATTTCAAACATCTAGCTTTTGGTGGACGTATGCTTCTATATGGTGGTTCTGCCTTGGGAAATTACGCTAAAAACATCTTTGGTAAAATCAATTTTATGCGTTCAATGGGCATCCTTCTGCCGATTGTAACGATGATGCAAAGCAAGTCGTTGATTGGTATCAATATGCTTAAAATTGGTGATCGTTTTCCGGAAAGATTAAGTTTGGCCATGAAAGGGATCTACGATTTATATGCAAAAGGCGAAATTCAACTACCGAAAACGACCATTTACAGTGAATCGGATTTCCTTGAAGCTTTCAAAGCTTTGGATGCAGGAAAAACAATGGGAAAATTAGTTATCAAATGGGATAAATAATTTCCTTCATAATAAAATGTAACGGATTAACAGAATATTTTGGGCGTTACCCCCAAGGCTTTGGGGGTCAGGCTATCCGCTTTTAGTCACTTTTTTCCCCAAGTAAACTTGGGAAAAAAGTGAGCTAACCACTACTATCCTTAACGCGGGTTTACATTTCAACCTGAAAATCATTTCTTTTATTTTTGTTCATGTGGATTAAATTCATGTAAGCGACGTGATGTTCAACGTATATCTAAAAAGAGCTTAAAACACAAATAAAACCCTCTTTTCGGCTCCTTACATCAACTTTCGAAGATGGTTTAATGGTGAGCCGCGTTAGGGATAAAAGCGGCATCCTTTTGAGGAACGTAGTGTAACAAAAGATAAAGCGGCTAGCCCGACTGCATCCCCAATTAGCTTGGGGTGCGGTAACGCCCAGATGAAAAAATAAAGGACAAAAAAAAAGCCACTTTTCAGTGGCTTTCTGTATATTTTGAAGGTATTACAATTTTCTTGCTACCTCAACTTCTTCGAATGCTTCGATAATGTCACCTACTTTGATGTCGTTGTATTTATCGATATTCAAACCACATTCGTAGTTGTTTTTCACCTCTTTCACATCGTCTTTGAAGCGTTTCAAAGATCCTAATGATCCGGTGTGAATTACAATTCCGTCGCGGATAATTCTAATTCTAGAGTTACGTTTGATGATACCATCCATTACATAACATCCTGCAATTGTACCCACTTTCGTGATGTCAAATGTTTCGCGTACTTCCGCAGATCCAACCACTTTTTCTTCGATATCTGGAGAAAGCATTCCTTCCATTGCTGCCTTGATTTCCTCAATAGCTTTATAGATTACAGAATACATTCTGATGTCGATTTGCTCCGTTTCTGCTAATTTTCTAGCCGAAGGAACCGGTCTAACCTGGAACCCGATGATGATTGCATCTGAAGCGGAAGCAAGGTTAATGTCTGCTTCTGAGATTGCTCCAACACCTTTGTGTACAATGTTCACTTGGATTTCTCCTGTTGACAATTGCAGTAAGGAATCGGACAATGCCTCTACGGATCCATCTACGTCCCCTTTTACGATGATGTTCAACTCTTTAAAGTCACCGATAGCCAAACGTCTACCGATTTCATCCAATGTAATGTGTTTCGTAGTTCTAAGTCCTTGCTCACGGTACAATTGCTCACGTTTCGTTGCGATGTTTTTCGCTTCACGCTCGTCATCCATTACGTGGAATTTATCTCCCGCGCTTGGTGCACCGTTAATCCCTAGGATTTGAACTGGTGTTGATGGTCCAGCCGTTTTCAATGCATTTCCTTTTTCGTCATGCATTGCACGTACTTTACCGTAGCAACGACCTACAACAATTACGTCTCCAATTTTAAGTGTTCCCGTTTCTACCAAGATGGTTGTTACGTAACCTTTTCCTTTATCAAGAGAAGATTCAATAACTGCTCCAACTGCGTTTTTATTCGGGTTTGCTTTCAATTCAAGCATATCTGCTTCAAGCAATACTTTTTCAAGTAGTAAATCAATGTTTACATTTTGTTTTGCAGAGATTTCTTGAACTTGGTATTGTCCACCCCAATCTTCAAGTAGGATATTCATTTGTGATAATTGCTCTCTAATCTTATCTGGGTTTGCGCCCGGTTTATCGATTTTATTGATGGCAAATACCATTGGAACACCAGCAGCTTGCGCATGGGAAATAGCTTCTTTTGTTTGAGGCATCACGTCATCATCTGCTGCAACGATAATAATGGCAACATCCGTAATTTGAGCACCACGTGCACGCATCGCTGTAAAGGCTTCGTGACCTGGTGTATCTAAGAATGTCAATTTTTTACCGTTAGAAGTCGTTAATGAGTACGCTCCAATGTGCTGTGTAATTCCTCCAGCCTCACCTTGTGTAACGTTTGCGTTACGGATACGGTCAAGAAGAGAAGTTTTACCGTGATCCACGTGCCCCATTACCGTAATAATTGGAGGTCGTGAAATAAGGTCTTCTTCTTTATCTTCTACAACTGGAATTGCTTCTGATACTTCTGCACTTACGAAATCTACTTCAAAACCGAATTCATCAGCTACGATTTGAATCGTTTCAGCATCTAAACGTTGGTTAATAGAAGCGAATATTCCAAGCGACATACAAGCAGAAATAACTTGAGTAGGAGTTACGTTCATCATCGCTCCAAGTTCTGAAACGGTAACGAATTCTGTTAACTTCAATACTCTTTCTTCTAACTCTGCAGCTAGTTCTTCTTCTTGACGTCTTTGTGCAAAACGATCTCTTTTATCTCTACGGTTTTTAGAACCTTTTGATTTTGTATTTTTCTTAGACAAACGTGCTAAGGTATCCTTAATTTCTTTTTGGATATCTTGTGCCGAAATTTCAGGTTTATCTACTCGAGGAGCTACGCCACCTTTTTTGAAGTTTCCTTTGTTACGGTTGTTGTCATTTCTTTGTCCACCACCAGTGTTGTTACCACCTGCGTTTGGCGTGTTCCCTCCCGTATTTTGCTGTTGAGTTTGTTGTTTGTTAACGTCAATTTTCTTGATGCGTTTACGTTTTTTACGATCTCCTTGCGCATTATGGTTATTGGAAGATTTTGGTTTTTCAACAGGCAATTCGATTTTACCTAGGACTTTTGGTCCAGTTAACACTTGACTTTGAACACGGATTGTTTCAATTTCTGGTGCTTTAGGTTTTTCTTCTACCTTTTTCTCTTCCACGGGTTTTTCCACCACAGGCTCAACTTTTTTCACCGGTTCTTTTTGAACAGGTTTCGCTTCTTGAACAACGGCTGGTTTAGGCGTTTGTTGTTTGTGCGTATTCTGCTCTGTTTTCGGTTTTTTATCAGGTCTAGTTTTGGTATTGATTTTATCTAAATCAATTTTCCCAATAACTTGTACTTTAATCTCCCCTTCACTTTGTGGTTCCTCTTTCGCTTCAGCAACTGGCTCCGGTTTTGGTTCCGGTTTTGGCTCTTCTGCTTTAGGTTTTTCCACTACTTCCTCTACCTTAATTGCTTCAACAACAGGCTCAGGTTTCACCTCAATAACCGGTTCAGGTTTCGGTTCTGATTTTGTTTCAGTGACGATCACAGGTTCTGGTGTTGGCACCACTTCTGGTGTTTCAACAACCTCTTTTTTAGGAGCTGGAGTTACTTCTTGCTCCTCTGCACGGTTATCACGTAAAGAGACAGATTCTCTTTTTTCACGTTTACCCAGTGACAATTTACTTTTCTCCTTTAAGTCTTGATCCGCAGCGAATTCTTGCTTAAGCATATCAAAATGCTCGGCATCCAATTTCGCGTTAGGATTCACGTCTACCTGAACTCCTTTTTTCCCAAGAAATTCAACGAGCGTAGTGATTCCCACGTTTAATTCACCTGCAGCCTTACCTAGTCTTATTGGTTTTCCCGCCATAAATATTGTGCGTACTTTGTCTTTTAATTTTCTAAATATACTTGAACTTGCCTAATTATTCGAATTCTGCACTAAGTATTTTAAACACTTCAAGTATTGTTTCTTCTTCTAAATCGGTACGGTGCGTTAAGTCTTCTACAGACAATTGAAGTACTGATTTAGCTGTATCACAACCGATAGCTTTAAGCTCATCGATAATCCATCCATCGATTTCGTCAGAGAATTCTTCTAAATCCACGTCATCGATATCCACTTCACCTTCACGGTAAACATCCAATTCATATCCTGTTAATCGTCCGGCCAATTTAATGTTGTGTCCTCCTTTACCGATCGCCAATGATACTTGGTCTGGTTTTAAGTAAACACGTGCTCTTCTGTCTTCTTCTTCCAACTCAATAGAAGAGATTTTAGCAGGAGATAGTGATCTTTGGATAAACAATTGAGGGTTTGTTGTGTAGTTAATCACGTCGATATTTTCATTTCTCAACTCACGAACGATTCCGTGAATACGAGATCCTTTCATACCAACGCATGCGCCTACTGGATCAATACGATCATCGTAAGACTCTACCGCAACTTTTGCACGCTCTCCTGGTTCTCTCTCGATTTTCTTAATGGTAATCAAACCATCAAAAACTTCTGGCACCTCTAACTCAAACAAACGCTCAAGGAATTCTGGTGCAGTACGAGATAAAATAATAACTGGAGAGGAATTACGCATATCTACTTTCGCTACAACTGCGCGAATAGCTTCTCCTTTTTTGAAGTAATCAGCTGGAATTTGCTCCGATTTAGGCAAGATTAACTCATTCCCTTCATCGTCAATTACCATGATTTCTTTTTTCCAAACTTGGTATACTTCACCTGTAACGATCTCTCCAACGCGCTCTTTATACACACGATAAAGTTGATCTTTCTCAAGCTCCATGATTCTTGAAATCAAGTTTTGGCGCAAAGACAAAATGTTTCTACGTCCAAAGTCTTCGAATTTAAACTCTTCTGTTACTTCTTCTCCAATTTCAAAATCTGGTTCAATCTTAATTGCATCTGAATATGCAATTTCTGTATTTGAATCCTCTACCTCTCCGTCGCCAACAATTTCTTTGTTAATGAAGATTTGAACATCTCCTTTATCAATATTAACAACGATATCAATGTGTTGATCTGTGTCGAATTTTTTCTTCAACATTGATCTAAAAACATCCTCTAGTACATGTTGCATCGTTTGCTTGTCGATGCTTTTGTTTTCTTTAAACTCTGAAAACGATTCAATTAATTCAAGGCTATTCATATGTACCTATTTAAATGAAATAACAACTTTTGTTTGCTTCACTTCATCGTATGCAAATGTCTTTTGCTCTACAACTAGCTCTTTTTTCTTTTTTCCTTCAACAGCCACTTTTGAAGCAGTTTCCACTGTGATTCCTTTCGTATCCGCAGCGATTAACTTTGCCTCAAACTTGCTTCCTTCATGAAGCCTCACTTCCACGTCTCTACCAATATTTTTCTCATACTGAGCTAAAACGCGAAAAGGCTTGTCTAAGCCTGCTGATGAAACATTTAATTCGAAATCTTGTTGTTCACGATCCAAGTTGTGTTCTATGTTTCGCGAAACAGACATGCAATCTTCTATAGATACACCTCCGCTGTGTTTATCCAACTCCACTGATATCACATTGGCTGGAGAGATGTTTAGTTCAACAACAAACAATCCATTTCCTAATGCCTCAATGCGCTCTTGTATTAACTCCTCTACACGTGATTTACTGATCATGCTATTTATAAAAAGAGGGGACTTTCGTCCCCTCATTATCAACAAAATTCCTAATTTTATGTTGCAAATATACATTTTTTTTTACAAAGTCAAAAATAAACTTTAACATTTTCTCTTTCAATCTAATTTACGACCTTTGTAAAAAAAAGAAATGTTAGTTGAAATCGATGATAAACTAATCACGACACAATTATTTGAAAATAAATTTGTTTGTGATTTGAACGCTTGCAAAGGTGCTTGTTGCATTGAAGGTGACGCCGGCGCTCCGCTTACTTTTGAAGAAGTTGACACCATTGAAAATGCGCTCGAGGCTGTTTTACCCTACATGCGTCCTGAAGGCGTGGAAGCGGTTAACAAAACGGGGGTGTTTTATCTAGATCAAGATGGTGAACCCGTAACAACATTGGTCAATGAGCAAGAATGCGCTTTCGTTTATTTTGATGAAAAAGGAATTACGAAATGTGCCATTGAAAAAGCATTTCTAGAAGGGAAAATTGCTTACAAAAAACCGATTTCTTGTCATCTTTATCCTATTCGTGTTAAGAAATTACATGAATATGAGGCGTTGAATTACGACCGTTGGTCCATCTGTGAACCCGCATGCACATTGGGACAAAGCTTACAAGTGCCTGTCTACAAATTCTTAAAAGAACCCATCATTCGTGCGTGGGGTGAAAACTTTTACAAAGAATTAGAAGTGGTAGCTGAGGAGCTGAGCAAACAATAAGTTCCAACTGCTATCTATTGCGATAGTTGCGCACCGTTTTGCTTTCAATTCGGTGCTTTTTTTTGCCAACTTACAAATGAAAACGTCATAAATAATCCTTTTATTCTTGAAAAAGCGAAGGCAGCCTTAACGGTCTACGTGCTTTAGTAAACTTCGCAAAAATCGTCCACTTGCCGTTTTCCACGAGCTCCCAAGGTCGCTGTGTTCTCCTGGCGTGAACCTGCTTTTTACGTGCGTTTAGCTATCGCCCTCTGCCCTAGCTGAGGTAATCGAGCAAGAAAAACAATCTTTTTCAATTCACTGTTGCTTCCCTCTTTTGTTAGGTCAATTCACTCTGTACTTCGAAGTGCAATCTTAATAATGAAAACCTTTTGCGGTAGGGATGCTAGCGGTTAGCCCGGAGTTGCTGCCCAAATATTTGGGCAGGAACGAGGACTAGTAGCGGACAGCCCGCCCACCAAGTAACACTTGGCGGGACCGCCCAAATACTTATAAAAGATAAATTAATTCACTGTTTATTGAAAACAAAAAAGGCCTTCCATATGGAAAGCCTTTCTTTTTATTTATATGTGTATTACATTTTCACGAATGAAAGTGTTTTGCGTCCTGTTTTTGTAACCAAGTTCAACAAATAAGATCCGTTTGCATATAAACTGCTGTCTAAGATCAGTACGTTTGTTCCTGCGTTACCGTTAATTTGAAGATTGGAAATCACTTTTCCTGTCAAATCAGTCACGTGTACCATAACTGATTCAGGTGAAACCAAGTTAAAGGCTACATTCAATTCATTCGCCGTAGGGTTCGGGAAAAGATTAACTCCTGACATTGCTTCCAAAGTTTCCACAGCTAAAACTGGTGTATCTGATGGTTCACCAGAATACAAGTTAATATCATCGATGAAAAAGTTATTACCAGTCCCTCCTTTAAATTGGAATCTAAAACGGAATTGATCTGTAAAATACGCCAAGAAAGTACCCGAATTCATTTGAAGGTGTGTGGTAACAAAATCATCAGGTTGTGGCGTCCAGTTTGATGTCACCACTTGGTTTTGCGATAATGAATACGTTGTTAACGTTCTTTTTGTTTCCCAAGTTTGTCCACAATCTCTTGACATTAAAATAGCTAAATTATCAGATGCTCCAGACACTGTTTTCTTTCTAAATGCTGTTCTAAAAGACAACACAACAGAACCTTCTGGGACAGATTCTAAATCAAACGGTTTGGAAATCAACGATGTTGAATACTCTCCTCCTGTTTTAGAATAATTCGAAATGGTTGCAGATTTTTGACCTGTACGTGCTGCTGTAGAGGTGATTTCATATTCACCAACACCACTTTCAATAAGCGTCCAGTTATTATTTGCTGCTGTTCCGTTTGCATATTCTTCAAACCCTTCATAAAAAGGGAGCTCGTGTGGTTGAACTACAGTGATATAATCTGTTTTTGTTTCCGTTAATGAAGGTCCGTTTCCATTTACTGTCAATTTAACGGTGTATCTTCCTGCATTTGCATAGCTAACAGTTACTCTTGCACCTGTCGTTGAGCTTGCAGTTCCACCAGGAAAATCCCATGTTCTGCTGGAAACATTGTTACTTGAGGAATCCACGAAAGTGATTGGCATTCCCACGCACACCACACGATCTTTAGCAACGAAATCTACTTTACACAATGTAGGATTATCTACTGCACCAACTGCTATAAGGTTTGATTGAGAGATTAGACTTGCTCTATATCCTGCAGCTGCAGTACGCATAACATCTACCTGCCCGTTCGTAAACATTTTCGAACAGTAAGAATAGTCCATATAGTTTTCAACGTTTGCTAACACACCGCAAGAATTCTCGTTCAAATTACAAGTAGATACACCAATTGTGTTTGGGGTGTCTGCAATACCATCATCTGTAGTACAAGACAACATATTCCCTGGGTTATTGTTTGGTCCCCATGTATGTGGCAAGTTCAACCAGTGCCCCACTTCATGCGTTAAAGAACGGGAGTTATTTTCAGAACTAATTCCAATAGAACCTGTATAGTTTGCTAAAATAAAGATCGTATTGAAGTAACCTCTTGGGTCTCCACTTGGACGAAAAGTATATCCAGCTGCACCACCAATTTCTTTAGCAACAATAATATTCAAGTACTTTTTGTTATCCCATTCTCCTCTATATACATCGTTATTATTCAATGCATAAGACAATTGTTGTGAACCACCACCATTTCCCTCAACCGTTAAAGGTGTAACTGAACGTGTAATTCCATTAAAACATGTTCCATTAGGTGCAATTGTAGCTAATCTAAATTCAATATTTACATCAGCAGCAATACCTCTAAACTGTGGTATCACGTTGTTTACGTCCGCATTTTGTTTTCTAAAATCACGATTCAATATGCGAACCGCATCAAACACTTGTTGATTAGAAATGTTTTCACTTCCTCCATTATGAAGAATATGAAATACAACAGGTATAATATAAGTAGTTCCATTTTTCTCGAAAGAATTACCACTTGCGAGTTCACGCTTTAGCATTTCTTGAGTTGCTGTAAACTGTGCTTTAAATACGGGGTCTTCCATAGCTGCGTCTTCCATTGTATGTTGTTGACAGTATTCAACTGTTTCTCCGGAACGAGCATTAGAACTATTGAAAGATTTGCTTTGCTGTCCAAAGGCAGAAGAAACAGCAAGTGCAAGAATTGAGAATAATACTTTTTTCATAAAATAACTATCACCACTAAAATGTGAGGACAAGTTACAAATTAAATAAACGAAACACTATTTTAACATGCTGTTAATATAGATATCTATTCCTGCAAGTCTTGCATTCCTATCAACACTTTTGATTCCCTTTCAACAGATAAGAAATCGGACAATGCTTTAGCAACGCAATCCGTATTTTGAAGTTTAGAGTCTTGTGCTAATTTTTTATAAAATGTGACATGAGGAAACTCTTTATCCGTAAAGCCTCTGATATCTTTTTGCATTTGAGTATCCATCACACCAGGAGACAATGAAAAAGATCTGTGCTTCATTCCTCCAGCAAGCATTTCTTCTTTTAACACTAACATAAAATTATCTAACGCCGCTTTTGACGCACCATATTGTGCCCATCCAGGAATGCCTCTTCGGCCTGCACCAGAACTAATTGCGACAAAGGTCATTTTTCCTGTATACGAAAAAGACAAGGCCTCTTTTACAAGTTGCATCCATGAAAAAAGATTTAATTGAAATAAGGCAATGGGGTCACTCCCAATTTCAGAAATTAAGTTCACGTCACCTAAGTTTCCGGCATTATATATGAACACAATTTCTGAGGCATTGAAATCTACATTCTTCCATAAATCCGTAAAATCATTCTGTACAGAAAGATCTTTTTTAAGGAAAAAATAATCAGCGTTTACTATTGTATTCCTACGTCCAACACCTACTACTTTACAATTGAGTGAAAGGTATTGATTAACTATTGAAAAACCTAAACCTTGGGAAACTCCAAAAACAACGACATTCATTACGCCTCGTTGATATCTAAAAAGCGTGTTAAACTTCTAGCTGTACCATATAAGAAAAGCGTGTCTTTCTCCATAATAACGGGATCTCCATCATTCACGTCAACAACGTGTTCAATGATTTCTCCATCTACTTTTGAAGGGTATTCACGATTAATGGTAATCAAGGTAAGACCATATTGTTCTTTAAACTTAATTCTGGAAACAGGTCTTCCTACTACACCTTTAGGTGCTTTTACTTCTGTTACCTCAAATTCATCAGGTAATTGCAAGAAATTAACCACACTGGGGTTTATCAGCTTTTCCGTCACAGCGTTTGCTACCTCATCTTCAGGAGCCAGAACTTCTTGAACACCAATCTTTTTTAGAATTAACTTTTGATGCGCTCCGCTCGCTCTAGCAATGATACGTTTTACACCTAAATCCATCAAATGGACACAAACAAGGACGGTAGCTTGAAAGTTTTCACCAATGGCAACAACCACGGCATCCATCGTATGTAGATCTTGAGACTTAAGTGCTTTGTCATCTGTTGCATCCAAAGCAACTGAGAAGGTTACATCATCTTTGATATTGTCAATACGCTCTTCACTAGGGTCAAAAGCATAAACTTGAGCACCTTTGCGCGCTAACGTGCGCGCAATGGTACTTCCATATCTTCCAACTCCTATGACAGCAAATTTGCTGAAATTCATATCTTTTTAGTTCAATGCTTGTTTCAAGTCTTCGATCAAATCTTCAGCGTCTTCAACACCGACAGACAAACGTATCAATGTATCTACAACACCTGTTTTTTCGCGTTCCTCTTTAGGAATAGAAGCATGCGTCATTGTCGCAGGATGCCCGATTAAGGATTCCACTCCACCTAATGATTCCGCCAATGCAAAGATTTCAACTTTCTTAACTAACTCTAAAGCATCTTGTAAAACATTTCCTTTCAAAGTAAAAGAAATCATCCCTCCGAAACCACGCATTTGCGCTTTCGCTACTTCGTGATTTGGATGAGATTCAAATCCTGGCCAATATACTTTATCTACTTTTGGATGTGTTGTTAAGAAATGAGCAATTTTCTCTCCATTTTCACAATGGCGTTGCATTCTTAAATGAAGCGTCTTAATTCCTCTTAATACCAAGAAAGAATCCATTGGCGCAGTTACAGCTCCCGTAGAATTTTGAATACGGTACATCTCTTGCGCTAACGCATCATCATTGCAAACCAATGCTCCCATAACTACGTCAGAGTGACCTCCTAAATATTTTGTAACAGAATGCATAACGATATCTGCTCCAAGATCTAAAGGGTTTTGTAAATAAGGTGTAGCAAATGTATTATCTACAGCTAATAACGCATTTGCTTTTTTAGCCACTGTCGCCATCGCTTTAATATCTACAATGTTCATCATTGGGTTTGTTGGAGTTTCAACCCAAATCAATTTTGTGTTTTTATTTACCAATGCTTCTACCGCAGCAGGATCTGTCATTCCAACGAAATGAAACTTAATTCCATATTTTGCGAAAATAGTATTGAAGATACGATAAGTACCACCATATAAATCGTTTGTTGAAATCACCTCATCTCCTGGGTTCAACATTTTAATAACACAATCAATTGCTGCTAATCCCGAACCAAAACAAGCACCATGTTTACCATTTTCTATGGCTGCCAAATTCTTTTCTAATGCATGGCGGGTTGGATTCAAAGTACGAGAATACTCATAACCTTTGTGATTCCCAACACCATCTTGTACATAAGTTGAAGTCTGATAAATAGGAGTCATAATTGCTCCTGTTGACTCGTCTGGCTTTACGCCTGCATGTATTGCTTTTGTTCCGAATTTCATTGTTCTTCTATTTATATCTAACAAAGTTAAACTTAATTTGATTGAACTCAAATCATTCTCAGCAGTTTTAGTTCTAAAATTGTATCTTCGATTTATGAACACAAACGACAATAACACCCTCCTTTCCTGGAAAGAAGAATTGAGTGCATTTCAAAAAAATGATCCACTTGTCCATGTGTCCAACTCTGAGTCCATTCCTTTCGAAGATTACTACAATCTGGAAGAAGCAAACATTCAAAAAATCATAAAACAATCGCAAAATTCGATAAACAACTACGGAATAAATCCTCTTTCAGTTGCTATTGGAATTGTAACACACATTGGAGAACAGACTGTAAATATCCCCTATCTTATAGCAGACACAAAGTATTCTATTAATAAAATATCAAAAACTATTCATGTTGAAATAGTAGAAAATTCGGAACAAGTTAATCCTTATCTATTATTCTTACTCAATAAACAATTTGATATAGAAACAACATCAATCGATTTCAATAACACCGAAACCCTTAAGGAGCAACATGGGATATTTATTAACAACCTAGAAAACAAGCAACTAGGCTTGTTTCATCCGAATCGTTTTAAATTAAGAAACGAATGTGAGCAGATTATTCTAAAAAAGGAATATTCACACGCATTAAGAGAGCAACTTGAATTAACAGTCCTCACAAGGAACGCGTGCGATTACTCCCAACATCAATTTTCATTATTAGATGAAGATCAATTAAAAGTTAAAACTCAATTAAGTAAAACAAATACAATTGTAGAAGGTCCACCTGGAACTGGAAAATCGCAACTTTTAATTGACATTATTGGAAATTCCTTGTTGATGTCGCAGAAAGCACTTTTATTTTCGGAGAAGAAAACCGCCCTTGACGTTTTGAATAAACGATTAAAGGAATTAAATCTAAATAATTTTTTATTGTACATAGATGAGAAACAATCTTTACTTGAAACCTATAAAAAGTTATCCAAACAATGGGTGAAAATTGAAGAATACACACCAAAAAAAACAAATGAGCCTTTACGCTCCCTGTATGAAAAACAAATTCAATTTAAGCTAGACATTTGGCAACAAAAAAATATCATTGGCGAAGGTTCATGGTCAACATTTCAAGAGATAATTAAAGAATTTAAAAACTTCAAAAAAGGGAACTACATTACTAATCCTATTCCACTAGAAAAATTAATTGCAAATAGATCCTTCATTGAACACATTTATAAACTTGGTATTCACAAACAAATAGCCATACTTTCTTCTAACATTTTTCAATCAGATTTCGCTAGTTGCTATGATGAAATTAATTCTATAGAAAACAAATTGCGTTCCTTTTCTCTAGACAATGTTACTTTAGCCGAACTTGATCTTTTACAAAAAAAACAAATTACCATCCGTCTATTTAATCACGCATTCGCAATTTCAAATCAACAATTACTTGATCCACAATCGAAAAAGAGAAAAGACATCTTACATTGGATAGCAAAGTATATTGAATTAAGTAAAATAAATAATAGCAACGTAACAGAACACTGGAAGAGAAAACCTGAAATAGAAGAACTTAATTATCTCATTAAAAAACAAAATAACACCCATTTCATATCTCGCCTTTCTTTCAACATACGATGGTCGAAACTAAGTACGGCATCAAATAAAGTCGCCTTAGAATTGCTGTCGAAAGAATTTGCGCTAGAAAAGAAAAACACGCAAAAGAATGTATATCAACAGAAATTAATTGCCTTTGGCATTGAATCCACTGATGACGCTATTCGCTTCAAACAACAACTTCTTACTTACTCGGAAGAACAATGGAATTTATTTCAATCCATTCCTATTGGAGAACGTTTAAGCATCGAGCAATTAACTTTTGAATACAGCGACCTGAAAAACAATCTAAAACAATATAAACTAAATCCTGATTCAGCTATTCTTGACCAAATTGTTCAACTGATCGAACAACGTGATCAAATAGCTGTTAATTGGTCAGCGTGTAAAGCCACATCAATTGAAACACTTGAAAACTTTGGTATATCTACAGATGCATTATCTTACATAGAAAATCATTTATATACCTACTGGACATCATTCCGAGTACATTATCCTGAACTAGCTGAATTAGATCATTTAATATTTTCTGAAAGAGTAAATCATTTCAATACTTTGATCTTGGAAGAGAAAGAATATCTTATAAACAGAATATGGACAAAAGCACAACAGAAATTTGAGTCATATCACCTATTACTTGGTACCCCTTCCCGAAGATTAACAAAAGAAGAACAACAATTAAAAATCGATTTAAAAGAAGGAAAAAAGTTGTTAATCAAAGAGTTTAATAAAAAGAGACAGCATACTAGTTTACATAATATCTTAAAATCAAAAGCAAGATTATGGATAGACATTCTTCATCCCGTCCACGCAACAAATCCAATTCAATTAGCAATAAACATACCTTTAGATAAAGAACTCTATGATTTATGTATAATAGAAGAGGCGTCACAACTCTGGTCTTCCCATGCTGTCGGCGCATTATTCCGTTCCAAACAGTTGCTCATCGCCGGCGATGACCAACAAATGCAACCCTCACAGTTTTTTCAAAGTGAACTAGGTTCAGAATCACTACTGGAACGTGCTAAATACATACTTCCTAGTTGTTCATTAAAACACCATTACCGCAGCAAGAACACTGATCTGATTTCTTTTTCAAATAAGCATTTTTATAAAAACGAACTAAAAGTATTTCCTAACTACCAAAAAAAGAAAGCTATCTTTTACCATAAAATAGATGGACAGTTTATAAATAGAATAAATGAAAAAGAAGCGTTAGCTATCGCTAAAGCAATAGAAAGATATTTTCTTTCAGAAAAAAAAGAAAAAACATTAGGTGTTGTAGCATTTAGTCAAGGACAGGTCGATGAAATTTGGAAAAACATACCATCAGCCTTACACTACGAATTAAAACTTCTTGAAGAAAAAGGAACATTTTTTCTGTTACCTATAGAGAAAATACAAGGAGATGAATCCGATAATTTATTTATAGGAACAACATATGGTCGAGATGAAAACGGAAACTTGAGGCAACGCTTCGGTCTTCTGAGTATGCATGGAGGTCGAAATCGACTAAACGTCTTAGCAACACGCGCATCTGAAACGATAGAAGTCTTTAGTTCAATAAACAGCGTAGACATTCAGCTTTCTAACAATGAAAACACAGAAATCTTCAGAAAATGGTTGATCCATATAGAACAGCAAGCTCATGCCCATGAAAGACAAGAAGATTCCAATCAATTTGTCATCCCATTACAAAGCAAAGAACCTTTCAGAGAAATGGTCATTCGATCAAATGTTTTAAAAAAAAGAGGTTGGGATATTCTTTACAAATAGAAGTAAAGCTGTAACTTGGAACAAAGTTTGCAATTAAACAAGAAAAATAAACATCATGAAAACAATAGCAATAGGAATTTTCGCTCTTTTTTTAAGCGCGTGTTCAACACAACAATCAATCGCTTCAAAGAATTACAAGCAACAAATGACTACGCCACAAGCAGAAGAACCTGTGAGAAAAGATGATTGGATTACATTCTCAAAAGGATATTGCTTTGGAAAATGCCCTGTTTATACCCTAACTATTTTCAAAGATGGCTCCATGTTATATGAAGGAAAAGCGAACGTAGAAAGGCTAGGATTCTATACAGCTCAATTATCAAAAGAGCAAGTTAAGGAATTACAAGAAGGAATAAAAACCTATAAAATTTTAGACTCCAAAGAAGATTTGGTTGATAAAATGTTAATGGATGCACCGACGTATAAACTAAAAGTAGTGACTAAAGAAGTTACAAAAGACATAACCCACCTTGGACCCACACCTCAGAACATCAGAACATTCGAAAAACAGATAGACGATATGCTTCTTTTAATAGATTTCAAAAAAATATCAGAATAAAAAAAGGGGCAGATGCCCCTTTTTTTATTCTGATATTGCTTAGAATTTGAAGGCTACACCTACATTCAATAAACTATATCCGTATCCTAATTCTGTCCATACCCCAACATTATCTGTAAAAAAGTATCGTAGACCTGCGAAGATATGGTGTCCAAACCCTACACGACCAGAATGTTTTCCATAATAATGGTTGTCAAAATTGTAAAAATAAGTTCCTAGACCAGCACCCGCATAGAAATCTAATCCTGTCACATTAAAATCAAAGTGATATGCGGCTTTAGCTAGTAAAGCTGTTCTTCCATAACCACCACCATACCATGATTGCGCTACTGTTCCCCCAACTCCAAAGCGTCCAATTCCAATAATATCAGTAATGATTCTTTCATAACCAAGCATTAAAGGTCCAATATTCTTTTGGTATCCTCTATAAAATGGGTCGATCCCAAATCCTAGGTAAATGATATTATCTTTGTTTTCAATGTTTTGGGCATTTCCATTTGAGCCTAGAAATAATGCCATGAATAGAATAGCAATGATCTTTTTCATCTTCTTAAATATTAGTTTTGCTGTAAAATATCCACAAAGGGAGCAAAAAAAAACCTAATCTGAAATGATTAGGTCCTTTTTTAAATTATTTTGTGAAATATTATAGATTACATATAGACTGTTTTTGATGTCGTTTTCTCCGACTCAATCTTAACCACACTGTTTCCTTCAACACCTGCTTTTGTAACTTTGATATTGGAAATAGCGACACCTGCTTGACCTAATTGGTAAATTTCGCTAAAATTAAATATTGCTACACCATTAGCTCCCGTTGTCTCCGTATAATTCCACAAATATCCAGGTGAAGGAGCAACCGTACCAACAGGAAACATATTTACTGTTGCACCACCTACAACTTGACTATTTACGTCTTTTACGGTAATTTCTACAAGTGTATCTTTTTTCTTACGACATCCTTGACTACTGAATGCCAATATCGCTACTACGGATAAAATGAAATATTTTAACATCTCTTTATGTATTATTAATTAAAAATGTGAACGGTTTCAACCGCTGTATTATTTGCACGACAACGAACTCTACCTGTTCCAGTCATATCCAACTTTTTACAAATAATATCGAAATCACCAACAGTTACTTCTTTTCCTGCTTTTACAAAATAGTCATTCAAAAAGATCTCAGCGTATCCTGAAGAATTAGTCATCACTGTATCTACATATTCCAAATTAATACCATTGAGTTCTTTATCTGCGATGATAATCACTTTAGCATCTGTGATCAACTCATTATTTTGTGAACGCACAAAAATTTTTGCGATTGCCGGGTCTTTTTTGCAACTTGTAAATCCGATTAAAGTAGCACAAAGCAATAATAGTGTAAAAATTCGTTTCATTAATTCCCTGAATTCAAGTTAAGGATAAATATACATCAAAATTACATAATCCATATAGTCTTTGCTGCAATATTCGTAACTTTGAAACGGAAAATTAGCATTTTAGTTACATATCCAAAGAACAAATGGATCATTAATTATCAAATGCCTGTTTTTGATGAACTTTTTTATTTTGAATACCGATGACGGACAGAATCAAAGAATTATTAACTGAAGTTGAGCAAATCTCCATTCAAACACATGAAGAGCTAGAGAAAGCAAGATTACATTTCTTAGGAAGCAAAGGAATATTAAAAGCTTTATACGCCGATTTAAAAAATGTTCCAAACGAGGCTAAAAAAGAAGTTGGACAACAGATTAACCAATTGAAAAACACAATTGAAGCATTAATCAGTTCAAAAAAAGAAGCCTTAGAACAAACTATAAGTCAAAACAACAGCACCGATTTTTCTCTCCCTGGAGTAGCAGAACCAATGGGATCAAGACATCCATTGTCACTTGTAAAGGCTGAAATTTCTGAGATTTTCGCTCGTATTGGATATGTGGTATCAGAAGGTCCAGAAATAGAAGACGATTGGCATAACTTCTCAGCTCTAAACTTTCCAGAAGAACACCCAGCAAGAGATATGCAAGACACTTTCTTCATTACAAAAGGTGAAAATGAGATGGCACTTCGTACACATACTTCTTCTGTACAAGTACGTGTTATGGAAAATGCGAAACCTCCAATTCGTACAATCTCTCCTGGAAGAGTTTATAGAAATGAAGCAATTTCAGCTCGTGCACACTGCTTTTTCCACCAAGTTGAAGGATTATATATAGACAAAAATGTTTCATTCGCCGATTTGAAACAAACGCTGTTGTACTTTGCAAAAGAATTATTTGGTGAAAAAACACAAATACGCATGCGCCCTTCATATTTCCCTTTTACAGAACCTTCAGCTGAAGTAGATGTTTCATGTAGTATATGTAATGCAAAAGGATGCAATGTTTGTAAATACACAGGATGGTTAGAAATCATGGGGTGCGGAATGGTAGACCCAAGTGTACTAGAGGCCTCTGGTATTGACCCTAAAGTATACAGTGGCTTTGCTTTTGGAATGGGGGTAGAACGTATTACCCAGTTGAAATATAAGGTAAACGACTTACGTTTGTACTCTGAAAATGATGTACGCTTCTTAAAACAATTTACATCAGGTATATAAGTAGAATTATGGGCATATTTTCTTTCTTAAACAAAAAAGACAACACTACAGCATCAAATAAAACTGTGATTGATTTTCCATGGGAACCACTCAATGACGTATCACAGTTAGAGGAGATCTTGAAAGATTCTTTCACAACTCCTCAAGTATTGTTCAAACACAGTACACGATGTTCTATTTCTGAAATGGCTTTAAAGCGCTTTGAAAGAGAAGCTCAAGAATTGCTACCATTGGCAAAAATATATTACTTAGACCTAATTATCTTCCGTCCAGTTTCAAACGCAATTGCAGAAAAATTTGATGTCATCCATCAAAGTCCTCAAGCTATTGTAATTGATAAAGGTGAGGTAATATATAATGCAAGTCATTCCGCAATTAGCGCGCTGAAAATCATTGAAAATCTTAAATAACTACAAATGAAAAGAATCATTTTCGCTTCATTCTTATTACTGTTAACCGCTTGTTCGGAAGAAAAACCTCTGGTAGAATTCGATTTCTTAGAAAATCTTGCTGTTCAATACAATACGCAAACAGATATAGGTGTAAAAGTACTTTCTAAAGACGTTACTTCTCTCGAAATCTATTTAGACGAGGAGTTGCAAAAGAAATACGATAAACCAACAGAGTTTGTGAAATTAACGTTGAACACAAAAGAAATTGGTTTAGGTGCAAAAACACTTAAAGTAATTGCAATCAAGAAAAACGGAGAAAGCTATTCAGAATCAAGATTGATGAGAGTCCTATCTGATTTAGTTCCTGAAAAATGGTACTACGAAGTGGAAAACAGTTATCCTCATGACATTGCTAACTTCACGCAAGGATTAGAATTCTATAAAGACCAACTTTACGAATCTACAGGACAGCACGGCGCTTCACATATTGCTCGAATTGATGTAAACACCGGAAAACCAATGCTACAAAAAGGAATTTCGGAACAACATTTTGGAGAAGGAATCACTATACTGAATGATACCTTATATCAATTAACTTGGCAAAGTGGATTATGCTTCATTTATAATCCTGAAGATTTAAGTATCTTAAAAAAAGAGTTCAAATACAATGGGGAAGGCTGGGGAATTACAAACAATGGAAAATCTCTGATTATGTCTGACGGTTCTGAACGTTTGTTTTTCAGAAACCCACACACATTTGAAATTGAAAAAGTCATAGAAGTGTACACCAATGAAGTTCCTGTCATCCGCTTAAATGAATTGGAATATGTAGATGGATTAATCTATGCGAACATTTGGATGAGTAATTCTATTGTAGCAATAGATGCAGAAACAGGACGAGTGGTTGCTACAATCGACGGTACAAGCTTAGCAAAAATCGGAAGAGGGCGTATTGGCGAAGTATTCAATGGAATTGCTTACAATCGTACACAAGATGCTTTCTTTGTTACAGGAAAACAGTGGGAAAAACTATTCAAAATAAAATTAATAAAAGACAAGCCTGCGGCTTAATCTAATTGAAAGGTTTCAAAGGGGTTAAAGTTACTAATTGACTGAACCTCTTTGACCATTCCTTCTTCGACACGCAAAACTCTACCTGGATATTTCTCTACAATTGTCATGTTGTGTGTCGCCATAAATACAGCTGACTTTTCCTCTTTAGCAACAGCAATCAACAACTTCATTATCTCTTCAGAAGTATCTGGATCTAAATTTCCAGTTGGCTCGTCAGCTAAAATAATTGCAGGCTTATTCAATAACGCTCGAGCAATTGCTATTCGCTGCTGCTCTCCACCTGACATTCGGTGTGGCATCATATTGATCTTATCTAATAAGCCAACTAACTCTAAAACCTCTTTCGCACGGATGTCCATCATCTTCCTTGACTCCCAACCAGTTGCTCCCATTACAAATCGTAAATTATCCAAAACCGATCGATCCATAAGTAATTGGAAATCTTGAAAAACGATACCTAAATTACGTCGCAATTGAGGAATATGTCGGCGCTTTAACTTTGCTAAATCAACTCCAGCAATACTTGCTGTTCCATCAAATAAAGGTAATTCACCATATAAAACTTTTAACAAGCTACTTTTACCAGATCCTGTTTTTCCAATCAGGTAAACAATTTCGTCATTTTGCATTGAAAAACTCACATTACGAAGAACTTCTTTACCACTTTGATGAATAACACCTCGATTGATTTCTATTACTTGACCCACAGCGATTGATTTTATGTAAAGTTGCATAAAAGCTCACGCTATTTTACCGAAGTCAATGGAATAATCTTAACAGATTTACGTTTAAAACTTTTGACACAAGCAGTTAATTCACCCTCCTACTTCTCGTAACTTTATCATTTAAAATAAATTTTGCGTATGTTTCGTTTCCTTTTGTGTGTATTTCTACTTAGCAGTACATACTTATACAGCCAATCCAGTGAAAAATACAACAGTCGCCTGGCAGGGTACTTCAGAGCGGAAGAACTATTCCAAAAAGAACAATACAGCGCTGCGAGATACGAATTCCGCACCTTCATAAACAATGAAAAACCATCCAACGATCCTTTTTACATTAAAGCATTATACTACGAAGGAATTTCTGCTATCCAATTGTTTAACAACGATGGTGTAAATTTGTTGGAATCATTCATACAAAATTATCCAGAAACAGTTCATAAGTTCGACGTTTTCAATCGACTTGGAAATTACTATTACCAAAAGAAAGACTATAAAACAGCACTAAGTAAATACAGACGACTATCAGCTAAAGACTTGGAACCTGAATTCCGTGACGAATACCATTTCAAAGTAGCTTATTCTGCCTTCCAAACTGGAGATAAAGAATTAGCGAAAATATCGTTCTCTGAGGTAAAAGATGGTAACAGTACATACGCAACAGCTGCTACATACTATTTTTCTCATATCGCTTACACAGAACAAAACTACCAAACCGCTCTAGATGGATTTGTAAAACTTGAACAAGATGTCAATTTTAGAAAAGTAGTCCCTTATTATATCTTACAAATCTATTACTTACAAGGAAAATATCAGGATGTAGTCGACTATGCACCTCGTTTACAAGAAGTTGAGGTAGCCAATGAAAAAGATGTCAATCATTTAATTGGTGATTCCTATTATAAACTTGGTAAATATGATGAAGCTGTTGAGTATTTAGAAGTATATGATAAACTCGCGGAAACAACTAGAGATGAAGATTACCAATACGCTTTCGCTTTATACAAAAGTAAAATGTTCGACAGAGCAATTAAAGTATTCGATCGTACAACAAGAGAAAAAGATTCCCTTGCACAAGCAGCATATTACCACATAGCCGAATGTTATATTTCTAATAAAAACAAAGGAAATGCACGTTTAGCCTTCCAAAAAGCTTCACAATTAGATTTTAATAAACAGATCAAAGAAGATGCACTTTACAACTTTGCTGTGTTGTCTTATGAGCTTGACATAAACCCTTACAATGAGTCAATCATCGCTTTTGAACAATATTTAAAGGAATTTCCAAATGAAAAGCGAAAAGAAGATGTATACCAATATTTAGTTAATGTCTATACTTCTACGAACAATTACGAAAAAGCAATAGAATCGCTCGATCGTGTTCAAAATAAAGACGTAAGATTAAAACGAGCTTACCAATTAGTGAGCTATAATTACGGCGTTGAATTGTATCAAAAAAGTCAATTCCAACAAGCACAACACTACTTTGAATTGGTTGATAAATACCCAATTAATGCACAGCTGTCAGCAAAAGCAAAATTCTGGTGGTCTGACGCTCATTTCCAACAAAAAAATTATTCTTCTTCTATTAACGGATATAAATCTTTCTTGTCCATGACAGGAATCCCAACAAACGATTGGAAGGCAGATGGCTATTACAATTTGGGATATGCATACCTCATGAAAGGAGACTCCATTTCTGCCGTAGAAACATTTAGAAGTTACGCACAGACAAATCCATCGAACAAACAAAAGTTAGCAGATGCCAATATGCGTATAGGTGATGCTTACTACCTAAATAGAGAAAATAACTTAGCCATACAGTTCTATACAAAAGTAGTAGAATTAAACGTAGCTTACCAAGCACAAGCATTATACTACCGTGGAATGACTTACGGATACGTACAAGAAAAACAAGCTAAAATTAAAGATCTATTAAATGTAGTTAACAATTATGGGAACTCTAAATATGTGCAACGTGCACTATATGAAATTGGTTTTACCTACCGATTAATCCCAGATTACACAAATGCTTTACGTTATTTCAAACAACTACTAGACGATTATCCAAGTCCACAGTACGAACCAATAGTACGTATAGAGATTGCGGATATTTACTACAAACAAAATAACTATAAAGCGTCTGAACAAGAATACTTAGCTATTCTTACAAAATACAGTCATGACACAATTTGTAACGCAGTAGGACAAGGTCTACAAAATGTGTATAGTGCGACTAAACAAATAGCTAAATTGGAGCAATATGCAGCTCAATATCCTTGTTTAAACATCAATACACTGACTTTAGAAAACATGGTATACAGCCCGGCAGAACAGGCTTACCATAACAAAAATTATACACAAGCTATTCCTCTATTCGAAGAATACATGCGTAAATATCCAAATGGATACCATATGCGTAAAGTATTATTCTACATTGCAGATTGTTATTACCAAAGTAAAAACGAACCAAAAGCAATAGAATACTATGAAAAAGTATTAAAGGAAAACGACAACAACTTTACAGAAATTGCTGCAATCCGCACATCAAAATACTACTACAACAGTAACATGTATGCGAAAGCAATACCTAATTATGAAAAAGTAGAAAGCATTTCTGGGGATCCTGAAGTTATTTATAACGCACGAATTGGACTAATGCGCTCCAACTTCCAAATTCAAGATTACGCAGCAGCAGCAGGTTACGCAAAATTGGTGCTTGCAAATGGATTAGTAACAACAAGTGACCGCTTAAACGCAAACTATCTATTAGGAAAAGCATCAGTAGAAACCAAAAACGTAGACGACGCTTTAAGTGGATTAACGTATGTAACAAAAAACTCAACAGCAGAAATTGCTTCTGAAGCAAAATTCTTAATTGCTCAAATGTATTACGAAACACACAAATACACAGATGCTGATACCCATGCTCGTGCATTGCTAAAAATGAAACCTTCATACGATTATTGGATCGCTAAAGGATTAATTCTGCAAAGTAAAATAAGCATGAAACAAGAAAACTTCTTCCAAGCAGAACAAACCATTTTAAGTGTAATTGACCATTATCCAAATACGACTGATGGGGTGAAAGACGAAGCACACGAAGTGTACAATGAAATAATGCAAATAAAAAATGCACCTAAATCCATTGCACCATCAGGAGAAACAGTTATTGATTTAAACCAAGGAGGAAACTAAAATGAGAACGATACTAATTACAGTTTTTTCAGTTGTAACCGCAATCGCTTGGGGACAAGACGTAATCTTACAAGGAACAACAAAAAGAGAAATAGACAGAGCAACTCGTATTCCGAATGCACCAAAAATAGAAGACACCATCACCCATCAAGCGGTGCAGGCTTATCCTTTATTATCCATTCAACAACGCACGAGAACTCACATAGATAGCATTCAAGCAGCAAACATAAAGTTAAAAGAAAACTTAAATCCATTGTACCGTGCCTATGCTAAAGTAGGGTTTGGTACAACACTCATGCCACTCGCTGAAGTCTATGTAAACAATATTCGCTCTCGTAAATACAGTTATGGCTTACATGCCAAACATCTATCCTCTTGGGGTAACCTAAAAGGATATGAAAGATCTACGTTTGATAGAACAGACATACGCTTATTCGGTGGAATTGCAGAAAAAAGATACGATGTAGATGGTGAATTCCGCTACAGAAACCAAGGCTTACATTACTATGCTATACAAGTACCTGTAGATTCCTTAGGAAGAGATGCAACCAGACAACGTTATCAAGACATCGGATTCAGAGTAAACTTTGGAAACGCAGCAAAAGTGGATACGTTTAAAATCAAATACAACATTGGAGTAGATTACAATTACTTCAGTTCCGCTAAATCAAAAATTGATTCCTTGGCCAAATGGCGTGCACAAGAACATACCGTAGGTATATTCAGTAAAGGCCAATACCGATTAAAGGAAAATATCTACAGCGCCCGTATAGAGATTGAAAACAACAGCTTCAATTACGGCCCAAAAAGAGACACCCTTCACGGAGTGGATACAGCCTATTCTAATCCGAATACAATCATTCGTTTAGTTCCAACATTTCAAACCTTTTTGTTCGACAACAAATTCAAAGCAACCGTTGGTATCGACTTAACACTAAACGCACTTCAACGCCTAAAAGCACACGTATATCCAATTGCAGAAGTAAAATACTCTTTGTTTAACGACATCTTTATTCCTTACGTCGGATTTCGTGGAGGCATGAAACAACGCACATTAAAAAGCTTGACAGTACAAAACGAATTCATCCGACCTAACATACAATTGCGTAACGAAAGCGTTACTTGGGAGGTTTACGGTGGTTTCAAAGGTACTTTGACAAAGCGTATTTCATTTGATTTGAACACTTCCTACGGAACTACACGTGACCTAGCATTGTTTACAAATGACACAATATATTCTCCTGGAAATCGATTTGATGTCATTTATGACACCGCAAAAATCTTCCGATTACAAGGGTCACTCAGCTATCAAATGCTTGAAAAACTGAAAGTAGATGTCATCGCAACGTATTATTCTTACGAACTACGTCAAAATGTACACGCCTGGAACCTTCCTGACTTTGATGTTGTAGCACGCGCGCACTACAATTTGTACAATAAGTTTTACGTGAATTTCGACTTCAAAATGGAATTCGGACGCAAAGCACTCGTGTATTCTCCTGGAGACGATGTAATAGTGGAGAACCAACAAAACTTCGTAAAAATGAAACCTATATTGGATTTCAATTTAGGTTTAGAATACCGATACACAAAGCGTTTGTCTTTATTTGTTCAGGTCAACAACTTTGCTGCACAACGCTACCAACGCTGGTACAATGCACCCGTACAATCCTTTCAATTTATGGGAGGTTTGACTTTCAGAATTTAATCCATCAACATAAAGGAGAACTCCCGTTAACAACAGCGGGAGTTTTTTTACCTCCTATTTCCTAACAAAATGGAGTTATTTTGGCAGCTTTAACGGTCTGCACGCTTTAGTAAACGCATGTAAAGCCGTTCATTACTGCTTCTCAAGCGCTTCCGTTGGTCGCATTGCTCAGCTAGCATTCACAGTCTTTCCATCTCGTTTAGCTACCGCGCTACGCCCTAGCTGAAAACAAAAACAATTGAATTAAGAACGTAGATTTCGAGCGAATTCTAAAGACATGTACTTACCCTATTTTTTAATTGTCAAAAAAAGTGGAATCAATCCAGCGAAGCGTATAATGTAGACCATTTAAAGTATATAGTTGCAGAATAAAAAGGCTAAATGAGACAATAATTTGAATACCCAAATGGGACTTAACAGCTAAAAAATAAAAACTCTCCACAACTGCATAAGAGGTCAAACAGCTTACTGTTTTACGCAGCATAAGGCTGTGTGGGTCCCAGCAAAATCATCAAATGCAACGGGATTTACTTTCTAAAACAGTGTTTGCATCATCAGAAAATGAAAACAGATTTTCAGCCCGGAAGGAGCAGCGATAGCTCTACGAACGCAAAAAGGAAGGTGAACGTTTGTTTGCCACAGCGACCAGCGGAAGCTCGAGGCACGCAATACGTGAACGCTTTTTGCGGAGAAGACTAAAGCGCGTATACCGTTAAGGATGCTGAAAGGAAAAGAGTAACAAAAACGCTGAAAGCCTTACAAATAATAACTTTCAGCGTTAAAATGGATTGTTAATAAGTTTTTTGGATCTGTCATTGTTTCAAAAAAACCAAGCATAAATAACACTTGGTTTTTGGAGTTTTATAAACTATCATAAGCATTTGACACATAACCTAATTCTGAATTTGGTTAATTGCATTAATCAACCAATTTTTAAATTCCTCGACATCCATCCATCCATATTTTTTATGTTCTTCATCAATTTTAAACGTGGTAAAATCAATTTTTTCACATACTTCACAATGAAAGTCTGAATATTGAAAAAGCTCATCATCATCACTGTCTTGATATTTAAAATAATAATCTTTTTCAATAGAATTAAAATCTAATTTGCCATTGATAAAGTCAATCAAATAAAGAAATAATTCTCTCTCTTCAATACTTGAAATTCTATTTATATCTAATTTAATCTTGTATCTCCAATCTCCCATTTTGAACAGCTTTATTAAAATCTTTCTCTTTTATAATACCAGCAGAAATAATTTTGTCTCCTTCAGGTGATAATGTAATTCTTACTTTTCCTTCTTTACCATCAGGTCTATCGGCAAGGACGTTTACGTTATCACTTTTTTATGGTCTTTGTATCTTACACCATTATCATTTACATAATCTACAAGTTCGTCATCCTTCTCTTGCCCTTGGAAGCCATACCTATAACCCCTACTTACCAAATACGTGTTAACAATTGTATCCACGTTGTCCCAGTCGAGAGACAAATTGTTTAACGCAAAACCACTCGTACCATTCACAGAAATGCGAATGTTTTCATTACTTGGTGTGAATACCAACTCAAATATCCCGCTGGTATTTTGGGTTTGTTGCGTGATGAGGTACTGGTAAACACCGTTCACTTTTTGTTCTACACGTACTGTAGCATTTCCTGCATTTGGTAGCGCAAGGCGGTATTGGAAATGATGTTCCTGGTTGGCAACCGTCAGAAATTCAAGTTGTATTTTCCTGTAAAATGTATAGATTTTTCTATTTGATTTTTTTTCGTTCGTCTGATCGTAGAAACGGTACCATCCAAATTGTCAATTTCAAAGACTCCTGTTTTAAATTTTGAACATTCAATTTCTGATTGGGAAAAGCTGGCCAAAGACGTGACCAAAAAGGTAATTATAACTAGAATTTTCATATCAAATAATTTTGGTTTTAATTTATCTGCTAATACGATGCCTGATCATTGTTATTCAGTTATAGATATTTCTCTTTCATAGCCCGACTTTTTCAATGTTGTAACTAATCTGTCAACTTCTTTAGGATTAATTATTATGCTTCTTTTTAAATCATTTGATAGAATAATTAATGTTAAATGATTCCCAAAACGAGTATTAAATGTTTTAATTGTAATTTTAGTTATTTCATTTATTTTGATGGTATATGATTTTGCTTTCCAAAATCGTTTACAGACCACTATTTCTCCAAAATAAAACAATGCTGTGGTTGACTTAAAAATTAGAGCCAACACAGAAATAAGTATAAATAGACCTATTAATGTTGTGACAACGTTTTTTGGAAAAAGGAATAGTACTCCTATTGATGTGAGAACCACAACATTAAAAATTATTTGACCCAATGAATCAGAATAATATTTATTTATTAGTTTTGGTTGCATTTGATTCTTTGGATTTGTTAGCTTCAATTGTTTTGGTCATATCAACTACACCATAGTATGTTTGTCCTTGAGAATTAGCCATCGAAATTAATGCAATACTCTTTTCAGCACCTTCTGAACTGAGGTATTTAGCTGCATCTACTTTTGATCCTACAAATCCAAATACCAATTTAGCTGCTTTAACATTCTCTGCACCACCAACATAAGGCCCTAATGTCCTTTCTAAAAAACTTATTCCCTTTACATCTGCCAAAGCAGTAAAATCATCTACCGTAGAACCTATACCAGCTATTGTCCAAATTGCTCCTCCAACTGTAACTCCTCCTTCAGCAAATAAAAGAGACGCCCCTCCCGTTCCTATGGCTAAAATTCCAGACATAACCTTAACGCCAGTCTCTATATCTCTAGATTTACTTCCTCCCCAACCTCCTTGGTTAGCAGCATCGTGACCACCTTCTCCCCAATTAGGGGAAAAAACGGTTCCATCGTACCAGTTTGTTTCTTTTCCTCTCGTTTGATTACTTAATGAATAAGGTTTGGTGTTAACGTCTCCATCAACAGCATATTTTTCAGTCTGATATGATAGTACTTTCCCCTTATCGTCCAATTTCTGAACCATTTCCTGATACATTTCTCCTTGAGAGTCAAAATATCTATAAACTCGCTGATTAAATTTATTGTAGTTATCATAATCGTAAGATTTTTTAACTGTTTTATTCTTTCCAGTTCCTACAACATTATATACATGTGCCGTTTCTAATCCTTCTAACTCAATAGCGTTTATTACTACGTTTTCACTAAACGCATATGGGCTATTCCAAGGAAAAGATTTTTTCAGAGGGTCAGTCACAAAGAACCTACCAATACGTGGATCGTGCATTCTAAATGTATAGTTCACACTATTTCCAGCACCTTTCACCTCGTCATCTTTCTCTTGTCCTTGGAACCCATAACGATAGCTCCTACTCACCAAATACGTGTTAACAAGTGTATCCACATTATCACGGTCTAAAGAAATTTGCTGAAGTGCAAAACCACTCGTACCATTCACAGAAATGCGAATGTTTTCATTACTTGGCGTGAATACCAACTCAAATATTCCGCTGGTAGTTTGGGTTTGCTGTGTAGCAAAATATTGGTAAACACCGTTCACTTTTTGCTCCACACGCACTGTAGCATTACCGTTATTTGGTAGTGCTAAGCGGTATGGGAAACAAGTAAGTGCATTGGCGTTCATGGAATTGAAGGTAGTGTTTTTTATGAAACAAATCCTTTTTTTGGCCGCTTCCCTACGGGTCAGGCTATCCGCTGTATCTTTTTACTTCGTAAAAAAGGATGCCGCTCCTATCCTTAGCAGGGTATTCAGTTTTCAAATAGCCATTTTCGTTGAAAGAAAAGACATTCTGCAAAAAGGAAAAGAGTAACAAAAACGCTGAAAGCCCTACAGATAAAGGTGTCTATATAGTAAATCTTACAAACAACTATTTTCAGCTAAATATCTACTTCTGACAATTTTTATTTTTGAACTTAATTTTAAACGGTATGTATTAACCAATGTACAACCATTGCAATTATTAAGTACACAATCGGAATGTATTTTTTTATAATTATTTTTTTTTATATAGTTTAATTCTCTTTTTTTCGATTTACTATCAATCATCTCCTCAACAATAACGTCATTATTATATGAAATACATAACCATTTACCATCTAAATATATGTAGAAATATGAATCTGAAAGACCATCATTAGTATATATAACATCTATTTTTTTTTTATTATAACTATGTCTTTCAGAAAAATGAATAATTACTTTTTTTATTTTTTGATGTAAAGGATTTTCATGCACATTGGAAAAACCAAATTGCGAAAATGATAAAAATACAAACAAACAAACAAATCTATTTACTCCTTTGATAATCATATGGCTCACCCTCTTCATTTTTATAAAACTTACTTTTATTCTTACTGTCTAATATTCTGCTTTCTTCCATCGGAGTATTGTCATCAGCAAGGCCGTAATGGGTTCTCAGAGGTAAACCAGCTTGAGATCGAATAATGTTTTCAACATGAGTTGCATATTTTTCAGCATTAGAAATAGACTTTAATCCATAAGCAGCATCTCCTTTAATCCAATTCGAATTATCCATTGTCCCATTTAAGAAGTCTTCTACGTGAGCTAATTCGTGAGCTAGAACAATCCACCTCTGCGCCTCTAACGTACCGCTAGTTGTAGGTAAATTTTTTTTTTTGTTTAAATCAAATGAAACAGTCCCAACATTGTGATGGCTTTTATTTTTTTCATATTGAATAAAAACATCTTTTTCTTTTGTTAATTCAACAATTAATCTTTGGCCTTCTGTTCCTGAATTGTAAATTTGTTGTAAATCGTTATATATACCATCAACGAAATTATCTGTACCTTGAACATACGAGTTCCCATGCATATCATATAATTTTTGGTCTTCTCGTAAGGAATATATCGATAAATCTTTTTGTGCCCCAAAGATTCGTATCGTATCCCCATAAGGATCACTAAACCAAATTGGATTGCCTTGATTTATCGCATAAGGGCTTATGTATGGAACAGGTTTTGGATCTAAATTCCATCTATGAACAATTCTTGGGTCATATTCCCAATAGGGCGCTGTATAATGATTTCCTTTACCACTTATCTCATCTACCTTTTCTTGTGTGTTAAACCCATAACGATATCCAGAGCAAGCATAGCTTGTGAAGACTGACGATAGGTGAGGCTCACCGTAATCGGAAGGGCTCACCAAATACCTATTCACAAGCGTATCCACGTTGTCCCGTTCTAACGAAATTTGCTGAAGTGCAAAACCACTCGTCCCACTCACAGAAATACGAATATTTTCATTACTTGGTGTGAATACCAACTCAAATATTCCGCTTTTGGTCTGGGTCTGTTGTGTGGTAATATATTGGTAAACACCGTTTACTTTTTGCTCCACACGTACTGTAGCATTTCCTGCATTTGGAAGCGCAAGGCGGTATGGGAAACAAGTAAATGTGTTAGTATTCATGAAATTGAAGGTAGTGATTTTTATGAAAATAAATACGTTTCACTTAATGAAAATAGTAATCAAAACCAGTGAAAAACTTGCAAGTAAGGCTTTTAATTTCAGTTAATGTGTGAAATTTGAATGGCGTAAATTTCTTATTTTTC
>JASLGM010000023.1 GCA_030150045.1 Taishania sp.
AGTGTGATAGCATCGTGAATTGAAAAAAGAGTGAACGCTAGTGGAACACTGCGACCAAAGGAAGCACGTGTGACACAGCTGGTGAACCATTTTTCAAAAGCGGTCTAAAACACGTATACCGAAATGGCTGCCAAAAATTCGTGCAAACGGGTTGAAATGTTAAAATTTAATCCGAAAAGGTTATCTCAATACGTTGACGTGTCCAGTGATGGTTTCTTCCCATCCGCTACGAGCAAGATATTTAATCTTATAGGAATATGTTCCGTCGGGTACGACTTCGCCTTTATAGGACCCATCCCATTCAAATAAGACATCATCAGATTCGAAGACTAATTCGCCCCATCGGTTATAAATAACTATGTTTAGATTTGAAACATTCACCGTTGATGCTTTAAATACATTGTTGGAACGACCATTGTCAGGAGTAAAGGTATTGGGTACGTAGATGTAGTGTTCTTCAATAATAACGGTCCATCTGTACGTTGAATCGACACACCCTTTTTGATCCCAAGCAGTTAAGTGAATGGTATAGGCTCCAGGCTCTTGATAAACAATTTGTGGGTGCACGTCTGTTGAAGTTTGTGTATTGCCAAAGTCCCAGAAGTAAGTGACTCCATTTTGAGTAAGGTTTTCGAATTGAACGGGTAGGTTATTGAATAGAGGGGCAGGACCAGCAATCGTAAAATCTGCCGTTGGTTTGATGACGGTTACAGTTGCGCTTTTCTTTTTGACAAAGGTTTGGCATTCATCTGAAACTTCTAAAGGGTAGGACGTGGTTACTAAAGGATTAACCCAAACCGAAGGAGTGGTTTCCCCGGAGTGCGGCCATAAATAGTAGTATTGACCATAGCCGCCTGTTACAATTGATGTCAATTCAATGCTGTCTCCTGGGCAGATTTCAGGGAAAGGAGGGAAGTCAACTATTAATGGCGGACTGGTAACGGTATAATTCAGTGTGTCACGTGCTATCATGCCACATTGGTCTTTTGCTTCAAAGATAAAAATGGTTGAAAATTCGGGGCGAATATTTGCGGTATTTGTTCTTGAAATGGCTTGATTGTTTTCGTTATACCACGAATAACTTTCACCACCGTATCCACCTGTTGATTCCCCTTCAATGGTGTGGTCCATAAAAGGACAAATCTCTACAATGTCTGGTGGTAGAATGATTTCTAATGGTAAAGCGTCGGGGAATACTACCGTGTAGTTGGCAATGGCAAGTAAATTGTTGCACTCATCCTTTAAACGTAGGGTGTAGGTGGTGTTTTGTGTAGGTGATACGGTAATGGTTTGTGACGTTTCTCCGGTGCTCCATTCGTAAATTAAGCGACTGTTTGTGTTGGATAAACGCGGACGAATGATTACTTTGTCACCTGGACATTTCATGTCATTTGCTTCCAATTCTAAGTCAATAGGAGTGAGGTCACGAATGATGAAATCTATATTTTTTTCTCTTTGATCTCCACAGTTATCCACATACTTAAAGAGTAAGTTCAAGGTCTCGTCGCCTTCAGGAATGTTGTCATTTATGGTGCTAAAACGATATTCGTAAACTTGTTGTCCCGCGGGTAAAGTAATTGTATTAGGAATGTTGGTGTAATCAATTCCATTTGTTGCTGATCCTGTTTTTACCACTTGAATATTAACAGGAGTGTTTAAGTTACAAGCCGTTCGTTCAAAACGTAGGGTCACTTCTGTACAGGGTTCACTCAAAATATTGGGGCTGTCATACAGTTGACTGCTAACAGTGTGACTGATTTTTATGGGGTCATTTGCTTTAAAAGATTTAGCTTCTAAAAAGATTCCTGAATCTAAAATACCATCACCAACATCGGCAATGGCTAAAGTCAAACGATAGGTTTCATTACATTGAATTTTCGCTTTAGCAGTTAACACTTTTGTAAAACCATCGTATTGAATATACATGTTACTTAGGTTGTAAGGTGCTTGTGATCCGTTTCCATTCCAAACAAAATATTGTGGATTGGTAGCTGGCGCAGGATTTACACCTGGAGCGGGTTGGTTGTTCCCGTTGTTAACCGTGTTAATGGCAACGATAGAACCATTGGGTAAACGAGCAATGTTTTGCTGACCATTAAATCCTGGTCCTGAGATAAAGAAACCGAAAACATCGTTGAATTGAGACCCTACATATTCCGGATATTCTTCTGATCCAAAAACATATCTAAATTCTATAGAATCGGAACAGGTAGAAAAATCGAAGGAAAGAACGGAAGCATTAAACGTTTGACGTCCCACAATAGTGGTCAGTAGAGGATATCCTCCATATCCGTTGTCTACACCGCCGTCGGGCACGTTGTTGGGGCCGTGTGGACCTTGGGGTACGCCTAAACCAAATGTGTTTTCAATGGTCCCCGTGGTCATTACAATCCCGGTATTGAGACCTAGATTGGTATTGGTCGATGTAAAACTCCCAAGGGCTTTTGGTGAACCTTGATAATTAATATTGGTCACCGTAATATTAGGATCTCCTAGAAGTACGTTTTGAACAACATCGGTTGCTGTTCTAACTTGAGTAGCTAATTGCCCATATATTCCAAATGAGGAAAAAAGTAAGAATAAAATGGACAAAAATCTATACATATAATCATTTTTTTGACAATCCAATGTAACCAATCAAAAACTGTACCTAAAGTGAATTTGTTTTTAATATTTAACAAAAGCACTTCCTAGTATATAGAAAACGATAAACCTTTGTTTTTATTGGTTAATTCCTTGTAAGGAAGATAAATGTGCATACGAACCATTTAAATCCATCAATTGTTCATGTGTTCCTCTTTCAATTATTTCTCCTTTCGACAGCACCAGAATCTCGTCTGCATTTCGAATAGTACTTAAACGGTGAGCAATAACCAGACAGGTGCGATCGGTCAATAAATTATCCAAGGCATCTTGAACCAGTTTTTCACTTTCTGTATCTAAAGCAGAAGTTGCTTCATCCAAAATCAATATCTCCGGATTTTTCAATAACGCTCTTGCGATAGAAACGCGTTGTTTTTGACCTCCCGAAAGCTTGTTTCCTCGGTCGCCAATGTTCGTTTCGTATCCTTGTTCCAACTGCTCAATGAAGGTATGCGCGTTTGCAATTTTGGCCACCGCAATGATTTCATCTTGCGTTGCATTTGGTTTTCCAAAGGCAATGTTTTCTGCAATTGTACCGTTAAATAGAATAGATTCTTGGTTGACTATACCAATAAGACGACGAACACTAGATAAGGATGCCTCACGAATATCTGTACCGTCAAATGAAATAGCTCCCGAAGTAACATCATAGAAGCGGGGTAATAAATCTGAAATGGTTGATTTACCACTTCCGGACTCTCCAACCAAGGCAACCGTTTTGCCCTTAGGGATATTGAATGAGATGTTTTTCAACACCAAATCTTCTTTGTAAGCAAAGGAAACATTTTGAAAAGTAATACCTTCTTCCAAATGATTGAATTCAACTGGTTGGGCCACTTCTTTAATTTTCTCTTCCGTTTCTAAAATCTCTCTGATGCGTTCCTGTGCCGCTTCTGATTTATTTAGATAGGCAATGGAAGTGGAAATCCCTTGGATGGGGCGTAAGAGTTGAGAGAATACCAAGATAAAACCAATGAAGTTTGCACCATTGAAACCTGCATTTCCGTTGTGATCTAAAATCATTGATCCGCCATACCAAACAATGCCTAACATAACTGTTACCGTTAAAAATTCATTCAAGGGAGAAGAGGAATCTCGCTTTCGGAATGCTTGTGTGGTTAGGCGCTGGTATTTATCATTTGTTTCTTTGAATGATTTCTGAATGGTCGGTTCAGCATTGAAAGCTTTAATGATACGTATACCTCCAATGGCTTCGTCTAGCTTTGCAAACAAAACTCCCAGTTGAATACGCTCTTTTCCTGCAGTACGTTTCAAGCTTTTACCAATTCTTGAAATAGCTAACGCAGTAAATGGCAAGAGAATAAAAGAAAATAAAGTCAGTTTTGGACTCCAATAAATCAATGCTGCCACGTTGATGATAATAGCAATAGGCTCACGGAATAACACTTCTAAGACAGCAATTACACCTAGTTCAATTTCATTGACATCACTTTGAATTCGCGCCATTAAATCGCCTTTCTTTTCTTCACTATAATAGGAAAGAGGTAAAGTGATGGCTTTGTCAAATAGATCTTGGCGTACATCGCGAACCACAGCCATACGTAAGTACGATTGGAACCAAATGGCTCCATAACGGAAAACATTTTTCATGAAGAAAGCGCAAAGCACGCTTGTACACACAAAAAATAAAGCATGCTTTGGATCGTCTTCTACCATGGAATACATAAAGTATTGATAATAGTCAGAAATATAGTTTATTACCCCTTCGGACGAACTCCCGTAGATAGGTTTACTAACTGCAACAATAGATGAAGGATCTTTAGGGAAGATAATTTGAAGGAATGGAATAAATAAAACCATTGAAATCAAATTGAAAATCACATAAAGTAAGTTGCAAACGATAACTAAAATTGCTGTTGTTTTATATTTGAATGTCCAGCGATAAATTTCCCACATACTTTTCATGCCACAAAATTAATCCATTTTAAAGAAGGCTTTGAGGCTTTCGCTAATAATTGTCCGTTTTTTTTCATTTCTTAACGAGAAAAAAACATTTTTCAAGCTTCGAAAAAATTATTCGGTGATTTATGACTACGGATCGAATGGAATAGATTAATTTTGTATCCCGGATTAATCACTTAACTAAACCGATTAATTAATAGTTTTAAATTTTCAGAATTATGGACGGGGTAACGCAAGAAAAAGTAAACCAATATTCCTTATTAGCAGAGCACATTATCGGCTCCGAGATCATTAAGTTAGCAGCTGAAGTCAACGAAAAAATCAAAAATGGACAGGATATCAAGAACCTGACAATTGGCGATTTCAACCCAAAAGAATTTCCAATTCCAACTGTATTACTCGAAGAAATCATCCAAGCGTACCAATCTCAGCATACCAATTATCCGCCAGCTGATGGTTTGTTAGAATTGCGCCAAGCCGTGCAAAATCTGCTAAAGAAAAAAGTGAATATGCCTTACGAAACCGACGAACTATTGATCGCAGGTGGAGCAAGACCCGTAATTTATGCCATTTACCGCGCTTTGGTAGATCAAGGTGACAAAGTGCTTTTTGCCGTTCCCTCATGGAACAACAATCACTATTCCTACTTGAATGGTGCAGAAGCAATCGTGGTAGAGACCACAGCCGAAACCAACTTCATGCCCACTGCAAAGGACATTGCGCCTCACATTCAGGATTTAAACTTAATCGCCTTGTGCTCGCCACAAAACCCAACAGGAACGGTGTTTACAAAAGAAGGATTGACCGAAATATGCCAATTGGTATTGGAAGAAAATAAAAGAAGAGAAGGAAAGAAACGACCTGTATATGTCATGTACGACCAGATTTATTGGGAATTAACCATGGAAGGCGTGGAACACTACAATCCCGTTGGACTTTTCCCAGAAATGAAACCATTTACCGTATACGTAGACGGTGTTTCCAAGTCGCTTTCTGCAACAGGAGTGCGCGTTGGATGGGCGGCAGGACCAAAAGGACTGATTGGAAAAATGAAGTCCATTCTCTCTCACGTTGGAGCTTGGGCACCAAAAGCCGAACAAGTGGCTGTAGGGAAATTTCTAGCAAATGAAACCGCTTACGAAGCCTTTTTGGTGGAGCAAAGACAACGCATTGCAATTCGAATGAACGGATTGTATGATGGATTAAAAGCCATGAGCGAAGAAGGTTTACCCGTGCAAATCATTGCGCCTCAAGGAGCGATTTACTTGACCGTAGAATTTCCAATCAAAGGATATACTACAGCCGAAGGAATTACCCTAAAAACGACCGAAGAGGTGACCAGATATGTGCTTGATGTAGCCAATTTGGCTATCGTTCCTTTCTATGCATTTGGCGCGAATACAGAGTCTACGTGGTACCGCATGTCCATTGGAACGTGTAGCGAAAACGATATTAACATCATTCTTCAAAACGTAAGAACTGCATTGGAACAATTGAAAAAATAAGCCTTTTTTGGCAGCCTTTACGGTCTACACGCTTTAGTAAAATCCGGAAAAAGGGTTCACGAGTTGTTTACCACGAGCTTCCGTTGGTCGCAGTGGTAAACTTACGTTCACACCATTTTCCGTTCTTTTAGCTATCGCGCTCCGCCCTGGCTGAAGGGAACACTTCGTGAGACACATCATTTTTTTTCTCAGAGAGAGAACGTTTATGATGATTAAACCGATTGTGTGAAAACCAATCTCGCGCAAAGGATAGGAGCGGCATCCTTTTGGTGGCTGAGCAGCGTCGAAGCCAGCAAAAGATATAGCGGATAGCCTGACTCCCCAAGGAACTTGGTGGAGAGCGCCCAAAAAAGAAAAAAGATAATAAACGGCATTTTTTGTTCTTGAATTCCGTTGAATTTCCTGTTCTCAGTACTCCAATTTGTAGTGTTGAGGACAGGATTTTTTGTTCTAAAAAACATTATTTCACCACGATTGATGCATTGAAAAGTCAATTTCAATACCTTTGTAGTCTATGAGTTCAATAAGACAAAATAAAATTGAAGGGGTTGTTCAGGAAGAGTTGTCGACATTTTTCCAAAGAAACGCCCAAGAAATTTGCCTAGGAGCAATGGTTACTGTAACACAAGTGCGCATCACCTCAGATTTATCACTTGCTAGATGTTATTTGTCGATTTTTGCCGGTCCAGATAAAGCAGAAGTGTTAAAATCAATCCAAACCCATTCTTCAGAAATTCGTTTTCAATTGGGGAAACGCTTAAAAAACATGCGTAAAATTCCAGAATTTACGTACTACATCGACGATTCCTTAGATTATGCAATGGAAATTGAAGAGTTGCTAAAAAAATAAGCCATTAAGGTTTCGCTACATATTGCCAAACGTTATCTTGCTTCTAAGAAAAAACAGAACCTGATAAATGTAATCACCCGCATTTCTGTTGTAGGAATAACGGTGATTACGGCTGCTTTGGTGATTCTATTGTCGGCATTTAACGGCATAGAAAGCATGATCAAAACCCTTTATTCAGATTTTGATGCCCCCGTTCTTTTACGTGCAAAAGATCAAAAAACCATGTTTATTGATACAGTTCTTTTGGAACAACTCCGACAAGTTAAAGACGTTACTTTGGTGGCGCCTTTTATTGAGGAAACCATCGTTGCAAGGAATGAAAACAATTGGATCAATGCACAGATAATTGGAGCAGACAGTGCTTTTTTTCAGATCGCAAAAATTCAAAACCACATGGTAGACGGTTTTCCTGCATTGACAGAAAACGGTGAACAAGTAGGTGTTATTGGGGCAAGTTTGTTAGATAAATTAGGCGGGTATATTTCTCCCGTGATGCAAGGTGAGACGATTCTCGTCTATGCTCCAAAAAGAAATCTTAAAGCTTCGCATTTAAGTAATCCGTTCAACGCAGAAATGTTGCGTTTGGTTGGTCGCATGAATTATAACCGCGAAGTCAATAGTAGTTACCTTATTGCACCTGTTGATTTTGTACGTTTGCTTTCGGAATATAAAGAACGTGAGGTGACACACGTTGCTATAGGTATTCATGAGAAGGCAGATAAGTTTCAGGTGAAAAAAGCTGTTCAAAATTTGTTGGGTGATGCGTTTGAGGTCAAAACCAACGATGAAAAAAATGAACTGATTTTTAAAACGAGTAAAACAGAACGCTTGATTGTATTGAATATCTTGTTGTTCATCTTTATTCTGGCTTCTTTTAACCTTGTAGCCTCCTTGACCATGTTGTTTTATGAAAAACAACAAGAATTGGCCGTTTTGAAGAGTTTAGGACTTTCGGAGAAAGGGATTTTTAACATCTTCTTTTTTGAAGGCTGTTTGGTGGCAGGAAAAGGAATCGTTTTGGGGTTGATATTTGGTTACCTAATAAGTTTAGCTCAAGTTTATTTTGGATTCATACAAATGCCAAACACTTATGGCGAGGCCTTTCCCATTACGATCTTGTGGACAGATGGGCTATTGATATTTGGTATTGTGAGTGTATTGAGTGTTTTGACAAGTTATTTGACTGTTTCACTATTGATGAAAAGAAATTTTAAGCAATAACAACTTCCGTTTTCTGATTGCCATTGCCTTTATTTTACCACAAATTGACGTGAGAATCAAAAATTGGTGAAATAATCAAATTTTTATATTTCATCATTATTAAATATTATATATCTTTGCGCTCAAATTGGAATTTATTCAAAATAGGCGATAAATGTCGGTGATTAAAGGTAAAATAGCACAGGTAATTGGTCCTGTAGTAGATGTTAGCTTCGATAAAGGAGTCGAGCTTCCGAAGATTTATGACGCACTTGAGGTTCGTAAAAAAGACGGGACTCGCGTAGTACTTGAGGTTCAGTCACACGTAGGAGAAAGTTCTGTACGTGCAATTTCTATGGACTCAACGGATGGATTTACAAGAGGATTGGAAGTTGTTGGATTAGGTTCAGCAATCAAAATGCCAATTGGAGATGCAATCCGTGGACGCGTTTTTAACGTTGTCGGAGAGGCAATTGATGGAATTCAAGAGGTTAGCAATGAAAATGGTTTACCCATTCACCGCGAAGCGCCAAGATTTGAGGATTTGTCAACAGCAACAGAAGTGTTGTTAACAGGTATCAAAGTGATTGACTTGATTGAGCCTTATGCAAAAGGAGGTAAGATTGGTCTTTTCGGAGGTGCAGGTGTTGGTAAAACAGTATTGATTCAAGAGTTGATCAACAACATTGCAAAAGGACACGGAGGATTGTCTGTATTTGCGGGAGTTGGTGAGCGTACACGTGAAGGAAATGACTTAATGCGTGAGATGTTAGAGTCTGGCATTATTAAATATGGTGACGATTTCATGCACTCTATGGAAAATGGAGGATGGGATTTGTCAAAAGTTGATTTGAATGAGATGAAAGAGTCTAAGGCTACTTTCGTATTCGGACAGATGAATGAGCCTCCTGGAGCGCGTGCTCGTGTAGCTTTGTCAGGTTTGACATTGGCTGAGTACTACCGTGACGGAGAAGGTGATGGACAAGGACGTGATATTTTATTCTTCGTGGATAATATCTTCCGTTTTACGCAAGCAGGATCTGAGGTTTCGGCTTTATTAGGTCGTATGCCATCAGCAGTAGGTTACCAACCAACGTTGGCTACAGAGATGGGAGCGATGCAAGAGCGTATTACATCAACAAAGAACGGGTCAATTACATCTGTACAGGCGGTTTACGTTCCTGCGGATGACTTAACGGATCCAGCGCCAGCGAATACGTTTGCTCACTTAGATGCAACAACAGTATTGTCACGTAAAATTGCTGAGTTAGGAATTTACCCTGCGGTAGATCCATTGGATTCTACTTCTCGTATCTTGACGCCAGAAATCGTAGGTGATGAGCATTATGATTGTGCACAAAGAGTTAAAATTACATTACAACGTTATAAAGAACTTCAAGATATTATCGCCATCTTAGGTATGGATGAGTTGTCTGAAGAAGATAAATTAGTGGTTCACCGTGCACGTCGTGTACAACGTTTCTTGTCTCAACCGTTCCACGTAGCGGAGCAGTTTACAGGTATCCCAGGAGTATTGGTAGATATCAAAGAAACGATCACAGCATTCAATGACATTCTTGATGGGAAATACGACAAGTATCCAGAGGCAGCTTTCAACTTGAAAGGTGGTATCCAAGATGTTATTGAGGCAGGTGAAAAAATGTTGACGGAAGCATAATCATTAGCATAAAAAGTAAGCAATGCAGTTAGAAATTATTACTCCAGAAGCTCAAGTGTTTGCAGGTAAAGCGGATGCGGTGCAATTACCAGGTTTAGATGGTTTATTCCAAATCTTAAATGGTCACGCTCCTATCATCACTGCACTTGGAAAAGGAGTTGTTAAAGTGGATTTACCTACTGCGTTTGTAGCAACTGAAAAAACCAATTCACTAGTTGAAGTGGATGCTAAGGACGCGAAGGTCATCCGTGTTAATATTAACGGTGGTGTTATTGAAGTGAATGACGAAAAAATCATTATACTTGCTGAATAACCCCAATAAATAAATGACAAGAGGGATTTGGGTAACCAATCCCTCTTTTTTTGTTAAGTATGATTATGTTTGATTTTCTTAAATTTTAAGACAAGAAAAAATAAAAGAAACGTAAAATGGATATCTCTAAAATTGATCTTAATAATGTTCCCCAACATATCGCTATTATTATGGATGGCAATGGACGATGGGCAAAACAGCAAGGCGAAATGCGCTTGTATGGTCATAATTTTGGAGTAGAATCTGTGCGTAAAGTTTTAAAAGCTGCACAGGAATTAAAGGTCCAGTACTTAACCCTTTATGCTTTTTCTACAGAAAATTGGAACCGACCAAAAGAAGAGGTAGATGGCTTAATGGAATTACTTGTCAATACCATAGCAGGCGAGGTAGAAGAGTTACATAAATCTGGTGTACGCCTAAAAACCATTGGAAATACAAAAGGTTTACCTAACTCTTGCCAACTGGAACTACAAGAGGCCATAAAAAAAACAAAAGACAATACAACAATTACATTGGTTTTAGCGTTAAACTACAGTTCGCGGTGGGAAATATTAAATGCCGTGAATGAAATTGTGGCAGACGTGAAAAACAATAACCTTACAGATAAAGAAGTATCAGAAGAAATCTTTGAAAGCTATCTGACTACAAAAGAAATACCTGATCCAGAATTATTGATTAGAACGAGTGGAGAATATCGCCTAAGTAATTTTCTTTTATGGCAGTCTGCATACACTGAATTCTTTTTCACTCCGGTGCTTTGGCCCGACTTTACTGAGAAACAACTTTTTGAAGCTGTTTACGATTATCAAAATCGTGAACGCCGTTTCGGGATGGTTTCCGAACAATTAATATGATACTATGAAAAACGCTATATTTTGCACTCTTCTTTGGAGTGTGTTAACGTTTACTACTTTTGGACAAATTTCTATTGGTGAAACGACAGAAATTCAAGATTCGACTCAGCTTTTTACAACTGAAGATATTGAAATTGATTATCAAAATCCACAAGAATATACTATCGGACCTATCCATATTGCTGGAGGGGAAGGATATGATCAGAATGCCATTAAACTTGTTTCTGGATTAAGAGCAGGACAGAAAATTGTTATTCCTGGTAATGCTCTTTCTGATGCGATAAAAAGTTTATGGAAGGAAGAACTTTTCTCAGATGTACAGATTTATGTAGACCGCGTAATGGCTGGTGTAGTTTACTTAACGATAGACGTAACTCCTAGACCTAAATTGGCTAAATATAAATTTGAAGGTGTAAAAAAGCGTGAAGCCGATAAGATTCGAGAGCAAATTAATCTTTTCACGGGAAAGACTATTTCTGAAAATATTTTATTTACAACACGCCAAAAAGTAATAGGTTACTATAGAGAAGAAGGATTTTACAATGTAAAAGTTGATATCCAAAGAAAACCAGATGATATGATGATCAATTCGGAGGTTTTCGTGATCAATGTAGATAAAGGAAAAAAGGTCGGCATCAAGGAAATAGTTTTCCACGGTAACGAAAACGTAAAGGATGGAAAGTTGAAACGTTCCATGAAGGATACAAAACAAAAATCAATTATTCGATTCTTTAAAAAATCAAAATTCTCGGAATCTGCTTTCGCTAGGGATAAAGCTGCCATAATTACAAAATTAAATACTGTAGGTTTAAGAGATGCAAAGATTATAAAGGATTCTGTGTATATGATTAATCCAAAAAATATGGTCATTGATATCTTTTTGGATGAAGGAGACAAATATTATTTTGGAGATATCACTTGGGTTGGGAATACGAAATTTCGATCTTCTTATTTAGATACGATTCTAGGAATTAAACCTGGTGACATTTATAACAAAGAACTTTTAGAAACGCGCGTTAAAATGAGTCAAGATGGACGTGATATTTCTTCTTTGTACATGGATAGAGGTTATTTGTTCTTTGACATTAATCCGGTTGAAACAGACATGACGGATAACAAGATCAGTTATGAAATGCGTATTCGTGAAGGGAAAGAAGCTCGAGTTGGTAAAGTCATCATTAAAGGTAATACGAAAACGAATGACCACGTAATACTTCGTGAAATACGGACAAAACCTGGAGATCTCTTTTCTCGAAATGATATTATTCGAACACAGCGTGAATTGTCACAGCTGGGGTATTTCAATGACCAATCTTTTCAAGTGAATCCAATTCCAGATCCACAAAGAGGAACAGTTGATATTGAGTATGTTGTAGAAGAGAAGTCATCTGATCAAATTGAGTTGTCTGGTGGTTACGGTGGGCAGAACATTTATAACAATAACAAGCCAGTTATCATGTTAACAGTGGGAGTCGTGTTTAATAATTTCTCTTTACGTAACATGTTTAAATCTGGGGCTTGGTCACCACTCCCCGCAGGAGATGGTCAACGCCTTTCTGTACGTGGACAAACGAATGGGAAATTCTATCAAGCTTATAACTTTTCATTTACAGAGCCCTGGTTAGGAGGTAAAAAGCCAACTTCGTTGACGGTATACGGTACACACCAATTGATTGGTAATGGTATGCGTAAATCTGCGGATAATTATGGTGGAGTTGCTATTTCTGGAGGTGGAGTTGCTATCGGAAGACGACTTAAATTTCCAGATGATTATTTCTCTGAATCTTGGGAGCTATCTTATCAATATTATGATGTGAACCAAAGAACAACGATGTACTTACCATTTGATGGTGTAGAAAAAGGATATTCAAATGATATATCCTTGAAATATACAATTCAAAGAAATTCTATTTCTTCACCAATCTATCCTCAATCAGGAAGTGTATTGTCGTTATCAGCGAAATCAACTTTACCTTATTCAGCTTTGAATAAGAATACCGATTACGCAAACATGTCTCCTAACGAGCGTTACAAATACTTAGAATACTTTAAAATTAAGGCATCAGCAGAATGGTTCTTCCCATTAACTAAAGATGGTAAATTAGTTCTTCGTACACGTGTCGGTTTAGGATATATGGGAGGATACTCTAAAGAAAAAGGTGTGAGTCCATTTGACCGTTTTTATATGGGGGGATCTGGATTGACAGGAATGGGATCAATTGGTGGACGTGAGATTCTTTCGCTTAGAGGTTATGATGATGCCGTTATTTCTTCTCGTGTAGGAGATCCTATTGCTGCAAAATATACAATGGAATTACGCTACCCAATTTCTTTGAATCCGTCAGCAACTTTCTATGTGCTAGCCTTTGCTGAAGCAGGAAATACATATCCAAACTTTAGAAATTTCAATCCACTTAATGTAAAAAAATCAGCAGGTGTAGGACTTAGAGTTTTCCTACCTATGTTTGGTATGTTAGGGGTTGATTACGGATGGGGCTTTGATCGCCTAGACAGCTGGGCTTATGGGAATCCAGAGTACAACAAAATTAATCAGTCTATCATGGACAAAGGATTTTACGGTAAGTTTACCTTTACGATTGGAATGAATATTGGAGATTTATAATAAATGAGATGTTTTTCGTTTATTTGTATGGAATAATTAAGTTATGAAAATTATGAAACACTTTCTTTTATATGTTATTGTTTTTCTTTTTGGCACAGGTTTTGCCTACAGTCAAAAGTATGGTTATATAGACTCTGACTATATCTTAAATAAAATGCCCGACTACACAGATGCTAAAGCTCAATTGGATCGCTTAGCTGAACGTTGGACAAAAGAGATGGAAGATAGATATGAGGTCATAAAAAAGAAAAGAGACAACTATAACCGTGAAGAAGTTCTTTTACCGAACGAGGAGAAGACAAAACGTTTAGAAGAGATTAAACAAATGGAACAAGATGCAATGGAAATGCAGAAGACGCGTTTTGGTGTGCAAGGTGATTATTTCCAAAAAAGACAAGAATTAATCAAACCTATCCAGGATAAAGTTTTTGATGCAATGCAACAAGTTGCCTCTAGGAAGAATTTTAGTTTTATCTTTGATAAAGCAAATCAAAGTAATTTGGTGTACGCTGATGGTAAATTTGACCTAAGCGACGATGTAATCAGAGAACTTGGAGTTAAATAATACAAACTAAATTAAATTACGAAGAATGAAAAAAGTGTTAGCAGCCTTAATGATGGTGTTGAGCTTTGGAGCAATGGCTCAAGTGAAAGTTGGATTTGTGGATACACAACGTTTATTGGATACGATGCCATCTAGAAAAGTAGCTATCGTTCAATTCCAAGAACATGAAAAAAGTTTAAGAGAAGAGTTAACTGCAATGACAACTGATTTGCAAAAAATGTACGAAGATTATGAGAAAAAATCTTCTGATATGACTCCAGTGTTGCGTCAACATGCTGAGAAAAAAATAATGGATAAGCAAAGAGCTTTAGAAGAGCGTCAAGAATCTGTACAAGAAGAGTTACAAGCTTACGGTGAAGAGTTGAACAAACCAATTCTTGACAAAGTGAAAAAAGCAATTGGTATTATCTCTGATCGTCAAAAATTATCAATGGTTGTTGACGTAACTTCAACACTCTATTTTGCACCTGAAATGAACATTACAAATGCAGTAGCAGTTGAATTATTGAAATTAGACAAATAATATTTCTTATTAATATCTTAAAAAACCGCAAGAGTTATCTTGCGGTTTTTTTGTTATTTTGCATTATGAAAATGAAACAAGCTATTGGTGTATTTGATTCTGGATACGGCGGACTTACGATATTAAAAGCTATTCGTGAGCGGTTACCTCAATACGATTTCATTTATTTTGGTGATAATAAACGCGCTCCTTATGGTAATCGTCCATATGAGGAAGTATATCGTTTCACCAAAGAAGCTGTGCAGTTTCTCTTTGATCATGGATGCCCATTGGTTATTCTTGCTTGTAACACAGCATCTGCGAAAGCATTAAGATCTATACAGCAAAACGATTTAAAAATAATAGCTCCAAAGAATCGCATTTTAGGTGTAATTCGACCAAGCGCAGAAGCAATGGGTGAATGGACCATTAGTAAGCATATAGGATTGCTTGCAACGCATGGTACAGTAAGTTCAAATTCTTACGCATTAGAACTGAAAAAGTTTTTCCCAGATGTTAAATTGACACAGTTGGCCTGCCCTAAATGGGTTCCTATGATTGAAAATGGGACAATACATTCTCCATTAGGGACTAAAGTTATTAAAGAAAGCGTAGAACATTTACTTGAAATGGACCCATGTATTGACACTTTAGTGCTAGGGTGTACGCATTACCCTATTATTCAAGAAGAGGTACAGAAAGCCGCAGGAAATGACGTTAAAGTGATTTCTCAGGGGGAGGTAGTCGCAGATCGTTTAGTTGATTACTTGAAACGACATCCAGAAATGGAAACGCGCCTGACGAAAGATGGAATCCTTGATGTACTAACTTCTGGAAATGCGACTGTATTTGAAGAGCAAGCTGAACGACTTTTACAAATGAAATTTGAGGTGAAAACGATTTAATCTTTTTTCCCTTTTTCAAGTTTTGCATTTACACTCCATGCAATAACCCTCGCTCTTTGTTTAGCAAGATTTACTTTTTCACCTCTAAACAGTTCCTCAATGGTTTCATCAAACAACATTAACCATCTTTCAAAATGTTCGTTTTTTAGAGGCATATGTATGTGTTTCTGGGTCACATCTGTTTTGTAACCAGTTTCATCAAGTAATACAAAGGCCCAAAAATCAACCATCTTCGGTTTGTGTAAACTAAAATTAATTCGTTCGAAAAAAGGGCCAATTTCAAGATCCGTTAATACACGATCATAAAATTGATCCACTAAAAGAGTTAGATCTTCTCTATTTTGAATGTCTATCTTCATCTTTAAACCAACTTGAGTATAGTACATAGTTATTCGCAATACGCTGAACTTCGCCAGCAAATAATTCAGGACTTAAAGATTTCACTTTTTTAGCGGGAACACCAGCATAAATACTCCAAGACTCAACTTTTGTGCCTTCAAGTAAGATGGCACCAGCAGCAATAATTACATTTGATTCGATGTAGCAGTTGTCCATCACAATTGCTCCCATTCCTATAAGAACATTGTCTTCGACTGTACAACCATGTACTAATGCATTATGACCTATTGAAACATTATTTCCTAATATTGTTTTTGTTTTTTCGTATGTAGCGTGAATCACAGCACCATCTTGTACATTCACTTTGTTCCCCATCTTTATACTATTCACATCTCCACGAATAACTGCATTGAACCAAACGGAGCATTGATCACCCATTTCAACATCTCCTACAATGGTTGCATTCTCAGCGAACCAACAGTCTTGTCCATTTTTTGGCTCAAAACCCCTACATTTTTTGATAAGTGCCATTTTCTTTTTTTATAAAAATAAACAAAGGGAGCGAATTGCTCCCTTTGTTTTAGAAATTACTTTGATTCCATTCCAATTTGATACATGTTATCAAGTTGGTCAGAGTTCGTGTAATGGGTATCCATATCTCTTACTAATCCATCAGCAATAGAATATACCCATCCGTGGATGTGGACAGACTGTCCATTTGCCCATGCATTTTGTAAAATTGAAGTTTTCGCTAAGTTTTGCACTTGCTCCTCAACATTGATTTCAACAAAGCGATTAAAACGTTCCTCATTGTCTGAGATGCTTTCTATGTCGTATTTGCGGAAACGGTAAACATCTTTAATATGCCTGATCCAGTTGTCGATTAAGCCGACTTGTTTGTTTGTCATTGCTGTCGCAACTCCACCACAACCATAGTGGCCACACACAATAATGTGCTTAACCTTCAATACATTTACAGCGTAATCTAACACGCTTAACATACTCATGTCTGAGTGAACAACCATATTTGCTATGTTTCTGTGAACAAATACGTCACCTGGTTTTGCACCAATAATTTCATTTGCTGGTACACGTGAGTCAGAACAACCTATCCATAAAATGGGTGGGTTTTGACCTTTTGCAAGATCAGAGAAAAAGTTTGGATCCATTTCTAATTGACGGTCCACCCATTTTCTATTATTCTCTAATAATTGATTATATGATTTAAGCATATCTTTTATTTTAGTGACTTCCTGCACCTATTAATTTAGGGTCTATGGTTGGCACGTTAATTAAATTTACTGTTATGTTTCTTTCTTTAGCATTAATGAGGGCAAATTCCCAAATCAACTCTATGACATCATAGTCAATGATTTTGGAGTAAGAACAATCAATGGTGATTTGTTCGTTCTTTTTTATGTCGCCAAGAGCGTTTACAATACTTGCTTTGTTCAAAAATGAAACTTCTTCCGTCAAAATTAATGAAGTGTGTTTACTTTCCTTCTTTAATTGGTAATCATTTTTATAATTTTTTTTCAAAATAAAGAAAATCGCAACTGCCATCCCTACTCCTATCCCAAAAAGGAGGTCTTTAAATACTACTCCAATTATTGTTGCGATAAAGGGAATGAATTGATCCCAGCCAAGTTTATACATGCTTTTGAACAAAGATACTTTGGCTAGTTTGTAACCAACTAGGAAAAGAATCGCAGATAAGGCTGCTAAGGGAATCATATTCAAGAAGTTTGGAATTAATAGGACGGATAACGCAAGTAATACCCCATGGAAAACAGTTGACATCTTTGTTTTTACTCCGGCATTAACATTAGCGGAGCTTCTAACAATTACTTGTGTAATAGGAATGCCACCTATTAATCCGCTCACAATGTTTCCAACTCCTTGGGCCTTTAATTCTCTATTTGTCGGTGTAATACTTTTTTCAGGATCAATTTTATCTGTCGCCTCAACACTTAATAGGGTCTCTAAACTTCCTACCAATGCAATTGTTAAAGCAACAATATAAACTTGTGGGTTACTGAATGCTGAAAAATCAGGTGTTTTTAGTATGCTACCGATTTCGCCTAATGAATTTAGTATGGGTAATTGTACCGCGTTTTCTCCAATTAAATAAAGGGCTGGAGCATTTGATGCAAATAGTTGATTCATGATTATGCCAAAGAGTACAACGATTAGTGCACCTGGAATAAATTTCATAAACTTAATGCGCTTAATAAATGGACGTTCAAATAGAATTAAAATAGCTAAAGAGCAAATGAAAATCATAATTGCTCCTGGGTGAATCGCATTTTCAAAAGCGTGTTTGATTGCGCTAAATGTATTTTCCCCATTCAATTGAAAAAATGATTCGTCCCCAAAATAGTTTTTATCATATCCTACTGCTCGTGGAATTTCTTTAAGAATTAAAGTGATTCCGATAGCAGCAAGCATACCTTTAATCACACTTGAAGGAAAGTAATTACCTATGATGCCTAATCCAATATAGCCTGCAATGATTTGAATGACGCCGGAAAGAACTACAGCTAGTAGAAAGGCTTCAAATGAACCTAAACTAGCAATCGCAGAAGCTACAATTAGTATTAATCCTGCTGCTGGCCCTGAAACTCCAACCCTTGAACCGGATAGTAAACCAACTACAATTCCTCCTACTACTCCTGCAATTATACCAGAAAAGACATTTGGATTTATGCCTTCAACGGAAGTTGAAGAAAGACCTACTCCTAAACATAACGGTAACGCTACTAGGAAAACAACCAAGCTTGAAGGAAGGTCACTCCCCAAGTTGGAAAATATTTTTTTCATAAACTAAGATTATATGTTATTCAAATTTTGTGGAAGTCCACAGAACGGAAAATCATATAATAAAGTCTGGAGGGGTTTCTATACAACTGAGATATACGTCTTCGTAAAACGCTTGGTGATAAGTTGAAGAATGTTGGAAAGGATTGAAAGAGGTAATGATATACCCCTCAAAGAAATTTTCGTTTGAAAGACATTCTTGCGGTTCATATAAAGAAGATCCATGCTCTTCTTCCTCTTCCATTATAGAGACTTTGTAGTTCGAATTCTCTTGACTCATCGCATATCCATTCGCATATAATCCAGCGATGAATAAATTGAAGAAAAAGAAAACGATAATTTGTCTCATAAAGCAAAAATAAAGAAAAAAGAAAAAGGGACAATTGTCCCTTTTGTTAAAAAAACATTATCTTTTATTGGATAACGTTAAGTTTCTTACCTACTTTGATAAAAGCGTTGATTGCTTTATCTAGATCGGCTTGCGTATGTGCAGCAGATATTTGCGTACGAATACGAGCTTGACCTTTTCCAACAACTGGATAAAAGAAACCAATGGCATAAACTCCTTCTTTTAGTAACTCATCCGCAAATTGCTGAGATAAAGCAGCGTCGTAAAGCATAATCGGAACGATTGGAGAATCTCCTGGTTTAATATCAAAACCTGCAGCAATAATTGCTTTCTTAAAATAAGCTGTATTTGCTTCTAAAGTATCTCGTAAGCTTGTGTTTGAACTTAAAATGTCAAATACTTTGTTAGCAGCACCAACTATTGAAGGAGCTAAAGAGTTTGAGAATAAATAAGGACGAGAACGTTGACGTAACATGTCAATTACTTCTTTTTTTCCTGTAGTATATCCACCCATTGCTCCGCCTAAAGCTTTTCCAAGTGTTCCTGTGATTATGTCTACACGATCCATAACATTGTGATATTCGGGAACTCCACGACCTGTTTTTCCAATGAATCCTGCAGAGTGACATTCGTCTGTCATCACTAATGCATCATATTTATCAGCTAAATCGCAAATTTCATTCATCTTTGCAATATCACCATCCATTGAGAAAACACCATCAGTAACAATGATTCTGTGGCGTTGACCTTGCGCTTTGATCAATTGCTCTTCCAAATCTGCCATGTCAGAATGTTTATATCTATAACGTTGTGCTTTGCACAGACGTATTCCATCAATGATTGAAGCGTGATTTAATTCATCTGAAATGATTGCGTCTTCTTCACCAAATAGAGGTTCAAAAACTCCACCATTTGCATCAAAAGCGGCAGCGTATAATATGGTATCCTCGGTACCATAGAAAGAAGCAATTTTCGCTTCTAATTCTTTGTGAATATCTTGTGTTCCACAAATGAATCGTACAGATGACATGCCGAAACCATGTGTATCTAACGCGTCTTTTGCAGCTTGAATAACTTCTGGATGTGAAGATAACCCCAAATAGTTATTTGCACACATAATAACGACTTCATCACCAGAAGCAACTTTAACGTTTGCTCCTTGAGGTGAAACAATTATGCGTTCTCTTTTGTAAATACCTTGTTCTTCGATAGCAGCTAATTCAGCTGTTAAATGTGCTTTTAAATTGCCGTACATAATCTTGTTATTTCTAAAATGACTTAATGATTCTAAAAAATCCACCAAGGGTGGACTTCGACTTATTTTTTTATTGTTCGTTCTTCTTCTGGTAGATGCATCTGATTTCTGTAGCGATTGAGCATGTAACGCTTACTGAAAAACATGAAAAAGGCTAAAGCTGTAAAGGCATACATGAAAGCCCATCGTTCAAATCCTTCTGTGATTCCTCTGTATGTACAGTAAACAAAAGAAACAATACCTAGTATAAGCCAGAAACGTAACATTATTTTTCTATATAATTCCATATCTTTTAATCGTTAAATTCGTATTTACCCGTAGGCTTGGTGACTTTGTAATAACTAAAATCTTGATGTGCTTTGAAACTTTCACCATATCCAACTCCCTTTGAAGAAACCAATTTAACCTTTTCGTTGGTATAAATCATACTGTCCTTCTGATTCCAAAATAATATGGAGGTATACATGTGTCTGTCGTCAGCAAGGTTATGGAGGTGTACACTGTCTTTTACAAACATTTCCCCCGTTTCATAATTAATCTCTCCATACTTAGCATAAAGGCAGGATTGCACAATGCCTTGTTCATCAAAGAAATCAATTTTGAGGCTGTCTTTAAGTTGTGTAATTCTTTCACTTGTAATAAAAGTCTCTGCAATGTCCGAATACACATTTAATTTTGCAACTCCACTTTCATTAAAAAGCATGTTGAATTTCTGAACTACCTCGCTAGGCGCATTTTTACTTTCTTTTACCTTTTTCATTGCAGCAATATCATCTTTACAACCCGTTAGGATGCAGAAAAAAACAACTGAATAAAATAGAAAGTGCCTCATTAGTCTAATTTCTTCTTAACAAACCAACGGTCATTGAAACCAGGAGCAATCATGATGCCTACATTAAATTGGATAACATTTTCCGAGTAATCACTTGCAAATCTTTTCCCTGTACCAATTGAGAATTGTAATGAGGATTCCATTCTTCGATCAATCATCATAGGCATTCCCATTCCAAATGAAAAAGACCATTCTTTCATTTGGTTATTGTTGACTGAATACGGAAGTGTTTTGTCTGTAAAGCCAAAACGGTAGGTAGAGCGCTTGAAAAATTTAACCACATTTGCACCTTCTATTATAACTTGTGGGGTATATTCGGTTCCAATATGAATGCTTGTTGTATTGTTTAAGTTATATGCGTCATCAATGCCTTCTCCAGTTACCCTGTTATTAGCAAACTCTCTCATACCAAAATCAAAAGAAGTTGTCCATAAAGAGGTGTTTATCTTATCTTTTGCTCGATTACTGTGCTTAAATGTTCGAGAGTATGTTCCCCCAATCCTTAAATTGGAACCATAAACGTAATGAACTTTAGTTTGACCTGTTTCCGAAATAGGAGCAAAGGTCGCTGGCTCATTAGGATTAGTAGAAGACATTAATATCGTATTCGTTTTCCCAGCTAAATTTATTTGTGGCTGATAATAAGCTCCTATCGTTAACTCGTCGTTTTCAGAGATTTTTGTTTGAAACAAAGAACCAAATTCATAATGAAATGCTCCAATGAAATTGTTTTGGTATTCAATTCCTGCTAATGCTCCTTTAACATTCATTAATTTCGCTTGTCTTTCGTCCCTTAATTGCCCAAACAAACCACTTAAATTAGCTCCAACTCCCCATTTAAAGCGGTCAAAATTTAAAATATTAACGGACAAACCAAGGAAAATCTGATTGATAGATCCGCTTCCAATATATTTATGCTGGATAGAATCTTTTCCAATGGATTGATAATCTGTAAAACTGTAATCTTTGCTCGTAAAAGGTTTAATACCTGCTGCTAAGCCAAAACGTTTGGCAAAAGATAGACCTATAGCAATTTCTGGAATTCCTGTATAGCTGTTGGTTGATTTATTACCTCCTTCGTTCTGAAAGGCAATACGTGTTCCTGTACCAACAGAAAAAATTGGAAATTGATATTTTAAGAAAGAATAAGATGCTGGGTTTGAAGTGTTCAATACTGAAGGCTTGGCATACGATACGTTTGCATCTCCATATCCAGAAAACATGGCGTTGTTGATATGGTTGGCTTCACCTATTCCATGAACCGTATAAGGGTTGTTTAATTGACTAAATCCGGCTAAAGGGGAAAAAGCCATAAGAGCGTATACAATTTGTTTAAACATTGAACGTGTATATTTGGTAAAGACCAATAAATGTTAAATTTTCAAGTACAAAGATGTTATTTTTTGACTCGAAATCAAAATATGGCGAATCTCCACCGGTCACAAAAACTGTTAATGAAGGATATTCAGTCTCATAACGGTCAATAAAATGTTTTATTTCACCTTTCGCACCATTAATCACTCCTGAACGCATAGATGTTTCTGTAGTTGAACCAAGAATGTCCAAAGTGCTATAATCAGATAAGTAAGGCAAATTAGCTGTCAAATCGTGTAAACTAGAAAAACGAAGGCGTAATCCAGGAGAAATAGACCCCCCTAAGTAAACATCGTCTGCCACGAAATCAAATTTTATACATGTGCCGATGTCAACCGCAAGTGCACATTTGGTTTCTTTTAAAGAATGAATGGCTATCGCATTTAATAAACGATCCCAACCTAAAGTTTTTGATCCGTATCCATTCTTTAAAGGAAGTTTTTCAAAATGAGCTACATTTTTTATTTGAGGCAATACAGATTCTAGGCGCTTATTGTCTTCTATAGAACAAACACTAGAATAAATAGCTGGTGTTCCCGATAATAAAACATGTTTATGGGTGTCCTCAATGAAAGTTAAAAAGGGGAGTTTCTCAACTTTAACGATCTTTCCATTAAAAAAATAGGCAATTTTCAAAAGGGTGTTTCCCATGTCAATTGCAACAAAATCACTATATTGCGTCATATTGCGACAAAGGTACTTCAAAAAAAATGAAAAAAGTTTACAAAAACGTTTGCAGAAACAAAAAAAGTGCTTAACTTTGCCCTCGCAATAACGCTGGTGCCTTAGCTCAGTTGGTAGAGCAAAGGACTGAAAATCCTTGTGTCCCTGGTTCGATTCCTGGAGGCACCACTAGCAAAAGAAAAAAGAGACTCAATTGAGTCTCTTTTTTTTTGTTAAATATTTTCTGATTCACTATGAAAATCAAAAGACTACTATCTTTGCACTCAGATTTTTTATATTCCACATGAATCAAAGCCTTCAATACTTTAGAATTACTGCATTTGCTATTTCCTTTATTTTCATTTTCGGGCTACAGTTTATCTTTGGTCAAACTATTAATATTAGCACATCGGGAAATGGACAATTCGTCGTTCCTGCCAATATCTGTGCCTTAACGGTAGAGGTGATGGGTGCTGGAGGTGGCGGTGGCTTTTCGGATAGTCGTGGTCAAACCACCGGTGGTGGTGGTGGTGGTGCGTATGCACAAAAAAAGATTTTTGTTACCGCTGGTCAAACAATCAACTACAGTGTTGGTGCAGGAGGCTCGGGAGGTTCAGGGACAAACCACGGAGGAAATACATGGTTCTTTAATCCAACAACCTTATTTGCCGAAGGAGGTAGAGGAGTTGAAAATAACAGTCTCTCCGGTGGTGCTGGAGGATCCATAAGTAATTCCATTGGAGATGTCAAGCGCTCAGGTGGAAATGGAGGGAATGGATCAGGAAAAGGAGATTGTCACGCATCGGGAGGAGGAGGCTCTGCTGCTGGACCTGGTGCGAATGGAAATAATGGAAGTAATGGGCTGTTTGGACCTGGTGCGATTTGTGCAGGAAAAACTGGAGGACCTGGTGGTGTAGCTGTGCCAGGAATGAACGGAGGAAGAGGTGGAACTGGTGCGACAAATTATACTGGAGGACAAGGGAATTCAGGTGATGATGCTCAGGTTTATGGTGCTGGAGGCGGTGGCGGAAAACGTGGTGCCGCTTTGATATTGGAAGGGGGAGTGCAAAACGGAGGAAATGGCTCTGGAGGTTATATTCGAATTACCTATCATATTAAACCTATTGTTTCTATTGTTGGAAATAACGAAGTGTGTGCGGGAACATCTACCATGTTGGTGGGTGCGGGAACCGGATCCTTGTCATGGAATACGGGAGAAACATCAGCAATCATCAATGTTACCCCAATGGTGACAACCGATTATATACTAACAGTTACAAGTGATGCAGGATGTCAAGTGACAGCAAATCACACCGTTTCAGTTGTACAAAATAACATTACGCCACCAACAGCGATTATTGGTGGTGGCGAGTTTTGTGTAGGAAATAAAGTGAGTCTTTCTCAAGTTGGAGGAAGTGCAACAGGCAGTTATGAATGGTACGAAAATGCTTGTGGTGGTACAGCAATTGGTACCGGAAATAGCATAATTGTAGACGCTAACAGAACAACCACGTATTATGTACGCGCTGCTGGTGACGGAGTTTGCCCGTCTTCGCCCTGCGTGTCAGGAGTGGTAACAGTTCCGACAACAAGCAGCCAATTGTCTTTAAATGGTGAAATGGCAAACTGCCGAATCAGAGACAATGCTTGGGTGCATTTTTATAAAAATGGGCGTTTGGTTGCTTCTATCAATTCAAACGGACAGAATTTAGGTAATGTTACCGCAACATCATACGTGGATATAACGAGTACATTGGTTCCTGCTTGCGATATGGATGATGACGAAATGCATAAAACTTCTGTAATGAGCAGGCATTGGGTGATTTCTTCTGAATTTCCACCAGTGACGCCCGTTTCCGTTAGGTTGCCTTTCTATACAAGTGAACTAAACGATTTGTCAACTGCATCAATTGCAAACGCTAATCCATATGATAATGTTTACTTCATGAATGACATAAAGTTGAGTAAATACGCAGGACCTGACAATGTAAACAGTTCAGCGTTGGACAACTGTGTGTCGCAAGGAGGAAATGGAAATACGGTATTGTTTCCTCAAAATTCAAACGGAAATACATTGACGTATTCATCCGTAGTAGACGCGAATTATACTGATTTTGTTATCAATAGTTTCTCTGAATTTTGGTTGCACGGACAAACAACGCCGTCGCCTTTGAATACTGAATTAGAGTATTTTGCCGTAGATTGTGCAGCTAGAAGTAGAGAAATTTCCCTGAAAGTAAATCTAAATAAAGCCATTGATATGTTGAAACTGGAGGCCTCAGAAAACGGAGTACAGTGGGAAACCATCAACACCTTCAAATTGGCAGGCTCTATAGGAAATGATAAAACATTCCAGTTTGTGGATGTGAAATCGATCAGAAACAACTATTATCGTTTAGTGACAGTTGGCTTGGATGGAGATGTTCAAGAGCTGAAAACCATCTATTCAGATTGCCAAACAGGGAAAATTGACTTCCAACTGTTTCCTAATCCAACGAATGGAAAGGTAACGATTTCTTGGGTTCAACCATTCGAAAACGCTATGCTTCAGGTAGTAGCTAGCGACGGAAAGGTATTGCTGAAAAAATACGTAAGCAATAACGAAGTTGTGGATTTAAGTCATCTGTCGAGCGGAACGTATATCTTGAACCTACAATCAGAATCGGGAACAAGCAGCTACCAAAAGTTGGTGAAAATGTAATTTCAAAAGCAGTGCTTTTAACATAAAAAAATGGGCGTTCCCCTACCTTCCCAAGGTCTTTGGGAAAGGTAGGGTCAGGCTATCCGTTCCTAGTCCTCGTCCCTCCCCAATGCGTTGAGGAGGGACTCCGGGCTAACCACTTCTATCCTTAACGCGAGTTTACTGTAACATCTAGTTTTGTTTTTTTGAGAAAGACGATGGTAAAATTGTAGTTTGAGTAAAAAGAGAAGTTTTAATGAATTAGAAAGAAGAAAAGTATATCACTTAATTTAGTTGTGATGTAATTTTTCTATTGTGAAAAGAAAGCCCCCATCCCGGACGGAGCGCGATAGCTAAAGAAAGTGAAAAAGGAGTGAAACGCTTACTTGCCACTGCGACTAAAAGAAGCGCGTGACAAGTAGCAAGTGAACCCTTTTACACGCGTTTACTAAAGCGCGTAGGACGAAATGGCTGCCAAATAAAACAAATAAACCTCTTCTTTAACTTTAAATCATTTCCCTTATTTTAGATTTTAAATAAATCATTTCGCTTCTTTTGGGATAAACAACTTAATTTTTATATTTTTGCTATCAGTTCATTCAAATATACTTATGAAGAAAGGTGGAGGGATAGGCCCTTTGAAACCTTGGCAACCTGCTCAATGAGAAAGGTGCCAAATCCAATTTCAGCAATCTGGTTGAAAAAAGATAAGTTATGGGAGGGTAATCGCAACTTCCTTTTTTCATAGTAGAACCATTTTTGTGCTATGAAAAACATTCAACAATTGCTCAAGGAGCGCATCCTTATTCTTGATGGAGCCATGGGGACCATGATCCAAAAACACGATCTTACAGAAGACGATTTTCGTAAAAACTGGTTTGAGCATCATCCTCGTTCCTTGAAAGGGAATAATGATCTTTTGTCTTTAACACGACCTGAGATTATTAAGGACATCCATCGCGCCTATCTGCAAGCAGGTGCGGATATTATTGAAACCAATACTTTTTCAGGAACAACGATTGCGCAAGCGGATTATGATTTGCAGGATTTTGTGTACGAGATTAATTTTCACGGTGCAAAAATCGCTAAAGAGGTCGCGGCAGAATTTGCGGAATCGGAACCAAGCAAACCTCGTTTTGTGGCTGGATCTATTGGGCCAACCAATCGTACAGCTTCGCTTTCCCCAGATGTAAACGATCCTGGTTTTCGTGCCGTTTCGTATGATGATTTGGTTACGGCGTACAAACAGCAGACTATCGCTTTAATGGATGGAGGAGTAGATATTTTACTTATTGAAACTGTTTTTGACACCTTGAATGCCAAAGCTGCTTTGTTTGCGGTGAATGAAGTGTTTGATGAATTGAAAAAAGAAATTCCAGTAATGGTTTCGGGAACAATTACCGATAATTCAGGACGCACATTGACGGGACAAACCACGGATGCTTTTTTAATTTCTATGGAACATTTCCCGCTTTTATCTATTGGATTGAATTGTGCGCTTGGGGCAAAAATGATGAAGCCTTACTTGAATATTTTGTCTAAAGAATCCCGTTTTGCTGTAAGTGCACATCCGAATGCAGGTTTGCCTAACGAATTTGGGCAATACGATGAAACTCCTGCCTTGATGGCGGAACAAATTGAAGTTTTTTTTCAAGAGAATTGCATTAATATTATTGGAGGTTGCTGTGGGACAACACCGGAACACATTCGTGTTATTGCCGAATTGGCGGAAAAATATTCACCTCGAGTTTATGAATAATAGGAGCATGAAAAAATTAAAATTGTCGGGTCTTGAACCGCTAATCATAACAGATGATACAAATTTTGTAAACATTGGTGAGCGTACCAATGTGACAGGATCTAAAATCTTTTTACGCCTTATTCAAGAGGAGAATTTTGAGGCTGCACTTGCTGTCGCACGTGATCAAGTAGAAGGAGGTGCGCAGATTCTTGATATTAACATGGATGAAGGAATGATAGATGGTAAAGCGGCTATGGTTCGTTTCTTACATTTGATTGCCGCAGAACCGGATATTGCCCGTATTCCGATAATGATTGATAGTTCACGCTGGGAGATAATCGAAGCTGGATTGAAATGTATTCAAGGAAAAGGGGTGGTCAATTCAATTTCTTTAAAAGAAGGGGAGGAACAGTTTGTTTATCAAGCAACCAAAATCAAACGCTATGGTGCTGCAGTGGTGGTCATGGCATTTGATGAAAAAGGGCAAGCGGATTCTTTTGAAAGAAGAGTTGAAATCTGTAAGCGCTCTTACGATATTTTGGTGCATGTGGTGGGCTTCCCTAAAGAAGATATTATTTTCGACCCTAATATTTTCCCAGTTGCAACAGGAATGGAAGAGCATCGAAGAAATGCGTTAGATTTCTTTGAAGCAACAAAGTGGATTAAGGAAAATCTTCCAGGGGCCTTGGTAAGTGGTGGAGTTTCTAACGTTTCTTTTTCTTTCCGTGGGAATAATCGTGTACGTGAAGCCATGCATTCAGCCTTTTTGTATCATGGTATTCAACATGGAATGGATATGGGGATTGTCAATCCGACGATGTTGGAGGTATATGATGAGATTGATAAAGAGTTATTAGAAAAGATTGAAGATGTATTACTTGATCGACGAGATGATGCAACAGAACGACTTTTAGATTTTGCTCAAAATTTCCATGGAGAAGTAAAGAAAAAAGAAGCCGATCTGCTTTGGCGTACAAAGACTTTTGATGAAAAATTGGAATATGCGTTGGTTAAAGGAATAACTGATTTTGTGGAGGAGGATGCTGAAGAAGCCCGTCAGCAGTTTGATCATCCCATTCAAGTGATTGAAGGTCCTTTGATGAATGGAATGAATACAGTTGGAGATTTATTCGGAAGTGGGAAAATGTTCTTGCCGCAAGTGGTGAAATCTGCTCGCGTTATGAAAAAAGCAGTAGCTTATCTTTTGCCTTTTATTGAAGCGCAGCAGGAGGGAGAAATTCAAAAGACGGGAAGGATCATTATGGCAACCGTAAAAGGAGATGTACATGATATTGGTAAGAATATTGTCAGTGTGGTGATGGCATGCAACAATTATGAAGTGATTGATTTGGGGGTTATGGTTCCTGTAGATGTTATCATAGAACAAGCCATTGCGCAAAAAGCCGATGCAATTGGGTTGAGTGGTTTGATTACGCCGTCACTTGATGAAATGATTACGGTTGCGAAAGAAATGCAGAAGGCTGGGTTAACTGTGCCTTTGTTAATTGGTGGGGCGACAACTTCTCGTGTGCATACTGCAGTAAAAATCGAGGAGCATTATCCAAACGGACCTGTAGTTCATATACTCGATGCTTCTCGTAGTGTTACTGTAATGGAGCAGTTGTTAGGTAACAAAAAAGTGGATTTTGTTAGCTCCGTTCGTACAGATTATGCCAAAGTGCGTGAGCATCATTCCAAGCATCGTTCACAGAAAGAACTTTTGACAATTCAAGCTGCTCAAACAAATGCTTTTGTCTTGAATAAAGATTATCAACCAAAAAGACCAAATGTAATGGGCGTACAAACATTTGAGGTGCCTTTGGTTGAGATTGTTCCTTTTATTGACTGGACTCCATTTTTTCAAACCTGGGAGTTGTATGGAAAATACCCTGCGATATTAACAGATGAGGTTGTTGGTACAGAGGCGAAAAAATTGTTTCATGATGTTCAAGAGATGTTACATCTTGCTATTGCTGAGGATTGGTTTAACCCTAAGGCTGTGGTGGGTTTCTTTGATGCGCAAAGAAGAGGAGACGATATTCTATTAACAGGTGGTGATAAGGAAGAATTAGCTGTTGTGCATACATTGAGGCAGCAGTCAAAGAAAGTGCAAGGACAGCCTAATTATGCTTTATCTGATTTTATTTACGATGACCGAGCTGATTACCTAGGTGCATTTGCTGTTACGGCTGGTGAAAACTATATGGAGAAGGTAAATGCTTATGATTTAGATCTAGATGATTATAATTCTATTTTGTTGAAAGCGTTAGCGGATCGTGTTGCAGAAGGGTTGGCTGAATATATGCATCATCAAGTTAGGGTGAACGTATGGGGTTATCACGCCGATGAAGAATTAACAAATGAAGCGTTGATTGCAGAGAGATATCAAGGGATTCGTCCGGCACCAGGTTATCCTGCTTGTCCAGATCATACAGAAAAAAACACTTTGTTTGATTTGTTGAATGTTCCTACTGCTATTGGGGTAACGTTAACAGAGTCTTTGGCAATGTTCCCTGTTTCTTCTGTTTGCGGATGGTACTTTTCCAATCCAGAAGCGAAATATTTTGGTGTTGGGAAAATAAACATGGATCAAGTAGCGGATATTGCTAAAAGAAAAGGGTTTACATTAGAAGAAATGGAGCGTTGGTTGAAACCAAATATTAATGAATAAAAAAAAACGGTTTGAAGTTCAAACCGTTTTTCTAACCTAACCTAACCACTATTCACTGAAAAAGATCTTTAAGTAATATTGGTTGCAATAACAACCTCAACTTTCTATAACAAATGTATGATTTTCGTTTTGATATAAATTAATAAATTCGACAAACAGTACTAATTTTTAGACGATTTGTTTAAAAATGAACATAAAGCAGGTATTTTAACTGATGTAAATGGGTAAAAACCAGATAAAAAGTAAAATACATCGGATGAAAGTAACATTTGCACTTGTTTCTGGGAAGTGTATCTTTGCGTTAAGCAATAGGAACAATGAGCAAGAGAATCGAAATATATACGGATGGGGCTGCGAGAGGCAATCCAGGACCAGGTGGTTATGGAACAGTCTTGTTGTTTAGTGATAATGGAGCTATATTGAGTAGAAAGGAATTTGCGGAAGGTTTTCGACTTACTACAAACAATCGCATGGAGTTACTTGCGCTTATTATAGGGTTAGAAGCGTTGAAATCACAACAGTTTCCTGTATTAATCTTTTCAGATTCTAAATACGTTGTTGATTCCATTACCAAAAACTGGGTTCTAGGTTGGGTGAAAACGGGGTTTAAAGGAAAGAAAAATAAAGATTTGTGGCTGCGTTATCTTGCAGCTTCCAAAGGTTTTAATCTGGAGATCCGTTGGGTAAAAGGACACAATGGACATCCACTGAATGAACGCTGTGATCAGTTAGCTGTTGAAGCCTCGTTAAGAAAGGTTCAGTTTATTGATGAAGGCTATGAGGCCCAACAAAAAGAAGATACGGGATTAGGCTTGTAAGATGCTTTTAGATGTCCTTAAGCATTCCTATTTTTAAAAGCGTGTACACTAAAGGGTGTGGTAATTCACGTGTAGATGTGATTTGTGGACAGTAAGCCACAGCAACAAAAAAAGGATGGTTTTTCAAGCTTAATATTTCTGGATCTTCAAATTGATTATAGGCTTCAATGTCTACGAAATCTGTTGTTAAATGAGAAAGTAGTTGTGGATATATACTAAATCGAGAAGATGAAAACTCATCTAGTTGATGGTTTTGTAAAAGTGTAATAAATGTACTTGAATGGGGAATGACATTTATTTTTTCAAAATTATTTCCTTGAATTAAATTATCAGAGATTAGTTTTTCTTGTTGTCCGTTTAATTGATTGTTGACGATAATTGCTTCTATAAATGTTTTAAATGATTCACCAGTCAATAAAGTAGGTACATTTAAGTACATCAGGTCTTTAATTATTCCTAATAAGAAGAAGAAATTAGAGAACGGGCCAGGAGCGATCCAAATGGCATCGAATTGCTCCCAGTTTGAAGATTTGTATGAGGCTGCTTCTGTTGTTCGAATCCAATAGTAATTGATTTCAACTTCGAGAAATAAAGCAGCGTGTTCTAAAGCTAAGTTAGTAGCTTGATGGGTGTAATATGTAAAATTATATTCTCCAACAATTGCAACTTTTAATGTAGCTGACATACGTTAGGATTAGCGTTTATACCATCCTGTATAAGTACCATTGCTAATTGGCAATGCATGTTCAATCGTTGTGTTGTTAATTGGATCAAACTCATCACGGTAAACAACAGTCGTAAAATTGAGTTTGAATTTCATATAGTCGCCTGTAGCGTCTGTCGTTTGTTCAAGGTAAACGTAGTGTGCGTTTTCAAAAGGTTGCGTGTTAGCCTCTTTTGTTTTCCAAGCTTTTCCAGAAGCATCATGGTATTCAAATGCAATACCATTATTCCCTTGATTAGAAAAATTCGGTTGGTTGTTTAGTGTATAAAATGACTTGAAATAAGCTAAAGACGGACGACTGTTTGTCGAAGCTTCAAACAGAACGCTTCCGTGAAGTACTTTGATGCTTTGTAAAGACGTAGATGACTTGAAATCAGATTGGTAAATAGCAGAGTCTAATGCATCTGGCGAAACAATAAAACGCGCATCAGATGACCCTGTAAACCCATTTACATTCTGTGTTAATTCAATTTCAGTACCATTGATAGTAGCGATGAAATGATTCTTTAATTCCACTTTTTTCTGTGGAGCGGGAATAATCTCACGCTTGTTACATGATATAATAGTAAGTGCAGCAAGTGCTATAATCGAAAATTTTCTAATATTCTTCATAAGGTAGAAATTTATAAGCCTAAAAAATATTTTAGTACTAGATAAATCTACGATAAATAAAAGAAATAGTTACAACCTACCAAACAAATTATGCGCGAATTTGCATAAAACGGTAGTCTTGTTGAATATTGTTTAAATCAATCACTCGATTTTGAACATGATCAACAACAATTGAAGTTGCTAAATAGTCACCTAAAACATCAACTGTTGTTAGGTCTTCAAGAGATATTTCAGTGTTTGTACGCAGGAGTTCGCATAAAATATGATTCAAATGCGAAAAATTAACAAACATTTCAGACTGATATGACAATTGATTATTGATGGTTTCACCTTTAATCAATACTTTAGTAGCTGTATTATCATAGTGAATACTTGCGATTCGAAATTGTTGATTTATTGTTGTCATAAAGCTATTGTTTTTAATTAATGACACAAAGTTCGGGTAGAAGACCGTAAAGTATTTACGTTTTACTAAAATTCACATTTTATGAAATATCACCGTATTAATAAAGAACTTTTCATTCACAATAGGGCACGTTTTATTGCTCAGATGGAAGGAAACGCATTAGCCATCTTTAACAGCAATGATATTTATCCTGTTTCTGCAGATAGTACATTACCATTTGCTCAACACAGAGATATTTTTCACTTGTCAGGAGTAGATCAAGAAGAGAGTATCATTGTCCTTTTTCCAAAAGCAAAGAATCCAGCGCACAGAGAAGTACTTTTCTTGAGAGAAACAAATGAAAGAATTGCGATTTGGGAAGGTGAGAAATTAACGAAAGAAGCCGCTTATGATGTTTCAGGTATCCAAACGGTATATTGGTTAGATCAATTTGAAACCATTTTCAAAACGATGATGGCCGAGGCAGATACAATGTATTTGAACACAAACGAACATTTACGTGCAGGTGTAGACACAGAAACACGTGAAGATCGTTTTATTAAAAAAGTTAAAGGACAATATCCAGCTCACCAAGTAAAGAAAAGTGCACCGATCATGCATTATATTCGAAGCATCAAACATTCAATTGAATTGGAGTTGATTCAAAATGCATGTAATATTACTGAGAAGGGGTTTAGACGTGTATTGGATTTTGTGAAACCAGGCGTTTGGGAATACGAAATAGAAGCAGAGTTTATTCACGAGTTTATTCGTAACAGATCAAAAGGATTTGCATATACTCCAATAATTGCGGCAGGAAATAATGCAAACGTATTGCACTATATAGAGAACAACCAGCAGTGTAGTGCTGGTGATTTAATTCTGTTTGATGTGGCAGCTGAATATGCTAATTATTCTTCTGATATGTCGCGTACTATTCCTGTGTCAGGAAGATATACTGCAAGACAAAGAAAAGTTTATGACGCAGTGTTAAGAGTTAAAACAGAGGCGGAAAAAATGCTAATGCCAGGAGTAATGTTGGCAGAATATCATAAAGAAGTAGGTGAAATCATGACAAGAGAATTGTTAGGGTTAGGGCTTATTGATTCAACTGATGTGAAAAACCAAGATCCAAATTGGCCAGCATATAAAAAATACTTTATGCATGGGACGTCACACTTTATGGGATTAGATACGCACGATGTAGGTTTGTGGAATGCACCAATAGAAGCAGGAATGGTCTTTACTGTTGAACCTGGTATATATATCCCCGAAGAAAAATTCGGAATACGTTTAGAAGATAACTTAGTTGTTCAACAAAGTGGAGAGCCATTTAATTTAATGAAGAACATTCCATTAGAAGCGGAAGAAATTGAAACGTTAATGAATGCATAATATCCAATTGACGATAGACAACGAGGAGGGTGATGAAATTCCACTTGTTTGTTTACATGGATTTTTAGAAACGAAAGAGATGTGGGGAAATCTACATCTCTTTTTTGATGATAACCCCATTTATTGTTTTGATATTCCTGGACATGGTAAAAGCCACTTGCCAGAAAATACAGTTTGCGGTATTGATCAACTAGCCCGAATGATCTTAGAGGCATTAACCCTATTAAATGTGAATAGTTTTATTGTCATTGGACACTCGATGGGAGGGTATATAGCTTTAGAGATGTTGAAACAAAAAAAGAACAGTATTTCAAAGATTATTTTACTTAACTCTAATTTTATTTCTGATACAGAGCAAAAGAAAAAGGACAGATGGAGAAGTATTCAATTACTTCAGCATAGACCAAAGATGTATTACAAACAAGCCTTTGAAACCCTTTTTTGGGAGCCTGAAAGGTGGGAGGGTTTAATCCGAAGTTTAGGAAGGAAGGCACAAGAAATGAAAATGTTCGCATTACATTATTCCCTTGAGGCGATGATGAGTCGTAATGATCAATCTTGGCTTGTAAAAGAAAATCAGGATAAAGTTTTTATGCTTCAAGGGGAAAAAGACACTATGTTTATGGATCCAAACGAAAATGTTGAAGTATTAAAGCTATCCCAATGGATCACTTTTAGTGAAAGTAAACACATGTCTTTTTTTGAACAAAACGAAGACGTTTTAATAGAAATAGAGAAAATAATTAAGAAAAAATAATCCGTTTTTTCTTAAAAACACTTTAGTTGTTTGGAAAAAACTATATATTAGAAATTGCGTCCATAAATTGAATGATTATGAAGTTAAGAGCACTGGTAATAGATGATGAAGAATTTGCAAGAAAAAATCTTGTAATGATGCTGGAAGAATATTGTCCAGAAATCGAGGTTATTGGTGAGGCTTCGCGAAAAGACGAAGCTAAAGCTTTGATCGCCGCATCCAATCCGGATGTGATTTTTCTTGATATTCGTATGCCTTCAGGAGCTGAAGGGTTCGAACTATTAGAAGAAATTCAAGAGAAAAACTTCCAAGTGGTTTTTGTTACTGCATTCAAAGATTATGCAATCAAGGCATTTAATGCAAATGCAGTTTATTATTTATTGAAACCAATAGATATAGATGAACTTATCAATGCGTGTAGTAAATTAGTGAATACACAGAAAAATCTTGTTGGAAATCCTGAAGGTTACAATGAATACTTCCAATCTATCCGAAATTTATCCGATAGAATGTTGCACAATAAAAGTAACAATAGAATCGCGATTTCTCATACCAAAGGATTGAAAATAGTGGAAGATGTCTCCATCAGTCATTTAGAAGCGTCCGGAAACTGTACAACGATTTATTTTAAAGATGGGTCTAGGTATTTAGATACGAGGACACTAAAGATTTACGAAAGTATTTTAGACGAAAACAAATTTTTTAGAACACATAAATCGCATATCATTAATCTAAATGAATTGACTGAGTATTTGAATGATGATGGGCATTATGTAGTATTAAAAGATGGAGCGAAAATCCCTGTTGCGAGAAATAGAGTAACTGATTTTGTAAAGATGCTTAAATCGTAAACGATACTAATAAATGCGTATATTCATTTTTGTTTTCGCACTACTCTTTTCCTGTATTTCATGGAGTCAAAAGGCACATTTTCGTGCCTTTTCTACTATTGATGGGTTGCCTCAATCCCAAGTGGTTTCTATTAAACAAGATTCATTAGGTTATTTGTGGATTGGTACGCTTGGAGGAGTTGCAAAGTTTAATGGTGGAACCTTCGAAAATTACACCATTTCAAATGGTTTATTCAACAATCGTGTTTCCTTAATTGAAACAATTGGAGGAAATGTATATGTAGGGCATGAAGGAGGAGTGTCTTTCTGGGTGAAAAATAAATTTAAGCCTATTGAGATCCCAAATACTAAAGAAAGAAGCCCGGTGACGGCCATTGTTCGTTTTGACGGAAAAATCATCGTGTCGACGAATGGAGCTGGGGTTTACGAATTTAAAAATGGAGCACTAATAAAGATTAACACAGGCTCAAAATTAGATTTTGTGCGGGGTATGGTTGTGTTTGAAGACAAGTTAATTATTGCCGGGTACGATCGTATTTTGGAAACACAAGACTTTGTTTCTTATCACACGGTTTCCATTAGTGAAGACCTAAATATCATCGAATTGTTTTCCTATAACAATAAAATATACGTAGGAACTTATCTAAATGGACTTTATTCTTTTTCAAATCCTAGAGATGGATTGAGAAAAGAAGCAGGTACAGATGGGTATCGAATAAATAAAATAGCAGTCAATCAAAGTGGTTGGTTAACCATTGCTACTTCACAAGGGTTGTTAGAACAACATGCGAATGGGTTTGAGTTGAAAACCGTTGAAAACGGTCTTCCGATGAATAATTTGACGACTGTCTTCAGTGACAGAAGTAAGAGCGTTTGGATTGGTACGAATGGTAAAGGATTAATACTTGCTCCGAATCAACATGTAAGGTATTTTGATAAGCAATCGGGATTACCCACAGATATTGTTATTTCCATAGTGCAAAAAGAAAACAAAGAATATGTCTTTGGGTCTATCGATTCCTATATTCATTCCACCTTTGATTTTAAAACTTTCCGTTCCGAAAAAGTAGAGTCCCCACCTTGGGTACTCATTAATGATGTTGATGGACGCTTTTGGTATCGTTCTGAAAACGGTTTAACGGGGATTGACGTACATGGAAATGTAAGAGAAATATCTGAAGGATTTGGCGCTCCTGGCCAACGTGTAACAGCGATCTATAAAATAGATAAAAACCAAATGTATGTTGGTACCTCCCAAGGGGTGGTGTTGTACAATAAAGGACTGATTGAAAATTTAGCAAAAGAAAATCAATTTGTTGAAAATGTTCGAGCTATCTACCCTATAAACAATAAAGAAATTTTAGTCGGAACAGATAACGGTTTATATAAACTTAAGGAGGGGAATTATACGCGAATCACAGCTTTGCGTGCAATGGTATTTTCTATCGTTAAACTGCGGAATGGAAGAGTGTTTATAGGAACTGAAGAAGGGATTTACGAGTACAAAGAGAATGAAATTATTCGTTTAGATTTCGCAAGAAAGATTGCATCTAATTACATCAATTTTTTAATTCCGAAAGGAAACGACCTTGTTGCGGGAACAAATAATGGTCTAGTCATTCTCCGTTTTGTAGGGTTAGATTTTAAAATATTAAGATTGACAAAAAATCACGGATTGATAGATTTGGAAACAAACATAAATTCCGCTTTTTTCGACCTAAAAGATAATTTGTGGTTCGGTACCGCCTCGGGGTTGGTTCGACTTGATTACAATAAATTTGTGACCGAAACTCAAAACGTAAAGTTGGTGTTTAATAACATTCTTCTTAATTATAAACGCTTCTCTATTTCCGAGTTTGGAGGAATAACAAAGAATGGCTTGCCTACAGGTTTACATTTTCCACATAACAAAAATAACCTCCAATTTTTATTTGATGTCATTGCTTTGAAAGACTATGACAATGTAAGCTTACAATTTTTCCTTGAAGGGCATGAGACGGATTGGTCGCCACTTACAAAATCAACAAGCGTTTCGTATTCGGGATTGCAACCTGGAAACTATTCCTTGCGTGTTCGATTAGTCAGCGAAGAAGGTGTAGTTATGGAATCCATAAAACTAACTTTTGGAGTTGATCAGGCGTACTATAAATCATGGTGGTTTATGTTGTTTGTAGTCGGGTGTTCTGGACTCATTCTTTGGTTTTTCATTCACCAAAAAATTAAAAGAGAAAAAATTCATGGTGAGTTGGAAAAAGCAGAAATGAGAACCCGACTTGTGCAGTTGGAACAACAATCATTGAATGCAAGTATGAACAGACATTTTATTTTTAATGCCTTAAATAGTATTCAATATTTTATTAACATTTCAGATAAGCGTTCTGCGAATCGTTACTTATCTAGTTTTGCTAAACTTATTCGTAAAAACTTAGATTCTTCTTCTGATGATGAAAACCGTGTAACCCTAGATCAAGAAGTTGAGCGATTGGAGCTTTACCTCTCTTTGGAAGCCATGCGTTTTAATGGATTGTTTGAATACGAAATCATTTGTGATGCTAAAGATGCTGAAAGCATTCGCATTCCAGCAATGATGGTACAGCCATTTATTGAAAATAGTATTATTCATGGTGTTTTACCTCAACGTGATGTCAAGGGAATGATTACCGTGTCCTTTGTGCAAAAGGGAACCGATTTATTGATCAATATTAGAGACAATGGAATAGGGATAGATAAAAGTTTTGAAAACAAACAGCAAAACAACGGAGATCATAAGTCGCGAGGAATGGAGATTACCATGAAACGTATTGACTTGATTAGAAAAATATCAGAAGAAAATTTATTTATTGATGGACCGAAGCAAATCTCAGCAGAAAACGGAGATGTTTTAGGTACCGAGGTAAGTATAATAATTAACAATATAGAGTTGGATATTTAATATAAGAAAATTATATTTGCTTTATACACCTTGAATTATGAAGAAAATTCTTATATTATTTTTAGCAGGATTTGTTGTTTTACTTACAGCTTGTCATAAAGAAGAAATTGTTCCTTTAAAAGAAGGAACGAATAGAACTACTACAACTCATGGTAATGGAGATGTAGAGAAAAGCAATGATGGAACGGGGGTTGTTCCTGGAGGAACCAATTCTTCAGATCCTCGTGGAGGCGGTGAGGTGACTGATCCAAACGATGATAGTATTTTACGTAAACCACGTAAACCAACAAATTAATAATTAAAAAGGTCTGAAATATTTTCAGACCTTTTTTTGTTGTATACCTCAATTATATATGTTTCCAACCTTGCGCTCGTAAGGTGATGGCGCTGCCATTTTTATCAATAAAGTAGGTTCCATCAGCGGCGTTTGTCATATGGCCAATTACCGTCAAGTTTGGATTACCTTTGATTTTATCAAAATCCGATTGTTTGATAGTGAATAACAATTCATAATCTTCACCACCATTTAATGCTGTCGTTGCCGGGTCAATTTCAAAATCAATCGCTGTCATAGAAGTACTTGCATCAATCGGAATTTTCTCGTCATATACATGACAACCCAGGTTACTCGCTTTACATAAATGTAAAATTTCTGAAGCTAAACCATCTGAAATGTCAATCATTGCAGTTGGAACAACATCTAGTTTGGCTAATAAATCAACAATGTCAATACGTGCCTCAGGTTTTAATTGACGGTTAATGATATAGTCGAAGCCATCTAAGTCCGGTTGAATATTCGGATTCGCCTTAAAGACTTCTTTTTCACGTTCTAGGATTTGTAATCCCATGTATGCGCCACCTAAGTCACCCGAAACCACCAATAAGTCAAATTCATTTGCTCCTGAACGCTTAGTAATGACCTCTTTTTTCGCACGACCTATTGCTGTTATATTGATACATAGTCCACTGTATGATGTACTCGTGTCACCACCTACTAAATCTACGTTAAATGCCTCACAAGCTGCCTCAATACCCTTGTACAGTTCTTCAATAGCTTCTAACGGAAACTTACTAGAAAAGGCAATGGAAACCGTTATTTGTTCTGCTTTAGCATTCATTGCTGCAATGTCAGAAACGTTTACCGCAACTGCTTTATACCCCAAATGCTTCAAC
>JASLGM010000011.1 GCA_030150045.1 Taishania sp.
CGCATCCATACCTCCGTACTTTTGCTTCCAGCTATAAAATGTAGGAACTGCAATACCATACTCACGGCAAATATCTTTAGTCTGCTTGCCAGCTTCATATTCCTTCAGAATATTAACAATCTGGGCTTCTGTAAATCTTGATTTTTTCATATTATAAAACAATTTAAATTTAATACTTTTAAATTGTCTGAAAAATGGGGAAGTTTACCATACGCGGCCCATTAACCGCAATTACCCTCTAAATTTTATAATAAATTCTCTAGGTGTACATTTATTATAAAGCTTGAATTGTTTTGTAAAATAACTAACAGAAGTAAAACCACTCATATAAGCCACTGTGCTGCTATTATGATCTGGATGAAGCAAAAGATTTCTGGCTAAAGCCATACGTTCATGGAGAATATACTCGCCTGGAGTACGTTGACAATAGGCTTCAAAGAATCTAAATAATGTACGTTTACTACAATTACCAATTTCTGTCAATTGATCAACGGTTATGGTTTCAGCCAAATGCTCTTTGATGTATTTCTTTACTTTATATAATTGGTCATTTAATTGCAAAAACTGTTTTTCTGCCTTGTCCGCTTTTTGAGCACTAATAATTCGTACTAAAAAAGATTTCAGCAGTAAATCATTAAGGGTATTATCTTGTTGTTGTAATTGCGTAAGCTGAAGTAATTCATTAAAAGCTCGAACTAATTCGGAATTATTATTGAAATGTACATGTCCAAAATCAAAATTCCAGTAACCATCTTCTCTTGGATATAACTCAGCTAAGCTTTTCAGTTGTTGTTTTAATTTTTCATGAGGTATCAAAAGCGTGGCGCATTGAACAGGTCTTTGTTCGTCCGCTTCAGGGAAATCTGCGAAAATTGTTTGACCTTCAGGTAAAATTAAAGAGGTTCCCGGTTCAAACAAAAAAGGAGTAACACCTGGTGCGTGTACGATTTTATGACCTCTTATCATACCAGATATAGATAATCCATCGTATTGAATCTGCACTTTTGTGTTAGATTGAAAGGTTTCAAAAATGTTTATCTCAAAATCTCCAAAGTCAAACCGTGTTTTATGCTCTAAACCACTTCTAAGGTGCTTCGGCGTTTGGATGGAAAGCAGATCAATATAATGTTTCATAAATAAAACGCAAAATACATATAAATACAATATACGATTTCTGATGACACGAATGTTATATTTTTTGACGTAATCCTTATATCTAAGATTGATTTAAAGTATGACCTTTAACTTAAATAATATAAATTGTAATAGTATGAGCAACATCACTTTAGAACAAGCAAGAAAGGTCGTAGACGCTGCCTTAGTAAAATCAAATGAATTAGGTGTAAAAATGAACATCGCGATTGTAGATGCAGGTACAAACCTTGTCGCATTTAATAAAATGGATGATGCATGGTTAGGTTCGATTGATATTGCGCAGAAAAAAGCTCGAACAGCACGCTTTTTTAACATGGATACAGGTATCATCGGCTCTTTATCTCAACCAGGAGGATCTTTATATAATATCGAGCATTCAAATGGTGGGTTAATCACATTTCCAGGTGGCGTTGTGATAAAAAATAGCGAAGGAGTGATCATTGGTGCTATCGGAGTAAGTGGAAGTACAGTAGAAGACGACCATGCGGTAGCAGTAGCTGGAGCAGCGGCAATTTTGTAATCCATTAAAATGTAAATTATGTGTTCAAATCACGGAGTAATTTATAAAGGACCAGGTGAGGTAGAGATCCAAGAAATTGCATATCCCAAACTTGAACTTGGAAATAGAAAATGCGAACATGGTGTTATCTTAAAAGTGGTCGCAACCAATATTTGTGGATCAGATCAGCACATGGTTAGAGGTAGAACCACTGCAGAAGCGGGACTAGTCTTAGGGCATGAGATAACGGGGATGGTAGTAGAAAAAGGAAGGGATGTTGAATTCATTAACGTGGGTGATATCGTTTCTGTACCTTTTAATATCGCTTGTGGAAGATGTCGCAATTGTAAAGAAGGAAAAACAGGAATTTGTCTTAATGTGAATCCTGCCAGACCAGGTGCTGCATACGGTTATGTAGACATGGGGGGCTGGGTAGGCGGACAATCCGAATATGTCATGGTTCCTTATGCCGACTTTAACTTGCTGAAATTTCCGGATAACGAGCAAGCTTTAGCCTACATTCGTGACTTGACCATGCTTTCAGATATCTTTCCAACAGGATTTCACGGTGCCATCACAGCAGGTGTAGGCCCTGGATCAATCGTATACGTAGCAGGAGCAGGACCAGTTGGATTAGCTTGTGCAGCAAGTTGTCATTTATTAGGCGCAGCAGTTGTTATTGTTGGTGACTTAAATGAAGAACGTTTAGCACAAGCCAAAAGCTTTGGGTGCGAAACCATATTACTGAATAGTGAAACATCATTAACCGATCAAATAGAAGCGATTGTTGGTGTTCCAGAAGTAGATTGTTTTGTAGATTGTGTAGGTTTCGAAGCCAGAGGTCATGGACATGCGGGCGTAGACGAAGAACAACCAGCAGTAGTGCTAAACCAAGCCATGGAAGTAACCAGAGCTGGTGGAGCAATCGGAATCCCTGGCTTGTACGTCACAGAAGACCCAGGTGCAGTTGATGCTGCATCTAAAGTTGGAAGTCTGAAAATTCGCTTTGGATTAGGATGGGCAAAATCGCACTGTTTTCATACCGGGCAATGTCCAGTTATGAAATACCATCGCCAGCTGATGAACGCTATTTTATATGATAAAGTGAAAATTGCGAAGGCAGTAAACGTGCAAGTTATTTCATTGCAAGACGCTCCAAAAGGTTATGCTGAATTTGATAAAGGCGCAGCAAGAAAATATGTAATCGATCCACATGGAATGATTCCAGCTTAGTTTTTTGAAAGAAACTTAAACAGGAAAACCAAATCAAATCGAAAGAAATGATTTGGTTTTTTTTATTTTATAAAAAGGTTTTTTCAAGTAAACTAGTGAAAAATACATTCAATTAAAGGTTTAAGATTTTGAGTAAATAACTTCATAATCAGCCCGGACGGAATGTGATAGCTCAACGAAACAGAAAGGAGTGAAAGCCAATTTTCTACTGCGACCAACGGAAGCAAGTGAGAAAAGCTGCTTGAACCCTTTTGTGTGAGTTGACTAAAACAGGTAGGCCGAAATGGCTGCCAAAAATAACTAAACGGAAATATCTAAAAAAAAATAAAGGAAAGTTTAGGGTGTTATTTGGGCGTTCCCCTTCTCATCCCAAAACTACTTGGGAATGTGAAGGGGCGGGCTATCCGTTGCAAGTTTTTCTTCAAAAAAGCTTTCCACTCGTATCCCTAACGCGGAATCTCACTACGAACTAAAGGCTAAAACGATAAAAAATCACTTATCTTTAAGACATAAAAATGGTCTTTACGTAAAATAAAGTGGCAAATGAATGTTTTACAAGTGAATAATGGAAAAATCGAAGTCCGGAAAAGTAACGGTACTTTAATTAGAACCATAGGAAGCGGAAATGCGATTTTTGCAGCATACAATACCAATCAATCTTTAATCGCGATTACCACAAATAAAGGAAAGGTCGAAATACGGAAAGAAAATGGTACTTTGATCCGAATCGTAGGAAGTGGTAATGCAACACATGCTATTTGGAATGGTCCAGATATTGCCATTTCAACATCAAATGGTAAAACAGAACTGCGAAAGGAAAACGGTACATTAATTCGAACATTCTAGCGGAGAAATGCCTGAAAGTATAGATACTATTACTGTTGATAAAGCACTTACTTGTGGACGAAAATGGGTGGGGTATCCTGCATTTGGATTGTTCATTACATGTTTCATCCTTATTCTCTTTTTTGGCGTACTTAGAATAATTCCCAATTGGGGAATTCCATTAGGATGGATTTTTGGATTTTTTATTTCTTGGATTTGGTGGCGTTTTTCAATTACAAAATGGCGTCTTTGGGCATTCGAAAATGTTAGAAATGTACATGAGCTCAAACGTAGAGCAATGCAAGAAAATCTAATGTGGGAAGACAGTAGCTTTATTGAAAAAATGGCCTATAAAAGTGCTTCTGATAAAATGAGATGGATATCCATCCAACGAAAATTCAATCAAAAAGATATCTTTCAAGACCTCCCCAATATTCCTGAAGAAACACAAATCTTCTTTTCCAAAAGAAAAAAAAGGCATGCATTATTAACCATGATTGCATGTGCAGGGATTGGTAATTATTTGATGTTCTATACAGAAATTTTGTTCCTGGGCGCTTTGTTAACGCTTATTGGATTGTTTTTTGGGATCAAAGAATATCGAAATCTAATTAGTAATGAACCACAAATTGTAGTTAATAACTTAGGACTTAAAACCATTTCCACTCCGTTTTTTCACTGGAAGGATGTAAAAAATGCAAAGGTTTACCGTGTAGGAATTGGAAAGAATATTCACTATTACATGGAATATGATTATCCTAGTGGAAAGGAACGCCTTCAAATTGATGAGCTGAACATACGTCCAAGTGAACTCGACAAACGATTGACTATTTATCAAGGAAGGAGTGAATGTAAATCAAAGGAAAGAATAATAGTAAATAAAGGATAAACGTTTTTATTGCCATGGATTTTAGTATTAATTTCTTAATTTCGTGAAAGTGTAGAGTATTGACTATATTTTAGGGAAAAAACTGTTAGTTTGAATCACTTGGCTAAGTTGGTGAACTTTGAATATTATTAAATTATGGAAATAGAATTTATATCACATGCTGGATTTATTGTTGAGGTCGAATCAAAAAAAATTTTTATCGACCCTTGGACAAAAGGGAAAACGTTTAATGATGGATGGGCTTTAACTGCTGGCGATATTGATGTGAATTATTCAGAAATTGACTATATTTTTGTCACTCACGAGCATCCCGATCATTTTAATTTTCCAACATTAAAGAGCATATCAAAAATAGATAAAGAAAGAATAAAAATACTTTATCAAAAACATGCATCTCCACGATTGAAAAATGCATTTGAAAAAATGGGGTTTTCGGAAGTAATTGAGTTGCCGATTTATAAATGGATAAAAATCGACGAAATCAACTTGTATTGCGGCTCTGCAGGATCTATGGATTCATTTCTTGCTATTAAATCAGGTGGTAAGACAATTCTTAACTTGAATGATTGCACATTTAATTCAAAACAATACAAATACATTTCAAGAGAAATAGGAACAGTAGATTTTCTGTTTACTCAATTTTCATTTGCAAATTGGGTCGGGAATCAACAGGATGAAATGGATGCATCACTAAAAAAAATAGAAGATATTCAGTTGCAAAAACAAATTTTCGCACCAAAATATATAATTCCATTTGCTAGCTTTGTATACTTCTGTAATCAAGAAAATGCAAGAATGAATAGCTGGGCAAATACACCTAGAGATATCTTAAATCTAAAAATTCCAGAAATCCAGTTCATGTATCCTCATGATAAAATTGACACGAATAATGTTTTATTTAATTCTGAGTTTGCTGTTCAAAAATACATGAATGACAATGAAAAGATAGATATTCAACCAACACCAGATCCAGTAAGTTTTGAAGAGATAACTCTTGCTGTTGAAGAAAATTTAGAGCTGTTTAGGAAGAAAATTAAATATCCTTTTAGACGATCGGTAAAACCATTTGGAATTTACATACACGATTTGGATTGCTCAATTTTCATAGATCCTAAAAATGCTAAATGGACTAAAACAACAAAGGAAAATACAAGATATACCATGTCAAGTCAAGTGTGTTGGTATACATTTAAATACGAATGGGGGACGGGTACGTTACAGGTTTCAGGAATGTTTTTGGATCACAATTTTCCAGAAGCTAACTCTAAATATTTTTTCTTTCAAAACATGCTTTCCACAGGCTTTTTATCAACTAAGAGCTTCAGACAAACATTAAGAACTATTCAATTCCTTTGGCGAAAAAAATGGGAATTGTTTTATCGATTTATTTAAATAAATAAGCTTTTTCAAAACAGCTACTTTATTTTGGGTTCCGAGGTGTTGATTGTGATCGGAATTGGGCTCGGAGAAGTAGACGATATTGACTTTCTCTCATAAAGTGCATATTCTTTAAAGACAATTTGCACAGAATTGAAAATTTTGTCTTGCTAAGATTCTTCAGCTAGGGTGTAGCGCCATAGCTAAAGGAAGTGTAAATTGTGTGAACGCATGTTTGCCGTTGCGACTTTATGAAGCACACGGCGGACAGCTAGTGAACCAATTTACAAGAGTTTACTAAAGCGCGTAGACCGTAAAAGCTGCCAAAAGAAATTGATAAATAAAAGTTTAAGCAAAAAAAAACAGTCATTTCTGACTGTTTTCTATTTTTTGGTTGTTGACCTATTTGTCAATTGAACCGGTAACTCTTTTCATGAAGTCGTTCAAAGCATCTCTTTTTGCTTTTCCTGATTTGATTTCAGCATGTACCTCAAGTGCGCCAGAGAAGTTTGAAAGTAATTCTCCAATTACGTCCAATTCTTCGTCTTTAATACCTGGAGCTTCGATCAAGTTTTCGAGTACTTCCATTGTTTCAATAACGAAATCTTCGTCGTTGTTTTCAATGAATTCGATTGTGTGTTTAATTAGCGGTAACCTCATTTAAAACTTCTTGGATAACTTCTACTTTATTCCCTTGTGCTTCTTTGATCAATTTACCATCAATGAATCCGGCAAAAGTAGGTAAGTTACTTACGTTAGCAAATTGGCGAGCGTTAGGGAATTTTTCGGCATCTACATAGTAGAATTCGATGTCCGTATGCTCTTCGGCCATTCTTTTGAATTTAGGTTTAGTAATTTTACAGTTCCCGCACCATGAAGCGCCGTATTGTACCATTACTTTTTTACTTTGATTCAAAAGAACGTCTAAATTGTCTTCTTGAATTTCTGTAAACATATTTCTTAGTGTTTGCTTAAATAATCTGCAACTCCTGTACGTGTTGCGTTCATTGCGTCTTTTCCTTCTTCCCAGTTTGCAGGACAAACTTCTCCGAATTTTTGTACGTGTGTGTATGCGTCAACCAAACGGATGTATTCTTGCACGTTACGACCTAAAGGCATTGTGTTAACCGACTCGTGGAATACAGTTCCTTCTTCGTCAATTAGGTATGTAGCACGGTAAGTAACGTTGTCACCTGTTGAATCTTCTTCAAACATATCGTAATCTAAGATGTCTAATTCTTGTGCTAAAACACGTGTAGAATCTGCCAATAAAGGGAAACGAACTCCTTCAATTCCTCCGTTGTCTTTTGCTGTACTCAACCAAGCAAAGTGTACTTCTGCTGTGTCGCAAGATGCACCGATAACGATTGTGTTTCTTTTTTCGAACTCAGCTGCAGCTTCTTGGAAAGCGTGGATCTCAGTTGGACAAACGAATGTAAAATCTTTAGGGTACCAGAATAAAACAACTTTTTTCTTTTCTTCTACTGCTTTTTTGAAAACGTCAATTTGGAAAGTGTCTCCCATTTCGTCCATCGCGTTTACTGAAATTGATGGAAATTTTTTACCTACAAAACTCATATTTTTACTTTTTAAATTATTTTTATTTTCTTACTTGGTACAAAGATAGCGCTCTTTTGTGTGGTTATTAATTGCTTGTTTCTATACCATCATAAATATAATTGATACGTATGAAATAAAGATAGAAAAAGTATTAAGAAATCATAACATTTGGTAAAATTGGCTCCAAACCGATTCTTTAGGTAGGGGAGCAGTGATTTCTATTCGCTCTTTAGTTGTCGGATGATTAAAGGAAAGGCTTCTGGCATGTAAATGAATGGAACCATCTGAATTACTTCTTTTTGCTCCGTATTTCACATCACCTTTAATGATGCATCCAATGTTTGCTAACTGACACCTGATCTGATGGTGACGTCCTGTTTCTAAAGCGATTTCCAATAAGGTGAAGTTGTCACCTTTTACAAGTGTTTTATAACTCAATATTGCTTTTTTAGCTCCTTTTTTTTGAGCATCGGTTACATAAGATTTATTTTGCTTTTCATTTTTCAGCAAATAATCTTCTAATCGTGCAGCAGGAACTTTAGGTGTTTTTTCAACGATTGCCCAATACGTTTTTGTGGTGTCTTTTTCTCTAAATTGTTCGTTCAATCGCTCAAGGGCTTTTGATGTACGCGCAAAAACTAATGCACCACTTGTAGGACGATCTAGACGATGTACCACGCCACAGAATACGTTTCCTGGTTTGTCGTATTTTTCTTTTAAATAGCCTTTAATAAAATCGGGCAACGCTGGGTCGCCCGTTTTATCTCCTTGAACTATGTCAGACGCTTTCTTGTTGACAACAATCGTGTGATTGTCTTCATGAAGAATGTCTAAATGGTATTTATCCGCTAAAGGATTCGATGTTGATTCCAAGTTCTGGTTGTATTAATACTGTTCGTTTTCGTTAGGGAAATCTCCGGTTTTTACATCTTCAATGTAACGTTGAATAGAACCTAACATCTCATCGTAAAGGTTATGGTACTTTCTTAAAAAACGTGGATTAAATTCGTTGTTGATTCCAAGCATGTCATGAACTACCAATACTTGACCGTCAACTCCGCCACCAGCTCCAATACCTATGATTGGAATATTCACAGATTCGGCTACCTTTTGAGCTAGATGAGCAGGGATTTTCTCCAAAACAATGGCAAAACAACCTACTTCTTCTAATAATTTAGCATCGTGAATCAACTGATTTGCCTCTTCCTCTTCTTTAGCTCTAACAACGTATGTTCCAAATTTATAAATGGATTGCGGTGTTAGACCTAGGTGTCCCATAACTGGAATACCTGCTGTTAATATTCGGGAAATAGACTCACTGATTTCTTGTCCACCTTCTAGTTTTACTGCATGCGCACCAGATTCTTTCATGATCTTAATGGCACTGCTTAACGCCTCTTTTGAATTTCCTTGGTATGAACCAAATGGTAAATCCACAACAACTAAAGCTCTTTCTACTGCACGAACGACAGAGCTCGCGTGGTAAATCATTTGATCCAGGGTAATCGGTAATGTGGTTTCATGACCAGCCATAACGTTTGAAGCCGAATCACCTACTAATATTACATCAATTCCAGCGGTATCGATGATACGTGCCATAGAAAAGTCATATCCTGTTAACATGGAAATTTTTTCTCCACGTTCTTTCATGTCTAAAAGCGTTCTTGTGGTAACGCGTTTTATATTTTTATGTACAGACATATTTATCTTTTTGTTGAATGACAAATTTAAAAAACTATTTGGCTATTTTTGAAAGAAAACACCATTGAAGATTACAATTCTAGGTTCTGGAACCTCTCAAGGAATACCTGTCATTGCATGTACATGTGATGTATGTCAATCTAATGACGTGAGAAATAATCGATTACGTTCTTCTATCTTATTGGAATACAATGATTTAAAGATTGTTGTGGATACCGGCCCCGATTTTCGTCAACAAATGTTACGTGCAAAAACACCTTATTTAGATGCGGTCTTTTTTACCCATCAACACAAAGATCATGTAGCGGGATTAGATGATATTCGTGCATTTAATTTTAAACAAGGTATTGACATGCCAGTTTATTGTGATGTTCTGGTGGAAGAGGCATTACGTCGAGAATTCAATTACGTGTTTACCTCCAGTTATCCTGGGATTCCAAAATTGGCGTTGAACATCATTCATAAAGATTTTAAAATGGAGTGGGAGGGTTTGACCATTTCTGCTTTGGAGGTATTGCATTATAAATTGCCCGTTTTGGCGTATCGATTCAATAATTTTGCATACGTGACGGATGCGAAAACGGTGGCTAATGAAGAGATTCAGAAGTTAAAAGGCGTGGAGGTTTTGGTTGTAAACGCTTTACGAAAAGAAGAACATATCTCCCATTTTAACCTAAAGGAAGCATTGGAATTTATCGCCTTGGTTCAGCCTAAAAGAGCGTATCTGACACACATTTCTCATTTAATGGGAAGCCACGAAGAAGTGGAAAAAGAGTTGCCTGAAAATGTGTTTTTGGCACATGATGGCCTTGAAATTGAATTGCCAGATTGAAAGTTCCCAACGTTTTATGGGTAAATAAATCACGAGGTATTTCTGCATTATCTTTTGGCAGCCTTTTCTGTCTGCGCGTTTTAGTTCCTTCCTAGAAAAGTCTTCACAAGCTGCATTACACGTGCTTCCTTTGGTCGCAGTGCAATGCTAGCGTTCAGTACTTTTCTACTTCCTGAAGCTATCACGCTCCGCCAGGGCTGAAGGTTTCCGCTGTTAAACTTGTTTACGGCATTCAATTCGTAAAAGGATTTACCTAGAAAAACGGGACTGTAAAGGGGGGCAATTATATAAATGTGCTCATTGCGGCAAACATTTTTTAGGAGGAAACAGACTTGAAAATAATGTCCTTTGGGAAGAATATTTGCTGGGTAAGCAAACTTATGTCCAACTTGCCGAGAAATACCAATGTTCTATAAAAACGATTCAACACAGAATAGATACGGTTAATGTTGCATTTGTAATTAGAATTTTAGAATTGTCTATATTTACATATAACAAAAAACAATTACCACTAATTATTTAAAACTTTTGAAACATGAAAAATTTAATCCTAACAATCGCAATCATCATCGCATCAATCTTTAACGGATTTGGACAAGACAATACTATTATATTTAAAAAGAACAATAGTACAAAAGTATCATATGCTTTAGCATATGATAATGATGAACTAATTTACACATATAGTATAGATGATGAAGATACCGACATTTATGAAATTATAAGTGTACAATTTGGTAATATTATTTACACCACTGAAGTTTTTGGAGTGGATGAATCTAACGTTAAAAGAGAATTACAAAACACTACTACCGATGCAATAGGTTATTATACATATGATGATAGTGATATGGTATTAACTATTTTAACTAATATCGAACCTGAACAAGAATTCGTAGAAATAAAAATGTTAGATAAATATAATTTATCTACTACACAAACAGAAGTTTCAAATTTGAATATTTATCCAAATCCAGTAGTTAATGATTTGAATATTTCATTTGAGTCTAATGAGAATGAGAATGTTATTATTACAGACATGTCGGGTAGAGAAGTTTATAACGATTATGTAAATTCATTTACTAAAGTTGATTTTTCTAATCAACCATCAGGAATGTATTTTGTAAAAATTGGAAATACAACTAGAAAAGTAATCAAAAACTAAAAATCAATAATTAAAAAAGTCCAATCTTTAAAGATTGGACTTTTTTATTTTTAGTAAAACCCATGGATTGATATTTTGTCGAGCATTCATATTATCCCTTCACAAGTTGCTCCCCGGCAGAGCTTGCTTCTGTTTATTTAGATAACACAAAGATTAGTCTATTATTTCCGGCATCCAAAAGAGGTTAAAAATACAGCCTAAAAAATTCAAAAAAAAACGGATTGAGCTATTTTATAATAAGGTGTTTGGAAAAGCAATGAATTTGATTTACAATCTGCTTTTTGAAAACCAATTTCCCGATAAGGATAGGAGTGGCATCCTTTGTTTTCAGCGCATTGCGCTGGGAAACAAAGATAAAACGGATAGCCTGCCCGTCCTTTTCAAGTCATTTGGAAAGGACGGGATCGGCCAAACTATTTTTATTGAAGGGTTATTTTCCTTCGGAAGTATTCTTAATTTTTTCCCAAGTCACATACATGGATTCCTGCGTGGGTCTGTTTTCTTCTATTTCAGTTAATGGTTCACACGGTTTTAGTGTCGCATGCAATTCTGCTGGCAAAGCTTGGTATAAAGCTGTTCCTTTTGTTTTCCAAGCAATCATTTTATCACTTACTTCTTTAATGATTTTAGCAGGATTTCCAACCACTAGACTGCGTTTAGGGATTTCCATTTTGGCTGGTACAAAGCACAACGCTCCAACGATACATTCGTCTTCAATTGTCACATCATCCATGATTACGGCATTCATTCCAATCATGCAATTTTCACCAATTGTTCCTCCATGTACAATGGCTCCGTGACCAATATGCGCTCCTTTTTTCAACAAAACGGTCGTTCCAGGAAACATGTGAATGGTACAGTTTTCTTGTACATTACAGCCGTCTTCAATGATTATTTGTCCCCAGTCACCACGCAAAGCCGCGCCTGGACCGATGTATACGTTTTCACCAATAATGACATTTCCGGTCACGCACGCTTGCGGATGTACATAACTTGATTTTTTCACTACGGGCTTAAAACCATTGAATTCGTAAATTGCCATGTCTTAAAATTTTGAAATAAACGAGTTGATTTTAGCGTCTACTTCTTCTAACAGATCGCCATTTTCTTGTGTCAAAAAGCCGTAAGAAGGAATACTCAAAGTGTGAACTTCGCTTGCTCCGAAACGTTTAACAAAGAAAGTAAGGTTATCAATAGCATGCTGAGCACCACCGTATCCTTTAGAAGTACCGATGATAAATATTTTTTTTCCGGTTAGAAATTTCAATTCTGCTCGTGAAAGCCAGTCTAACATTGATTTTTGGAAGGCAGTTACGGCACCGTTATGTTCTGGCGCAGTAAATAGAATTTGATCTGCTTTCTGTATAGCAGCGTGTATAGCTTGTATGTCTTTGGGAATGCCGATTTCAAAATTCAAATCCAAATCAAAAAGGGGAAGGTCCATTTCGTCAACGGGAAGAATATTAAAGGCAACATTGTATTTTGATTGCAAAAGTTGAAGCAGTTCCGCGTGTATGGAACGGCTGTGATTGCTACCGCTTATAGTTAATAATGTATTCATTGTTTGTGTGTGTTTCAAATGCAAAAATAGCAAATAAAAAAAGAGCCGCACTATGGCGGCTCTTTAATCAGTATTCAATTTTGGATTATTTAAAATCTGCTAAAGAACCTTTGTTAATTTGTGCTGATTTCACCGTTGATGTGAAAACCATTTCACCCATTCCCATAGTTGTTTTATGTGGAATTTGGATGGCTCCAACTGTTTTGTAATCGCTATACGTAATTGTTGATTCGTATGCTTCTCCTTCTTCTGATTTCCCGATTTTCACGGTTTTTGTTTTCAAGAAAGTTGTTTTGTTGAAGTATTCTAAAGTGATTTCGTTTGCTTCACTTAGTTTAACTACATAAAGTAGGTTACCATTTTGGTTTTCGATACCTAACAATTCGTATTTTCTACCTGTCTTCGCATAGTTAATTTCAGGAATGTAACCTACATCTTTCTTCGCATCTTTAATTTCTTCAGTAGTCATTTCATGACTTCCTGTTTGCGCGTCCATTTTGGTTCCTGTTTTACCGTTAAATACAGTTTTTTCTAAAATCATTCCGTTCATTTCCATAACACTTGCAGAAATGTTTGGTGCAGCCCAGAATTGTTTTGCTTGTAAAGTAATTGGAGCTTGAGAAATTGTAATGTCTGATTGCGTCAATACTGATTTCACTTTCTTCAATTTTTTATCTCTTTCGGCAGCATTTTTAGCGTTCGTCATTGCAAGAGAATATTTTTCAATCAATTGATCAGCAGTTATATCTGCCTGCATCATTTCTTGCGCTGGATTTCCAAACTCATCAACGATTTCAACTCTTCCGTCACCGTCAAATTGTTTGATTCTATCTAATACAGAATCATCACCAACAACTACGATATAGTAACTGTTTGGAGCTAAATACTTTTGAGCTACATCTTGCACACTTGATTGTGTTATAGCTTGTAGATTTTGTAAATAGTTTTTGTAATGATTTTTATCTAAACCGTAACGTTCGATTGTTGTTGCGAAGCGAGCAATAGTAGAAGCGTGTTCAAGAGAACGACCAAAACTTCCGCTCATTGATGCTTTTGTTAACGACAATTCATCGTCTGTTACTTTTCCGCTTGCCATTCCGTTGATTTCTTTTAATAATTCAACGATAGCGCTATCTGTAACCTCTGTTCTAAAAGAACCTGATGCACTGAAGTATGCACCTTGTGGAGCAACATCTACACTTGAATAAGCACCGTAAGTATATCCTTTGTCTTCACGTAAATTTTGGAACAAACGCGTTCCGAATCCACCACCACCAAGAACACCATTCATTACATTTAAAGGTAATGCATCTGGAGATCCGATAGCAATGTTCATCGGTTGTGCAATTTGAATATACGATTGAACAGCTCCCGTTTTCTTAACGAAAATTACACGGTTTCCACCTTTTAGCATTTGAGGTTCCGCATACGTAGAGATAGCTTTTGCGTTTCCGTTCCAGCTTCCAAAGTTTTTCTTTGCTAAATCTTGTGCATCGTTTGCGGTGATATCACCAACAATTACTAAGTAAGATCCTTCAGGAACAAACGTTGTTTTGTAATAATTGATTACGTCTTCACGGTTGATACGGTTCAACGATTCTTCTGTCATTACTTCGCCATACGGGTGGTTTGCAAATAATGCTTTCATTAATGCATTTTCCCCCATATCTTCTGGACTAGATTTAACGGTCATTAAACTACTTTCCATTTGTTTCTTGATACGAACAAATTCTGATTCTGGGAAGTTAGCATTGTACAACACATCTGTCATTAACTTTAATCCATCTTCACGGAATTTTGTTAAACAAGAAAGTGTCAAACTTTTATCAGAAGCACTTAAGGATGCTCCAATAAAGTCCTTTTTAGTATCTAGTTCATCTTTTGATAAATTAGACGTTCCTGTAAGAACCAATGCTCCAGCTAAGTCTGCAAGACCTGCTTTCCCTAACTCTAAATTTGATTTATCAGAAACAGATAAACTAAATGTTACTTTAGGAACTTTATGGTTTTCAGAAACAATTACCGTTAGTCCGTTAGCTAATTTAAAGATAACAGGATCTGCAATGTTTATCTGTGTTGCTTTAGCCGGTTTTGGCATTTTACTTCTGTCTATTTGCTGAGCGTGTAGACTGAATGATGCCAATAAACCTATTGCGATTATTAATTTTTTCATCTTAAATACTTATTTGTCCTATTTTGGTAAATAATGTAGAATAACACGGTTTTCAGGAGTTAAATACTTTTTTGCAACTCGTTGAATATCTTCTCTTGTTACTTTCATGTATTTTGATAACTCTGTGTTCACGTAATCAGCGTTTCCGAAGTAAACGTGACTGTTAGCCAAGTTTTCAGAAATTCCAGATACGGTAGCATTCGAAGAAATCTCTTGGTTTTCTACTTGATTACGAATAGTCATGAACTCTTGTTCAGAGATCAATTCATTTTTAATGCGATCAATTTCAATGTCAATTGTTTCTTGAATTTTATCTAATGAAATGTCTTTGTTTGCAATCGCACCAAATAGTCCAATTCCAGCATCTTCTAAACCGTAGAAGAAAGAGAATACTTCAATTGCTTGTTGTTTTTTCTCAACTACTTCTTTCTTGATACGAGAGCTTGACCCTCCTGATAAAACCAAGTTCATCATTTCCAAAGCATAAGCATCTTCGTGAGTTTGAGCTGGGAATTGGTATCCCATAAACAAACCTGGAAGTTGAATATTGTCTTTAACAACGTCTTTGATTACACCATTAATTGGAGCATACGTTTTTTCTGGACGAACAACTGTTGTCGGGATTTTGCTGTATTTTGCGAATGTTTCTTTTGCTTTTGGATTTGTCATCGCAAAGAAATCATCTCCGAATATAGATTTTTCAACCCCGTATTTAGTAGCGAAAAGTGAATTTTCTAAAACTAAATAATCACGGTATAAATTCAATGCTTGCCCAGAAGGAATGCTTGCAAAGTATTTGTCAATCATTTTCTTTGTTTCAGCAATATTGATGTCACCAGCAATAGACAATGTTGCGTTAGAAGGAACATAGTATGTGTGGTAGAAGCCAACATAATCTTCTTCTTGAGCAGCATCTAAATCTTCCATGCTTCCAATTGGTTGCCAATTGTAAGGGTGATTAGTAAATACGCGTTTAAACATTTCACCTAAAAAAGTTGCGTAGGGTTGATTATCGATACGTAATCTTTTTTCTTCTTTTACAACAGAACGTTGTGTTTCGATACCAACTGACTCAACTTTTGCGTGTAATAAACGCTCACTTTCCAACCATAAACCTAATTCCAATTGGTTAGAAGGTAATAATTCAAAGTAAAAAGTGCGATCCATTGAAGTGTTTGCGTTAAGCGTTCCACCAGCACGCTCTACAATTTTAGCGTATTCTCCGCGTTCAATGTTTTGCGATCCTTCAAACAACAAATGTTCAAAGAAATGCGCAAATCCAGTACGATCTGATTTTTCATTTTTAGAACCAACGTGATAAAGAACCGAAACAGCAACAATTGGCGTTGCTTTTTCTTCATGTAAAATCACGTGCATTCCGTTAGGTAAATCGTATTCCACAAACTTAATTTTCTCTTGGGAAAAAGTAGGGAATGACAAAATACCGATAAGTCCACCTACGAGTATTTTTTTCATTATTGTATTTTATAATTATTACTAAATTAAAGAAAAATATGGCATTGTTTATGTTAAGAAAGATAAACGGTAAAAAACATGGATGAATGTAGATTTACATCCGTCTGAATCAGTATATTTGAATATGAAGAAATTAGTTTTTGGATGCGTCCTACTTGCGCAGTCTTTTGCTTTTGGACAGAAAGTAATCCCTTTTGTAGACTACAACAATTGGATGAGAACCGTGGAGAACGGTGATTTTAAATACATCGAATTACAAGAAGTGAAAGAGTACCAAGGAGGCGATAATCTTGTAGCTTATTTAGATATTAGAGGGAATCTTAGGGTGTATGATGGGCAAACCCGACATGACATCTCTAACATGAACCTTAAATATAAAATCTCTGATAATATTTTAGCATGGAATGTTGGAACTACTTTAGGAATTTGGGAAAACGGAACAAAAAAGTATCCCTCTTTCTTTGCTGGTGATTATATCGTTAAAGATTCATTAGTAGCATACGTAGATACAAGATATAATACAATACAAGTATATTGGAAAGGAAAAGAATATCCCATTCAGGCGTCGACACAAGATGTAGTGTTGAATAATTCCCCAAAGATCGGTGAAAACGTTGTTGCTTATGCAGATAACGGAGGACTCTTCCGGATTTTCTATAACGGTAAATTGTTCGATGTAGGGGTGTGGAACGGGGATATTAACCTTCAAAGTGGGACAGATGTTGTAGCCTTTAATGATCCAAATACAAGAACTTTTGCTGCATTTGATAAAGGAGATTTTATCGATTTAGATATGCAATGGGCAAAAAAATATAAAGCAGGAAGAGGACTTATCGTGTTTGAAGATGCAAATGGGAACTTAAAGAAGTACGAAAAAGGCGAAGTAAAAGATTTGTGTAGTTTTCCTGGTGAATGGGATGTGATTGATGATATTATTTGGTACGAAAACAATGGTTTCTCTTACGTTCATTATAAAGGTAAAACAGTAATGGCTGCAAATTACCAAGTGAAAGAAGTTTTACTAAAAAATGGAACTGCCGTTTTTAGGAATATGCTTGGTGGTGTAAGTGCCGTAATACAAGGAGAAGTCGTGGAATTGACAAATATGCCAAACGCAAATTTTGAAATCTATGGAAATTCCGTTTTAGTGAAATTGCCAAATCACAGTTTTTTAATCTACACAAATGGTAAAATATTGAGAGCATAAAAAGACTTTCATTATCTTTACAACAAATAACAAAGGACATGAACAACTGGTTTACAGTAAAAGTAAAATACACAAAGCAATTAGAAAACGGAACGTTTAAACGTGTTTCGGAACCATATTTACTAGCAGCTTCTTCTTTTACAGATGCAGAAGCACGAATCTATGAAGAATTGGGAGCAATTATTCGTGGTGAGTTTGATGTTGTAAGTATCAGTAGAACAGAAATTCACGATATTTTTGCTTACGATGATGCCTTCACATGGTGGAAATGTAAAGTTACCTATGAATCTGTAGAACACGATTCTGAAAAAACGAAAAAAGTTTCTCAAAATTTCCTTGTTTCTGCAAATGACGCAAAAGAAGCATATGACAGAATCCAAGAATCATTAAGTACTTTAATGGTTGAATTTAACATTCCTTCTATCATTTTCTCTCCAATTGTGGATATCTTCCCAATGACTGAAAATTTAGATCGTGAAATATCAAGAAAATCACTTGATGATTTTGAAGTAGAAGAAAACCCACAACCAAGAGGGGTAGTCTTTCAAGCTTCAGGATCTGATGTTGATGATGAAGAAACAGAAGAGGAATTGGAAAGCGAAATTTCCGATGAATACGAAGATTAAATATGAAAGATTATAAAGATCAACTACGCAATAGCCACGCTGATTTCGCTAAAAGTGAATTCAATGAAGAGAATGTGAAGAATCCATTCGAATTATTTGAGGCTTGGATGGAAAATGCAGTTGCTCAAAATCAAACCGAAGCAAATGCAATGACATTAGCAACGCTTGATTGTAATCAAAGAATTAGCGCAAGAATTGTTTACCTAAAAGAAATGGTAAACAATTCTTTTGTGTTTTACACCAATTATAGTTCCAAAAAAGGAAAAGATATTGCGTTAAATCAAACCGGTAGCATCCTTTTCTTTTGGCCTGATTTACAACAACAAATTCGTATTGAAGGAAAAATCCAAAAGGTAGATGCCAAAACCAGTGATGACTACTTTGCATCTCGACCAAAAGCCAGTCAGATTGGTGCCTGGGCGAGTCATCAAAGTGATATTCTTCAAAATAAAGAAGAACTTAATAAACGAATAGAAGAGTTGCAAACACGCTTCCCTGATCAAGTTCCAAGACCAGAAAACTGGGGCGGATATGCGCTGATTCCAGATTATTTCGAATTTTGGCAAGGAAGACCATCCAGATTACACGATCGTTTTAGCTTTGAAAAGGAAGAAAACGCCTGGATTATTAACAGATTAAATCCATAATGTACGACATTTTTCCTGAAATCATCCATTTTCCAAACGGATTAAGGTTGGTTTATTTACATAAAGATACTGCAGTTGGCCATTTCGGAGCAACCATTCTTGCAGGAAGCCGATACGAAAAAAGCAACGAAGAAGGTCTAGCACATTTTATTGAGCATTGCATCTTTAAAGGAACGACAAAAAGAAAAGTTTTTCACATACTTTCTAGACTTGACGCAGTAGGTGGAGAGCTTAATGCTTACACCGCAAAGGAAGAAATTGTGTTGTACACCTCTTTCACAAATCCTTATATTGATCGTGCACTTGAACTGGTTTCAGACATTCTTTTTCACTCTGTTTTCCCAAGCAAGGAAATTGAAAAAGAGAAAGAAGTCGTGCTAGACGAAATCAATTCTTATCTGGATGCACCTGGAGAACGCATTTTTGATGATTTTGAAGCGCTTTTGTTCAAAGGACACGCTCTCGGCGGAAACATTTTAGGAACGGAAGAAACCGTTAGAGGATTTACACGAGAAGACATCGTACAATATGTACAACGTTATTTTACAGCCTCGAACATCGTGCTTTCCTATGTCGGTAGTGAACCTTTGAAAAAGGTAAAGGCTAAAGTAGAGCGATATTTCATGAATGAAAATGAACGTTCGGTTGAGCATGATCTTGGACTTTTTGTACCTAATAATCCGTTTGAAGTGAGGGAAAAAGTGGCTAACTTTCAAACGCATGCCATTGTTGGTGGTTTAGCGCCAGCCTACAATCACACGGATAGGAAAGGTATGACTTTATTGACAAATATTTTGGGCGGACCGGCACTCAATTCCAGACTAGTGCTTTCCATTCGTGAAAAATACGGTTATTCTTATAATATTGAAGCGAATTTTACTCCTTATATGGATACCGGATTTTGGTCCATTTATTTAGGAACCGATCAGAAATATTTACAAAAGTCTTTAAATTTGGTTCAAAAGGAATTACAGCTTTTGCAACAAAAAAAGATGGGAGTTTTGCAGCTGAATCGCGCTAAAGAACAATTAAAAGGGCAAATTGCGCTCTCTTTAGAAGGGAATACAGGATTGATGCTTGGTTTTGGTAAAAGCGTGGCCTTATTCAATCAAATTGACACGATTTCTGAAATTTTCAAGGAAATTGACTCAATAACTGCAGAGGAATTGCAAGATATAGCCAATAAATATTTCAATTTACAGCAAAGTAGTACCTTGATTTACGATTTAAAAGATTAGTAAAATAAGGGAAAATATCTGTTCATGTAGAGTAAATAAAGGAAAGTAATTGAGTTTGCTTTCCTTTTTTATTTGGGCGTTTCCACCTTTCCCAAGTGAATTGGAAAAGGTGGTCGGGCTATTCGTTTTATCCCCGACCAAAAGCCTTTGGTCGGGGGATGTCACTGCTATCCCTAACGCGAGATTTAGGTCAATAACAATAGTCTTTTTACAAATTTGAGGCTGTATCTACTTATTTTATTTTTTATAGAACAAATAAATTTTAGAATTCCAGTCGATAATATTCACCTTTTCTTCGGCTTGAAAACAGATTTTGCGCTAAGGATAGAAGTGGTTAGCCCACAGCCCCCTCCCCAAAATATTTGGGGAGGGGGCGAGGACTAAAAACGGATAGCCTGGCCCCCAAATTAATTTTGGGGGAAGCGTCCAAAAGAAAAGCAGTTAAACTTTCCTTTATAACCATATTTCGAATTTTTTAATGAACCAATTTTTCACCATTTGAGTTGTGATACAATATGCAATTAGTATAGCAATTAACCATGGGAAGTACGCTAATGGCAAGGGTTGAAGCTTAAATGATGCTGCAATGGGGGTAAAAGGAAGTATGATTCCGATGGCCATTACAAGTGTGGTCAATGCTAAAACTGGTGCCGATGCCCAACTTTGAATAAATGGTATTTTTCGCGTTCTAATCATATGTATGATAAGGGTTTGTGACAGGAGTCCTTCTACGAACCAACCACTTTGAAATAAGGTTTGGTCTTCTGGCGTATTGGCTTTGAAAACGAAATACAAAACGGCGAATGTGATGAAGTCGAAGATGGAACTGATTGGACCAATGTAAAGCATGAATTTTGATACACCGTCGGCGTCCCATTTCTTTGGTTTTTCGATGAATTCTTCATCCATTGTGTCCCATGGGATGGATATTTGGGAGAAATCGTACAATAAATTTTGGATCAATAAATGGATGGGCAACATAGGTAAAAATGGTAGAAATGCACTTGCTCCGAGCATACTGAACATGTTTCCGAAGTTGCTGCTTGCGGTCATTTTTATGTATTTAATAATGTTTCCAAAAGTGATTCGACCTTGAATAACACCTTCTTTAAGTACCATTAAATCTTTTTCAAGTAAAATGATATCTGCACTTTCTTTGGCAATATCTACAGCTGTATCTACGCTGATACCTACATCAGCTTCTTTTAATGCAGCTGCATCGTTGATGCCATCACCCATAAATCCTACGGTGTGACCTTTTTTTCGTAAGGCTTGAACAACACGCACTTTTTGTAGCGGATTGAGTTTAGCAAATACGGCAATTTCTTCAACTTGAGTAAAAAGATCCTCATCACTCATTTTTTCTAAATCAGGACCATTTACTACATGTTCGATTGAGACACCTACATCTTTGCAGATTTTTCTAGCCACGATTTCATTATCACCTGTTAACACTTTCACTTGTACCCCCAAACTTTGTAAAGCTTCAATAGCAGGCGCAGCGGATGGTTTAGCAGGGTCTAAGAATCCGATAAATCCAGTTAGGGTCATGTCTTTTTCATCTTCTATAGAATAGGTGAGTGGGTGTTTTGCATCGAATTCTTTTGTTGCCACCATTAATACTCTTAATCCCTCACGATTCATCTTTTGTGTTGTTTTGGATACGATTTCTCTAACTTTCCCGTCCATTTCCACGATGTTGTCGTTTTCGATATGTAAAGAAGTGTCTTCACCTGGATCTAAAGAATGGGAGCAGAGTTCTAACATTTCTTCCACTGCTCCTTTGCAAATCAATAGATGGTTTCCGTTCGCCATTTTTAGTACAACAGACATTCTTCTGCGCTGGAAGTCGAATGGAATTTCATCTACTTTGATATATTGTTCTTCTACTTTTAAATATTCATGTAATTCAACGTGTTCAAGTACTGCTTTGTCCATTAAGTTTTTTAGTCCGGTTTGATGGTAGCTATTCAAGTAGGCCCATTTTAGGACTTCATCATCTTCCGCACCAAATACATTTAGGTGTTTTTCTAAAACGATTTTATCTAGCGTAAGTGTTCCTGTTTTATCCGTACAAAGCACATCCATTGCCCCAATATTTTGGATGGAATTTAGGCGTTTTACAATTACCTTTTTCTTGCTCATAGACACGGCTCCTTTAGCCAGGTTGGTGGTGACAATCATTGGTAGCATCTCAGGAGTTAGACCAACTGCTACTGCAATAGCGAACATGAATGCTTCGAGCCAATCTCCTTTAACGATTCCATTTATTAAAAAAATAACGGGTACCATTACTAACATAAAGCGAATGAGCAAGAAGCTTACTTTGTTTATTCCTTTGTCGAAGCTGGTTTCAGGGCGTTCACCTAGTATAGATTTACTAATACTACCAAAGTAAGTAAAGTCGCCGGTTGCCACTATTATTGCTTTTGCTGAACCACTTACTACGTTGGTTCCCATGAAGCAAAGGTTATTTAATTCAATTACTTCTTTAAGGTCAGCATCGCGAATGGGCAGGTAATTTTTTTCAACAGGTAAAGCCTCACCAGTAAGCATACTTTGATTAATGAATAAATCTTTACTGAGTAGTATTCTACAATCAGCGGGGATCATATCACCAGCAGAAAGATGAATTAAATCCCCAGGAACGAGTTTATTGATTGCTATTTCTTGAGGCTCTTCAAACTTTCGTAAAACTGTGGCCGTTGTATTAACCATTCCTTTCAGTTTTTCTGCTGCATTGTTACTTCTAAACTCCTGAATGAATCGTAAAAGTGCACTAATGATTATCATTGCAGACACGACTATAACTGTCTTATAATCTTGCTCTTCTTTACTCGCAAAATGGACATCAATGAGATAGGAAATGAAGGCAATAACGAAGAGTATATAGATGAAAGGATTAGCAAATGCTTTTATCAATTGTTTGTACCACGCAGGTGCTTTTTGGTGTTGTACTTCATTGTGACCAAAACGATCAATGCGATCTTGTGCGGTGTTTCCAGTGATCCCATCTTCACTACTTTCTAACATTGCATAAACAAATTTATCATCTTCTTTTGAAGCGTTTTGCAATTTAGTTATAGTGGCAATATTCATTCCGCTTGGATGAATAACCGAATGCATGGAGTTCTTGAATGTACTTCTGATACGACTCATGGTTTATTCAATTTTATGATTTACAGTGATTTTGTATACTCTGTTTGAAGTATAGCTTTAGTTTTCAAAATGAGTTGCAATTATTTCCCAACTTACTTTTGATACGTCTTCTTCTATGGTCAGTCGACTTGCAATTTTTTCTATTAAACTATCTTGTTGTCCATGTGAAATGATGACGGCTGTTATTAAAATTTCTTGTGTAGCTAGCTGATCTACACTAGATAATGATTTTAATAGGAGTTTATCGTCGTTCCCTAAGCGCTGGAGTAATAGGATGCGTATGTGATTTTCGACCTCTGGTTTACATTGTATATTAAATTGGTAATCGGTTTGCACAAATGCGGTTCTAAGATTTGTAATTGTATTCAGTTTGTTTCCAACAGGGCGGAGAAGAATATGTATTAGCATAATAAAGACGGTTACAATCCCAGCTTGAGGAAATAGACCAATCCCACAAAGTGCACCCACTGCAGCAGAACACCAAATAGTGGCTGCTGTATTTAAACCTTGTACATTTTGGCCATCCTTCATGATTACACCTGCACCAAGGAAGCCTATTCCACTAACAATGTAGGAAGCAATTCTACCTGTTGCATCACCTCCAATTTCTATAGAAAGTAAAATAAAGGCTGCTGCTCCTGTTGCCACTAATGTATTGGTTCTTAACCCAGCATTACGCTGACGCCAATGACGTTCAATGCCAATAAGTGCACCGAATCCAAATGCGCAAGCAAGCCGTAATGTAAATTCCAAAATTCCCATAAGTGATTTGTTTTAATGAGATTAACAGTTAAAATACAAAGAACGGTAACAAATAGCTAATCCTTAGTTAGAGGACGAACAGAAAAATATTAAGATTTTATTAGAAAATGAGAGTGTTAATGTTTTGTTTAAGTGTTTTCATACTTTTCATCTAAAAAAGAGGGGTGTGTTGAGGAAAAACAGATGTTTTATTTGGAGTGGGTGGATATTTTTGGGGGTGGTTTGAAAAAAAAATGATTTTTTGTGAATATTACTAAAACGATTTATATTATTTTTGTCACAAATTCAAGAAAAGGTATGGCGACAAAGCGAATGCAAGCAAATTTAGAGGTTTCAAGTAGAAAACCAGTTGCAAATAATTATGAAGGTAGAATTTCAGATAATTTTGGAGCTAATGTGTTTCACAAAGAAGTGATGCGCGAGTATTTACCAAGTGAAGCTTACAAATCCATGATTGAAGCCATTGAAAATGGAACACGACTTGACCGCCGTATGGCTGACCAAGTTGCTTCAGCGATGAAAGATTGGGCTTTGACTAAAGGTGCAACACATTATACGCATTGGTTTCAACCGCTAACAGGAACTACAGCCGAGAAGCATGATGCTTTTTTTAAACCTTTAGAAGCTGGAAAAGCGATTGAACGTTTTGATGGAGAATTGTTAGTTCAACAAGAGCCAGATGCATCTTCTTTTCCAAATGGTGGAATTAGAAACACATTTGAAGCTAGAGGATATACAGCTTGGGATCCATCGTCACCAGCTTTTGTGATGGGAAAAACCTTATGTGTACCTACTGTATTTATCGCTTACACAGGTGAGTCATTAGATTATAAAATGCCTTTATTGAAAGCACTTTACGCTGTGGATAAAGCAGCAGTTGAGGTGTGTCAATACTTTGATAAAAACGTAACCAAAGTGAATGCTACACTTGGTTGGGAACAAGAATACTTTTTAGTGGATTCCGCACATTATAATTCTAGACCGGATTTAATGATGACAGGAAGAACACTTTTTGGTCAAACAGCTGCTAAAGGACAGCAATTAGATGATCATTATTTTGGGTCTATTCCGGAGCGTGCGACGGCATTCATGCGTGAGTTTGAATTAGAAGCGATTCGTTTAGGAATTCCAGTAACAACAAGACATAATGAGGTGGCGCCAAATCAATTTGAATGCGCTCCTATGTTTGAAGAGTGCAACTTAGCTAACGACCACAACCAATTGTTGATGGACTTAATGGAAAAAACAGCACGTAAACATAACTTTAGAGTGTTGTTACATGAAAAACCGTTTGCAGGTGTTAATGGATCTGGTAAGCACAATAACTGGTCGCTTTCTACAAATACTGGAGTGAATTTATTAGCTCCAGGGAAAAATCCTAAATCTAATTTACAATTCTTAACTTTTTTCATTAATACAATTGCAGCAATTAATGAAAATGCTGATCTACTTCGTGCAAGTATCGCTTCTGCATCTAATGATTATAGACTTGGAGCAAATGAAGCACCCCCAGCTATTATCTCTTCGTTTATCGGAGAATATTTAAACAATCTGTTGAATGAGATTGAAGAAAATGTAAAAGACGGTAAAATGTCACCCGAGGAAAAAACAGAATTAAAGTTGAATATTGGAAAGATTCCTCAAATTATGTTGGACAATACCGATAGAAATAGGACCTCACCATTTGCATTTACAGGTAATAAATTTGAATTTAGAGCTGTTGGTTCAACTGCTAACTGTGCGCAATCTATGTCTGTTTTGAATACTATTATGGCGAAACAGTTAAAAGATTTTAAAATTGCAGTAGACCTACGTATCGAGGCAGGAGATGGTAAAGATGAAGCTATATTTAAAGAACTTCAAAAATTAATTAAAGCATCTAAACGTATTCGATTTGAAGGCAATGGATATGGTGAAGAATGGAGAATTGAAGCGGAAGGAAGAGGGTTGTCAAATCACAAAGATACACCAAGAGCATTGGCTGTTTGGAGTGAGAAATGGGTAAGTGAGCTTTTCGAAGAGATGGATGTAATGACAGAAAGAGAGGTCCATGCACGTCAAGAAATCGAATTCGAAAAATATGTCATGAAAGTTCAAATCGAATCAAGAATCATGAATGAGATTTCTCAAAATCATATTTTACCTGTAGTTATTGATTATCAAAATAAATTATTAGCTAATATTCAAAATCTTGTAGCTCTTTTCGGAGATGTTAAAGGGAGAGAAATGGCAGTGACGTCAATAAAAATTGTAGAAAAAGTATCCGAACATTTGAATGCTTTAATTCAAAATAACTACGATATGTTAGAAGCAAGAAAAGTAGCGAATAAAATAGATTGTATTCAACTGAAAGCAGAAGCTTACTGTGATTCAGTTAAATCATATTTTGATCAGATCAGATATCATGCGGATAAATTGGAGCTTTTGGTAGATGATGAGTCATGGCCATTACCAAAATATCGAGAAATGTTATTTACGAAATAATCAATGAAAAGGAATGAGAAATCATTCCTTTTTTCATTTAGTTCATTGTGGGTTGTCAGTTTATAGAATTTAATTAGTTTTGGATATCACTCAAATAATTGCATAAACAAAACATATATGTTGAAACTTCCAAACGGTTTATTTCGAAGAAAGACAATTGAATCGCTTCAAACAGAAGCGTCCAGTTTTAAAGGATTAAAAAGATCTTTAGGGTCTGGTTCATTAATCGCTCTGGGAGTAGGTGCAATTATTGGAGCAGGGTTGTTCTCGTTAACAGGTATTGCTGCTGCAGAGCACGCTGGTCCAGCAGTTACACTTTCCTTTGTATTAGCTGCTATTGGTTGTGCATTTGCAGGGCTGTGTTATGCGGAATTCGCTTCAATGATACCTGTTGCAGGTAGTGCATATACTTATTCTTACGCAACAATGGGAGAGTTTATGGCTTGGATCATCGGATGGGATTTAATTCTGGAATACGCTCTCGGTGCTGCCACAGTAGGTGTAAGCTGGTCTCATTACCTCAATAAATTTCTGGGGTATTATGGAATGGCCATACCTGAGGCTTTCACAAAAGGACCTTTTGAAGGTGGAATTATTAATATTCCTGCAATTCTTATCATTTGTTTGATTTCTATGATTTTAATGAGAGGTACCAAAGAGTCAGCAGCCATCAATAATGTCCTAGTAATAGTAAAAGTGGCTGTAGTATTATTATTCATCATTTTGGGATGGAATTATATAAATGAAACTTATCACATTCCTTTTATACCGGAGTATGTTCCTGCACATGTTGATCCACAAACAGGGAAAGATGTAGGAGCATTTGGTGGTTGGACTGGGATTGCAGCTGGTGCAGGAATGGTATTCTTCGCGTTTATTGGCTTTGACGCTGTTTCTACTGCTGCACAAGAAGCTAAAAATCCTCAAAAAGGAATGCCAATTGGTATTATTGGATCTTTGTTAATCTGTACCATTTTATATGTTCTATTTTCTTATGTCATGACTGGTTTAGTTCCATATACAGCATTTGCGGATAATGCTTCTCCAGCAGCTACAGCCTTTGCCGTCACACCTTATCCGTTTCTACAACAAGGATTAATCATAGCTATTTTAGCTGGATATACTTCTGTGATTATGGTGTTATTACTTGGGCAAAGTAGAGTGTTTTACTCTATGAGTACGGATGGACTTATTCCTAAATTTTTTGGAGATCTTCATCCAAAGTTTAAAACACCTTGGAAAACAAACGTATTCTTTATGATTTTCATTTCTGTTTTTGCAGGATTTGTACCTGTTAAAGAGTTGGGGCATATGGTTTCAATCGGTACTTTGTTAGCATTCACCTTAGTTTGTTTAGGGGTTTGGATTATGAGGGTGAAAATGCCAGATGCACCACGTGCGTTTAGAGTTCCTTTCGTTCCTTTGATTCCTATTTTGGGAATCATCATGTGTGTATATTTGATGATATCTTTACCTATGAATAGTTGGATACGATTGATAATTTGGATGCTTCTTGGCGTTATTGTATACTTTCTGTATAGTAAGAAGAAAAGTAAATTGAATACAAAATATTCGAAAGAATAATTCTATTTTGAATGAAAAAACAATGAATAATTGAAAAGGTAATTTATTATGAATTACCTTTTTTCGTTTAATATGTATCGAATTTTGATTAATCGACCTGATTCCGTTTTTAACGGTGAAATGGTTAAATTAGAACGGCTGTTAAAAAAACAAAAAGGATATGTACTAGTTTATTTGGAATGTTAACTTCGTTGAACTCACTTTTATATTAGCTCTACTTATCGCTTTAATAGGAATTAAAGAACATGCAGAAAAAAAAGATTTTAGGATGGTCTATTTTTGGACTGATGATACTCACAGCTTGTGGGACAGATAATGGGAACAAAGAATCATATTTAAGTTTACCTGCTTTAGTTGTTGATACTTCAACCGCCATAACAGTAAAAGACTATATCGGCACAATAGAAGGTAAATTAAATGTTGAAATCCATTCTCAAGTGGAAGGGATTTTAGAAGAAATTTATGTTGATGAAGGGCAGTATGTAAGTGTTGGAAAACCTTTATTCAAGATCAATCCGCTTCCTTATCAAGAAATTTTAAACAATGCCGTTGCTAATGAAAATGTAGAAAAAGCAAAGTTGAAAAACGCAAAACTTGAAGTTGAAAGGTTACGACCTTTGGTAGAACATGAAGTAATTGCAGAAGTACAGCTAAAAGCGGTAAAAGCAAATTATGAAGTTGCCCAAGCTTCTTTAGCTAAAGCGTCAGCTGCCGTGGCAAGTGCTAAAATTAATATGGATTTCACTTTGATAAAAGCGCCTGTTCAAGGATATATAGGTATGATCCCAAAGCGTATTGGAAACCTTGTGACCAGAGGAGAGAAAACCCCACTTACAGTTTTGTCTGATGTGAGAGAGATATATGTATATTTTAGTATTTCAGAATCTGATTATTTGTATTTCACAAAAAATAAAACCGTTATCAACGATTCTATTCGTAACTCCTTAGGATCTATCTTGCCAGAAGCAACACTGTTCTTAGCTGACGGAACAATGTATCAGCAAAAAGGTAAAGTAGATGCAGTATCAGGGCAGGTGAATAGAAGTACGGGATCGATTTCCTTACGCGCTTCGTTTCCAAACTCTGCTGAAATGATGCGTTCAGGAAATACAGGAACCATTCAGTTAATGGAATCAAAACCAAATGTGATTTTAGTGCCTCAAGAAGCAATCATTACGATTCAAGATAAAAACTTTGTGTACATCATTGACAAAGAAAAGAGAGCGCGATTAACAGCTGTTACATTAGATGGTGTGACAAAAAAAGATTACATCGTCTCGAAAGGTTTAAACCGTGGTGATATTGTTATCCTAACCGGATTTCACAAAATCGAAGAAGGCTCCTTAGTGAAACCGAAAAAAGATTAAAATCATGTTAAAAGGTATTATAACTAAACCCATTCTGGCAACAGTCTTGTCGCTTATATTGGTATTACTTGGACTTTTGGGAATGGGAAAATTACCCATTACTAGATTTCCCGAAATAGCACCACCAAGTGTACAAGTTGCTGTTAGTTATCCTGGAGCAAGCTCTGAAACAGTTGCTCAATCTGTTCTCTTACCGATTGAAGAAGCAATTAATGGAGTGGATAACATGACTTACATTGAATCGAGAGCTTCTAATAGTGGAGCGGGAATTATTAATGTATATTTTAAATCGGGAACAAATCCAGATCAGGCTGCGGTTAATGTGCAAACAAGGGTTTCCAAAGCCAGTAGTCAAATCCCTTCAGAAGTAATTGAGTCAGGAATTTCTGTAACGCCAAGACAAAGAGGGAATATCATGACGATAAATCTTTACAGCGATCACCCTGAACGCGTATATGATGAAACCTTTTTACAAGCCTATTCACAGATTAATTTAAACAGAGAAATTCTACGTGTGCCTGGTGTGGCAGCTATTAGTAGAGTGGGGGCTAGAGATTATTCCATGCGTACATGGTTGAATCCTGAGAAAATTGCTGCCTATGGACTAACTCCCCAAGAGATCATAAATGCAATTAAAGATCAAAATTTTGAAATAGCACCAGGTAAATTTGGAGAAACATCTGATGAAGTATTCGAAACACCACTTCGACATAGTGGACGTTTTTCTCTTCCTGAAGAATATGAAAATATTGCAGTAAGAACCAATCCTGATGGTTCTGTATTGTATCTTAAAGATGTAGCAAGAGTAGAATTTGGCGCGTCAAACGTGGGGTCAGACAATTCTGTTAATGGTTATCCCGGATTAACACTAAACCTGACGCAAACTGCAGGATCAAACGCTCGTGAAATCGATATTGCTGTTAGAAAAGTGCTTGAGAAAATTGAGAAAACGTTTCCTCCAACAGTAAAATATGAAATTTCATATTCTGTCAAAGATCAAATAGATGAATCTATTAATCAAGTAAAACACACACTTTTCGAAGCTTTTATTTTAGTTTTTATCATTGTATTTATTTTTCTACAGGATTTTAGATCAACAATTATCCCGGTAATTGCAATTCCTGTATCTCTTTTAGGAACTTTCTTCTTTATATATTTATTAGGATTCTCTATAAATATATTAACCATGTTTGCAATGGTTTTAGCCATAGGAATTGTCGTCGATGATGCCATTGTTGTTGTAGAAGCGATCCATGAGAAAATGCACCTAACTGGAATGAAAGCCAAACAAGCGACGCTTGAAACAATGGATGAGATAAAAAAAGCAATCCTTTCCATTACGATGGTTATGGCAGCTGTTTTTATTCCAGTTGGATTTATGGAAGGACCAGCAGGAATCTTTTATGAACAATTTGCTTACACCTTAGCAATTGCCATTCTGATATCTGCTTTTAATGCATTGACATTGACACCAGCCTTGTGTGCACTCTTTTTAAAACCGGGGTCACATGAAAGAAAATTTGTGAAAAGAAAGAGTAAGCTAATAGGTAATGTAGAAGTCCTTATGCAGAAATTCTTCAAAGGTTTCAATCGCAAATTTGAACAATTTACACAATGGTACGGAAGAAAAATTACCTTTTTAATTACGTATAAAAAATATGTTTTACTAATCTTATCAGTTTCTATTGGATTAGGTGTAGCTCTTATGAAATGGACACCTAAAGAATTTATTCCAACAGAGGACGATAGCTTTGTTACTTTTTCAATGGCAATGCAACCAGGAGCATCTCTTTCTAGGACAAAGAAAACGTTGGCAGTAGCGGAGAAAATCCTTAAGAAAAGAAAAGAAATTGAAGGCATGACAACCATCTCTGGATACAATACCGTTGATGGAAGTGCAAGTCCTTCTTTTGCTGTAGGATTTATTAACTTGAAACCAATCAAGGAAAGAGGTAAAATAAAAAAGATAGAGAAATTAATCGCTGATATTAGAAAAGATCTGGAGCAGATTGATGAAGCAACCTTTCAAGTTTATCCGCGACCAACCGTTCAAGGATTTGGAGATTTTAGTGGCGTGGAGATTATGTTACAAGACAAAATGAGTGGAAGCTTCCAACAATTTGGAGACGTAGCACAATCTTTTATTTCGGAATTAAATGAAGACCCTGCTGTTTCTAGAGCCTTTACTTCATTTAATGCACGTTTTCCCCAATACATGATGGAAATCAATTACATCAAAGCAAAATCTATGGGGGTAAGTGTTAAAGAATTGATGAATACTATTCGTGCCTATTATGGAAGGGTACAAGCTGGTGATTTCAGTCGTTTCGGAAGACAATACCGCGTTTATATGCAGGCAGATGTCGATTATAGAAACGATCCGACCAGTTTCTTAAACATCTTTGTGAAAAATAACAAAGGTGAAATGCTGCCAGCAAATACACTGGTTACTTTAAAACCCATTCAAGGACCTGAAACTGTAAACCGCTTTAACTTGTTTAATGCAATTTCCGTGAAAATAACACCAGGAGAAGGGAAAAGTACAGGTGATGTGATGAAAGCAGTCGAAGAAAAGGCTAAGCATTTACCAGCAAATTATGGGTATGAACTAACTGGAATGGCCTTAGAAGAAAAAGAATCTGGAAATCAGGCTATTTTTATCTTTTTGGTTTCTTTCTTATTTATTTATCTCCTACTAGCTGCTCAATACGAAAGTTTTATCCTCCCGTTAGCGATCTTAATTTCTGTTCCAGCAGGTTTTGTCGGCATATTTATTTTTATCAATCTAGCTGGAATTACGAATAACATTTACGTTCAAGTTGGAATCATCATGCTTATTGGATTACTCGCAAAAAATGCCATATTAATCGTAGAGTTTGCCTTGCAACAACGTAAATCAGGGAAATCAATTGCCGAAGCAGCGAGAGAAGGAGCAATGATGCGTATTCGACCAATATTGATGACATCATTTGCATTTATTGCTGGATTAATCCCACTTATGTTCTCCGTCGGACCATCAGCTAAAGGAAACCAATCCATTTCCATAAGTACAGCTGGAGGGATGTTGGCCGGAGTAATCATTGGTGTATTTATCATTCCAACACTTTTTGTTTTCTTCCAAGCTTGGGATGAAAAACTAAAACTGAAATTTAAAAGCGATGAAGATGAAAATTAATCTCCTTATCCTAGTAGCTTTGGTGTTGGTCGCATGTATGCCCCAGTCCAAATATAAGCCCGCAGAAATTGAAATGCCCGAAGATTTTAGAGTGGCAGTGACCGCTCATGAACGCGATTCTCAATCTTTTGTTGGTGATTCTTTGATTTACAAAATTGACTCTTCACGATTAGCATGGACGCATTATTTCAAAGAAGACCAATTGATAGAATTGATTGAAGCTGGTTTGGAAAATAACTTTGATGTACGTGAAGCCTTGAAAAAAGTGGAAATCTATCACCTTAAATTCAAGCAAGCGAACATGGAGTTTTTACCTTCCATAAATGGAACTATTGCCAACCCGAATTATCAATATCGATCAGAGAATTTTTATTCCAACCCATCTGGAAATTGGTACAATAACAGTGGAGAAACGCCTCCAGGAACCTTGTATAACTATACCAATCAGAATATTACAGGATTAAATTTTAGTTGGGAAATAGATGTTTGGGGAAAAATACGCTCACAACGTGCCGAAGATATGTACAAATATTTGGCTACCAAAGAAGCAACTAATGCAATAAAAACCCAAATTGTAACCGATATTTCATCTGGATACATAAACTTATTGATGCTCTATGCCCAACTTCATGTGGCAGAAAAAAACTTTGACCTTTCTGAAAGAACCTTGAAAATGGTAGAATTGCAATACGAAGCAGGAAACACAACGGCATTAGCAAAACAGCAAACCCGCGCCCAAATGTTGATGGCAAAATCTTTCATTCCTAGTCTAAAACAAGCCATTAGTCAGCAAGAAAATGAATTACAGTTTTTGACAGGGAAACTACCTTCGGATATAAAGTTGAAAATGGCAGATTTCGAAGCACAATTTAATTCCATGGAGCGAAATTATGAAGTGCCAATGGATATCGTTCGATATAGAACAGATGTAAGGAAAGCGGAACACGAATTGTGGGCGGCAAATGCAGCGGTAGGTGTGGCACAAACACGTCAATATCCACAATTGACTATCGACCTGGGGTTTGGTGTAAATTCAATGCTGGCACGTAATTGGTTCAATATTCCAGGTTCATTATTTGGTTCGGTAATTGCCAATTTGACCCAACCTATTTTCAATAAAAAACGTTTGAAAACTGCCTTTGAACAAGCGAAAGTTGAAAGAGAAATAAAGGAAATAGATTTGCAGAAAAAAGTCTACGGAGCAATCATGGAAATTTCAAATGTATTGACAAAAATGAATGCTTTAGATGAACAAATAATCATTCATCAAGAGCAGGTAGAAAACTCACATTTGACTATAAATCAAGCGAATTTACTGTTTACGAGTGGTTATGCGACTTACCTCGAGGTGATAAATGCTCAACGCGTTGCTCTGGAAAGTGAACTTAAATTAATCAAATTGAAAGAAGAACGTTTGCAAATGAAAATCAAGATGTATAAAGCACTTGGTGGCGGTTGGTAAGTTCTTTTTTTTAACATTTTGGGCGCTACCTCTTTGCTCATTTCCATGAGCAAAGAGGTCAGGCTATCCGTTCATAGTCCTCGTCCCTTCCCAAATATTTTGGAAGGGACTGTGGGCTAACCACTACTATCCTTAGCGCGAGTTTACGGTACTCATTGAATTTTTATAAGAAAATTACATGTATTGAAAATTAGTTTTCAGCCCGGTAGGAATGCGATAGCTAAACGAAAGGAAAAAGGTGTGAGCACCTGAGTTGTAGCTGCGACCAGCGGAAGCACGCTATAGCTCGGTAGCAAACCCTTTTTTATGAGTTTACTAAAGCATGTATACCGTTAAGGCTGCCTATAAAAAAAAATATTCTCTATTTGTGAGTATCCAATTGTGAATAAGTATGTGCTTTTTTTTCAATTTCATTTCCTAACATCAAGTATTACTCTTATTTTTGCTATCTAAAATCATTCTAAATATGGAAGTTATTTTGGCAGAAGGAAATGATCTAGTTCGTTTGGGCCTAAAATCGATTGTATCAACGATTCCGGATTTGAAAATTATCGCTGAAGTGACGACTAATGAGGAATTATTGCGTGAGATTGACAAACATAAACCCACTGTTGTGGTGATCGATTATACGTCTTGCGGTTTTAATATTGATGTTGTTCCAAAGGCATTGATGAAGTCTCCTGAATCCAAAGTTTTAGCAATTACTCCTGAGCAAAGTGCTCAAACGTTGGTGCACGCATTGAAATCAGGTATCTTCAGTTATGTTAAAAAAGATTGCGATCTAGCCGAAATTGTAGAAGCGGTTCAAGAAACGGGCGTAGGCAAAAAATTCTTCTGTGGACAGATTTTAGAAACCATCCAAAAATCAGCAATCGACGTAGAACATATTGATGAAAATGCGTTTTTCACCTGTGAACCTGTTGTTTTAACGGATCGTGAAATAGAAATTATCAAATTGATTTCTGAAGGAATGACCAACGGACAAATTGCGGAATTATTATTTTTAAGCAATCACACGGTAAACACACATCGTAAAAATATTTTAGCAAAATTAGGTGTAAAAAATACAGCTGGAATTGTAATGTACGCTGTAAAAGCAGAACTTATTTCTCCTAATAAATTCCTGTTTCAAGCAGAATTGTAAGAGGATAGTGTGCTTTATTTTGTACGATCATTCTGTTATTTATTCTGTAAATACTCTGAAAAACACAAATTTGTTCCCCGCTTCAATTTTTTGATTGAAACAAATAGTAAAATGCCGTAACATCTATTTGTAAATGAATATAATCAATCAAATTTAGAGAATTTCTAAACATTAAATTCTGAAAAGACTTTGACTAATTACGACTAAAGCGTAAATGAATAAAAGGGACATGAAGAACAAAATGGTTGTAAATTGTTCCTGCACATCTATGTAGTGCAAGCGCATTGAAAAAATCACGTAAGATACTACGAAAAGTACGAGATTAAGGAGCAGTATTTTCCACCAATTTTGCGGAGATTGAATAATCCAAACGGCGATTGCCATAAAGAAGAACGCATACGCTAATGAAAGCGGAGGAAAAGCGATCGATGATTCTAGTAGGTCAAACATAAAGTTGGTATTGGTTAATTAGTATATCTAAATTATAATTTTTTAACTAATTTCCAAATTTTTTGTTACCAAAATGATTGCTTTATGTTGTGTTTATGTTAAATCATTGTTTTATGAACTCAATTTTCGAACCCTTTTGAAACAGAATTACTTTTTTCTTTTCCACTTGAAATATAAATTTTGCATCTACTATCGGTAATTCAAATGTGTTTTCAGCCGTTGGAATTAAAGTAATGATGGGTTGATTGTTTAATTTAATTTTTAAGGTTTGTTCCTCCTCATTGATGGTTGTAATTAATTTCAGTTTATAGGGTTTGTTGGAATACTCACCTGCCATTGACTCTAGTTTTTCTGGCGATACTTTTACTGCTTTTATGCCGTTTGGATATTTAGTAATGGTGTCTTTGTAATGGGTATCCAACATTGCTAATAGGATGTTATTCATCTCCATTTGATAGCCGTTTAATGTAATCGAAAAACAAGTGGAGTCTTCTGTATTATAGGTGGTTACACTAGAGAAATTATCGATGCCACCTGTGTGGCCGAGCAAACTTCTTTCATGATATGGTAATTTAATGATGCCGTAACCATATCCAAATGTCATGGTTTTCATTGCATTAATCATTTTCGGGTTGATAAGTTTCCCGGAAAGTAATGCGTCATAAAATAGGTTTAATTCATGAGGAGTAGAAAGTATTCCGCCAGCACCCATTAACTGACTGCTATGAGTGATTTGATTTTCTTTCCATTTTTCATCTAGATATGAGTAATAAACACTTTTTGCTTCATTTTTATTTGCATTAAGTAGATTTCCTTCATAGGTATGAGTTAAGCTTAAGGGAGTTGTAATTTTTTCATTTAATAGGGTTGCATAGTCTGTTTTGTATATTTCTTCAAGTATCATACCTAATAAAAAATATCCGCTATTTGAGTATTCGTGTTTTTCTCCAGGTTTAAACTGTGAAGGATAATTTTGAAATTGTGCTATCATTTTTGAGCGAGAAAAATCTTCTTGGTTAGTGTTCCAAAATAAGCTGTCATTCGTATAGTTGAAAATTCCGGAAGTATGATTCAATAAATGATGAATAGTAATTTTCTTAGCGTTTTTTATTTCTGGAAAGAATGTGGAAAGTTTCGTTTTTAAGCTAATTTTATTTTCTTGTACAGCCATCAAGATCATTGTTGCTGTGAATGTTTTAGAAATAGATCCTATTCTAAATTTTGAATTTTCTGTTAAGGCAGTGGTTTGATCTAGGTTTCCGAATTGTCTTTTGAACAATATTTCATTATTAGTGTAGATTTCTACTGATCCTGATGCAAGATGGTGAATATTTACGGAGTCTAGATAATTTTCTAAAGGAGAATATTTTTGACCTAAGATAGGAGTAGAGAGCGCTAGTATAAAGAGTAGAATTATTTTTTTCATAACTGTCATTTGATTATTAAAGGTACAAAAAAAGTCCATTCAAATTGAATGGACTTTTGCTATACAGAGATAAATGAATTATTTTTTTACTGCTTCAACTACTGCTTTAAAAGCTTCAGGGTGGTTCATTGCTAAATCCGCTAATACTTTACGGTTTAACTCGATTCCACTTTTGTTAACAGCTCCCATGAATTGAGAATAGCTCAAACCATTCAAACGAGAACCAGCGTTGATACGCGCGATCCACAATGAACGGAAGTTTCTTTTCTTTTGTTTACGTCCAGTATAAGCATAACCTAAACCTTTCTCAACAGCATTTTTCGCTACAGTCCAAACGTTTTTACGACGTCCGAAGTAACCTTTTGAAAGCTTCAATACGTTTTTACGACGTGCTTTTGAAGCAACATGATTTACTGATCTTGGCATAATTTTAAATTTTTTGATAAGAAGTGTGATTTTGTTTCAATCAACTTTGTACTTATTATCGGGTTTAAATAATTTATTAACCTGGCATGTTAATCCCTGAGGATTATTTCATGCACAATTGTAATTTAATGTTTGACTCATCTGATGGGTGTACCAACGTTGCATGTGTCAAGTTGCGCTTTTGTTTTTTCGTTTTCTTTGTTAAGATGTGACTTTTAAAAGCGTGTTTTCTTTTGATTTTACCACTTCCAGTTAAAGTAAATCTTTTCTTTGCACTGGATTTAGTTTTCATTTTTGGCATCTCTCTTCAATTTTAGAATTTACTCTATATAGCATCTTTACCTCTAATTACGAGGTGTTATTTTTTCTTAGGGTTTAACATAATTGTCATACGTTTCCCTTCTAATTTCGGCATTTGTTCTAGTGTTCCTAGATCAGCAACTTCTTGTGCAAACTTCAATAGTAAGATTTCACCTCTGTCTTTGAAGACAATTGTTCTTCCTCTAAAGAATACATAAGCTTTTACCTTTGATCCTTCTTCCAAGAATTTACGAGCGTGTTCTAATTTGAAATTAAAATCGTGGTCATCGGTGTTAGGACCGAAACGGATTTCTTTAATTACAATTTTACTTTGCTTCGCTTTTAATTCTTTTTGCTTACGTTTTTGATTATACAAGAATTTACGGTAATCCATGATTTTACACACGGGTGGTGTTGCATTTGGAGAAATCTCTACCAAATCCAATTCTTGCTCTTCAGCCATAGCTAAAGCGTCTCTTGTATTCATCAATCGAGGTTCTTCTCCCTCAATAATTAAACGAACTTCGGTTGCACGAATCTTATCGTTTATTTTGTGCTCATCTTTTTCTTGACGAGGAGCTGGTCTACCTTTTACTTTATTCATTAATAATTAAGCATTATTCGAAAGTTCTTTTTCTATCGATTTTTCTACAAAGTTTCTAAATTCTTCAAAACTCATGCTTCCTAAATCGCCTTCTTTACGTTGACGGACAGAAACTTGGTTGTTTGCGGCTTCTTGTTCACCCACGATTAGCATAAGTTGAACTTTATTTAACTCAGCATCACGTATTTTTTTACCAATCTTTTCATTTCGATCATCAACGGAACCGCGAATATCGTAATTTTTTAGGAATTGTGAAACTTTTTCTGCGTACTCATTATACTTCTCTGAAATTGGGAGTATTGCAAATTGATCTGGAGCTAACCATAATGGGAAGTCTCCCGCGCAATGTTCTAGTAATACAGCAACGAATCTTTCCATAGATCCAAATGGTGCACGGTGAATCATTACAGGGCGATGTTTTTGGTTGTCGGCACCTGTGTATTCAAGTTCAAAGCGTTCTGGAAGGTTGTAATCCACTTGGATTGTTCCTAATTGCCATTCACGTCCCAAAGCATCTTGAACCATGAAATCTAATTTAGGACCGTAAAATGCTGCTTCACCGTATTCAACAACAGTTGGTAATTCCATTTCTGCTGCCGCTTCTATGATCGCACTTTCTGCCTTTTCCCAGTTTTCATCTGTTCCAATGTACTTAGATGGATTTTCTGGATCTCTTAAAGAAATTTGTGCTTTGTAGTTTTCAAAAGATAATGTTTTGAAAATATAGAGCACTAATTCTATTACTTTTTTAAATTCTCCTTTTAATTGGTCTTGTGTACAGAAGATGTGTGCGTCATCTTGAGTAAATCCACGTACACGTGTCAAACCATGTAGCTCACCTGACTGTTCGTAGCGATAAACAGTACCGAATTCAGCAAAACGTGCAGGAAGCTCTTTATATGAACGTGGACGTGCTTTGAAAATCTCACAATGGTGAGGACAGTTCATTGGTTTTAAGAAAAACTCTTCTCCTTCAATTGGTGTTTTAATCGGTTGGAAAGAATCTGCGCCATATTTTGCATAGTGCCCAGAAGTTACATATAATTCTTTGTTACCAATGTGGGGAGTTATAACTTGTTCATAACCTGTGTTACGTTGTGCTTTTCTTAAAAAGTTCTCTAAACGCTCTCGCAATGCAGCTCCTTTTGGGAGCCATAAAGGTAGTCCTTGACCAACTTTTTGAGAGAAAGTAAATAAATCTAATTCTTTTCCAACTTTACGGTGGTCACGACGTTTAGCTTCTTCTACTTTTTGTAAATATTCTTCAAGTTCTCCTGCTTTAGGAAAAGTTATTCCATAAATACGAGTTAGCTGCTTGTTCTTTTCATCTCCTCTCCAGTATGCACCTGCAATAGATGTTAATTTTACAGCTTTAATGAAACCGGTATTCGGGATATGTGGCCCACGACATAAATCGGTGAAATCCCCCTGTGTATAGAAGGTGATTTTACCGTCTTCTAATCCTTCAATTAATTCTAATTTATAAGGATCTTGTTTCTCTTGAAAGTAGGCTAAAGCCTCTGCTTTAGAAACTTCTTTACGAACAAAAACAAGTTTCTTTTTAGCTAATTCTTTCATTTTAGCTTCCACTTTTTCTAAATCTTTTTCAGAAATCGTGTAATCCATGAAGTCGATGTCATAATAGAAACCATTAGTAATTGGAGGGCCAATGGCTAATTTAATTCCAGGATAGTAAAACTCTAAAGCTTCGGCCATTAAGTGTGCAGATGAATGCCACATAGTCGATTTCCCCTCGGTGTCGTTCCAGGTCAATAATTGAATGGTGCTGTCTTCAGTAATTGGTGTCGAAGCATCGACAACGTTATCATTGATTTTAGCAGCTAAAACATTTCGAGCTAATCCCTCTGAAATGCTTAAAGCTACATCCATAGCAGATTTACCTGCTTCAATCTGTCTCACGGATCCGTCTGGAAGGGTAATGTTTATCATTCGTGTTTATTATTTTACAGTACAAAGATAAGTATTCCTTGTAATTTCTTTAGCTTAATTTTTGTTTCAATAATAAAAAAAGTATAATTTAATAAAACACTAACGTTCAACAACTTGAAAAGGTATGGTATCGAAAAAGAGTTTTATCTATTGGACTATCTTCTTCATATTGGGGATTTACATCACTCTTTATGATTTAAACTACTTTATTGGAGGCTTTGTTTTTTTTGTGATGTTTTTTATTTATGCGCACTTTTTCACACCTAGATTGGCGTACTATGCACTTTTTTCACTCACGTTTTACTTTTTAGGAGGGTTGACGATTTATAATGATTTAAGTACGAGAAGTGTTATTTTCTCAGGGCATAGAACCTATTTAGGGAAGGTTATTGAAATTAATCAAAAGGAATCTTGGAGCAACTTAAAAATTGAACTAATAGGTTCTTATAGTCGGATGCAAGAAGCAATAAGAATGGATGTTACGGGTGAAAACGTAATGCTCATTTTACCAAGTAGGCATCTTGAAAAGCTTGATTACTTAGACGAAATTGTTTTCTCTAGTACTTTTGAACCTATTATTAATCCAAATAACCCAGGAGAATTTAATGCAGAGAATTATTTCTTGTCTAAGAACATCATGTATAGTGGTTTTTTGGGGGCTGATAGTATAACGATAGTGCCACGAGGTAAAAAATGGAGTTTCAAATCAAAACTTAAAAGCATTTCTAATTGGAGCTCTAATGTAATTGAAAAGACAGTCGGTGGAGGTGAAGCAGCAGTTATTATTGGTATGTTATTGGGTGATCAATCTTCTATTGATTGGGAAATCAAGCAGGCATTTATTAATACAGGGTCATCTCATATGTTGGCTGTTTCTGGGGCACATATTGCAGTTATTACAGCGTTACTCATAGGATTAATCGATCGTATAGGGATTAGTACTAAAGGATGGACAGCAGCTGTTTTCCTACTGACTTTTCTTTGGAGTTATGCTTTTCTTACTGGCTTTAGTGCTTCTGTGGTGAGGTCTGTTCTTATGTTTTCTTGTTTAGTTATTTTTAGATTTGTTAATAGGTCGTCAAATAATATTCATGTATTAAGTATTTCAGCTTTATTCATTATAGCATTTAATTGGAATAGTGCTTTGGATGTTGGATTTCAATTGTCTTATGCTGCTATGTTAGGAATATTTATTGTCAATCCAATATTGTTAAGATTATGGGCACCAAAGAATAAAGCTGTTAAGTGGATTTGGGATGGAACAGCGCTCTGTCTAGCAGCGCAAGTTTTTACAACGCCGTTAGCATTATATCATTTTCATCAATTCCCAAATTATTTTGTATTGAGTAATTTTTTGGTAATGCTGGCTTCAGGACCTTTGTTAATTGGAGGAATGATGCTTTTAGCCTTTAGCTGGGTTCCTATATTAAAAACTTTAATTGCAACCTTTTTAAGTTGGTCAGGATATCTTTTTATATCTGGATTAAAACTGGTTGATACTTTGCCTTGGTCGGTCGCATATGGGTATAGTTTAACGATCTTAGAGATGTGTATCGCTTTGTTTTTGATTGTATATATGTTGAATTCAAAGAATAAATACAAATGGGTTATTGGAAGTATTCTTTTTATGACTGTTATTTCATTTCAAAGGTGGGTAAACTATGATAAAAAAGGGTTGATGTTATTTAATGCACCTAACATTACTTTGGCTTACCTCGAAAAGGGGAAAAGTATAATCTTTACATCAGATTACGAAAACGCAGTAAAAAAAGGGATTAAACTAGGTAGTGATTTCAACAAAATCTTTCCTTCCCAAATAGAATATAAAGTATTACCAAAAAAAGGACAGGAAGTATGGATGAATAATGGTTTACGGATAGTTGGAGAAGACGGATTTTTAATTTTATACTATAATCAAACACTCTATTATTTAATTTATAATTCTGGTAAATTCTTAATTCATAAGGATGAATTAGAGGATGGTTTAGTGGTTAGTTTCGAGAAAATTGAATCCATCGAAAAAGCATTAATAATAAAAGAAAAAGCAATTTGGTTTGATTAATCCAGAAGATTAAATGAAGTGTTATAAAGAATTGTCGTTCTTCCATTTGCAGTTTCAACTTCAACTTCATAGCCTATCAGATCTTCACCTTGATAAAGACCATCAGCACGGATTAATTTGTCTGTAGATGAGTTAAATAAACGGTCCTCAAGATTCACAACCGCAAGATTTCTAAGAATTGATTTTGTGTCTACGGCTTTTGTTTGTTTAATGATATAGAGAACATTTGTAAGTTGTATAGCATAATCGCTTTTCTGATATTCAGTACTTCTATCTAATTCATCATGTAAAAGATTAAATATTTTTCTTTCACCTTCAGATGCTTGGTATCCAGATTGGATAAGTGATTCCCCTAAGATAAATGATTTATATAGGGAGAGACGAACAGTTGGGATTTCATAGTTATTAGTAGTAATGTAATCAACGATTTTCCCATTATTATCGAAATAGATATCAGAAAAATAGATATACGAAATCGTTGGTTTTTGCATAGCATAAACATGATGTTCAACATGTTTAATCTTTTGATTACTAGATTGAATAACGATTTTTTGATTCGAAATTTTTTCTTCTAAGCTTTTATCGTATTTCCCCCTCTGTTCATTTGCATATTTTATTTCATATAAAGAGTCTAATTGTTCATAAATGTAGGGTTTTACGACTGTAGGTTGTGCGAAAGAAATGGATTGATAAGTGATTGAAGAGTCCTTATAAGACTCTTGAATGTAATTACTTACTCTAGTTTGGCGATTTACAATTAAATCAGACTTTGTTGTTGGAGGAGTGTATTTTAATCCACAAGCGCTTGTCACACCTAAACTTAAGGTTGCCCAAAAAAAGTATAATCCATTTTTCATCATCATAATTTAAAGATATAAATATTTATCTACTTCCGTAGTATTGCGATGTCACCATTTATACCAATCTTAATAATTTGTGAAGATTGGGTCATCTCTTGTTCCATTTTGTGTTCAATAATCATTCCAATTTTTGATTTTATGATAGGAGAAATTGAATGGAAATTAGTTGGAGTGGGGGCGCCACTAATATTCGCAGATGTGCTAACGATAGGCTTTTTCAACATTCTAATGATGTTGACGCAAAGAGGGTCCTTTGTAATACGAATACCTACACTTCCATCTTCGGCAAGAACTGAAGGAGCTAAATCCTTAGCATTTGGGTAAATTATTGTTAAGGGACGCGTAGCAAAATCAACCAAATCATAACAGACTGGATTGAAAACTGGTATATATCGCTCAAGCATTTGAAAACCGTCTACTAATAGGATAAAACTCTTGTCTTTTGGTCTGTTTTTCACTTCCAAGAGCGCTTGACAAGAGGCTTCATTTGTTGCATCGCAACCTAAACCCCAAATGGTGTCTGTTGGATATAGGAATGTTTTACCTGCTCTTATTGATTCTATTTGTTCTTCTGTTAATCTCATTTTTTACGTTTCATGTTAAAGGCATAACTGTCCAATTCTTCTTCAAGATATCCAGCTACTTCAATAATAATATTGTCTTTGTTAAGGGAGGTGTATTTAATTGAACTTGGAAATTGATTTGGACGAGGGTTCAAACAAATAAATGATAGTGAGTCAATTACTTCTATAGGGAAAAATATTTGTTCATTATTTTCAGAGATAGAATAATGAAGACTATTCTCTCTATTTTGAATTTTTATATGTTCAACATCTGATTTCCCATTGATCATATCAGTGAAAAAACCTGCTCCTATTAATTCATTTTCACTTTGTTCCCAATGTTCAATATAGGCGTCCTCATCTTCTTGTTGTTCCCATTCACCGATTAACCATGTGGGAAGATGAATAGATTCGTAAGATTCTTTTGTTTTAACACCTTCCTTGTTGTTACAAGATAACAAGCAAATTACAAATAGTATAATTGATGTAAGTTTAAGTTCTATTTTAACCATGATAATTTTTGTTTTTCTACCTTAATTTTAACAAATCCGAAAGATACTGTCACTATTTCGCCAACAATATCTTCAACTTCTCCTGATTTTTTTGTGTCTAAAAGTTTGACAGTAGATCCAACAACTATTTTGTGTCTTTGCTGAATGTCTTGTTCAGGCTTTACCGCTTTACTTTTCTTTTTAACACTTTTAGCTTCTAGCTTTAATTTCTCTACTCTCGAAGCATCATCTCTTTTAAGTTTTTCAACAGCTAGATATTTTTTTACATCTTGTAAAAGTTCATTGTTCACATTTTTATTTTTACTAGACGTACTGTAGCGATGGATGTAGTTATCCATTTTAACACCATAGTTAATGAACTTCTGATTTTTCTCACCACTTTCTTTTTGTATGGCTAGCTTTTGGTCGAGATGCTTTTTTTTATTTAGATAGTCTTGTTGTATTTGCTGAGCTTTTTCTTGGGCTTCTAGATGGTCTTTACTCATCCTTGCAAAATGATTTTTTTCTTTTTGAAGTTCATTTAATAATCGGTCCATTTTTACTTTTCTTTCGTCTAAACGGCTTTTTGCTTCTTCAATTATTGATAAAGGAATACCGTTCATTTGTGCAACTTCAAACGTAAAAGAACTACCAGGATTACCCATGTCAAATCTATATAAAGGTTCGAGTGTATCAGAATTAAACAACATACATCCATTTGTAGCCTCGGGTAAAGCATTTGCTTTAAGCTTGATGTTACCATAATGGGTAGTTATTACCGAAAAGCATCCTTTTTTATATAATTCCTCAAAAAATACTTCTGCAAGCGCACCACCCAGATCAGGATCGGAACCAGTACCAAACTCATCGAGTAGAAGTAATGTTCTTCTGTTCGTGACTTTTAAAAAATGTTTCATTCTTCTAAGTCTATAAGAATAGGTGCTTAACTCATTTTCGATAGATTGATTATCTCCAATGTCAGACAATATTTGTTGAAAAAGGCATATTTTACTATTGGGATTTACCGGAATCAATAAACCACTTTGCAGCATTAACTGTAATAAACCAATTGTTTTTAATGTAATACTCTTCCCTCCAGCATTTGGTCCTGAAATAACAAGCATTCTTGCTTTTTTATCCAAATGGATTCGTTGAGGGATGGTTTTTTTTCCTAAAACTTTATTATTTTTCCATAAAATAGGGTGGTAGGCATCTACTAATTCAATCTCTGTATGATGAACAATTCCTGGTAAAAAGCAATTTAAGTCTATAGCTAATCTTGCTTTTGCGTTAATAAAGTCAAGAGCAGTAAGTACTTCTTGATAATTGCGAATGAGTGGTAAGAAAATGGATATTTTTTGAGTAAGTTCTCTTAAAATCTTATAGATTTCCTTTCGCTCTTCATCTATTTGTAGTTCTAATTCATTATTCAGAGGTACGTTTATTTGCGGCTCAATATAAATTAGATTCCCTGTTTTACTAGCCCCAACAACATTACCAGATACTTGTCTTTTATGAGAGGCAAGAACAGTTAATACCCTTCGCTCATTTACAAAAGCTTCTCTTGTCTCACCTAAATAATTCCCTTTAGCTAATCTTCTTACTTCTTTTTCGAAGTTTTTGTTAATTTGATTTCGAATGATTTTTATTTCGTTTCGAATTAGACTAAGTTGTGGAGATGCTTCATCGATAACTTTCCAATTAATATCAAAAATTGAACGTATCATACTAATTATCTCTTCTGTTTGTTCTGTTTTTTCAAGAAGTTGAGCAAGAAGAGGGTAGAGATTTTTTTTTCTATTGAAAAAATCTACTAAAATATTACAAAGTGTTGAGGCAGTAGAAATTCTATTAAAACCCTCTGGAGTCAACACTGAATTTTTTATTCCTAAAGTTTGTATTTCTGATAAAAGTTCTTCAAAATCAAGGGAGGGAAAGGTTTCCCCATTTCGTTTAATATTGCATAACTCATCTAAACGATTCAAATCTTCTTCAATACCATTGAAGTTAGAACTTGGACCTAGATTTTCAATTCTTTGAGAAGCAGTTTCCCCTATGGCATAATTATTGAGCCAACCCAAAACTGTCGGGAACTCTAAATCTATTAATGTTTGTTTGTCAAATGTGGACATAATACAAAAATACATTTTCTTGTCATTCTTTATAACAATACTTTGTTTTTATAGAATACCTTCGTCAGCAAAGCTTACATACGTCTGGCCTGTAAAAATAATATGATCTAAAACGTTTATATCGATTAGTTTGCCAAATGCAATAAATTGTTTTGTTAAACTTTCATCTTGGGGACTTGGTTTAGGATTTCCACTTGGATGATTATGTGCTAATATTATTCCTGAAGCATTTAATAGCAGAGCTTCCTTGAAAATGAGTTTGCCATCTGCAACAGTACCGTGCATTCCTCCAATTGATATTCTTTTTTTTTGAATAACATGATTGGATCTAGTAAGAAAAATGACATGAAATTCTTCATGATTTAAATCAATCAAATCAGCGTATAAAAGAGTGTAAGCATCTTTGGAACAAGTGATTTTTGGTTTTTCTTTTGGTTCAGACTTTATTCGTCTACGTCCAAGTTCCATAGCGGCGGTTAAGGTAACTGCTTTTGCATCCCCTATTCCTTTAATTTCTTTAAGTTGATTTATGCTTAATCTCCCCAATTCGTACAAGTCATTATTGGATTTTCTAAGTACCTCCTGACCTACATCTAAAGCAGACATTTTAGATGTGCCAGAACCTAAGATAATGGCAATAAGTTCTGCATCTGAAAGTGCATTTTTACCTTTTAAAAGCATTTTTTCTCTTGGGCGATCGTCTTCTGCCCACATTTTTATTGACAGTGAATTATTCATAATATTAGGTTGATTCCTAATCAAGTTACAAAATATAAGTGTAATTTCACAAGAACAAAAGAGTTGAGTATGGATTCAGTTACACAAATTGTACTTGGAGGAGCAATTGGAGAACTTGTAGCAGGAAAAAAGTTAGGGAATAAAGCCATATTATGGGGGGCAATCGCAGGTACTATACCCGATCTAGATGTTATCTTTTCTACCATGTACCATGTCACAGAGGGAGCATTAATACATCGAGGTTTTTCTCATTCCTTATTGTTCGCTATTATAACATCTCCCGTATTTGCTTACCTAACATACCGGATTTACAAAGAAAAGTATAATTACAAAACATGGTTAATACTTTTCTTTTTTGGGATTGTCACGCATCCAATGTTAGATGTGTTTACAAATTATGGAACGCAATTTTTCTTGCCTTTTAATTGGAGAATTACGTTTAATACTGTTTATGTAGTTGATCCATTGTACACCATTCCCTTCTTAGTTTGCCTTGTAATCTGTTTACGATTGGATCCTATGACACAAAAACGTAGGCGTATTAATGCTATAGGGTTAATCTATTCAACACTTTATCTATTATGGGGTGTTTGTGTAAAACTGGTTATTTTAAAAGAAAGTGATGTTTTTTTTAAGGAGAATGGATTGACAGTAGGAAGAAGAATAGTAACACCAATGCCCCTCACTTCATTTTATTGGATGATTATTGGTGAAGGAAAAAATGATTATTATATTCTTCATCATTCTATATTTAGTGATAAAACACCAAGAGAGTTAATTACTATACCTGCGAATAAAGCATTGATGGATGACTTTAATTGGCCTGAAGGTAAACAAAAGCATAATGCGCATATGAAACGATTTACAGATGGATATTATGCAATTCAACCAACTGAAACTGGCTATAAATTCTATGATATGCGCTTTGGGGTAGTTACAAAACTAACTGCAGGAAAATTAAACGATCCTCTTTGGGGATATGGCATAATTGTTGACAACAACCAAATAACATCTGTAAAAGCAATACGTAGAGAAAGCCTTAGTGGACAGATGGATTTTAAGACATATACGAACTATATTTTTGATAAATAAACTATGAATAAATTTTTGACAGGGCTTTTTGTTAGCTCAATGGTACTAACTGCTTGTGGACAAGAAGTTAAAAAAAATCAGATATTGGAAGCTAATACGATTCAAGTAAAAAAGAATCTAGAGTTTATCAGTATCGATGATTATTTTGATTTTGGGTGGAAAGAATTAAATGATAAAGTAGAAGTTTATGTGAAAGGGTTGACTCCTGAACAGAAGGTTGCTCAATTAATTATGCCAGCAATGGGTAGGTTAGGACAACCGGAAACAACTATTAGGAGATTAGTTTCAGAAGGTAAAGTCGGTGGTATTTTAATGTTAAATGGAACGAAAGAGCAATTTGCTGAATGGATTAAAGAATTCAATACTGAAAACGCTGAAAAAGGTGTAACTCCTTTTTTCTATTCAGCAGACGCTGAACCTTCGCTTGTAAATAGGAAAATTATAGGGTCAACTCCTGTGAAAAAAGCATCAGAAATTGCTACATTGGCTGAAGTTACGGAAGTAGCAGGTGTTATCTCTACTGATTTAAATGCAATTGGGATAAACTATAACTTTGCACCAGTATCAGACATGGCATCAAATTCAACTGTGGGATATAGAGGCTTTGGGAAAGATGAAAAGAACATTGTTCCTTTTTCGAATGAATTTATTCGCGTGAGCACAAATGCTAATGTTTTGACATCAATCAAACATTTTCCTGGTCATGGATTAGTGACTGGAGATACACATAAAGCTCTACAGACAATTAATGGAGAAATGAAAGAATTACCAATTTTCAAAGAATTGATTAGTGGTAATGTTCCCTCTGTTATGATTGGACATATTGCAATTGAAGGAAATGATAAATATAACACTAATGGACTACCAGCAACGGTTAGTGAAAAAATTGTTACTGGATTATTGAGAAAGGAATTAGGTTATAAAGGATTAGTTGTAACTGATGCTATGAATATGGGAGGGGTTGTTCGTGTACCGAATAATTCCATTAAAGTTATTGAAGCAGGTGGTGATATCTTATTAATGCCTGTGGATACCGATAAAGCATACAATGAATTATTAGCTGAATACAAGGCAAACCCTAAATTTGCTCAAAAGGTTGATGAATCCGTTAATCGAATTATTAGAATGAAAATTTGTCAAAAATTGATTAAGTAAAATTCATGAAGATAAAAAAAGGCTCAATTAATTGAGCCTTTTTTTATCTGTGTAATCGTAATTCAATAATAGAATTTGAAAAGCCGTATTTTTCAAATACAGAAATAACACTAGGATCATTTTTTAGGTGTAAAGCAATGTCGCCTTTTGCATGACTTTTAACCTGCTCTATCATTCTTCGACAAATACCATTTCCTCTATACTGAGGGTGGATCCCAAAGTAAACAATAATATTGTCCGCAACATAACCTTGCATTCCTGTTTGGTTTATGATAGAAGCTGAGACGATTTTTGATCCAATTTTATTCACAATGGTAAATCCGCCAAAGGAAAGAAAATCTTTAATAGAATAGTCTAAAGCTCTTCGGATAAATTCTTTAGAATGATGATGATCTTCCATTAATTCATGTAAAAAACATACTATTGCCAACTTCTCTAATTCTGTTGGTCGATGCGTAGCCGTATAAACTAAGTTTTCGGTAATTATACCATCTAAAGTTTCCATAAGTAGTAGGGCTTGAATGATCAATAAAAATTGTAATTCAATTTTCACTAAAAATAGACTTAACTTATATTAAATATGGAAGAAATGAAAGCATACAGTGAATTAATGAATATTATCTGAATATCAATGATAATTATTTCAGTAAATTGACTAATTCCTTTTGTAAGGACTTACCTTTGTCTTCATTGTACCATTTTTGAAGGGCCATTTTCAATTCTTCCATTTCTTTACCTTCACTTTTTAAGAATTCAAAAAGATCATGAAGTTCTCCTGGTCTTGGACCCCATGTTTTTTCATCTATTCCATTGCTAAAGATAAATATAGGAATACTCTTAGAACCGTTAGTTAAATAATTCTCAATTAGAAAGGGTGCGCTATCTCGTAATTCAATCTTAACTTTGATTTTCGGGTTTTGTTCCGCTAACAAAAGTATAAAAGGCACTGAATGAGCAGCATCACCACACCAAGGCTCAGTGATTATTGTCCACGAAGTATAGGATGTATTCTTAATTATGGCAATCAATTCGGGAAGTAATTCTCCTTTCTTGATCCATCGTTGAAATCGAGCTAAGTTTAGTTTTGTATAGGATTGATAATCTGGATTATCATATGGTGGAGTCGCTGATGGTTGTTCAACAAGATCAACGAAAAATTTTTCAAATGCTGTTCTGTTCATGTGGATAAAGATATGAAACTATCTTCATAAAGCTTGTTAAATGAACAGGTGAATAACTGAAAAATCCTATTTTTGATGTATTAATTTTTAAGATATGACGGGTAAAAAGGCAATTGTAACAGGAGGAGGTAGAGGACTTGGTAAAGCAACCGCAATAGCATTAGCTCAAGAAGGGGTGCATGTTGGAATCACAGGGCGTAATGAAGAGAATTTAATAAAGACCGTAAAGGAGTTGCGTGCTATTGGTGTAAATGCATCATATGTTGTGTTTGATGTTGTGAATAAAGAAGATGTTAAGATTGGAATTGAAAAGTTAATCAATTTTTTAGGTGGTGTAGATATTTTAGTTAATAACGCTGGCATTGCTTCTTTTGGATCTTTCTTAGAAATGGATGAAGAAACTTGGGAACACATACTTCAGACGAATGTAATGGGAATGTATTATGTAACCAAGGCTGTTTTACCTCATTTAGTTAATCAAAATGAAGGAGATATTATCAACGTATCTTCAACGGCTGGTTTAGCAGGAAATCCTACTACATCAGCTTATTCGGCATCTAA
>JASLGM010000005.1 GCA_030150045.1 Taishania sp.
TGAAGAAAGGATGGTCGGATGGCCATCCTTTTTTTATGTTGAAAATGTTTGTTTCAATAAGAAAGAAAAATGTGAATAGAGGAGGAGGATTTCCGGCCCGGCGGAGGGTGATAGCTGTTTGCGGTGTTGCCTTCAGTTGCCATTTTTGTGGTTGCGACCTTGGGAGCACACCAGAAAAAGGAAAGCAAGGTAAGGAAAACACAAAAACACTAAAACCTGTAGACGGAAATGCCGGCAAAAGAAAAGACCACCTATTGGGTAGCTAATTTGAATGTTTGAAATTATTATTTGTTTTCCTCCATTTCCCACGGCCCAGTGATGTGGTAGATTTCTCCGTCAACGTCTTTCCATTCTATGAACCAATCACCTTCATATTTATTGGTTTTTTGGTTCCATTCGCCTTCATAAACGACGGAATGTCCGGGTGATTTTTTGTCGATAATTAGTTCGCCTTTTTCGTCACTTCCAAAGAAATAAGGATAATTTTTTGTGAAACGGATGAATTCGTCTTCGAAAACACCTTCAATTTCCGGTTGGCAATTGGCTAATTTTTCAAAATCCTCGTCTTGTGCATGACCTTGAAAAAGGATGTCGTTAACGGTGGCTTTTATATTGAAATTTTCAGACGGACTGATTTGATTTTTATCGAGTAAGTAGGCGAAATTCACCTTCCATTCTTTTGTTTTCATGGTATTATTTGTTGTGATATAATGTGTAAAACGCTTCGATATTGTCGAGATAAACTCCGTCAAAATGAGCGTTTAATATTTTGTAAAGATAAGCGTTTTCATTTCCAAAAATGATGTTTTGCCATTCCGGATTCCAGAATTGCACCCAATATTCATCGTTATATCCGTCGTATTTTTTTTGAATCCATTTAGGGTTGTGTAGTTTCCATTTTTTTTGCCAATAATACCTAAATTTTTCGACTGAACCAATGTTCATATAGGCAATTACAAGACGTTTAGCTCCGTTTGCTTTGTGTTGTATTTGTTGTAACTCTTGTTCTGTAAACATCTCGTCTTCAAAGAATAAGTCGATCATTACTACGTCGTAATTTGTCGAAGCGATTGCGGAAAGAAAGGACGATTTATAGCTGTAATTATCTGAATTTATTAGATAGAGGTAATTTTTTGCATCCTCTAATTTGAGAATGTTATTGGCGTTTTCATGCGTTGGAATAGCAGGGATTTCTTTATAATGGTAGTTTGATTTTATGCGAGGGAAGCACAAGAACCCTTCGTTTTTATTCTTCTGAACCGCATCATTTACATGTTGCGAATCATTAATAAACTCAGAAACCATGATAGGTTTGTGAGGGGCTAATTTTCGGAGCATGTCTAATTTGTAGCTGTCCAATTTTTCTTTACCATCGTAAAACAACTCTTCGATCCCATATCCATCAATGGCATTTAAATAGGCCATATTTAAGGGGTTTTCAGGATTTATATCCTCAAAAATAGTTTCGATACCGTTTTGTGGAATGATAATAAAATTGGGGGAGATTGTTTTCGCGTATGCCGAAATAGATTGCACAAAAGCTTGCATTTTCCTTCCTGCATCATTTGTTTTTTTTTCTTTGTTACAAGACGATAGACCGCCAATTAGGCAGGCAACTAAAAAGAGTTTTCTCATATATTTATGAACACAAACAAGTTGTAATTATTGTTTGATTGTGCACAAAATTACGTTTTTGGATTGATGTTTATATGAGAAAATCTAAAATGCTTCTTATCCTTCATGTGTAGATACTAATTTAAGACCAATAATGGATGCAATTAGGGTGGAAATAAAGAATATACGCCAGAAGCTTGCAGGATCTTTGAAGACAAATATCCCCATAAGAACGGTTCCGACTGCTCCAATTCCTGTCCAAACAGCATATGCGGTTCCTATTGGTAGTCCTTGAACGGCTTTCATAAGTAATCCCATGCTTAGAACAAGAGAAACAAAAAAGCCTCCATACCACATGTACATTTCTGTTCCAGTTGTTTCTTTCGTTTTACCAAGGCATGAGGTGAAAGCCACTTCGAATAGTCCAGCGATGATTAAGATAATCCAATTCATGATTTAATTTTTGACAAATTAAGGCATAGTGCAATTGATTTCCTTTTACAAATGATAAAAAAAATGAGGTTAGTGTGTAATTGATGCACGGATTCTACTTAAACTCACTTGGGTTATGCCTAGAAAAGAGGCAATGTAACCTAGTTGTACACGTTGAATGAGGTCAGGACGGGAGTTAAGTAGGTTTAAGTATCTTTCTTTTGCTGTTTTGAACTGTAATTCAATTAGGCGTTCTTCGGTTTTTATGAGCTCTTTTTCAGCAAATTTGCGCCCCCAATTAGCAATTTCTATATCTTTTAAATATAAGCTTTGTAACGTGTCTGTTTGTATTTTGTAAAGTGACATATCTTCAAGCGCTTCAATGTTTTCGTAAGAATGCTCTTTGTTTACATAGCTTTTCATGGATAACAAGAAGTCACCTTCAGTGCCAAACCAAAACGTTACATCGGCACTCTCTTTTTGTGCGTATGCGCGAGCAACTCCTTTTTTGATGAAATAGAACACGTTTTCAGGCTTGTTAGCAAGGAAAAGTAGAGTCCCTTTTTTACATTTCACTTCGGTAATTGCTTCCGTAAGTTTTGCTTTTGCCTTAATAGAAATGGGATAAATACTATCAATTATAAGTTCTATTTCCATTTATTGTTTTTTGGAATCATTGTATTCTTGACTTTTCCCTTTGGGAATGGTCAAAGACATCCAATTGTTATCAGCTTGCATTTTACCTAAAGTAACCATCTGACCAACGTGATAGCTGTAATGTGCAAGTTGCCTATTTAAAGCTTCAAAAACAGTATGATCTTCTCCTCTAATTGTGATTATTTTTTCAAGGTCATTCGAAGTTAACTTATCGACAGCTTGAAAAGTACAGGACCAACCTTTTTCCCAAATATCCATTAACTGATCGTACGAAATACGATTATCCTCTTCAAATTCTGCATCTCTATTTCTGTTACTTTTCTCACCATCGGAGGTAAGGAAATCTGTGAAACGAGAAAGCATATTTCCTCCCAGATGTTGAATAAGGATGGCAATACTGTTACTTTCTTCGTTGAATTTCCAATGTAATTGATGTTCATCGAGCTGCACAAGCGTGCGGTCACCTATTGATTTATAATACATAAATAGGTTTCTTACATTTATTATATAGCTTGTTTTCATAGGAGGAAATTTTAGGAAGATTTGTCGTCTGAAGATGATGGTGTTTGTTCATCTTCGTTTTCCAACTTGATATCTGAATCTGAATCTTTTTTGGAGTAGATAGATAAAACCTTATTCCAATCAAATGTTTTAGGGATGTTGTCACCTATAATATATCCATAAGGTTGTAACCCTTTCGTATTATCAAAAATCACTTTTAGAATGGCCAATACAGGAATTGCTAGGAACATGCCTGGAATCCCCGCAAGTGAACCACCGATAATTACTCCAACCATAGAGGCCAATGCGTTCACCGATACTTTAGAACCGACAATTTTTGGTTGAAGAATATTATTATCAATAAATTGCACCACCACATTTACAAGTAGTACCCAAACAATCGGCATTAAGTCGTCTCCTGTTACTAAAGTTAATAAGCAAGAAATAATACATGAAATGATGATTCCGATATAAGGAATCAAGTTTAAAAGCCCAGTCATTAAGCCCAAGAATACATAATATTTAACCCCGATTGCCGCGTATCCAATACCAGTTAATAAAGAAACTGCAACAACCTGCATTCCTAATCCCACAATATAACTACGAACTACACTTTTAATTTGCTCTAAGATGTGTTGTATGATTTCAAAATCACGATCAGGAACCAATTGAATAATAAAACTTAATAGCAAAGAGCGATAAACGAGAATTAGAAATGTGAAAATGGGAATAAGTACAACATACATAAAGCTATTTGTAATCGAACCTAGTGAGGAAAAGGAGAGCATTTGACTACCGTTTAAGAAATCCTCCAAAACTTTGTTTTGATCGGCTACCTTCACACCAAATTGACTTTGGATAAACCCTTGAAGCGTTTCTATATGATGTTCAATGTTTTCCATTATTTTTGGAATGTCATCGACAAAGTTAGCGACTTGGAATCCCATAAACGTGACAATGCCTAGTAAGGACAGCGCAGCAACAATTACGACAAGAAAGACCGATATTAAATTCGGTATACGGAGTTTTTCGTTTAAGAACTTTGCAATAGGACGTAATAAGATTGCAATTAATAGCGCCATGATTAACGGTGCTATAACATCAACAGCTAGATAGATGACCAAAAAGATCAGCGCAATGATAGTGAATGAAGCAGCATATCTCAGAACAGGAGCAAGGTTGTTTTTTTCCATAAATATGTATTAATGTATTTTGAGTATTCTAGTTAAAGATACGAAAGTGGTAAAAAAGGAAGCAAGTTCTTGTTAATAAACTATAATTTAAGATTTTTATAGAAATCAAATTTGATAGCCCGCATTTATCTCCTTATCTTAGACTAGTTAACAAAATTACTAACGATAAATAAAATCACTATGTCAAAAAGTTCAAATGTAGTTATCGCTTTACTTGCTGGAGTTGCAGTTGGAGCAGGAGTAGGAATGTTATATGCACCAGCAAAGGGAAGCAAAACACGTAGAAAAATTAAAAACAAATGTGTAAGTGGGAAAAATCAATTGATTGATAAGTACGACGAAGTTTTAGGAAAAGTGAAAGGACGTTTCTCTAATTTATCCGATGATTTATCTGAAGGAATTGATCAAATGGTAGAAGAAGGAAAACACTCTTCAGACCAAGTGATTAAAGCATTGGAAGATAAATTAGCAAAATTAAAAGCGGAAGTGAAGAAAGCTTAAAAGTTTGTTTTAACTTTAGTTTTATTTACCTAAATAATCATTCATGGCATACGAAGAACTGCGTGAAGATATAGAGCATCTTCAGGAAAACGCAAAAGAATACATAAACTCCTCCGTAAAGTATTATAAGCTGTTAGGATTCAAAGTCATGACACGCTCCATTACCTTAATGGCGAAGTTTATTTTGGTAGCCTTTTGTGTGGCAATGTTGTTCTTGTTTGGTTCATTCGCCTTAGCATTTTGCTTAGGGAAATGGTTGGATAATTATGCCTTTGGATTCTTAATCGTAGCAGGTATATACTTGATCATCGGATTGATTGTTTCTCTTGTAAAAAGAAGTGTCCTTGAAGGAAGTATTCTTAAGAAATTCTCCGAAATCTTCTTTAACGACTAAAATTTTTGAGACATGAAGAAACAAAGAATATACAACTCCTATGAAGAGATAAATAGAGATCTTGCTATTTATAAGTTAGAACAAGAAATCTATTTGACCAAAATGAAAAATGACGTTTCCCATATTCAAGATGGATTAAAACCCAAAAATCTTGTTGCAGGATTTTTAGGCGTTAGATCCGATGGCGGAGGAAATTGGTTCTCTAGAACAGCTTTAGCACTTTTGCCGTGGACAGCCAGAACCGTTTGGAAAATGTTTAGATAACACAACAACTGGAAGAAGATCAAGAGTAAGAATCTTTGGTCCATGCAAATCTTTAAAAGGAGTGAACATCTGTTCGCTCTTTTTTTTTGATACAGTTTTTTTATAAAGAGATTAGTTAACTTTTAGCAGCTTTTACGGTCTTTGTGCTTTAGTAAATTTGTGTAAAAGGCGCTTACATCGTTCTACCATGTGCTTCCTTCGGTTGCATTGGTAAAACGTGTGCGTAGACCTTTTACACTTCATTTAGCTACCGCCACGCCGCCCTAGCTGATAAACAGCTTTCTCTCTCTTAATTTCAATACAAAACAATATCTCATTCTTCAACAAAAAAGCGTTTGAGAAAAGATTCCCAAACGCTTTTAAATAAATTGAATGATCAGATTACATTTTTACAATTCGTTTAACACTTGAAATACCTTCAGGTTGTGTTAAACGAAGGGAGTAAACACCCGAAGGAAGAGAAGATATATCAATGCGTAATTCTTCCAAATCCTTATTTAATTCCATGAATTTAAGATTGTTGCCAAGTACATCAAAGATTTCAAACTGTAGAACTTTATTGTTTCCTGGAATTTGAACAAATAATTCATTCATTGCTGGATTAGGAAAAGCATTAAATGAAATTTGATCTACTTTATTTACTTCCAATCCACCTTGAATGCACAATTGATCATAAACTGCTTGTGTTACAAAAGTAAACGTTTCAACTGCCGGGAAATCACAATGCCCTGTCGTTGGAACCATTTTGTATTTTGCAGGTATGGATTGCGTTAAAGCACGTTTGTACATAGAAGAGTCACCATATAAGGTAATTGGAATAGAGACACCCACACTTGGGCTTCCTGAAATATTTGGAACCGTATTATCTGTTTCGTTGTGTACACCAACATAAGGAACCGATCCAGTTGTCATCCATGCGGTATCTTTAATTGCACCACACATTGAAACAACCATTGACACTTTAGAGCTGAGACCTGGATTTCCTGAATTTCCTTCTAAACCACCTTGAGCAGCAAAGTAAGATTGTAAATCGGTAGGAATTTCATTTTCTTGATCTAAGTAAGCTGTGTGGTTAGCCAAAATAGCCCCAGCGGAATAACCACCGACAATAAAGATATTTGGATTAATCCCGTAAGGATTTGATTCCGTATGCGATTTTCTTAAGAAACGAATTGCAGCTTTCATGTCATGAACAGCACGAACTACTTCTTTTTGAAATTCTAAACTTGGATTCAACAACAAAGAACCACTTACTGTTAATAAACGGTAGCTCATAGAAACGGTAACATAACCTAGTTTCGCATAATTACGGCACAAATCTGCTAAATCACCTCTGTTTCCAGCAATAAATGAACCTCCGTGCGCTAAAAGAACTACAGGACGATTGTTGTCGGTGTCATTCGTTGGATAGTAAATATCCATGAATAAATCTTCGTTTGTTGTTCCATCTTGTTTGAAATTCTGGCCGTATTTTACATTTTTCACCTCAGTTACATTTGTAAATTGAGGAATAAGGTAGCGTCCATTTGAGCAATCTTGAGCGATGCTCATTTTTGCCATGAACAACATTGAGAGAAATAGATACACGTTTTTCATAATCGTTTTTTTTGTAGATGTAGAGTAAAGAAAAGAAAAAAAAATAGAATATAGACATCAACCTATTTTCAATCCGTTTTTTACTTGTTTGTCAACGGATAATAAGGTAACATCTTTGTTGTCAACTGCTCCTAAGATTAAACATTGACTTTGAATATTTGCAATTTGCTTTTCAGGAAAGTTAACAACAGCTATAACTTGTTTTCCTATTAATTCAGATAGTTCATAAAGTACAGTTATTTGAGCAGATGTTTTTTTTACACCCAATTCTCCGAAATCGATATGTAAAATGTATGAAGGATTTCTTGCTTGTTCAAATATTTCAGCTGAAATAATGGTTCCTACACGAAGATCAATTTTAGAAAAATCGTTCCAATCAATTAAAGATGACATGATATTTATTTTAGTTTATTCCAATGTTTGTCTGTATCAGCGAGCCACAGTGAGCCACTAAGGCTATAATTTATAGTAAAAGTGTCTATTTGCGTTTCTTTTATTTTTTTTTCATTTTCCCATTGAAAGGATTCAAAACGATAAAAATACTTTACATTCTGAGGTTCAAACTCTTTTTTTGAAGCCAGTAAACGAACTCCTTTCTCATTTGTTCTAGCTATTTTATCTGTAATAGGAGTCAATTCTTTTTGAGGAATGACATAAGTAAAGTAATAATGTTCTACAGCAGAATATCCTTTTTTTCCATGGCACAATTGAAAAGTGAAATAATCATAATGACGTTGTAAACCGTCAAAATGATTGTTCCAACAACCAACTGTGTTGCCGTGTACATATTTTTCCTTTGCAATCACTTCAAATTTATTCTCTCTGAGGTGTTTAACTTCTATTAAGTAATGGGCACTTGAATCGATTTCAACTTGAGGGTTCCAAATACAAAAAATGTAATGATCTGTTTCAGGAGATTTAATGTATTTACCAATAGTGTCATTGGCATGAAGAATTTTCCAGGTACGATGATCAGGTGATCTTAAGTCGAGTTTTTTTAATATTCTAAGCCCTTGGTCTCTTAAAATATAACCTTTGGTCTTTGACCAATCTATTTGTAGGTATTCTTTAGGTTTTTCTTCAAATACTCTTTCTTTATTACATGCCCAAAGAGTAATAACAAGTAGGAGGACAATGGAATATTTTATTTTAAAAAATGGAGGGTTAATATTCATTCACGCTATTTAATATACTGTAAAAGTAAATAAAGGACTTCATTTGCTAAGGGGTAAATGAATATTTGCAGGTTATAAATTGCTGAAAGTAGAAAAAGAAAAAGTCCATCTCAGAAATAGATGGACTTTAATAGTATAATTTTTAATTAGATGCTGTCATTTATAGCATCCCACAATTCAATTCGACGTTGCAATGCTTCTTTCGAAACAGATTTAATTTCATCCCATTTTTCCGTATCGTCTCCAGCTAACTCTAAAATCATTGACATCGCTAAAGGACCATGTTCATCACCATCCAACTCAATATGACGATCGAAGTAATAAACTAGTTTTGAAAGATCAGACTCTTTAAATCTAGCTTGAAATTCTTTTAGAATAGAGCTAAACATATCAGGAATTAAATCTTCACGACCAAAAGTAAACGCTGCAGCGATTTCATGGTTTTTCCCATTTTCAATCGTCGAAAAACTGAATCTTAAAAATGCTTTTACACGTTCATCAACGTTCATTTTTGAAATCGCTTCTTTAATTGAATTACCTGATTTTAAATCTTTGATTAATAATTGAATGTCTTGAGTATCGGCACCAAGTGTTTTCATGGCGTCGATATACATTTCAAAATGGCTCAATCTGCTTCCGTCAAAAGCTACATCAGATTCTTCAGCAAGTACAATTTCATTAATTAAATAACGTGTATTTGGTGAGGTCGTTGCAAACCATGGAATTGAAGTGCATGTTAAATTTCGTTGTAATGCTTTAAGTAAAGACATAAAATCCCAAACAGCAAATACATGATAAGAAGTAAATGTCTGTAGATCTTTAAGTGTATTGATCTTTAGGTATAAAGGGTGATTTAATAACTGATTGCGTTCAATTTCAATGTATTCGTGAACCGATTGAATGGTGTTCATAATGATAAAATGTTGATGACTTTTTTACAAAACTAAGCATTGTATCAGAAAAAGTACGTTAAAAAAGGACTAATTATAGGCAAATACGTGTGAAAGGTAAAGGATAAATGTTGATTGGTCTTTTGATTGATTCTGTTTAGAAAAATTTGTTTTTTCAGTGTTATTATTGATAAGATTACTATAAATCAGTAGAATAAATGACCGTGTGTCTAAATATTTAATTGATTTTTAAATAATTAGCATTGATTTGTGTATAACTGCCTGCAATCTTTGTTGGGAAACTTAACATTTATTATAACTTTGCCTACACAAAGTGTTACCTATGGCGAACAATTTATTAAAAGGAAAAAAAGGAATTATTTTTGGAGCATTGAATGAAAATTCAATCGCTTGGAAAGTAGCAGAACGTGCACACGAAGAAGGTGCAGAGTTCGTTTTAACCAATGCACCAGTAGCGATGCGTATGGGAGAAATCAATGCTTTAGCTGAGAAAACAGGAAGCAAAGTGATTCCTGCTGATGCAACTAGCATGGAAGATATCGAAAAATTGGTGGCTGAGTCTATGGAAATCCTAGGAGGAAAATTAGACTTCGTTTTACATTCAATTGGAATGTCAATCAACGTTAGAAAAGGAAATCATTATACGAATCAAAATTATGATTACACCATGAAAGGAATGGATGTCTCGGCAATCTCTTTTCATAAAGTGTTACAAACGTGTATGAAATTAGATGCGTTGAATGAATGGTCTTCCGTTCTTGCATTGACTTACATTGCAGCTCAACGTATTTTCCCAGACTATAACGATATGGCAGACAATAAATCGTATTTAGAGTCTATCGCGAGAGGGTTTGGTTACCACTACGGAATCCAAAAGAAAGTACGTGTTAACACCATCTCTCAATCGCCAACAATGACAACAGCGGGAAGCGGAGTGAAAGGTTTTAACCAATTCATCAATTTTGCTGAATTGCAGTCTCCTCTTGGAAATGCAAAAGCAGAAGATTGTGCTAACTTCTGTGTAGCGATGTTCTCTGATTTGACAAGATATGTAACTA
>JASLGM010000018.1 GCA_030150045.1 Taishania sp.
TTTTGTAGTTATTTATGAGCAAAAGCCATTATTATTTCCTTTTTTCTTAAATTAGTAAATAATAAACGGCTTTTGCTTGATGCTAGTGGGTTATTGAAAAATCTAGTTTTTCTAATCCGCCACTGCGTCAACACACGAACGTTGTGTGCAAGCGTAAGAGACAACGACCCTACAGAAAGTAACGAACAGAATAATAAAAAAAGTAAACCATTTTGACAGGAATGATAGAACATAACAATAATACAACAAACGGACAACAAGTAAGCCGACACTCATTGCCGATCCTTCTGTGTTTCCTTTTTTATCCACCACACAAAATATTTTGAAATTCATTGCCAACGCTCAAATGACACATTTGGTTTTTCCAACGCACCAGCCAAACGCAAAAAACCAAAAAAACCATTTTTGCCAACGCTTTAAAAGAGAGTTTGAATTATGATAAGATTACCAAATATTGGATTAACATTTACTGACGGTGATGAATGGGAGGAGTTTTGTCAAAGTTGCTTGAAAATTAAACATCAACATCATAACTTTAAATCAGTCCCTGCTGACTCAGGTGGAGATTACGGACTTGATGGTTTCAATACTAACGGAGATGCTTATCAATGCTATTGCCCCGAAAGAGAGTATACAGATAGAGAGTTATACGAACACCAAAGAGATAAAATAACAAGTGATATTCAGAAACTATACAACTATAAGGACAAAATAAGAAAAATATTAAATGGATGTAAAATCAAAATTTGGCATTTTACAACACCTCTCATAAAATCTAAAGAACTAATACTTCACTGTAACACAAAAGAGAATCTAGTAAGAAGTTGGAAATTGGACTTCATTGATGATGACTTCCAAATTGGGCTTAAAGATTATGAGTATTTCCTTCCTGAAATACCTCACGTAATTGACTCTGGAAAAATAGTAAATCCAATGAGTTATCAGGAACTAGACTTCCAAAGTCCAGAATCTTCCACTCAAACTATTGAAGAGTTTAAGGCAATATATGAGAATAATACATTTGTTGAAAATGCGTTGCGTAAAAATGCAAAATTATATCCCAACAATGGAGAGGCTTATACAGATAATATTATTCAACTAACAGATTCACAAATAGAGTTTAATATTATAGGTGAAGGTATTTTAAAACAATGGTCTAATTCATTTGATAAACAATATGAAAAGTTTATTCGAGTAAAAAAAGCTCTTGGAAAGCGTATAAAAGCAGATAGTTTGATTCCAGTCAAAGACAACAATGAAAAATTGAAAGAGATAAATAATACTGTTCGAACAATGATAAATAAAGAATTCCATTATTTATCAGAATCAAACAAGGAGGAGCTATCCTCTTATTTAGTTTCTTACTGGATTCTGGAATGTTCATTAGATTTTAGCTAGAATGGAAGAAAATAAATACATATCATTTACCGAAAGAAAAACGCCACTTTACCCAAGTTACCGACCAATGTATAAAGTGGCTCAAATCCTTTTGATTTTGTACTATAATGGATATGCTGGTAAAGCAAGTTTATTAAAGCTTCATCTTTTTTCTTGGGCAATTAAATCATACGAGAATATGAATAGCCTTAAAGAATTTGTAACATCAAACTACGAACAAAAGCTTCACTTCTTTGGAATCGAATCAACTTTAAATAGGGCTTTAAATCTTGCTTATGCTGAAAAACTAATTGATTTCGAAAATGGCAGTTACAAACTTTTAGAAAAGGGAAAACTATTCGCGGAGCAATTAATTGAGGATAAAACACTTTTTGTTAATGAAAAGCAAGTGCTTAAACTGGTTGGGAAGAAAATTCCTGAAAGAATCATAAATAACTTAATAAACCACTGGAAAAATGCTTAAAATAAAGGCCTTAAAAATTAATATCAATACCGAGAAAGGAGTTTATGGAACTCCTTTAATTCAATTCAATGATGGCCTAACAATTATCAAAGGATTTAATTCTACTGGAAAAAGCACATTATTTCAATCGATACTTTATTGCTTGGGCTTAGAAGAGCTTATCGGTGGAAAGAATGAGAAAACAATGCAATCGGTTCTGAAAAGTGAAATACTAAATAGTGAAAGCAAAATTGAAGCAAGAGTAATTGAATCAAACATTTTATTAGAAATTGAAGGAGCATCAATTGTAACAGTAAAGAGATATATTTCCAGCGAATCAAAAAATCCTGGCTTAGTCGAAGTGTTTAATGGACCTTTATTAACTGCGCCCAATCAATATGATTACGCACCAATGTATGTTCACGACAAAGGTGCTGCGGACAGTAATAATGCTTTTGGATTTCATTCGTTTTTAGAAAATTTAATAGGTTGGGAACTTCCTCAAGTTCAATATAAAGACGGTAATCAACGGAAATTATACTTACAGAATATATTTCCGGGCTTTGTCATTGAACAAAAAGCTGGTTGGACAGATTTCTTTGCTACAATTCCATATTATGCATTACTTGAAAAAGAAACAAGGGCAGTAGAGTTCCTACTAAATTTAGACTCTTGGAAAATACAACAACGAAAATCAAAATTAAAGCAAGATAAGAACGACTTGATTTTAGATTGGAGGAATAAATACACAGAGTTCAAGTTTTTAGCACATCAGATAGCTTGTGAAATTAGAGGGATTTCAAATCAACCCGAAATAATAGAATCAAAAAACGCTGTTTACCTTGTCTATGTAACGGAGGAGAAAACTTATAATTTGACTGAATATATAAGTTATTTAGAGGATGAATATTCTAAAATTAGCGACTTGGAAATTCCAAATGTGGGAGATCTAGCAATAGAGAGCGAATTGAAAATAAACAATCTAAACGAGCAATTGAGTCAGTTATCAATTAATCTTTCAAGTGTAATTAATAGAAAAAACCTGACAATAAGTAAGTATAACTCATTCATAGAAAGGTTATCTGAACTGGAGAATGATAAGGTACAAAATGAGTATCATTTAAAAGTGAAAAAGAAAGGTGCAGATGATGGTTTTGCTATTGCACACGATAATTGTCCCTATTGCAGTCAAGGCTTAGATGACTCATTGCTACCAAAGGATATAGAGATTGTGCCAATGCAAATAGAAGAAAATTTAGAGTACCTTAAAGCTCAAATCAATCTTATTAAAATATACATCAACAATCACAAAAATGATATTTATGATTTTGAGCGAGAAATTGAACGATTAAACAACGAAATTTCTGAAACTCGAAGTACTATCAGAACTCTGAAAACTCAATTGATAAGTGATAATCGAATGCCTTCCATTGAACTCATTGAAAGGCGACTGAAATTAAGAGCAAAACTTGATTTGTACAGGAGAAAGTATGAGGAATTAGTTTCCTTTCAAGAGGATTTCAAGATGCTATCTGATGAATGGGTTCAAATTCTTGGGGAAGAGAAAAAACTCCCGAATTTACTTTCTCCATTTGATTACAAAAAAATATCAGAACTTGAAAAGCGCTTCAAATCACTTTTGGTGGATTTTCATTATCGTAGTAAATCCCTAGATGGAATTAGTATTTCAAAAGAAACTCTTTTGCCTGTAGTTGAGGGATATTCCTTAAAGTTTGATTCATCAGCTAGTGATTTCACGCGTGCAATTTGGAGTTATACGCTTGCCTTAAAAGAAACTTCTGAAAAATTTGACGGCAATCACCCAAATTTGTTTATACTTGATGAACCAGGGCAACAAGAGGCAGGAGATAATGACTTTCAACTTTTATTGAAAAAATTAGGTGATTATCCCAATACACAATCGATTGTTTTCTCTTCTTTTCATCAAGCTGATTTAACTTACTCAGCTTGTACCGAAGGAGTGAAATTTAATTTGATTGATTTAGGGGAAGAAAAATTTATTAAAAAATTGATTGACTAAAAGAAAATATGAGCTTAAGTACACAAAATCTACAATCCATCATCAACTTCATTTGGACAGTTGCCGATGATGTATTGATTAATAAATTCCTTGAAAATCAGTATCAAGATGTTATCCTGCCAATGACCGTTTTAAGACGATTGGATTTGGCTCTGGAACCGACCAAAGACAAAGTACTGAAAACAAACGAGGCATTTAAAGATAAAATTGACAACTTATTTGGCTTGTTGACCAGCGAACAACACGGAACTGGTTTGGCGTTTTACAATACTTCGCCTTTCACAATGAAAAAACTCTTGGATGATCCCAAGAACATTGATGCCAATTTTCTGGATTATCTGAACGGTTTTTCGGAAAATGTGCAGGACATTATTTCTAAATTTAAGTTTCGCAATCAGTTAGAAACCTTTGAAGAAACAGGTATTACTTTTTCTTTGATTGAAAAATTCTGTAATCCAAAAGTTGAACTACGCCCAGAGAAAATATCACCTATGGCAATGGGTTATATGTTTGAAGACTTGATTCGGAGGTTTAATGAAAAAACCAATGCAGCCGCAGGGCGACATTTTACACCTAGAGAAATCATTGAATTAATGACGCATTTGGTGTATTTGCCAGTAAAAGACAAAATCCAAAAAGGAACATTTTTGGTGTATGATCCTTGTGCGGGCTCGGGTGCTATGCTCACCCAATCCAAACTTTTTGCTACTGACCCCGAAGGAGAAATAAAATCAAAGGCAACTTTTCATCTGTACGGACAGGAAAACACAGGCGAAATGTACGCTACTTGCAAATCGGATATGTTGCTAAAGAATGAAGATCCCGACAAAATCAAGTTCGGTTCTACCTTGAGCGAATACGGTTTTGACCCTGATTTGAAATTCAATTTTATGCTTACCAATCCGCCGTATGGAACTACTTGGAAACAGGACCAAGAGAACCTAAATGTAGGTACGAGCAAGAAAATAAGCATTGTAGATAAGCGTTTCAACCTGCCTATTAAAAACTTTAAAGGTGAGCCAGAAGTTACTTGTTTGACAAGTAGAAGCAATGACGGACAGTTGATGTTTATGCTCCATATGCTTTCTAAAATGAAAGACCCGAAAGGCGGTGGTAGCCGTATTGCTTCTGTTCATAACGGGTCTGCTCTATTTACAGGTGGCGCAGGAAGCGGTGAAAGTGGCATTAGACAATATATTATTGAAAATGATCTATTGGAATGTATTGTGCAATTGCCCAACGATATTTTCTACAATACCGGTATTGCTACCTACGTATGGTTCATCAGCAATGTAAAAGAAGAAAAACGGAAAGGCAAAGTGCAACTCATTAACGCTTCTTCGGCTGCGTTTTTCCAAAAGATGGGCAAGAGTTTGGGGAGCAAACGTAATGAATTGACGACCGCTCATATCGAAGCCATACAACAACTATATTTTGATTTTGAAGAAAACGAGTACAGTAAAATTTTTGATAATGAAGATTTTGGATTTTACCAAATCACCGTACACCAACCAGAAAAAGATGAGAATGGAAAAATAATAACCGATAGTAAAGGCAAACCAAAAAGTGATAGCAGTCTAAAAGACATTGAAAACGTACCGATGCGCAAAGGTGAAAAACACCAAGATTTAATTAATGATTATTTCAAAAAAGAAGTATTGCCCTTTGCTCCTGATGCTTGGTACGACAAAACCAAAATGAAAGTAGGCTACGAAATCGCTTTTAATAAATATTTTTATCCACTACTGTCCGATAAAAAGAGAAATTAATCATTTCGTAGTCTGAAAGGCTTGATTTTATTTGATCTTCATTCTCGATATGAAAAGTAAGCCCCTCCATTTATGCGCTATTAAACTTTATTTTGAGCTGTGGATTGTATTC
>JASLGM010000037.1 GCA_030150045.1 Taishania sp.
AAACCTAGTAAAAGGCTTAAGAGAGATATAATAAAAAGTATACCCTCTGTATTTAAAATAGGTCTTCTTTTCTCATCTAAAAAATGAATCAAACTGTATCCTATGTAGGTTCCTGCAAATGGTAGGAAATAAATATAGAAAGGAAAACCATTTAGTGTTTCACGTGAAAAAGAAAATAAAAGTGCGGAGGCCGTAAACGCTGCTATGCTACTTGAAAACCAATACGACTTTCTGATTGACATTTATTTTAAAGCTAATATAACTTCACTAACAGGGATGTTTTCAATACAGTGACAAACCTCTCCATTTGCACATTTTTTACAGTTGGGATTAAAGACTAATGCTCTTGCCTGTTTTCCAATTGGTTTCCATCTTCCGGGGTGAATGGGGCGTCTAGAAGAATATAAGCCAATTGCCTTTATTCCACAAAAAGCAGCTATGTGTAGAGGACCGGTGGAGCAAGCTACTAATCCTTTTGCTTCATTTATTAGTGCGATGAGCTGAATGAGGGACAGTTTACCTGTTGAATCAAGTATGAACTCCTCATTAGGTATAGCTGAACGAAACAGTAACCCTTCTTTTTCCGTTCCTGTAAAAATAACCTTATATCCTTCCTTCACTAATAGTTTAGCTGTTTGCATGTATTTATCTATAGGCCATTCTAAAGCGCTCCCTTGTGACTTTGGATGTAAAATGACATACTTACCAATCTGATCTAAAAATGATTGAATTTCACGAGGAAAAACTATGTTTTTAGGTTTAAAAAAAGAAGTTGAAGAAATTAATTCATCAAAAGTAGGAATGGTGTTTATTCCTAAGGGTGATGCCAATTTGTAATTTAATTGCGCTTCATGTAAATCTGCATTTTTCCGCGTAAAATTAGGACGAATATTACAATTTATCCAATGGTGTAAACGGTGAGACGTTCCTATTCTATTTATTATTTCAGCCTCTTTACATAATTTCCCAATTTCTTTATTTGGAAAAACGTGAATTACTGTGTCAATATTTAGTTGCTTGATAGTAGTTATTTGTTCTTTTTTAGGTTTCTTTTCTAAATCACTGTAATCGATGAATTGATCAATAACTGTATAACTTTCGATAATTGCTTGTGTATATGCTTTACCTAAAAATGACAATTTTACATTTGGATGTTTTTCTTTAATTGCTGCACATAATGGCAGGGTTAATATTACATCTCCAATACTATCTGTTCTTGAAATTAATATATGGACAGGATTAATCATTTTTGTTTTTGTAAAACGAATAGTTTAGTGTATTTGCGGTAAGTTGCATAAGCACTCCGTTTAGAAATCAACCAGCCTGTTTTCCCATCTAAAACACCTAGTTTTAAGAAAAAACTCTTGATAAACTGAAATCCAGTTTTAGAATAAATGGTAATTAAATTAGTGGATTTACCTTTCTCGAAAAGTTCACGTGCAGCTATATCCCCAAAGTATTCTATTTGTTTGTAATGCTGTTCGGCTGAATAATAGGAATAATGAAGTAAGTCCCCTTTGAGATGTCCCACCTCAGAGTCGTCTATTAAGTCTAATCGATCGTGGGGATTTACACCACGCCATTCTGCATTTTCCTTTATTACCAACCTTGTTTTTGTATCAGGATACCAGCCACAATGCTTTACCCAATGCCCACAATAGTATGTGAGACGATTGAATTTATATCCTTTTAAATGGGGGTGTTTTTTTATTTCAAGAATAGCATTTTGAAGAGCTTCTGTGAGAGCTTCATCAGCGTCCAAAGAAAGGACCCATTTATGAGATGCCCATTTGAGTGCTACATTCTTTTGCTGAATATGACCTTCAAATGGATTTTCTTCAAACCTTACTTTGGAATAACTTAAAGCTATTTCTTTTGTTTTATCTTTAGAAAAGGAATCAACGATAAGTATTTCGTCTGCAATAGGAAGTAATGATTCTATGCATCGAGCAATATTCTTTTCTTCATTAAAAGTGATTATCGCCGCGGTAATTTTCGTCATTTTATCTTACTCTAATTTTCTGACCTAGTTGTAAGCGCTCAATGTTAATTCCAGGGTTTAAACTACGTAATTGGCTAATGGATTTACCATGCTTTTGAGCAATTTTCCCAAAATTATCACCGGATGTCACCGTATAGTATTTAACTTGACTAACCGGAGTTGCTGGAGTTGCTGGTTTTGGTGTTGAAGATTCTACAGTTGATCCACCTTGTGTACCTTCAATTTTTAAACGTTGACCAACATAAATACTCGTCTTTGTTAATCCATTCCAATTCATAATACTTTGAATAGTTGTACCGTATTTTGTAGCTATACTGTTCAATGTTTCTCCACTAACTACTTTATGATAGAGTGTGGATCCTGCCGCAGTAACTGTTGGAGTTTTGTCAACCACAGTAACCAATGTATCTCCTTCTTCTGAAACTTCGATGATTTTTTCTTCTGGAGTAACTGTTTTAGTTGGATTGTAAATGGATTGTTCCAAGTTATATAAAGAATCCTGCAAAGACACTAATTGACCGATTACGCGAATGGGACCTGTAATACATTGTTGTGGCTCTGTTAAAGGAATATACTCGGTTTTGTAAATAGGGTTAAGTGCTTTAATTTGATCTAATGGCCAATCTACTAATTTTGTTAAAGTAGCCATGTGTATTCCCTGATTTAAACAAAGTGTATCTGTTTCAGCAATATGTATTGGAGCTTCTGCAGGAATGATATTATGCTCTGCGTGATACGTTAACAAATATGCTGCAGCTATAAAGTTGGGAACATATCCTTGTGTTTCTTTTGGTAGGAAAGGACGTACTTCCCAATAAGTTGTTTTATTCCCTGAACGACGAATCGCTTTATTTACGTTGCCAGGACCAGCATTGTAAGCAGCTAATGCTAAGTTCCAATCGTTGTAGATGTTATATAGTTGTTTTAAGTAACGACAAGCAGCATCAGTAGATTTTGCAGGATCCATTCTTTCGTCAATGTATGAGTTTTCTTTAAGACCAAACATCTTTCCTGTTCCATACATAAACTGCCACAAACCTAGTGCTCCTGCTCTTGATTTAACTTGAGGACGTAAACCACTTTCAATTACTGAAAGGTACTTTAGTTCTAAGGGGAGTCCGTATTCAGAAAGTTTTGCTTCATACATGTCGAAGTACAGTTTACTTCTCCCAAGTACAATACGAGCAAAACCTCGTCTATTATTTACAAAAAACTTTAATGTTGATAATACAGCATCATTGCATTCAAAATTGAATGGTGAAATATTATCCATTTCTTTCAAACGTTTGCAGTAAACATCATCAGAAAAAGAAACAACCTCGTCTGCACCATAGTTTAATGAGGCAATTATTTTATTATAATCTTGTCCTGACGCTCGTGCATATTCAGCAGCATACATAGCAATTGATTGCTCAACAGTATTTACAAATTGATCTGATTTATTGTTTGGGGTGTTTTGCTGAGAAAAAGCACTTCCAAATAATAAAAGGGAAATAAAGAGAGCAACTTTTTGCATGATCTTAAGCTTGCGGGATGATTATTTTTGAAACTGCAAACAACCCTTCTTCGTCAAAAGGTTTTGCCATTAATTGAACACCATAGGGTAATCCATTTGAGTGTTTACCATACGGCAATGAAACCGCAGGGTGACCTGTTAAGTTTGCGTGTACCGTGAAGATATCTTGTAAATACATGGAGATAGGGTCTTTAATCCCGCCGATTTCAAACGCTGTTGTTGGCGTTGTTGGCATTAAGATAAAATCGTTATCTACTAATATATCATTTGTTTTGTTCTGTAAAACACGTCTAACTTTTTGAGCTTTCGTGTAGTATGCATCATAGTATCCATGTGAAAGAACAAACGTTCCTGCCATAATACGACGCTTTACCTCTGGTCCGAAACCTAATGATCTCGATTTTTTATATGTCTGCTCAACGCCCTTAGCTTCTTCGTTTCTGTATCCAAAGTGTACACCATCAAATCTCGATAGATTAGAAGATGCTTCAGCAGTTGTTAGTACATAATAAGTAGGAACCATATATTCTAGATATGGGAAAGAAACATAATTGATTTGATGACCTTGATTTTCCAAGTCATTAATCAGATTTTTCATGCCGACTAATACTTCTGAATCAATACCTTCTGTTTCAAAACTTTCTTTGATAACAGCGAACCTCAACTTCTCTGAAGAAGATGCTTTACCATAATTACCTACAGGTTGAGAAGAGGAAGTAGAATCCATTTCATCTTTCCCAGACATGATTTCCATCAATAAAGCGGCATCATCTAGGTTGTTTGTAAATGGACCTATTTGATCAAATGAGGAAGCGTATGCAATTAATCCATATCGACTGATTCGTCCATAAGTTGGCTTAACTCCATACGTTCCTGTTAATGATGCAGGTTGACGAATAGACCCACCAGTATCACTTCCTAAAGAAGCAGTACAAAGTCCTGCGGCAACTGCAACAGCAGATCCTCCTGATGATCCACCAGGAACTTTTGAATGATCTAAAGGGTTTAATACATTGCCATAAGCTGAAGTTTCATTTGAACTTCCCATAGCAAATTCATCACAATTTAAACGACCAATAATAACAGCATCTTCATCTAATAGGCGTTGCACCGCTGTCCCTGTAAACAAAGATTCGAAACCTTCTAATATTCTAGAAGATGCCGTAACTTGATGTCCTTTATAACATAAGTTATCTTTGATTCCAATAACCATTCCTGCTAATCGCCCTGCAGTTCCATTTTTTATTTTCTCATCTACCAATTTGGCTTGTGCCAAAGAAGAGGTTTCAAAAACTTCTAAAAATGCATTTAATTGCTTTTGCTCTTCAATCTTTTGAAGATAAGCATTCACGACATCAACTACAGTTTTTCCTTCTGAAAGGGCTGCTTTTACTTCTTTAAACGTATGATACATGTATAAAGATCCTCTGTAAATTATTTGTTTTCTTCTTCTTTTTTGTCTTCTGGTTTGGTTGCGTCTTTGAATTCTTTAACTCCTTGACCTAAACCTTTCATTAATTCTGGAATTTTTTTACCACCAAAAAGTAATAAAACAACCACTAAAACAATGATTACATGTTGAGCACTTAACACTAATCCGAACATAACTTAATGTATTAAAATATAAGATACAAATTTAAAGAATATTCTTTCAAAATCACGATTTCTGTTTGCTTAATCTTTTAAGCTGAAAAAACCGTATCTAAAGATTTTTTGAAAATATTCACTCCGATTTCTAAATCTTCTGCTGTATGTACAGCTGAAACAAATCCAACTTCATACCCACTTGGACCAATATAGATACCATTATTCAACAATTCTTTATGGAAATTTTTGAAGCGTGTCATATCTGGATTTATTTGATCCGCTCGATTGATTGTTTTACTTCCTTCAAAGTTTAACCAATAGATAGAGCCAATCGTAACCATTTCAAAATCATATGATTTTTCTTTCGCATACGCGTTGATCTCAGTAACGAACCCAGTTGTCTTTCTTTCTAATTCTTCATAGAATCCAGGTTGAGAACATGCTGTTAACTGTGCAATTCCTGCAGCCATTGCTACCGGGTTTCCAGACAATGTTCCTGCTTGGTAAACGTTACCATCTGGTGAGATTTTAGCCATGATTTCTGATTTTGCACCATAGGCACCAACAGGTAATCCTCCGCCAATAATTTTACCATATGTAACAATGTCCGGGTTGATGTCATAGTACTCTGCAGCGCCACTAAAAGCAACACGGAATCCAGAAATAACTTCGTCAAATATCAGTAAACTGTTGTAACGTGTACAAATTTCACGTAGTTGTGTTAAGAAAGTTTTTCCTTGCAATAATAAACCATTGTTTGCTGGAATTGGTTCAATAATTACGCAAGCTATGTCTGCGCCATGATCTGCAAAGCACTGTTCCAATGCCGATAGATCATTCAATGGTAAAACCAATGTTTCATTTGCAAATGCAGGCGGAACTCCTGCAGATGATGTTTCTCCAAAAGTAACTAAACCTGAACCTGCTTTCACTAGCATTGAGTCTGAATGTCCATGGTAGCAACCGTCAAATTTCACAACTTTATTGCGATTTGTAAATCCTCTAGCTAAACGTAAAGCGGACATTACCGCTTCTGTTCCTGAAGAAACAAAGCGAATTTTATCTACATAAGGATTTCTAGAAATGATTAACTCCGCTAATTCATTTTCTAAACGGGTTGGCGCTCCAAATGAAGCTCCATTACCTAATGCTTCAACGATGTTAGCATAAACTTTTGGGTGATTATGACCTAAAATTAAAGGTCCCCAACTTCCGCAAAAATCAATATACTCATTATCATCTTCGTCCCAAACACGTGATCCATCTCCTTTTTTAATAAAAAGAGGGGAACCATAAACCGATTTGAAGGCGCGAACAGGAGAGTTTACACCTCCAGGAAAATAGTTTTTTGCTTGTTCAAAAAGTTCTTCAGAACGTTTTCTAGATATTGTTGAATTTGACATGCTTGTTGAATTTTTGACACAAAGATACAACTTTAACCTAAGGCTGTTGATTTCAATTGGGCACTTATCGAAGAAGATGATGGGATTTTAATTATTTTTATGCCTTCACAGAACAATTGCCATGGAAAACACACTCGAATACGCTCGTCTACAAGACGAAAAAGACCCTCTTAACTCGTTTAGAGATGCCTTTATTTTCCCTAATTATTTAAAGGAGGATATGCTTTATTTTACAGGGAACTCTCTAGGCTTGCAACCAAAAAAGGTAAGAGAGTATGTGAATTTAGAGTTAGATACATGGGCAACGTATGGTGTAGAAGGGCATTTTATGGGAAAAAATCCTTGGTTCTCTTACCATGAATTGTTAACAGATAAAACAGCCTGTGTCGTAGGAGCACTACCTGAAGAGGTAGTGGTTACACATTCGTTGACAACGAATCTACACTTACTTATGGTTTCTTTTTATCAACCTAAAGGAAAAAGGAAAAAGATTATTTGTGAAGCAAAAGCATTTCCGAGTGACCAATATGCCTTAGAATCTCAGGTGTCTTTTCATGGATTATCTATTGAAGAGGATTTGATATTAGTTGCACCTCGAGTAGGAGAACATTTGATCCGTGAAGAAGATGTGCTTACCAAAATTGCCGAAGTAGGAGAAGAGCTTGCGCTTGTGATGATGGGAGGTCTTAATTATTATACAGGGCAATTGTTTGATATGAAAAAGATTACGGAGGCAGGGCATAAAGTAGGGGCTTTTGTAGGATTCGATTTAGCTCATGCTGCTGGAAATATTAATCTTAAACTTCATGAATGGGGCATGGATTTCGCCTCTTGGTGTGGTTATAAGTATTTAAACTCTTCACCGGGTGGAGTTTCTGGAATGTTTGTACATGAAAGACACAGATACAACAAAAACTTACCACGCTTTGCAGGTTGGTGGGGATACAATAAAGAAAACCGTTTTCAAATGGAACCAGGTTTTGATCCAATTCCAGGGGCTGAGGGTTGGCAACTAAGTAATGCACCTGTGTTAGGAATGGCAGCACACTTGGCTTCTCTCGATATTTTTGAGGAGGCAGGAATGGAACGAATTGGACAAAAAAGAGATAAACTAACTGCTTATCTAGAATATGTGATTGAATGTGTTTCAGAAGAAAACAAAGAAAAAGTACACTTCGAAATCATAACACCAAAAGAGATCAATAAACGAGGAGCTCAGCTTTCAATTTTGATACATGGACAAGGAAAGACCTTGTTTAACGCACTTACTGAACAAGGGGTAATCGCCGATTGGAGAGAGCCTAATGTCATCCGTATTGCACCAGCACCTCTTTACAATTCTTTTGAAGATTGTTACCGTTTTGGTCAAGCGCTAGTTAAAGCAATTCAATAAGTAAATTGATATGAAAAATATTACCATCGTTGGGGCAGGATTAGTTGGGTCACTTTGGGCCGTTTTTATGGCAAAAAGAGGATATAACGTTCAAGTTTTTGAATCCAGACCAGATATTCGTAAAGCAGACATCTCCGCAGGGAAATCCATAAACTTGGCGCTGTCAAACAGAGGATGGAAAGCCTTAGATAAAGTAGGGGCAAGTGAGCGCGTTCGTAGAATTGCATTGCCAATGCATGCACGGATGATGCATGATCTTCAAGGAAACTTGACCCAACAACCTTACGGAAAAGAAGGACAAGCTATCTACTCTACTTCTAGAGGTGACCTCAATGCAATTCTGTTAGATATGGCGCAAGAACACAGTAATGTGAACTTGCATTTCAACATGCAATGTGTCGAAGTAAATCCAAAATCGGGTGAAGCACAATTCGTAAATAGAGAAACGAAAGAGAGCATGACGGTGAAATCAGATTTGATTTTTGGTACGGATGGAGCATATTCCGCTGTTCGTTATGCAGGATTACAAAAAGAAGATCGCTTTAACTTTTCTCAGCATTATATTCCAGATGGATATCGTGAAATCTTGTTGCCGGCTAATACGGATGGAACACACAAGTTAGATAAATCATGTTTACATATTTGGCCACGTGGTCGATTCATGTTGATTGCTTTGCCAAACGAAGATGGATCTTTCACATGTACCTTATTTATGCCGCATGAAGGTGGTGAAAACTCTTTCGATCAAGTGAATACAAAAGAAGAAGTAGATACTTTCTTTAAAACAACTTTCCCAGATTTTTACGCATTAATGCCAGATATTGCTGCGCATTGGGAGAACCATCCTCTTTCTTCTTTAGCCATTATGAGGTGCTATCCTTGGCACAAAGAAAAAGCTGTTCTTATGGGAGATGCTGCACATGCTACGGTTCCTTTTTATGGACAAGGAATGAACGCAGGTTTCGAAGATTGTACTGTGATGTCTGAATTAATGGACGCACACGGAGAGGATTGGGAGGCTATTTTTGAGGCTTATTCTGTCCTTCGAAAGCCTGATGGCGACGCACTTCAAGATTTGTCCTTATATAATTATATTGAAATGCGCGATTTGGTCGGAGACCCGATGTTTTTGCTTCGAAAAAAAATAGAAGGAAAGTTCGCTGCTTTATATCCTGATTTATGGATGCCACTTTATTCGCAAGTGACCTTTAGTGACATTCGTTATTCTGTGGCATTTGAACGTGGTCAAAAACAACGCGGAATCATGGATCAAGTAATGGCGTTAGAAGGGATAGAAACTAAATGGGATACAGAAGAAATTATGCACTTTATTCAGTCCAAATTATGAAAACAATCTTTCTAACTCTTTTAACATTTTTTCTTTCTGAAGCCATTTGGGCACAAAGGGATTTGACCATGCGATCTAAAAAGAAAAGCACAGTTTTTGGACAGGTAGATTTGAAAGAATACATGCCTCACGGTTTACAGGTAAGTGTAGGACCCAATTTAATGTGGCACTTTAAACCTAGAACAGCATCTTTTGAAAATGGAATGACGCGAACGGATGTTACCACTTCTAGAGGAATTTTACCTGGAGTTAATGCCGAAATAGGAATGCTGCATTTACCCACAAAAAGATCAAAGTTGTCAGTTAAATGGAAGTATATTTTTATCAACTATATCGATTGGGGAATTGGAATAAAACTTCTCGGAGCGTCAGAAAAAACAACCATTGATTATTTCGATAGAGATGGCAATCAATTTGATAGTAAAACAGAAACAGGGCGCTTCTACAATCCATTTCTGTACGGGCATGTTACCCTTCATAAAAATTTCTATATCGGTAAAAAATACTTTATAGATAACGGATTTGGAATCAACGTAAACTACAACTTGTCCAAAAAGACAAACAATGCATACACCGATTTTGTGGAAAGTGAAGTTGGAAAAACACCTTACTTTCATCACCCGCTTGTAGCTCATGTTCACTATGAATTGGGATTTGGAATACGCTTGAATAGGAGAAGTATGTTTGTCATTTCTGCGCAAACCCCTATTTTTGGAATTCACGAATGGCGAAACGGAGGCGCGGCTATGAAATGGTTCGATTCCAATTACACCCCACTCATTTTCAAACTTAAATACACTTATTTATTTCAGAAGAAAGCCAAAGGATGTCCTGCTGCTCGAGTGAGCGACACTCCTGGATAACAAGAAAAATATGAAACGCATTTATCATTTAAAAAGTTGTTCAACAAACGTTCGAATCCTTAAAGAATTAAACCTTGAAGGCGTAGAATTGATCAACATCAAAGAACATAATATTGACGCAGATACTTTGGACGCAATCAAAGAAAAAGTAGGTTCATACGAAGCTCTTTTCTCTAAGAAAGCCACCAAATACAAAACACTCGGGTTGAAAGAAAAAAACTTGACAGAAGCAGATTTTAGACAACTGATGCTGGAAGAATATACCTTCTTAAAAAGACCATTTATTCTTGTCGATGATGCCGTGTTTATTGGTAACGCTAAAGAAACGGTTGAAGCTGCAAAACAAGCCCTTCCTCTTTAATGTCAAAAGTTCTTAAAGCACACCTGGCATTATTTACCGTGAACGCCATTTACGGAGCAAATACATTAATCGCCAAAGGGGTGATGCCCAAATACCTTACCCCAAATGCGTTTATTGCCATTCGGGTGGTAGGTGCAACAGGTTTGTTTTGGTTGTTGACTTTCTTTGCCAAACGCGAAAAAATAGAAAAGAAAGATTGGTTGCGATTAATGGTTTGTGGTTTGTTTGGTGTGACCATTAATCAATTGTGTTTTTTCAATGGATTAAGCCTGTCTTCCGCATTTAACACAGGGGTTATCATGACGCTCAGCCCCATTATTGTTTCAATTTTGGCCTTTTTTATCCTAAAGGAAACGCTCAATGGATATAAGATCACAGGTGTTATTTTGGGGGCATTAGGTGCAGGATTGTTAACAACGAGAGGCGCCCAAATGGGGGACTCTAGCATGTTGGGAGATTTCTTATTGCTCGTAAATGCTGTAAGTTATGCCTTTTACTTGGTTCTTGTCAAACCCTTGATGCAGAAATATTCGGCCATTACTGTGACCAAATGGGTATTTACTTTCGGTATGTGTTTTATCTATTTTTACCCACCGGTTACCCGGGAACTGGCGCAATCCGATTTCTCGAATTTACCCTCTGAAGTGTGGTATAAGATTGCATTTGTGATCATCGCCGTGACTTTTTTTACCTATTTATTAACCATGTATGCCATGGAGTCGGTGTCGGCAACGGTAACAAGTACTTACATTTATTTTCAACCCATAATGGTGGTCGTTTTCACGTATTTATTTGCATGGTTGGCATGGACCGAGGATTTCACCAAAGGCATTACAGTTGAGCGATTGGGGTATATGTTCTTGATTTTTATAGGTGTTTATTTGGTCACCCGAAGTGAAAAAATTGGTGCGTGGACAAAGATGAATAAAGGAAATGTTTAAGTGTTTTGTAAGGCATCCATTTCGGTCTGCAAGCTATAGTAAACTTCTAAAAAAAGGTTCATTTTCTTTTTGCCCCGTGCTTCCTTTGGTCGCAGTGGCAAATGCGTATTCACTCTTTTTTTAGTGCGTTTAGCTACCGCTTTCCGTCCGGGCTGAGGTCCATTTATCTTTCCTTTGTTTTAGTTGAAAACAGTAGTTTCAATATTACTTCCTTTTGTTTTTTGAGAAGTGATCTTCGCGCTAAGGATAGCAGTGAAAAGCCCACAGGCTCGTTTCCAAGTTTACTTGGAAATGAGACGAGGACTTGTAACGAATAGCCTGACCCTGCTCCCTCGCCAAGAACCTTGGAGAGGGAGCAGGGGAGCGCCCAAAAAAGAAAGACTAAATCTTTCTGGTGGCGTTTAACCGACCAATTTATTTTGAATCAAAAGCAAGGCAATTTGTACCGCATTAGTTGCCGCACCTTTCCTTAAATTGTCTGCAACAATCCATAAATTAAGGGCTTTATCATTAGATTCATCCTTTCGGATTCGTCCTACAAAAACGTCGTTTTTTCCTTCGGCGTACTTCGGCATTGGATAGCTGTTTGTTGTCGGATCATCTTTCAGGGTAATGCCTGGCGTTTCGTGTAGAATTTTTCGTACTTCAGCTAAATCAAAATCGTTTTCGAACTCGATGTTCACCGACTCCGAATGTCCACCTACCACGGGTACACGCACTGCCGTAGCGGTAACATTGATGTTTGGATCAACAATTTTTTTGGTTTCATTGGTCAATTTCATTTCCTCTTTTGTGTACCCATTTTCAAGGAAACTGTCGCAATGTGGAATGCAGTTTTTGTCGATTGGATAGTTGTAGACCATCTCTGTTTGCAGGCCATCGCGTTCATTATTCATTTGTTCAATGGCTTTAACACCAGTTCCCGTCACGGATTGATAAGTGGAAACGATGACGCGTTTTATGCTGTATTTTTTATGCAAAGGAGCTAAGGTCAAGACCAATTGAATGGTACTGCAATTGGGGTTTGCAATGATTTTATCTTCTTTAGTGAGTTGATTTCCGTTTATTTCGGGAACGATCAATTTTTTTGAAGGATCCATTCTCCAAGCAGAAGAATTGTCAATAACGACTGTTCCTTTCGCCGCGAATTTTGGAGCCCATTCTAGCGAAGTGTCGCCACCAGCAGAAAACAAAGCGATGTCGGGGCGCATTTCAAGGGCTTGTTCCAAGGAAACAATTGGGCAATTTAAGCCGCCAAATTCCAAGGTTTTCCCTACCGATTTCTCAGAGGCCACAGGGATCAATTCTGTGATTGGGAAATTAAACTCTTTCAGTACTTGCAACATCACTTGACCAACCATTCCTGTTGCTCCAACAACCGCTATTCTCATAACTCTAATCTTATTTTTTTGAAGATTTAAAAATACTTATATTTATGGTCACTAATACTTAGAAATGAAATACTTTTTCCTCCTTACTGCATTATTCATTGCTTTCATTGGTAGGGCTCAAGTCCAAGATGATTTTTCTGATGGCGATTTTTCTACGAACCCAGAATGGTTGGGAACAGGTGCTGATTACATGATTAATCCTGTTTTTCAATTGCAATTAAATAAAACTGTTGCTGGTACATCATACCTTCACACCTTGCTTTTGGATAACGATTTTGATGCCAAAGAATGGCAGTTTTGGGTAAGGCAATCTTTTGCAGGATCAGGGACCAATTATGGACGTATCTATTTGCTGACGAGTGCAACAGATCTTTCTACAAACCCGGATGGTGTGTATTTGCAATTGGGTGAGGCGGGAAATAATGATGCGATTCGTTTGGTACAACGTTACAATGGTGTCAATACAACCATTTGTTCTACGGCAGATGCGAGCATAGCAAATAGTTTTTCGGCACGCGTTAAAGTAGTGCGTAGTACAAGCGGTGAATGGTCTTTATACAGTGATTTTACAAGTGGACATACCTTTGGATCGCCTTTTACAGGTACAGAAGCTGCGGTTCCTGTTGGTGATAAATTGGGATACTTAAATGTGTATACAGCTTCGAATGCCAACCGTTTCTATTTAGATGACGTGTATTATGGCCCACAAATTTTTGATGTTACACCTCCAACAATTAGTTCGAATACCTTGGTTTCTAACCAAGTGTTAAGAGTTGAATTTTCCGAACCTGTAATACCAACGGTTTTAGATATTGCAAATTGGGTCTTTACGCCAACGCTTGTCCCTCAGAATATTGCGTGGGTTGCAGGAAGTAATACTGCTATAGAAATAACTTTCTCTACACCATTTACAAACGCATTATTGTATGCATTTACATTAGAGAATTTAGAAGATTTAGCTGGAAATGTTGCGGATCCATTGCATGGATCTTTCCGTTATTTGGTTTCTGAGATTGCAGCTGTAGGTGATGTAATTATCAACGAGTTTTTCCCAGACCCAACTCCAATCATTGGTTTGCCGGAAGTAGAATTTGTCGAAATTTATAACCGTAGTAACAAAACGTTTAATCTTAGAGGTTGGAAAATAGGAGATAATGCCACTTTTGGAACGATCAATTCAGACAAATGGATGTTTCCTGGTGACCATGTCGTTTTAGTAGCGAATGCGAGTGTGTCTTTATTCAACAATTCCGTTGGTGTAACCAGTTGGCCTGCTTTGAATAATAGTACAGATGACGTTGCAATAGTTACGCCTGAAGGTTTGGAATTGGAACGATTTACCTATACACTTTCTTGGTACCACGACGCTACAAAAGTGGATGGCGGTTGGACAATAGAGCGTATTAATCCGCTTTCAGAATGCTCTTCGATTTCCAATTGGCGAGCGTCCGTGGATCCATCGGGAGGTACACCAGCTCTTCGAAATTCAGTTTACGACATTACCCCAGACGTTACACCTCCGTCACTTAGTCGATTAGCATTTTCTCAAGATACCTTGACCATTTATTTCTCGGAGGCAATTGTTGTTGCGGAATTAAATATTAATGATATTCAGATTTCGCCAAGCTTAAATGTCGTTTCAACCATCTTTCCAGGTGTTATGAATGACCGACTTAAAATGGTTTTGGCAGGAGCTTTACCCAATCAAACATATGTGGTGACCATTCCATCTGTAAAAGATTGTCGGGGAAATATTTCTGGTCAACTGATTGATTCGTTTAAGTTTTTTATTGCCGAGATAGCTGCGATTGGTGATGTTATCATTAATGAATTTATGGCAGATCCAACTCCAGTTGTAGGTCTTCCAGAAGTAGAGTTTGTAGAGATTTATAACCGTAGTACAAAAACATTTAACTTAAAAGGTTGGAAATTGGGAGACAATGCAACCCAAGGTACAATTGGAGAGTTTTGGTTGTTACCAAATCAGCATGTGGTTCTGACACCAAATAATAGTGTGGCATTGTTTGAAGGTAATGTGGTAGGAGTTACCAGTTTTCCTTCTTTGGGGAATAACGGTGATGATGTAGCAATCATTACAAAAGAAGGTTTAGAATTGGAACGCATTACTTATACCATAAACTGGTATCAAGACATGAGTAAAAAAGACGGAGGATGGACAATTGAGCGCATCAATCCATTAACCCCTTGTTCTTCTATGGCCAATTGGCGCGCTTCAATTGATGAGACCGGAGGTACTCCTGGATATATCAATTCTGTTTATGACCTTTCGCCCGATACGACACCTCCCACAATTTCTGAAATTTTTGTCAGCAATGATACCGTGTATGTTTACTTTAGCGAAAGTGTTCAAAGTGCTGGATTTGTTCCTGCTAATATCTTATTGACTCCTAATGCTAATTTACATAGCATCCGTTTTGACGGAACTTTAACAAGTGTACTTAAATTAGTTTATGATGATATTGCATCAAATGTAAACTATACACTTACTCTATTGAATTTAACCGATTGTGCAGGTAATGCAACCGATATCAGTATAGATTTTGGAGTTCCTTCTCAAGCGGAAGTTGGTGATGTTGTTATCAACGAAGTATTATTTGACCCTTTTACAGGTGGAAATGATTGGGTAGAATTGTACAATAACTCCGATAAATGGATTGATCTAAAAGGGTGGAAATTTTCGAAGTATATCTCAGGAGGAATAGGTCAAACTAAGGAGCTTAGTAAACATTATCTTTTACAACCAAAAGCGTATGTTGTCGTTGGAAGTGATTCTACCTATATCTTAAATCATTATCCTTTTGCACCTTCAGGTGTATATATTCAATCGCCTTTACCTGCATTAAATTCTGATTCTTCTACTTTATACGTTATGTTTCCAAGTGCAGGAGTAGATGTCGTTATGGATAAATTGAGTTATTCCAAAAAATGGCATTTTAAATTATTAGATAACACAAAAGGAAAATCATTGGAGCGACTTCGCTTCAATCAACCAACACAAGATAAAAACAATTGGCATACAGCAGCAGAACGAATGGGTTGGGGAACGCCAGGTATAGTAAACAGTCAATATTCACCTGAAGATTTTAGTGGAACAATTTCTTTTGCTAGCGATGTTATTTCTCCTGATAATGATGGATTTGAAGATCTACTTCATGTGCAATATCAGATGGAGACGGAAGGTATGATTGCAACGATAATCATTTATGATGAGGTGGGTAGAGAAATTAAGAAGGTGATCAACAACGAATTGTTAGGCAGAGAAGGGGTTATCATATGGGACGGCGTTCGAACCGATGGGTTGAAAGCGAAAGTAGGTGTTTATGTTTTAGTTATGGAGGCTTATTCCATTTCAGGAGAAAAATTCCGAGCTAAAAAAGCATTTACTGTTGCAACAAAACTGTAAAAGGGTTCATTGCTTTTTTTAACTTTGCAATATGTTATCTCCAGGATCTAAAGGTTGGATTAGAAAATATTTTGCTCTATTAAAAGAGGGTAAGATTTCTCTTATCGTAAAAGACAGGTTGCAAAAGCAATCTCCAGAACAGAATATTAGAAACATAGGAGTGTATACTGGACTTACGTATGGTAACTGTATACGCATGCTTTACCCAAAGGAGATTGACACAAGTCGTTGGACAGATGTAGAAATCCAAAAGGTAGCTCTTTTCGAAAGTTTATTAGAAACCTATAAAACAGTTCACCCTTATTTCTTCGAGACAGACGACTTCCTTGAGAAGGTATTGGCCTTTTACGGGCCTGATATTGTTCGTACTTCTTCTTTTTTAGGATTAAAATGGAGTAAAAATGTAGATGATCATGATGTGCAATTGGAGCACATTTTAGAACAGCGCATAAGTTTTACCCAACAACGTTTTGATTTTACTTGGTGGAAGTATTCATTAAGCAATACATTGGTTTATCTCGATGTACTCCTTTTTTATTACTTCTTAAATGGAGATACAAAAGCATTGGAAAACCTTTCTAATTATGAAGAAGGTGCTTTAACTGTAATGGCAGCCATATGCAAGACGAATGGGATGATTTCGAGTCCAGAGAAAACAATTTTACAGATCTATATTGCCTCCAGTCGTCTTGACACAGAGAACAAACGCGATTTTATTAAAGGTTTATTTGATGTGAAGCAATTGGAAAGCTTGGATAAATTTCAAGCTTATCCAAATAACGTTCGTTTGTTTTACTTAGACTTAATGGTATTGATAGCTTATTCTACGCAATCAGAAGGGAGTGAATATCGTTCTTTTGTTAGTGAGCAAGCTGTTCTTTTTGGCTTTTCTGATGAAATTGTTGAGGCGGCAGAATCAAACATTCAATCCTATTTGATTGATGCTGAAACAAAGAATGGCGTGTTCTCGAATAAGAATACTTACGAAAAAGTGTTTGATAGCTTTAGTAATAGGTGGCGTAAAGTATTATTAAGAAATAAAGATAAATTGGTTATCGAGCTTTCAGAAAGCAAAGAGTTATTAGCTCTTGTTCGCAAAGCCACAACTCAAGAATTAACACCTGAAGAAAAGACAAAGGTAAAAGTACAATTCCGCGACATTGTTAGATCTGTTCCGGCATTAGGGATTTTTATGTTGCCAGGAGGTGCAATTCTTTTGCCATTAATATTAAAAATCATTCCTGATCTGGTACCCTCTGCGTTCAGAAGTAATGAGGTTACTGACAGTGACGAATAGTCTTTTCCTTATTTTAAAGGAGAATAAATTTCTTTAAGCACTTCGCATTCATTTTCCCAGCATAATAAAGGTTTCACGTTGTTGCATTGTTCATAATAGTGTTGCCAACGGTTGGGATTATGAAGAAGGTTATTTATAGCCGTTGCTAAATTAGTAACAGTAAGTTCACCAATTATTTCACCAACATCGTATGTTACAACTACTTTTTTTATTTCAATTAGATCTGTTGCGATAATTGGTGTATTCGTATGAATATAATCAAATACTTTATTGGGTAAAGAATAAAGGTAATTCAAGTTTGTAGGCTTATCTAGAGTCAAGCCTATAGAAGCATGATGGGTGTATTGTAGTAATTTGTGATACGGTTTTTTACCATAAAAAAGCACTCTATCCGCAATATTCAATTCAACAACTCGATGTTTTAAAAATGGAATGACGTCCCCATCTCCCACAAAAATCAAATAAGCATCAGGAATTAAAGTCATAGCTTCAACAGCTTCTTCACCACCTCTGTCGACATTTATTCCAGCCCCTTGAATAATAATAATGGGTTTATCTTCAGGTAAATCAAGGTCTTTTTTTGAAGCTATGGTTACGGGAGCCCAAAGTGGGGATATGTTTCTTACAATCTTTAGTTCTTTTCCATATTTTGCAGCGTAGCGATCTGCAATGCTTTTATTTACTGTATATATATGATTTAGTTTTGGGAAAATCCAACCTTCAATCTTTTCCCATACCTTCTTTGCTTTACGATCTTGAAGTTCAGGGACTTCTGTAAAGTATTCGTGGGAGTCATATACCAATTCAGTGCCTCGTTTTAACGACTTGGCGCAATAGCTAGCTAGCAGTGTATCTAAATCATTTGCAAGTATGATGTCTGTTTTTGAAAATAATAAGAAGAGGAAAAACCTTAAGTTCATTTCTGCATAGAAGAGCGGACCTTTATCAAAAAGTAGTTTCAATCTTTTTGTCCTATATGGTAGAATTGGCATCGGAAGACTGTTCATTCTTTTTCGCCCAATAAGCGTCACTTCGAACCCTTCGGAAACGAGGAATCGACAAACCTTTGCTACCCTTTGATCGGTGAACAAATCATTGCTTACAGCGACGGTTATTCTTTTTTTCATTTCATCTCGACAGGCAAAGCACCTGTAATTAAGTTTAACGTGACATAAGCATCTTGAATAGATTGAATGTTTTCGCATATGATACGTAGTCTATCATTCTTTTCACTCATCTTAAATACAGTAGGATTACGCATGATTCCATTAAGTATTGCGGTAAATTTTGGCGTCTCAAAGAAAGGAGACTGCGGGTTGGAGATAAAATACCCAACCATTTTCCCTTGTTTGATTACTAATTTTTCAATCCCTAAGCTTTGTGCCAACCAGCGTAATTCAAAAGATTGCAAAAGATCTACAACAGCATCAGGTATTGGACCAAAGCGATCGATCAATTGTTTTTCGAAAACATCCAATTGTTCTTGTGTTTGAAAGTGATCCATTTCTTGATAAAGACTCAAACGTTCAGTAACACTGTTTACGTAATCATCAGGGATACGAGCTTCGAGATCTGTTTCCAAAACTGTATCACGTACAAAGTTTAGCGGACTATCGGTTTGTCTATCTGCGAATAGCTCCTTGAATTCTGCTTCTTTAAGTTCTTCGATTGCTTCATTTAGTATCTTTTGATACATTTCAAATCCTATTTCAGAGATGAAACCACTTTGTTCTCCACCAAGCATATTTCCTGCGCCACGAATATCTAAATCTTTCATAGCGATATTGAATCCAGCTCCTAAGTCGCTAAATTGCACTAAAGCTTCTAACCGTTTTCTAGCTTCGGTAGTAAGTAAAGATGATTTTTGAGAAATTAAATAACAGAAGCCTTTTTTGTTGGATCGACCAACACGCCCACGTAGTTGGTGTAGATCACTTAAACCAAAGTTGTGGGCATTATTAATAAGAATAGTATTTGCATTGGAAATATCAATTCCTGATTCAATAATGGTTGTTGCTAAAAGGACATCGTATTCGTGTTCAATGAATCCCATCATTATTTTTTCAAGTTCTTTACCATCCATTTGTCCATGTCCAATAGCAATTCGAATTCCGGGGCATAAACGTTGCAACATTCCAGCTACTTCTTTTATATTCGCCAATCTGTTATGAACAAAATAAACTTGACCACCACGACTTACCTCATAAGCTACAGCGTCTCGTATACGTTCTTCATCAAATGGAATGATTTCCGTTAGTACGGGTTGACGGTTAGGAGGCGGTGTATTGATAATACTTAAATCTCGGGCACCCATAAGTGAGAATTGTAAGGTACGAGGAATTGGTGTTGCAGTCAGGGTTAAGGTGTCGACAGTGGCACGAAGTGTTTTTAACTTATCTTTTACAGAAACTCCAAACTTTTGTTCTTCATCGATAATCATTAATCCAAGGTCTTTGAATTTTACTCTTTCGGCTACAATAGCATGGGTACCAATTAGGATATCAACTTTTCCTTCAGCTAAGTCTTTTAAGGTTTGATTAATTGCTTTTGTTGATTTGAAACGATTTATATAATCCACACGACAAGGGAAATCTTTTAGACGAGCAGAAAAACTTCGGTAATGCTGTAGGGATAGAATTGTAGTGGGAACAAGAACTGCAACTTGTTTATTATCAGCTACTGCTTTGAATGCTGCACGTATAGCCACTTCTGTTTTACCAAAACCAACATCACCACAAACCAATCGATCCATAGGAGTAGGTTTTTCCATATCTGCTTTTAAAGCTTCGGTTGCTTTTGATTGATCAGGCGTATCCTCATACATGAAAGAGGCTTCTAATTCATTTTGCAAATAGGTATCAGGAGAAAATTGGAATCCGGGTTGACTTTTTCTTTTTGCATAGAGTTGAATAAGATCAAAAGCTAATTCCTTAATTTTTTTCTTCGTTTTATTTTTCAGGTTCGTCCACGCTTGTGTCCCCAATTTATTCACTTTTGGCGCAGAACCTTCTTTTCCTGTAAACTTAGAAATTCGATGAAGAGAATGAATACCTACATAAAGGACATCCCCATCTTTATATACTAAACGAATTGCTTCTTGTGATTTACCATTTACATCTATGGTTTCTAGTCCTGAGAACTGCCCAACCCCGTGATCAATATGTGTGACATAATCACCTTTTTGTAGGTTGTAGATCTCTTTTAGCGTTAATGCTTGTTGTGCCTGACGGAAACCCTCTTTTAATTTAAAACGATGGTATCTTTCGAATAATTGATGATCGGTATAACACGTTAATTTTATTCCAGGCGCAATAAAACCTTCTTTAATTGCAAATCCTATTGGAGTAAATTCAGCCCCACCAATATCTACTAATATTTGTTCTAGCCGTTCAAGTTGCTTGCCTTGATTTGAAAACACTAGGTTTGAAAAACCTATTTTTTTCCTTGCATCTAAATCTTCTCTTAAAAGTTCAAAGTTTTTATTAAAAACAGGTTGGGGTTGAAATTCAAATTGAATATTTAAATCGTGCTTAAACCCATAGTCAATACCAAATTCAATTATGGAAAGGCTATTCATTTCTTCTGTGAATACGGAAGGATTTAAGTAGAGATCATTAGGGATAGTTCGTTTTACATTATCCACAAGATTACCATGTATCTCAACTGCTTTCTGATATTCTTTTCTTAGAATATTTTGTGAAATGTCCATTGATTGCAGCCAAACAGTAGTTGTTGCTCCCAAAAACTCTAGTAAACTACTACTGCCATCTCGCGCTATTTTTCCTTGTACGTTTGGGATAATAGAGAAAAACTGATGATTGTTTATTGATAATTGTGTACTCGCGTCAAACGTACGAATACTTTCTACGTCATCACCAAAAAATTCTATTCTAAATGGATTGTCATTTGAAAAGGAAAAGATATCTACGATTCCACCACGTATTGAGAATTGACCTGGTTCATAAACAAAGTCCACACGTTCAAAATGATATTCAAGTAATAGTTCATTGATAAAGTCAATGGAATAGGATTGATTCACCTCGAGCTTCATCGTATTTTTGGTCAACACCATTTTGTTTGGTACTTTTTCAAACAAGGCTTCTGGATAGGTCACAATCCACGTGTTTTTCCCAGTATTTACTTTTTCTAAGACCTCGGCACGAGCAACAACATTCGCATTGTCAATTTCTTCGAATTGATAGGGTACCCGAAATGATGCAGGATAAAAAAGAATATTATTTTGACCTTGTAGAATACCCTCTAAATCATTGTAGAAATAGGCGGCTTCTTCTTTATCGTTTAAGAGGAAAAGATGATTTCCAGGTGTTTGTTGTATGACTTCAGCGGCACAAAAAGCGAAAGAAGACCCAACATTACCCTTCCAAAGTATGCGTGTACCTATCTTTTGTAATTGTTGTGCAGTTTGTTCGACTTGTTGCAATTGTTGAAAACGACTTCTTAACTCCTTTAAATTCATCCAATTTTACTTTTTGTTGTTGGGTAATTGAGGCAGCAAAATGTGATTGCTTATCCTACAAATTTAATGAAACTAAGTTGTTTATGAAGGATATTATGAAGGATAAAACAGGAATGATATGGGGAATTGTTTGGAGGGCTTGTATTCTAATCCATTCATTTTATTAAACTGTAGAGAAGGTAGTGATGTACTCCTATTTTTTGATATTCAGATAACTAGTATTGATATAAAAAGTATGTTATTTACACCGACAAGAACTTTAATAAAAGGGTAATAATTTCTTTTAACATTACTGATTATGTACAGCTAGATTCGTAAAATGTTTATCAGAAGCTATCAAATATTCATTTATGAAGTGTTTTCGGAACTTTATTCGTCTTTGTTTCGTATCTTAAGCTATACAATAAACCAAAACGGTTACAGCGTTATGAAATTACTACTACTACTACTTGGACACATGTTCTGTCTTTACGCGTTTGGACAAAACGATTCCTCAGCTAAATTCCATGTTTTTTTAACAAATGAAGGACAAAGAATTCAAAAAGGAACACCTTTTATTATTGACGGAGATACCATCACCATAGAAACATGTAAAATGTATGTTTCGAACTTTGTGTTCATGGATCATTCGTATCAGACAACCTTGAACAACAATGCAATCCAGCTAGTAGATTTTTTCTCTAAAAACTACATTGAAGTAGAGGAGCAGTACATGCAATCTCAGAAACAATTTTCCTTCCGTATCATCTGTGATACAACTTTGAAGAGCATGCCTCCGATGACTGGAGACTTGAGCGGTTCTCAAGGGATGTTTTGGTCTTGGACAAATGGCTTTATGGCTCTGAAAATAGAAGGTAAACATTCTCAATCTTCTCTTCCTCAGAAAAATTATGTATTTCATCTTGGGGCTCGGGATAAGACCTACATTCCGGATGTAATAATAAAACGTATGGATCAAACAGAAATAGAGTTTGATATCAAGGATTTGTTTAAAGAACATTCTTTCAGAGCTCATCCATCTATGATGGAAATTGATGAATTGTCAATTGGGTTTTTGAATCAGTTTTCTTATAGCATTAAGAATGAAATGGAATAGAATAGGCATAGTAGGATGGATGGTCTCCTTCTTTGTTCTTTTGACAAGTAATAAGATTGATGTTAAAGAACAAGATGAACAGACTCAATACTACACCTCACAAATACACCAAAAAGAAGAAAGCGATCCTCTTTTTATGCTGGGACAAGTGTTGTTTTATCAAATAGATTTGTCTAAACAACGCAACACCAGTTGTGCTTCATGCCATTTGCAAGTAACAGGTTTTGCACATGTTGATCATAATTTAAGTCATGGAACGCATGGGGTATTTGGTCTTCGGAATGCACCTGGTTTATGGAACTTAAAAGGTCG
>JASLGM010000012.1 GCA_030150045.1 Taishania sp.
ACTAAGTTCTTTTACTGTTCTACCTGATTTAAGTAATTCTACAATCATTACTTTAAAATCGTTGTCATACTGTTTTGCCATACTATTAAGATAATAAAATCGGGCTAATAAAATTTGTCACAATAAAGATAGACAGTCCAGTGTGAACAAAAAAGATATAGCGAATAGCCCGACCGCTTCACCATCCCCAAAGCATTGGGAAGGTGAAGCGGAAACGCCCAAAATAATCTTCTCCTCAAAAACAACAACATGGACTGACTAAATATTGATTTTATCATTTTAAACACGTACTTTGTTTATTTAAATGTATTTTATGTTTATTTTAGTAGTTTGATTACGCATTGTTTTTCACCAATTTACAATTGGTAAAAACGAATAAGATTGCGCACGAACTACTATACATAAACAGAATTAATCGCTTGATGCAATATCGGAGTTAAACAAAAAAAGAGATTGCTACAATTACTAAAACGACACACTACTAATTATTATGGAAGATGATGCTAAACAAAGAGTGCTTGAAATTCTGACGGCTTCTTTTAAAGATAATCAGTCGATTCATTTTGTTCTAAAACAAGATAGAAAAAGAGATGTAAGACTTCGAAAATTGATTGAATACGCTATTTTTTATGGGGAGCGTTTCGGAGAGCTTTATTTATCTGAAGATAGGAATGCATGCTACATAACGCTTGACACTGAAAAGAAAAAAATGACACTGAGCAGTATCATTTGGGATTTGAAATTGATTTTTCAATGTATAGGAATTCGGCACATCAAAAAAGTACTAAAAAGGGAAGCTTTGATTAAGTCGAATCACCCAAATGAAGGCTTTATTCACTTATGGTATATTGGTGTCATTCCAACTCAACAAAATTTGGGAAATGGGACAAGATTGATGAAGAGGATAATTGAAAATGCTAAATCTCAGAACAAAAAAATCTTTCTTGAGACCTCAACGGAAAGTAATTTTATATTCTATGAAAATTTAGGATTTCAAGAAGAAGTAACACTTAATCAGCTAGGATATTCATTAAAAATGTATTCGATAGGATGAATCAAACCGTATTTGGAACCGAAATGGTTTTATTGACATTTGTGATCTGTGTTATTCAGCTGTTGGCATTGTTCATTCATTTTGGGGTACTGATTTCAAAATCATATAACAGAGCTAATTGGCGATTTCTGTTATTAATCTTCTTATTTGTTTGTTACAATTTATGCAGTGGATTGTTTCCTGATTCAACTATTCATTCGATTAATCTATTTACACAAAATGTACTAGCTTTCGGAAGCGGTATTCTTCTAGCATGTTATTACTTCTATTTTCTTGTAAAGGAGATTGAAATCACACAGCGAAAATTGTTTAATATTAAGTTTCTTTTCTTGTCATTGTTTTTTTCTTTTGTGTTACTTTATGTTGGTACATATCTGATTTATGGAAATTTGCAGATCGCAAAACAAATTTTTATTATTCCACCAGTAATTATAGCTCTTTATTTTTGTTTTACTACTATTCGCGAGATTCGAATAAAATCAACACAATCCGCTATTCAAGGGGTATATAGAAGTATAAATATTTCAGGGAAATTAGGAATTACTTTTATGGCTACTATGCCTATTGTTGTTTTGTTTGGAGATTATCAATTACTTAATAATGGACTCGTTAATATTAGTTTTTTCTTAATTTGGTTTTCATATTATGCACTGTTGATTGCTCAATCTCGAAATGAAAGAGATTTAAAGAATTGTAGAAAGAATCAAACAACTATTTGCATCACTGAAATAGGGCTAACTCCTCGATAATTAGAAATCGGATCATCTATTCTTAAAGGAGAAAGCTATAATGAGCTCGCAGAAAAAATGTTTATCAGTCGTAAAACGATTTCAAAACATGCCTCTAATATTTTCAAAAAGGCAGGGTGTAGCAATCGGGAAAGTTTTCTATTAATGTTTTCAAACGCATTAATTCAAAGAGTTTATGACTAATACGTAATGACGTACGTATGAAATACGTTCAAAATACGCCCTGATTTTCAACTGTTTCATGTGTCGATTGTCTAACATTGAGTGTTCATGTTAATTGTTGCAACAATTAAGTAACCGATTTTTGTTGTTATCGTTAAAAACAGCTATTTACTGGGTAAGCCGAAAACCAAAAAGAGTAGGCATCAATTAATTTTTTTAGAAATGGGAAATTCAAAATTAGATTTGTTTGAAAAAAAGCAAATAAGCAAGAAAGAAGACGTTACCGGTAAGGGAGTAAAAACGACCTACAATAGTAATTCTACTGGTTGGGAACGTGAGGATACTTGGTATTTGTTTAAAAAGAACAATACATCAACAGTTGATGAGTGGAATTGTCCAGAAGGACACACAGATTATCGTTAATTTTTTAGCAGTTAAACATATTCAATATGTTTAACTGCTTTCTGAAAACCTTAATCGAACTTTTCATCTAATAATACAAACCTGAATTACGTCTAATTTATTAAGTTGGCTTTATAATTTTTTATGAAAAAAAATGTTTTAAACATTATTCTGATTTTAATATCAGGAATTTTTGACTTATTAAGTCAAGAAGATCAATATTATAAAGATTTCAACTATGCGTATGAGATACTTACCACAAATAAAAACAGTAGAACAATAGCAGAAGCAGATTCTATTTTTGAACATTTATTTAATGAGAGTGAAAATCATCACCTTGAAGAAGTTATTAAGGTTGTTAATCAAAGAAGCCGACAAAACAGTGAACAAAAGTCTTTTTATATAAATACACTTGTTAAGGTTTCTAAAAAGTATAAATATTATAAAAGAGAAACAAATGAACCTCTTTTAACAAAACGTAAGTTTAATTTGATAAAAAAAGAATTAGATGTAAACGGCAATCACAGAAAAAAGACATTGTATCTTGTTAAAATGATTTTAACCGATCAAAAAGCAAGAAAGAAAAAAGAAAATATTTATTTAGCAGACTCATTAAATGCGATTAAAATAACAAAAATGCTATCAGACACAAGTTTGATAAGAGATTTGACCTATTCAAACAAACAAATGTTAGAGCTTTTAATCTTACATGGAGGAATTAAATGTTACAAACAAGAATTAGATTTAATACGGCATTATGTTGGTGAAAAACGTTATTTGAGTAGAGGGTTATTAAGCACCTTAGTCGAAAGAGCTGGAGTATTTGGGGGGGAAACACATAAGATCATAAATAATGAATTAATACCTATTGATAATAAAAATCAAAAAATATGCGCATTTGATGATAGCTACAATCTTTCTTATTCCAATATTGGAGAAATGCGATTCTATCGTAATCATAAACAAGTTTTTGTACCTATCAATCCTAATTTAAGTTTAGAAGAAATCAATCAAGTTAGAAGGTATTGCTTTCTTCCCGATTACTCTCAAAGTTCAAATGACTTATTTGTGTATCCTAATGCAATAGAATGGTGTGGAATTGTAAATTACAATGAATGATATTAATAATTAGTGAATCATTAGAACCTACAACAAATGAAATTTGTAAATGGTTGAATTTTTACAACGTCAAATGGTTTAGAATTAATGAAGAAGATTACGTTCGCATAGAAAAAATTGAAATTTCAAATGAAAAAATTGAATTCATTTTGAAGTTGAATAATGAAAGTTTCATTAGATACTCTGACATTACATTTGTTTATTATCGAAGAGGTATTATAAATTTAGAATTACCCAGTGAAAATACACCTACAAGTCTTAGGAAATTTTTATTACAAGAACGCCTAAATATAATTGAGTTTTTACATTCGAGGCTTGAATTAAAAAACTCTTTAGGTAAATTTGAAAAACACGGCGCAAATAAATTAAGTGTATTAGCTAAAGCTATAGAAGTTGGATTGAAAATCCCAACTTCATATATTCTTACAGAAATGGAATCCGTAAGGGAAATAATCAGCAATGATTCATTTATCACTAAAGCCATTTTTGAAGCTATAAGTTTTAAAGAAGACAATGTCGGTTATTCCAATCCTACTTCTGAAGTGAATCTACTTCAAATACCTGAACATACTCGACAACTTTTCCCAAGTTTAATTCAAAAGAATATTCCTAAAGATTATGAATTGAGAACAGTTTTTATTGATGGTGATTTTTTCTCAATGGCTATTCTATCTAATTCCAATTCAAAAACGAAAATTGATTATAGAAATTATGATTCAACTTTACCCAATAGAAATATACCGATTGAAATTCCTATTGACATCAAAAATAAGTTGACCGAATTAATGAAAGCACTTGATTATAATTTTGGATGTATTGACATGATTTACCACAACAAGGAATATTACTTCTTGGAGATAAATCCTGTTGGTCAATTTGGCGTTTTATCAGAAAAATGCGGTTACAATCTTGAAAAGGTAATAGCAGAAAAAATAGTATCAAAATGGAAAGGAAATTAAAAAATAAAAACTGGAAGGATGAAGTCCTTCCTTTAAGTTCTTTTTTTTGGAAACAAACTAAGCAAATAAAAACTAAGCAAGGTGTTCGTTATATAGATAGTCTAAAAGCATGTGTTTATAATTGTCCAACTAAAAGCAGACCTATTTTATGAGTGAATATATACTTTCTCCTGATTGTATTTCTGTTTCAGGTTACAACAAATCAATAATAATGGATTTATCTCGTCAAGACTATTATGAATATTAGTCAGAAGTTGATTTTTTAAAAAATAGTGTAATTCTGGATAAATTAAAAAAAGAAGAGTTGGTTCTTGAAAAAGATACATACATAAATGTCAAAACTCTGTCCCATGATTATGAAAGACCAAGTATAATTGACATTTGTGTAATTGAATATTTGCCAGATGTAGATGTTGTTGTAAATTGTATTCAAAAATTTGGAATTAGTGTCGTTGGTTTACTCATAAATGGCGACGAACATTTTTCAAAAGAAGAGCTACAAAACGTTCTGATAAAACTTGAAAGTTTTGCAATCGAAAGAGTTGAAATTTACTTTGAATCGGCAAAAGTTAATGAGGAAGATATTCGCTTATTTTCTAACTTATATTTAGAACATCCATTTTTAAATACAACTTTCTTTTTCAACGAAATAGACATAAAATCTACATCTGTTTACAATCAGGTAAAATTTATAAAAAATTCATTCGATAAAAACTTAATTCCCCAACAAGATAATTTTATTATTGATTTTAGCTTTTATTCCGATTCATTACTGAATAATGCGTCTTTTTATAAAAAAATTTTCATCAGCAGAAATGGTGATTTTTATGAATCCCCTCATAAAAGAATATTGATTGGAAATTCAATTGTAAATCTTCAATTAGATAAATTAAACGAAATTTGGGCAGCAACAAAGAATATGTTTGATGTCTGTAAAGATTGTGAATTTCGATATCTGTGTGTGGATAACCGAATGCCGTATCAACGTTCTGGCAGGGAATGGTATCATAAGATTGAGTGTAATTACAATCCTTATATTTCTAAATGGCAGGGGGGGAGGAAGACTATTTTTCATTAGCTGAATGTGGTGTTGTTTCCAATGAAACTGAATTTTCTATTGATCATGAGAGAATTGCCGAAATTAATAAACAATTGTGGGGAGAATGAGACAGTTTCCTTTTTATCAACAACCCGATGAAATGAACTGCGGACCCACTTGTTTACGCATGATAGCAAAGTATTACGGACGTTCTATTTCTTTAGAAAAACTTACTGAAACGACAAGGCTACACACTATATAATTAACCTTTCAAAAAACTATTTTCATAGGATTGATTTGGCTTCCTTAACGGTCTACGCGCTTTAGTCAACTCCGAATAAAAGGTTCATGTACCGTTTACCACGTGCTTCCGTTGGTCTCAGTGGTAAACGCGCATTCACGCTTTTCTCCGTTCGTTGAGCTACCGCACTCCGCCCTGGCAGAAAATCCTATTCTCAACAAGCAATCCATCGTTTGAAAACCAATCGCGTTAGGGATAGCAGCGACATTCTTTTTTGTTCCTGCATCAAGGAACTTGTGGTGTGAACAAAAAAGATATAGCGAATAGCCCGACCGCTTCACCAAAACTTTGGTGAAGCGGAAACGCCCATTTTTTACTTCTTCAACATTCTTTTTTTAATTTTACATTTTCTTAATTGCTTGATTGTTGAGGTGTTTCTCCTTATGCGGGTATTATTTTTAATTTATTTTTGTGTATCATGTCACCTTTTTCCAATTAAAGACACTTACTTTCTGAGTGAACATTATGAGTACCAAAAAGAGAAAACAATTCATGCGTTTGTATACGCCTGTACATGCCCCTTTTGAGCGGTTTTGTAAGGCGCGCACTTATGGTGAAATGGATTTTAAAGATTTAATGCAGGAAACAATTGCAATCGCATTTGAAAAACTGGATGAATTGAAAAATACAGATGCTTTTTTGCATTTTCTCTTTGGAATAAGTGTTCGGGTGTTGTCGAACAATCATAAAAAAAAGAAAGAAGAACGATGGATGGAACACGTGGAAATCAAAGATACAGGTTGTGTTGCTGCAGAAAAACAACTGGAAATTGAAGATTTGTACAAGGCGTTAGGGAAATTGTCTGCGGATCAAAGGGAAGCTATTATCCTTTTTGAAATTTCAGGATTTTCCACCAAAGAAGTTGCAGAAATACAAAATGTTAGTGTGGATGCAGTGAAAAAACGCCTGTCTCGTGGTCGTCAGGAGCTCACTTTATTAATGTCGGAAGATCAAACAACCGTAAAAATGAAGGTGTCATGAAAGAGTATGATTTAGACGATCTTTTTCAAAAAGCACGTACTGAAGAAGTGGAAACTTCGGTCAAAGAGGTGCAAAAATGGATTGGATACGCAACACTCGTAACGGTAATTCTGGGTTTACTCGCAAAGCTTAAAGTATTTACGTTAAAACCATTTATTATGTATGCAGCGATAATAACAAGTGTTGGAATCGGGGTTGCCACGGTAGCCTTTTTACCTAACGAAACAGCTAAAGAAACACCAAAATCGGTTAGACAGTCGATGTCTTTGCCTCGTGTAAGTCAACCGGTTGCTAAAGTAGAAACAGAAGTGGTTTTAGAAGCGCTAACGCCTGTTGTGCCGAAAAAAGAGATGGAGGTGCCATCACCAGAGCCCTTGGCTATAATCGCTTTACCTATATTGGAGAATCCAATAATTGAGACTACTAACTCCTCACAAGTATTGTTTGTCAAACGCCAAGACAGAGGGAAAGTCATTCCGATAAAAAGTATAAAAAAAGTGATTGTAACGGGTGCTTTAAATGTTGATATTATTCAAGGAAAGACCAATGAGATCCGCTTATTGTGTTCGCCAGAAGATGAAAAATATTTTTCTTACGATATAAAAAATGGAGATCTTATCTTGACGTGTAAAAATGAGGGTGGGAATTTTAGTAATGGTGCAATGAAAGTGGAATTGACGTTAGATAACTTGGAAGAAATCTATTGTACAGGTGCGACAAATGTAACAAGCAATGGGAAAATTCAGGGGAAATCGCTTGCCATAAAAGTTACAGGAGCAAGTGATGTGACTTTGGACTTAGATGTTGTTGAAGTGACGCTCGCCATCACTGGAGCGAGTAACCTAAAACTGACTGGTAAGGCGAATCAGTTAGATATACGCTCAACCGGAGCTTCGGATTTATCTACGGATTTAATGCAAGTAGAAAAAGCAACAGTACACGCAACAGGAGCAAGTACAGTTTCAGTTCAGGTAAGTAAGGAAATAAATGCGTCTGCTACAGGTGGATCAACAATATATTATAAAGGCGAAGGTGTAATGAAAACACAAGCTGTTACAGGAGGAGCAACGATTAAAAGGATGTAAATGAAAAATAAGTAAACGATTAATTTTTATTTTACGCTAAAATCCTCTTTCAAACAAGAAAGAGGATTTTTTATGTCTTATTTTTCAAGTTTAAGATTGAAAAAAATGTCTTTTAATGACTTTAATTCTTCGACGCTTTGTGTCAGGTTGTTTCTGTCAATGAAACGTGTGAGGTAATCGTCGTACATCATCTGTCGCCATTCAAATCCTTGGTGCGGATCGACATGGTGTTCGCGGACAATGAACTTGCCAAGTAAATCGATTATTGCTTGATCATTTCCAACCGTTATCCGTTGATCTCCACATTTGATATAGGCCAAAACAACGGGCATTGCTGTATGTGGTAAGGATGCCAATTCGGTTGCCATTTCAGGAACTAAATTTGCATTAATCATTGTAAAACCAACAAAAAATCGATTCTTTTCTTGCCCATTTTCCACAGATATTCGAGCGAAGAAAGCATTTTTTGCAAGGTTACTCGCTTTTTCTTTGTCTAAAACCAACTGTTCTGTACGATCGTTTTGGTCGTGGTCTAAATCTAAGTGAAATAACCAATCGGCCAATTGCTGCGGCGTGGTAATTCCTTTAGCGATAAGTTGCTCGCTGAAAGGTCCGTTAACAATATTAAAAGGGAAGATTAAGTCCATCCAGTTTAAGGTCTTTTACAGAAATTTCTTTGGTGTAATTGATGTGTTCTTTTTTACCAAAACCACCAACGCTTCCTTTTACATTCCCATTCAAGTTTATTGTCACCATTCCAGAAGTGCTTTTCATGGCGATACTTGCCATTTTGATAAGAATGCCTTTTTCTAGCTTTAACTCAACAGGTGCTTTTACATGATTCAACTCCTTTTTGTTGAGTTTCACTTTTTCTGTGAGTTGCACTTTTCCAAGGTAAACATCGTTGATAGATAAGTCCAACATCGAAGGTTTAATTTTAATGTTGAATTTATTAGGGTTGTCTATATCTAAACCGATGGTAGCAGATAATTTTTCTGTACTGAATTTAGATTGGGTAACACCTGTGATTCCTTTGAAATCAATATCGGTGTAAGAACAAGCGCTTACAGAAACTGCAAGCGCTAGTGAGAAAATTAATTTCTTCATTATTTGTTCAATTCAGCAAAGTTCTTGTAGAAATAAGGAATGGTTTCAATTCCTTTTTTATAATTGAAAACACCAAAATGCTCGTTAGGAGAGTGAATGGCATCACTATCCAATCCGAATCCCATAAGGATAGATTTCAAACCTAATACTTTTTCAAACATAGCAATGATAGGAATAGAACCTCCAGAACGAACTGGAATAGGGCGCTTCCCGAATGTTGTTTCATACGCTAAAGAAGCTGCTTTGTATCCGATAGAATCTATTGGTGTTACGGCTGCTTCACCTCCGTGATGCGGTTTAACCACCACATTTACACTTCCAGGAGCTATGCTTTCAAAGTGGGTTTTGAACAATTGCGTGATTTCATCTGGGTCTTGGTCAGGTACTAAACGCATGGAGATTTTTGCAAATGCCTTTGAAGGAATAACTGTTTTTGCACCTTCACCAATGTATCCACCCCAAATTCCGTTTACATCTAGCGTTGGACGGATAGAACCTCTTTCAGGAGTTGAATACCCCTCTTCACCGTGTACTTCTCTGATGTCTAAAGCGTCACAATAGTTTGCTAAAGAAAACGGAGCCTTAGCCATTTCCGCACGTTCTTCGTCACTGAGGTCAACGACTTTATCGTAGAATCCTTTTACGGTAATCTTTCCGTTTTCATCGTGTAAAGAAGCGATCATTTTTGTTAAAATGTTGATAGGATTTGCCACACAACCTCCGTATAAGCCAGAGTGTAAGTCGCGGTTTGGTCCTGTCACTTCTACTTCTACATAACTCAATCCACGAAGACCAGTTGTGATAGAAGGAATATCGTTAGCAAGCATTCCTGTGTCAGAAACCAAGATAACATCTGCTTTTAATTTTTCTACGTTTTCTTTTACGAAGATCGCTAAGTTTGGACTTCCAATCTCCTCTTCTCCTTCGATCATCATTTTTACGTTACACGTTAATTCTCCTGAAGCAATCATGGCTTCAACTGCTTTTACGTGCATGAACATTTGACCTTTGTCATCACATGCCCCGCGAGCAAAAATCGCTCCTTCTGGGTGAATAGCTGTTGTTTTAATAACAGGCTCAAAGGGTGGGGATGTCCACAATTCAATTGGGTCTGCTGGTTGAACATCATAGTGTCCATAAACCAAAACAGTAGGCAATGTTGTATCGATTATTTTTTCAGCATACACAATCGGATGACCTGCTGTTGGACAAATTTCTACCTTGTCTAAACCAATTTGTTTAAAGTTTTCAGCGATTTTATCTGCTGTTTTTGCTACTTCTGGCGTGTATGCGCTATCTGCAGAAATAGAAGGTATTCTCAATAAATCAATCAATTCCGTCAAGAATTTCTCTTGATTTTGGGAAATATATTCTTGTGTTTTGTTCATAATTGAAGCTTTTATTATCGTCCCTAAAAGTACTGATTTTCTACCAATTTATGGTTTAAAATGGGAATATCTTTGTGTGGTCATAAACTAAAAAAGGAGCTCATTTCTGAACTCCTTTCGCTTGTATTTAATATAAGAAATTGTGATAAGGATATCTAATTTGAAAGATTTCCTTAACAATGGTATACAATTCTGTTTTAAATTCTTCTACATTGGTTTTGTTTGCAGCAGAAATAAATACAGATCTGTGTTTTCCGGACTTCGTTAACCACACTTTTTTTAATTCTTCAAGTGAAGGGAGGTCTTCATCCAATCGAGCTTTCTCTTCGTAAGCATCTATTTTATTGAAAACTAAAAGTGTTTCTTTCTCCTTCTTATCAATCTCGTTCAATGTTTCCACGACTACATTGTAATGGTCTTCAAACTGAGGGTGTGATATGTCTAGAACGTGTACTAAAACATCAGCTTCACGCACTTCATCCAAAGTAGATTTAAAGGATTCTACCAATTGATGAGGTAGTTTTCGGATAAAACCTACTGTGTCCGTTAGCAAGAAAGGTAAGTTCTCGATCACTACTTTTCTCACCGTCGTATCTAAGGTTGCAAACAGTTTGTCCTCGGCAAATACTTCCGACTTCGCCAGCATATTCATGATGGTACTTTTTCCAACGTTAGTATAACCGACTAATGCTACGCGAACGAGTTGACCTCGATTTCCTCTTTGAATGCTCACTTGTTTGTCAATTTCTTTCAATTGATCTTTCAGTTGCGCAATCTTCGTTTGAATGATTCGGCGATCCGTTTCAATCTGAGTTTCTCCAGGTCCACGCATTCCAATCCCTCCTTTTTGGCGTTCAAGGTGCGTCCACATACGTGTTAAACGTGGCAATAAGTATTGTAATTGAGCTAGCTCAACCTGTGTTTTTGCGTGTGAGGTTCTTGCTCTGGATGCAAAGATATCAAGGATCAAATTATTTCTGTCCAATACTTTTATTTCCAGTTCACGCTCAATATTTCTCAATTGAGAAGGAGATAATTCATCGTCAAAAATGCAAAGATCTATTGCATTGGCGTGAATGTATGCTTTTATTTCCTCTAGTTTTCCTGTTCCTACAAAAGTGCGGGAGTTAGGGATTTGTAATTTTTGTAAAAACCTTTCCTGTGCTATTGCACCAGCTGTTTCCGCCAAAAATTGCAATTCGTCAAGATATTCATTTGCAATATCTTCATTTAATTTCGGAGTGATGATTCCGACTAATACGCAGCGTTCTTCCACTGCGTCCACCATTACGTGTCCGTTACTCATATACGCGTTCTCAATTGCATTACGTGTTCAGCAACTGCTTCAACTTCACCTTCTTTTCCTAATATTTCTTTAAAGCGAGGCATTCCATTTCCTCCGCCAACTTCAATCATTTTTAAGACCTCGGCATACGGTAAGGTAGACTTACTTAAATCTTTAGAACCTGATTTTTGGGAGGTTCCATCAACTCCGTGGCAAGCAATACAATTCTTAAGGTACAATTGCTCGCCATTTGGGATGTAGCTTTGCGATTGCTCGCCAGTTGTATCCGTGGTAGTCCCCGAATTACAACTGACAACTAGCACCCCAAGTGCGATAAATAGATAACTCTTTAGAACCATGATCCTCCTAAAGCTGCTCTAAATGGCCAAGGAATTCCCGCCAATATTAAGATCAATGCGATGGTGTAAAAGGTAGCAATTGCCCCAAATTTTCCTCTTGATGTGTTTTCTTTTTTTGATTTTGAATGCCCAATTGTAATCAATACAAAAGCCAAGACCATCAATAATACATGCTCCATTCCATAGAAGCGGTACATTGAATCTTTCATCCAACCATCAAAAAACTGTCTTTTTGGAGACATAAAGAACAATACCCAGCCAATTAAAAATTGAGTGTGGAAAGAAATCATGGCAAATAAATTTAATTTGCGATCACTCTCTTTGTATTCTCCAACTGATTTTTTAGAAAAAGCATTGAAAATAGCTGCTACAATAAGCACAAGCGCTATCCAACGCAATCCTGAATGTGCATGTATTAATCCGTTCATGATAAAATATGTTTTTGTTCAAAAATACGTATTTTTCATACATAATACCACAAGTAACCACGGACTTTTGTCTTTGATGATTAATTGCCAAAGAAGATGAAGAAATGCACTTAAAAAATGCTAATTTTGTAGGTGAATACAAGATTATGGAATTAAATAGAGAGCAAGTGCTCACCGTATTGGGAAATATCGTTGAGCCAGAACTAAAACAAGATATCGTTAGTGCAAATTTGGTTGAGCAATTGACCATAGATTGGAATAAAATTGAAATCAAAGTATATTCTGCTAATCCAGCAATGCATGCCAGAAAACGTTTGCAAGAAGCCATTGATTTTAACTTGAAACAAGCATTCGGAGAAAATATCGAAGTGCTTTGTCAAGTGGCAGCCATGCCGCAAGAAGCGAAAAAAGCACAACGTAAAATCCTTCCAGAAGTAAAACACATTGTTGCCATTGCTTCCGGTAAAGGAGGAGTAGGTAAATCTACCGTTACTGCAAACTTAGCAGGTGGTTTAGCAAAGGCAGGGTATAGAGTAGGAATTATTGATGCTGATATCTACGGACCGTCGATGCCCACCATGTTTGACGTCGTTCATGACAGACCAACCATGCTTGATGTTGAAGGACAACCGAAAATCAGTCCTGTGATTGCTTACGGAATTTCCATCCTTTCTATCGGATTTTTTACGGAACAAGACAATGCCGTGATTTGGAGAGGTCCAATGGCCGCAAAGGCATTGACACAAATGTTTACCGATGCGTATTGGGGAGAACTGGATTACTTGTTAATCGATCTTCCTCCAGGGACAGGAGACATCCACTTGTCGCTGGTGCAAACGGTTCCTTTAGATGGCGCGGTGATCGTTTCCACGCCAAATGAAGTTGCCCTCGCTGATGCCCGAAAAGGAATCAATATGTTTAAATTAGACACCATTAACGTTCCCGTTTTAGGTGTCGTTGAAAACATGGCTTGGTTTACACCTGAGGAATTGCCAGATAACAAATACTTTATCTTTGGTCGAGATGGAGCTAAGAATTTAGCCGCTGGAATGGGCGTTCCTTTATTGGGTCAGTTGCCTTTGGTTCAGGGCGTTCGTGAAGCAGGGGATATAGGTAAACCAGCAGTGTTTCAGGAAAATACTCCAGTAAGTTTAGCTTATGAGGAATTAGTTCGTAACTTTGTTAAAGAAGTGGAGAACACTAAAAAATAAAAAAACAACACAATGGCACTAGATAAAAAAGCCCTTACGGTAAAAATAAATGAGGCTCTTGAGCAATTGAGACCTTATTTGAAAGAGGATGGTGGTGACATGGAATTAGTGGATATCACTGATGACGGTTACGCACAAGTTCGCCTTTTGGGCGCATGTAGTGGTTGTTCCATGTCTGCAATGACCCTAAAAGCGGGGCTTGAGGCGCAAGTAGTGAAGATGGCACCGGAAATCAAAGGAATAGTAGCCATAAATGCAGACGAATTTGTATTGTAAATAAAATAATATTAAAAGGAAAGCTCAACAGAAATGTTGGGCTTTTTTTGTGCTCATAATAGAAGGAAGTTGGGTGTTACCCTCTTCCCAAGTTAATTGGGAAAGGGGTCGGGCTATCCGCTGTATCTTTTTTGCGTCCAATCCCAAGGGAATAGGGCGCAAAAAAGGATGCCGCTGCTATCCCTAACACTAAACCAATGCACAGGAGTGTTTCTACAAACTATAAAAATCACAAGGCCGGTTTTTACGTTTTTCTGAAATATTCAGAAGTAGACAATGCTTTTTTAGCATTTAATTGAAAGTAACTTTTCACTATTTCTACTGATTAATCTTCTTATTATAAATGATTTATGATTTGTTAGAACGTAATTATTCAAAAGATAAGGCTTTTAAAACCAAACCGTTTAATGTTCTTTTTATATGTTTACCTCAAATCATCTACTTAATATGTGAATTTTTGTATTAACCAGTTTATTATTATCTGGAATCGCCTTTATCGGTTGTAAAAAAGAGCAATTCGCTAATAAAGATCTGCAAACGAAAGAATCTCTCAATGTTCAAGACTACTAAACATGCTAAGAAATATTTTAGTCTTCCTTTTTTTACGACAATTGGGAATGCTTTTTCCCAATTGTCATTTTTTGTTAATCTAAATTTAGATTATAAAATAAATTATGGAAAAACTTATTTAGGCTCATAATTGTTAGGTGCAAATACGCGGTTAGAGTATTTACATATTTATTCCCCTCGGGCAAATCGTGTAAAACCAACGAGCCTTGGGTTCGGTTTTGGCTTGAATTATAACCGACACCGTTTGTATTTTAACTTTCAAAATGCTTATGCTCCTACTTCATCACGTACAACAGCTCCAAACAGAAGATTTTCTATCCTTTATGATTTTTACATTTTAAAGAAAGAAAAGAAAACCAATTTATATGTTACTGCTGGCTTAGATCTGATATACAGAGCGGGACCCAGAGGTGTTGGCCCTGCAGGTGCAATGTACGTGTCAGGACAATTGGGTGATAATTATTATTATTTTAATGCTTCAGAATCTTTTACAGCGGATAAAAAAACACACTTGGCTATACTTTTGGTGTTGGTACCGATATTTATATTAAAGGATACTATATTCTTTCTGCTTCTTGTAAATTTATGTATGCAAATGGAAATTTAGCATTTACAAATGAGCGTTATAAGTTTTTTGATAACGGTACTGTTACTACTTACAACTTTACGGCATTACACAATAGTACAGCTTTATTCTTTGGTATTTCTAGAAGATTTCAAATTTCCCCATGGAAACCACTCAAATCCAATCCGATAGTAAAGTTTATTAAAGGAGATACGCAAAAGGAAAAAAAACCTTTCGACATCGATTGATGTGGCGTTAATTTGGTTTTTAGTTGAGTAATTATTGTTTTCACGAAGCGTTTTCTCAGCCAGGACGGAGCGTTGACAGCGAGGTGAACGGAAAAAAGAGTGAATGCTCGTGATACACTGCGACCAAAGGAAGCACGTGGAAAACAGCAAATGAACCTTTTTTTCGGAGCTGACTAAAACGCGTAGACCGTTAAGGCTGCCAAATTATTACTAAAGTTTATTTTGGGCAAAAAAAAACCACCTCAGAAAGGTGGTTCATTGGTTTTGGTGTAAACCGATTATTTTGCTGCTTTGAACAATTCTGTTACTTTGTCCCAGTTTACAACGTTAAAAAATGCGTTGATGTAGTCAGGACGACGGTTTTGGTAGTTCAAGTAGTATGCGTGTTCCCAAACGTCTAAGCCTAAGATAGGTGTTCCTGTGCAACCTACACCTTCCATTAATGGATTATCTTGGTTAGGAGTGGAACATACTTCTAAAGCTCCGTCTTTAACACATAACCATGCCCATCCTGAGCCAAAACGAGTAGCTGCTGCTTTAGAGAACTCGTCTTTGAACGCTTCGAATGTTCCAAATTTTGCGTTGATTGCGTCTGCTAAGTCTCCAGTTGGTACGCCACCTTTGTTTGGTGCCATTACTGTCCAGAATAAATTGTGATTCCAGAATCCACCACCGTTGTTGCGAACTGCGGGTTTGTCAGCACAAGCCTTTAAGATTTCTTCAATCGATTTCCCTTCTAACTCTGTTCCGGCGATAGCTGCATTTAAGTTAGTTGTGTATGCTTGGTGGTGCTTAGAATGGTGGATTTCCATCGTTCTTGCATCAATATGTGGTTCCAATGCATCGTATGCATATGGTAACGCTGGTAATTCGAATGCCATGATGTTTATTTTTTTAGTTTACCCAAATTTAGTAATTCTTTGCGGTTAAATCAAATGGTTTTTCAGAAGAAAAATGTGTTTAGTATGCGCGTACATTTTTTCCTTCTACCCAATTGATAAACGCTTTGTTTACCACGCGGTTTCCTCCAGCTGTTGGATAGTCGCCTGTGAAATACCAATCTCCTTTATGGTCTGGGCATGCATTGTGTAAGCCTTCGATGTTTTGGAAGATAATTTTCACGTCTGCTTTTAAATCTTCTGGCGTTAACATTTGTGCAATTTTATCCGAAATTTGTGTGTCTGTAAACGGTTTGTAGATTTCTTTAACGTAGTTCACAACTTCTCCTTTATCCATGTTTATTTGTGCCAAACATTTTTGATATACATCTTGGATAAGTTGTTCTTTACCTGTTTCTTTTAATAGAGCGATGGTTGCTTCAAATGCAATGAAATCACCCATTTTGGCCATGTCAATTCCATAGCAATCTGGGAAACGGATTTGAGGAGCAGAGGAAACAACAATGATTTTAACGGGGTCTAAACGATCTAATATTCTTAAAATGGATTGTTTTAATGTTGTTCCACGTACGATACTGTCATCAATGACCACTAGGGTATCGATATTTCTACGCACAGATCCGTAGGTAATGTCATAAGAATGAGCGACAATGTCGTCACGTGAATCGTCTTGTGTGATAAAGGTGCGTAGTTTTGCATCTTTGATTGCAATCTTTTCTATGCGTGCACGTTGGAAAAGTATTTTGGAAAGTTCTTCGGCTGTAGGAATGGTGCCTAGTGCCAAAATTTGCTCCATTTTCTTTTGGTTTTGATAGTCTTCCAAGCCTTTAATCATCCCGTAAAACGATGTTTCAGCTGTATTTGGGATGAAGGAGAACACACAATTGTCTAAATCGTAATGAATAGATTCAAGAACTTGTGGCACGACATTTTTACCCAGGTTTTTACGTTCTTCATAGATGTCCGCATCGTTTCCACGGGAGAAATAAATGCGTTCAAATGAACATTGTAATTCTTTGGTTGGGGTATTGATTAAAACTTCAGAAACGGACGCGTCTTTTTTGATGATGAGGGCGTGTCCAGGTTTTAATTCCTGAATCTGATCTCTTTTTAATTTGAAAGCTGTTTGAATAACAGGTCTTTCTGATGCAACGACCACAACTTCTTCGTCTTCGTACCAGAATGCGGGACGTATTCCTGCAGGATCTCTAAGTACAAATGCATCACCGTGGCCCATTAGTCCTGCCATGGCATAGCCGCCATCCCAATCGTGAGAAGCACGTTTTAAAATGCGTTCTACGTCTATGTTTTCTGCAATTTTAGAAGTGATTTCTTCGTTGGTTAAACCTTGGGATTTGTATGCGTCGAATAGGTGTTGGTTTTCATCATCTAAGAAGTGACCAATTTTTTCGAGTATCGTTACTGTATCAGATTTCTCTTTTGGGTGCTGACCAAGTTTTAACAAGACATCAAATAATTCGTCTACATTGGTCAAGTTAAAGTTTCCTGCCAACACGAGGTTACGTGTAATCCAGTTGTTTTGTCTTAAGAAAGGGTGGCAGTTTTCTATTGAATTTCTTCCAAAGGTTCCATATCGTAAATGACCTAAGAACAATTCTCCAGTAAAGCCAGCATTTTTCTTTAGGTAATCAATGTCTTTAAGTAAAGCTGGATCTTGGTTAGCTATTTCTTGAAAACGGTTGTTGATGTGTGAAAAAATATCTTGAACGGGCTTTCCATCTATAGAACGGTATCTAGAAATATATCGTTCCCCAGGTTGCATGCCAATTTTGATGTTTGCCAATCCGGCGCCATCTTGCCCACGATTGATTTGCTTTTCCATGAGTAGGTGCATTTTGTTTACCCCGTAGAAAGCAGTTCCGTATTTGTCTAAATAGTATTGTAAAGGCTGTTTTAGCCGAATCATTGCAATACCACACTCGTGTTTTATAGCGTCGCTCATTGAATTTGTCTGAAATGTGAGGCAAATTTACAGTTTTTCAGTTAACCGATTTTGTAATCGAGTGGTTTATTTGTTAGAATATGTATAAATGTTTCTTTTTTTTGCTGAAAAAGCTACTTTTCCTTCCTTCCTTTCGTCCTTATTATTTAGAGTCATTAGTTTTTCTTAATTTTAGTATTCATTTACTTGTTTTTCACCATGGTTAAACAGCTATTACTTTGTTTTCTTGTCGGTTGCTGTACGTTATTTGTACAGGGACAAGAAGATGCTGTTTGGTTAAATCCCAATCATGGACAATGGGATGATAGAGTACAATACAAGGTCCCATTTACAGGAGGAGAATTATTGGTTGAGAAAACGGGATTCACCTATTTGTTTCATTCTGCTGGGCATAATCATGCAACGGAAGAAAAGCATACAGAAGAGATTCAATTTCATGCTGTTAAAAGTACATTTATAGGTGCCAATACTGCCGCTATTAAAACGGAAGGAAGACCTTCCGTTCATTATAACAATTATTTTCTCGGAGATGACCCTTCTCAATGGAGGTCAGGTATCTATTCTTTTCAAGAGGTTCGGATAAAGGATTTCTACCCTGGTATTGATTACGCTATTTTGACAGAAAATAGTCAGTTGGAATATCAGTTTTTTGTTCAACCAGGTTCCAACCCACAAATAATTAAGCGATCTTTTGAAGGAGCTACAAAATTGAGCATAAAAACAGATGGAAGTTTGGCGATTACTACCCGCTTAGGAGAAGTGCTTGAAAGTAAACCACGCGCTTTTGAAATATCTGGTGATTCCAAAAAAGAAGTGGCCTGTCAATATGTTCTGAAAGGAAAGGTATTGGAGTTTGTTTTTCCAAATGGATATGATCAGAGTAAAGGATTATGGATAGATCCAAGTTTGACCTTTTCAACATTTACGGGATCAACTGCTGATAACTGGGGTATGACAGCCGCTCCAGGACCAAACGGGGAAGCCATCGGAGGGGGGATTTCTTTCGGTGCGGGTTACCCAGCAACATCAGGAGCATTCAGCGGAAGTTACAATGGTGGAGAAGTGATGCAACAAAACCGTGGATTTGATATTGGGATTTCAAAATTCAATGCAGCTGGAAATCAGCTGATGTTCTCTACTTATATTGGAGGGAGTAAAAATGAATTGCCGCAAAGTATTGTTTGTGATGCGCGTGGAAACATGTATATCTTAGGGATTACATCTTCTTCTAATTTCCCTACAACAAGTGGATCCTATAGCCAATCTTTTAGAGGAGGAAGTGCAAACGAAGCAAGTGGTTTGTATTTTTCTGGGACAGATCTATATCTCTTGAAACTTTCCGTTGATGGGCGACAAATGCTTGCTTCTACACTTGTTGGTGGTGGAGCGAACGACGGATTCAACACGGGGGCATTGCAATATAATTATGGCGATGGATTTAGAGGAGACGTAATCATCGATGGATCAAGTAATGTTTATGTGGCTTCTAATTCCTCTTCACCAACTTTCCCGACAACAACAGGAAGTACATATGCAGGACAACAAGATGCGGTCGTTTTTAAAATGGATGCGAGTCTGACGACGTTGATTTGGTCTAGATTTGTAGGAGGTAACCAAGCGGATTGCGCCAATTCATTGATTCTTTCTGCTGACAATCGCTTGTATGTTGCAGGTGGCTCATCATCTATCACTATTCCTGGATTTTCAAATGGGAATAGCGGTCAACAAGATGGTTTTTTGATGGAGTTAAGGCCTAATGACGGAGCAATAGTTACTGGTCGCTTCATAGGTTCATCCGCTTATGATCAAGTTTATTTTGTGCAAACGGATCCTGCCAATTATGTTTATGTTTTTGGACAGACCCAAGGGCCTGGAATCCCATCCACTCCTGGGAGGTATAGCAACCCTAACTCAGGGCAGTTTTTGCAAAAGTACGAAGCGGATTTGAGTCAAATGATTTGGTCAACACGAATTGGATCTGGAAGTGGAAATCCTGAGATTTCACCAACTGCTTTTTTGGTCTCTGATTGTTACGATATTTTCTTTTCGGGTTGGGGTGGAGTGATTAATAGAGATTATTCACTTGCAAGATATAGTTCTACAGCCAATTTCCCAATTACATCTGACGCTTTCCAAAGCCAAACAAATGGATCTAATTTTTACCTTGGAATATTGAAGCAAAACGCGACCAGTTTATTGTATGGCACCTTCATGGGAGGGTTAACGAGTAGTTCCAATCACGTAGATGGAGGGACAAGCCGTTTTGATAAGTCAGGAGCAGTCTATCATTCAGTTTGTGCAGCATGTCAAGGGAATAGAAACGGATTCACGACAACAACAGGGGCGTATGCAACGCAAAATCCTAGTTCGAATTGTAATATGGCCGTGTTTAAATTTCAAATGGGATTGCCCTATGCTTTAAGTGAAAGTACGGAGATTTGTGAAGGACAAAGCTATCAATTGAGTGCAAGTGGTGGAGTACAGTACTCATGGACACCAAGTTTAGGGTTGAATAATCCAAATATTGCTAATCCAATAGCTAATCCAGATAGAACAACAGTTTACCATGTTCAGATGGATTTTAGTGAGGGGTGCTCAATAAGTGATTCAGTTATTGTTGAAGTGATAAATAAACCAGTGATTACTTTGATGGATCGTGTATCCATTTGTCAAGGAGAACAAATTCAACTTACCGCTAGCGGAGGAGATACTTATCAATGGTCACCAAATATCGCAATAAGCCAATTAGGAAGCCCAACCGTTACAGTTGCCCCTACGCAATCCATGTACTATTATGTAACGGTTAGTAATCGATGTTCTTCCTCTAAAGACAGTGTTTGGGTAGAGGTTAAATCTTTACCTAATATCTTGCGATTAAGGGATACCACAATTTGTAAAGGGACTGGTTTTGAAACGTATCCATTTACACAGCTCCAAAATGTAAGGTGGCTTACCCATAGTACATTGACACCTTTGTCGGTGAATAATGGAGCACGTATCCAACCTTTGGTTGAGCAAGATTATTACTTAGAGGGAAGCGATGCATCTGGATGTTTCAATAAGGATACACTGACGGTTCGTTTCTTCCCACTTCCTACTTATGAACAAACGCCTGATACCAGTGTTTGTTTAAATACGAGTGTTACATTAAATGTTACAAGCGATAAAACAGTTGAATGGCACCCAAATGCCTACACGCCTCGATTGAGGCAATCTCAAATCGTAGTCACTCCACTTGAGCCAACTGTGTTTTATTTCACTGTTCATTATCTGACATGTAGCTTGGTGGATAGCATTAGGGTTGGTATTGACTACTTACCTGTTCCTCTTTTACCTGATTCACTGATCGTTTGTGAAGGAGAGCAAATTAAAATTCAAGCAGGTGGTGCTGTCGATTATCGTTGGTCACCCGCCAATCAATTGCATAGAGACACATTGGATTGGGTATGGTTCATAGCAAAAGAAAGTCAACGTATTGATGTTTCGTTCTCGAATCGTTGTGGAACAGTGTATAAATCCGTTAATGTACGTGTTATTCACCCTAGTGTTAGTGTATCCAAAGATACAATGATTTGTCCTGAAGAACATGTGGTGCTTATAGCAGAAGGCGCTTTGAGTTACCGCTGGGAGCCAAGCATTGGTTTAAACACCCCAGTAGGACCAACCGTTATTGCTCAGCCTCCTTCGAGTACAGAATATGTTGTTTTTGGAACCGATAAATATGGATGTATCGCTAAAGATACCGTATGGGTACGTGTTTTTCCTGCTGCTCAAGTGTTTACGATTCCTGTTTTTGAGGTTTATCAAGGAGATACCGTTCGTTTCTCAGCTTTAACAAATGGGCCTGGAGTGGTGCAGTGGAATCCAACAGAGTTTTTAAGTTGTGTGAATTGTCTCAACCCATTAGCCAGTCCAAACAGAGAAATGGAATATACCGTTTCATTTGTGGATGTAAACAACTGTAAAGCAAGTGCCAAGACCCAGGTTCTTTTTTCCCCTTTGATTTATATTCCTAATTCATTCACGCCAGATGGACGAGGAGTAAATGAACTGTTCAAGGCAGTTGCTGGAAATATCACTAATTACAAAATGGAGATATTCAACCGTTGGGGGGAGTTGGTTTTTGAATCCCATCATATTGATTATGGTTGGGACGGAACCTACAATGGACAAGATTGTCCAGACGGGACCTATTCTTGGCGTGTTACCTACGAAGATTTACATGAAAATCCGTATCAGCTGGTAGGACACGTTAATGTATTAAGGTAAATCAAATGTAACGTTCATCTGCCTCCATTACAGCACCGCATTGATCACAGGTGCGTAAATCAATATTGGTATAGAAATCTTTAAAACGTGGTAAAAAGTCCTTCTCAATATTTTCTAAAGGAAAAATATATTTATGCAATAAGTGGTTGCAGTCTTCGCAGAACCACATCAAACCATCTTGCATTGTTGTTCCAATACGTACACGTTCGATTACCAATCCAACACTACCTTCAGGGCGAATAGGGTTATGAGGAGTATTCGATGGTAACAAGAACATTTCTCCTTCTTTTATAGTAATCGTTTTTGCTTCTCCGTTCAATTGAACCTTCACCTGAATGTCTCCTTCTAATTGGTAGAACAATTCTTCCGATTCGTTGTAATGATAATCCTTACGAGCATTCGGACCACCAACAATCATTACGATAAAATCCCCTGATTGCTTATATAAATTTTTATTGCCAACTGGAGGACGCAGCAAATCTCTATTTTCATCAATCCATTGCTGAAGGTTAAACGGCATCATCATCATGTTTACTCGGTTTTGATTCTACTATTTCGGATTACCTGAAGTGTTAAATGCACTAAAACAATCTTTTTAGCAAGCACACACAGTTGTTAAATATACACATTTCACCCTTTCAGCGAATTGTTTTTATCTAAAATAGTTAAATGACAATTCAATACTTGTTTTCGTATAAAGATTGTATTTTTGAAGAAACGAGAAAACAATGGTAGGAAAAAATGTATTGGTCTGTGGGAGCACACAAGGTATTGGCTGGGCAACAGCAGTTCTATTCGCTAAAGAAGGAGCAAATGTGATATTGTTAGCCAGAAATGAAGAACAATTACAAAAGAATTGCACTTTGTTACCCAACAACGGTAGCCAACAACATCAATACTTAAAAGCAGATTTCGGTGCGCCAATGGAGTTAGAAAAAACACTTCAAGATTGGATTGCGAAAGGAAATTCGGTGGATGTATTGGTGAATAATACGGGCGGACCAAAGGGCGGGCCAATTGTTAACGCGACGGTAGCCGAGTTTTTAGACACCTTCAACAAACACTTAATCTGTAATCATATTTTAGCCACTACTTTTATTCCGGGAATGAAGCAAAAAGGTTGGGGACGTATCATCAATGTGATTTCAACCAGCGTTAAACAACCCCTTCCGAACCTTGGCGTTTCTAATACCATTCGCGGTGCGGTAGCCAATTGGAGTAAGACATTAGCAAACGAATTGGGCGCCTTCAACATTACCGTGAACAACGTTTTGCCTGGCGCTACCAATACAGGTAGACTACAAAGTATTATTGAGAATAAAGCCGAGACAATTCAGGAAAGTGTGGAAACAATTCGACAAGAAATGGCAGAAGAATCTCCGATGAAAAGAATTGCAGAGCCAGAAGAAGTCGCGCAAGCTATCCTGTTCTTGGGTTCAGAAAAAGCAAATTACATCAATGGAATCAACATTCCAGTAGATGGAGGTAGAACAAAGTGTTTATAAAATAATCAGATCATTCTTGAAATAGGGAGGGTGTTTTGGCCACTCCCTTTCAGGTCAGGCTATCCGCTATATCTTTTGAAAGCTTCGACTCCGCTCAGCTACCAAAAGGATGCCGCTGCTATCCTTAGCGGAAGAACTCACCTGATAATGTGAGTGAAGACAGAGCATAGACGTTGAACGTCGTAATGTGAAGGATAGATATAAAAAAAAGCTGCCTAGCGATTCCTATCGCAGGGCATATTGATACACACTAATTTCCTTTAAAGATAAGCCATTCTGCAAAAAAGAAAAGAGTAAACGATAACGGAAAAAGCCTTATTAATAAAGACTTTCAGCGTTAATATGGATTGTTGATAAGTTTTTTGGATTGACCAATGCTTTAGCCTTCAAAAAGCTCAGAAGAATACAAAACAAACAATTTAACTGTAATATGGAGTGTTAACAGACTTCCATCTGTTTTTGTTCCAACTACTCACATATTATTTTATACTGATAATAGATGTTTTTAAAAAATAACTGTAACTGCTTATATATCAAATGCTATTCAATATGTCAAACTATTTTTTGTAACAGTTTCGTGGAAGTTACCCCATTTCCAAACTCATTCAATAATTACTTCTGATGGTACTTTAGCTGAAAATAACAGGTTATTAATTATCCAATAAAAACTGATAAATAGAATGAAATAATATGTTATGAATAATAGAAACAATAATATCTTTTTCTTTTTAAAATATACATATATCCCATCCCCTAAAAGAATAATAAACATTAAAAATGTAAATGTTATCATCCCTCCACTGTTTTTTGATATTAAGAATAATGTAAATATAATCAAGTTGATTATTAGTACAATACTTCCTCTTCGTAGAAAAAAATTAAAATCCTGATTATTTAAATTCATTTTTAGTTTCTTGAATTATATGGTTTTGTCCATCTGAATTGTGTATACTATGTCCTGCTCCATCTGAAAAAATCCATTTTAAAGTATTAAAAACACCATCTATGAGAGTTGCACCTGCTTTTAATCCTGGAATATTTTTACCCATTTCAAGATAAGGATCCCGAGACCAATTATCAACTTCTATGTTTTTATCCGCATTAGGATCGATCCTTGATTCTGTGGCTAGTGATTCTAGGCTATTTATTGAACCCACATATTGGATTAAATCAACATCACTATAGAAATTCAAATACTTTCCTTTACCTTTATTGCTTGTTTGGAAATCATCTCTTTGTGGAGTAGATATGTTTATTAAATCAACTGTCCATCCTTGTTCTTCTAATGTTTCTTTTACTAATTTTCCAACATTACCACCATGACTATGAGCAATTATTGTAGCATGCATCGCTTGACCCTTAGACTCAAGATATGCCATGTTTTCTTCAGAAGTTAAATAAGCGATTGCGACAGCAGCCGCTTCATTTCTCGCCTCAACTGTATTACTACCTGACCAGCTTAAATATGCAACTTTTGATTCATCCCATCCAGTTGCATTTATCATTCTTTTAGTAAAATTTTGATTAAATGTTTCTTTACTACTCCAAGTTCCATGAATAAATACAGGTTCTAAACCTTCTAATTCGACTGCATCAATCACACGGTTTCCAGAAAATGCATAAGGACTGTTCCAAGGATATTTTGAAGCCAAAGGGTCTCTTGCAAAAAACCTACCAATGCGAGGGTCATGCATACGATATTCAAAATTCACACTATTTCCAGCACCTTTCACCTCGTCATCTTTTTCCTATCCTTGGAAACCATAACGATAATTTTTTGATATTGGATGGTCATAAATGGGTGTTTTCATATTTATACGAGCAGATCATAGCATTGAAGATACATAATTTCAAGATTGTTATACATGGTGTGAAAAAAGATTTTCAGCTCGGGAGGAGTGTGA
>JASLGM010000014.1 GCA_030150045.1 Taishania sp.
ATGCCACACCTAATCCGACTAGCATAAAGGAAGGTATACCTACCCAAATAATTGGGAATATTACCGCTGACATCATTCCAATAAACATTAGTATTCCGCTAATTATCAGTGTTTTTTTTGCTCCATATTTTTGAATAATGGCATCACCGATAAATCTTCCTGTTGCCATCATAATCATAAAAGAAGCATATCCGATAACTATATAGTTTTTCTCCACCAATATCACGTCTTGAAAATAGACGCCGCTCCAGTCAAACATTGCACCTTCTGCTGCCATGCTACAGAACCCGATTACGCCGAGTAACAAGACAATTCGATCCATTTTAAACCCTTTTTCTTTTTTCTGTTCTTCCATAAATGTAGTTGGAACAAGATATTGTTTTGCCCACAGGATTAAGATCAGAGAAATAAGGTAGATAATGATAAAATGAGTAGTTGTTGAAATGTCAAATTTCAGCATTACAATTCCGATTAAAGCCCCTATAAATCCTGCAATACTCCATGCTCCATGAAAACTTGTCATAATGGATTTTTGATAAATCTCTTCAACCAGAACACCTTGTGTATTAATGGCAATATTGCACATGTTGCTGAATGTACCAAATAAGAAAAGTACACATGCTAATTCCCAAAAAGAATTTGTCATTCCTATTCCACAAAGTGCTAATCCATAAAAAAGAATACCTATTGTAAGGATTTTTTCACTTCCATATTTAGAAACAAGTTTACCAACTAGAGGCATTGTCAACAATTGACCAATTGGTATCATCAGTAAAAGACTCCCCAGTTGTCCATCTGTCAACCCTAAGTTTGCTTTAATAATTGGGATTCTTGATGCCCAAGAGGAGAAAATAATTCCGTGACAAAAAAAATAAGTTAAAACGGCTAATCTATTCTTGATTCTAGGTGTGATGGTTGTTTGCTCGTTGGAGGAATTTTGCATAGGAGACAAAAGTAGAAAGTTCATCCTATTTGTTATCGGAATTAAATCAATTTAACAATTGCTTAGCATTTGTTAATTTTTTCTATTCTTGAATACTTTAAATTTGTAAAAAAAATAATCGTTATGACAAAATTTAATCTTTTTTTCGTTGCATGTGCAATGGTACTTTTATCTGCTTGTGGTAAGGTGAAGGGTGGTGAATTTAAACAAGGAGAGTACAACGGGAACTACAAAGTTTATAAAAATGGTAACGTTGTGTTCGCATCCGGCTATGAATTAGAATTTAAGAAAGATCGCTATGAAGGTGAAATAAAATCACAAAATGTAAGTAACAAAGAGACGAAAGGTACTTTTAAAGTAAGTAAAAAAACCATTCAATTCAATCCTGATTACATTATTCAGCCTGGGGAGTTAAGCTTTACTTTAGTTGGTAAGTATAATTATGAATATCAAAAAGATGGTAAAAAATTATACATGGAACGAACAGATGGCATCTACAAATATGAATATAATTTAGTCCGTACAGACGATTAATAAAAACGACTTAATCAAAAAGCCACCGTTTTCTAAACGGTGGCTTTTTGATTTTTACTAACCTTCAATTCATTAATGGACTATTATTCTCACAGGCTTAAACTTTCTACTCGCCTCTCCTTCAACCATCAAAACATAACTTCCAGGAAGAATATTATCCCTGTCAAAATACAATATATTTTGCCCTTCAGCTACTTTGTATTTTTCCCTACTGACTACTTTACCTTCAATAGACAATAATTTAACTTTAAACTCATTCCATTTTCTGATAGAGTTCACACTTATTTTAAAGTGTCCATTATTTGGATTAGGGAAAATGCTTAATGAATTTTCAACCTTTTCATCACAAACAGACAAAATGGGTTCTGACACTTGCTTTTCACCAGATTTATCCACTTGGACGATTCTGAAGTATGCCGCCCTTCTACTTTCGAGGAAAGTAGAATAATTATTTGTTTCATTTGTTGTTCCGGCACCATCAACAGTACACTCATTTCTCCATTCAAATCCATCATGACTACTTTCAATGCTAAAATAATCAGAATTTGTTTCAGAATTTGTTGTCCAGCTCACCTTTGTCTGTCCTCCTTCACATACAGCAGTAAACGCTGTAAGTTCAGTCGCTAATGCAATTTCTCCTTTACTCCCATGTAACCACAATTCTCCTGTCCCTGCAATTTCAACTACGACATAACGTCCATTTCGATCAAACCCTGAATGATATTCGCTTGCATATCCTGCCCCATATTGAGTTCTAGAAATGGTTTTTCCTATTGGATAATACGAACAATTATCTTCAAATATTCTATTCACTCCTAAATCATTTGGATGATAATATCTACTTAATCTTAAATCTGATATAGTGTATGTTTCGTCATCTGGATTTGAACTAATCTGTGATAATGGTACTAAGGTATCATGTTCTTCTTGATCTATATACAACCTAACCCTTACACCATGAGAAGCTTTTTTTTGTGTAAATATAGTCCAGTGTCTACCTAACACAGCTGTTTCAACACCACCACCTACTTGACAACTTGGAGCGAGGAAGGGTGGTTCAACATAAGAAGTAATCTTTACAACTCCTAGATCATTCCTCCCGGGGTCAACTGCTGCAATTATTTTACCTTCATTTGCTGAGAAATAATTCCAACCAGAGTTTTTGCTAACAAAACACTCTTTGGTCTCAGCATCACCTGACAATCTATTGTATTCCGTATTGAAATTCATTATTAAACTACTCACTCCAATTAAATTTCCAACACGAATTTCAACTTTGCTTTCTCCATCTAAATTAAATTTTTCACTGATAACTCCTGTACAACACTCTGTAGACCTATAAACTGTTCTATCATTAATTTTAACCAAAGCTACATTACTATGTAAAAAATCTTCCAAAGCGTATGTCCCACATGGAAACCCTTTTCTTTTGTATATAAATAAATGATGATCCGTTTGTACATCACACCCTCTAAAGGTAGGTGCGAATGAAGGTGATAAATCTGTAGCCCATTTTATGGAAGTATTAATATTTAAGGTAGTATCTGAATAACTCCCTCTGTATTTCATTATTGCGGGATCAATATCTAGCATTTTATTTCTTACTTCTTCCGTCATCAAAGTATTGTTTTTATTAAAAGCATATACATTCCACATATTGTCCCCAAAAATTGTATATGCGCCATACGGTTGATCCACACTAACTAATAAAGAATCAACACCTATACATCCATCAATATTTGCTGTTAATTTATAATATGTTGTTAAGGCTGGGTTTACTTCTGGAGTCAAAGTATTTACCCCAGAAACAATAGGCCCCCCAGACCAGGTATACCTATGAGTGGGATTAGGTAATCTTTCTTCATAATCTACAACTATTCTAAGTTCTTCGATAAGTGCCTCTGGATTAAACCCGTGATCATGTAATTCTCTAAAACTAAAACTCCAAACACCCGTAGGATCAACGTTAGGAAACATACCTACTTCGACCAAAGTTTCTGTTCCTGCATTAGGATTATCGCTCACACCAACGTCAGTCAAAGTATTCCCGACACCAACAGGGGGAGTTATTCTTACTCTTATATCACTTAAAGGTGAAAATCTTTCTTCATTAGAAGATGAAGAAAATGTCATATAAACTTTAGTGGATAAAATGGTAACGTCACTTGGAATACCTTCAATTTTTATTTTTGCATCCTCTTCATCTAAATTAGGGAAAATGATATTTGTAACAGGAATATCATAAATAGAAAAACTAGATGAACTAGGTCTAAATACATTACCTTGTAACTTTATAATATCGTCTTTACATATTGTCACATCAGATCCAGCATCAACAATATAAGGTTCGATAAAAACGACTCCATGATTTCCATTTTGCCCTACTAATCCACCTTTACCATAACGATTAGGATTCATCGCACTCATAGGGTTACCTTGAATATACTGATCGCTCCCTGGGATATCTCCCAAGCCACCACTTAGCACGACACCCATTTGAACTCCTCCAATGTAAGAAGATCCACCGCCACCGCCACCAGCTCCACGATCAGTAGTTTTTCCACCACCACCGCCGCCGCCATAGTATCCACCGCCGCCGCCGCCGCCGCCACGTCCTTCTTTATTTGTAACACTTCCACCTCTACCACCAATACCTCTACCACCCATTGCACCATTTTTTTCAGGTTTGGTTCCTATTCCTCCATTTCCACCAATGGTCTGTTGACCTCCTCTTCCTCCAGCTCCATTTGGAACATTAATCCCATTATAATCACCACCAGTTCTTCCTCTAACACCTCCTCCAGCACCGCCTGATCCAGCTCTAGCATCAGGTCTATCAAGATTTCTTGATTCTCCGCCTCCACCACCGCCACCAGCCGTGATAAGTTCGTTTGTTCCTAGCAAAATAGCAGATCTACCACCTCCAGCACCAGCATAAATCCTTGTTCTATTTGCACCTCCAGCACCTCCACCGCCATACATAGTGCTATTAATTTGATTAACTGATCCTTTCTCTCCTCCTTGTCCAACAATAATTGTAAGTACATCACCAGGAGTTACACAAATAACACCAGAAGCAAAACCGCCTCCTCCACCATGTGCAGTTGAATTAAGTAAAATATCTCCACCTGCTCCACCTGCACCCCAAAGGTTTACCCTTAAAGCAAAAACATTCTCAGGGACGGTATACGTTTGATTTTCTCCTAGATAATTATATACTATACGTTGACCAAAAAGAACAAAAAAAGTATTACAGAAAAAAAACGATACAGATAATAAGGAAAATAACAAATAGTGCTTTCTCATAGATAATCAGTGTGTTGTTAATATTGCTAAAATAAGGTTTATTGTTGCCTTAACAACAAAAAACATACCTAAGCAACACATAAACAAGACTTTTTAATATTTTTTAAGATTTTTCAATAGCAACACGTCCTTTAAGGTCGAGCTTAAATAAATGATCTTACTCATCCTATCATTTCTTTCTAAGCATTCGATACAGAAGAAAAAAGTATATTTTCGCAAAAAAAACTCATGAAAAAAGCCATACCATTTATCATTTTCATTGCTTCATTTATTCTTTTATTAAAAGCTTCAATACACCTTACAACTGGTGAGGAAACAATTAACTTGGAATCACTTTCTAAAGAATCTTTAGGTATTTGTTCTGCAGTCTCTTTCACGTTGGTTATTCTTTATAAAATATTAATTGTTAAAGTAAAAATAGCTGTCGCCATTGCAGTACTTATTTCAATAGCCTTCTTCTTTAATTTATTTGCTTAAATTACACTTCCTATTTTTAAGAGATAATACTCACAAACAATCGTTTAAACATTTTTCAAGCTCCTCAATCTCATTAAAAACATTTTTATCAATTTGATAACAAGAAAAAAGTGTGTATTTCGTGAATAAACACTAAATTTGCGCTTTTAAACTTAAAAACATATCGTTAAGAAAAAATGAGCAACGTAGCACTTGGTAATCACATTCTTGTAGAATTCATGAATTGTGATCCGCACGTTATGAATGACGTAGCGGCTATTGAGCGAGATATGGTTGACGCAGCAAGAAAAGCTGGAGCAACTGTTATCAACTCAACGTTTCACCATTTCTCTCCATGGGGAGTATCTGGTGTAGTGGTAATCCAAGAAAGTCACCTTGCAATCCATACATGGCCAGAATATGGTTATGCTGCAGTAGATTTATTTACTTGTGGAGAAATGGATGCATGGATTTCATTCGACCATTTAAAAGAATGTTTTGGTTCTAAATCATACTCAGCACTTGAGATGAAACGTGGATCCGTAAATCTTTTAACACGCAATGATTTCGACATGACAACTATGCGTGAAAAAGCAGCTGAATGGAGAAACCCAGAGTTCTACACTCGCAATGTTTGGTTCACGGATAAGGATGAAGACCAAGCCTTATCTCTTCGATTTACTGGAGAGGTATTTTATGATGTACAATCCCCTTTCCAAAGAGTACGTATATTAGAATCCCCAAAGTATGGTAAATTCCTAACATTGGATGATATGGTGATGACAACGATCAATGATGAGTTCCATTACCATGAAATGATTTCTCACCCAGCAATGTTTACACATGGTGATGCAAAAAACATCCTAGTGATTGGTGGTGGAGACGGAGGAACTGTTCGTGAAATTTTACGCCACAAAAATGTAGAAAAAGTAACAATGGTAGAAATTGATGGTGAAGTAATTAAAGCTTGTAAAGAACACTTACCTGAAATCGCAGCTTCTTTTGATCATCCAAAATTAGACTTAAGAGTTGATGATGGTATTGCTTTCATCAAAACAGCAGCTCCAAAATCTTATGATATTATTATCGTTGATGGTTCTGATCCTGTTGGTCCTGCTGAAGGTTTATTCTCTACAGAATTCTATACAAACTGTTACAATGCTCTAAAAGATGGTGGTATCCTTGTAGCTCAAGGTGAATCTCCTAAATTTAATGAAAAAGCATTTTCAGAATTGAACCATACTTTACAAGATATATTTGGTTCAGAAAACGCACCAGTTTCTCTATTCTACGTCCCAACTTACCCAACAGGAATGTGGTCTTTCCAATACGGTTTAAAAGGTGCAAGTGCTCCTAAATCTGTTCAGAAAGAAGCGGAAATTGAAAAATTCGTTGATGAAAATGGTTTACGTTATTACAATGCTGACGTCCACACTGGAAGTTTTGCTACTCCTAATTTCGTGAAATCTTTACTAAAAAAGTAATCCATTTAATAATATCAAAAGTGGTTGTTCTTAAGAGCAACCACTTTTTTAATTTATAGACTTATGACTTTTGATCCAAATGGAGTTGGAATTGCAAACGGAAATATTTTCGGATTCCCAGTTACTGAAAAAGAAGCAGAAATCATTATTATTCCAATTCCTTGGGATGCAACAGCGTCTTACGGAAAAGGAACATCTAATGGACCGCAAGCGGTATTAGACGCTTCTACACAATTAGATTTCTTCCATCCTAAATTAGATAAAGCTTACAACACAAAAGTATTCATGTCTGAAATATCTAAAGAATGGAAAGAAATTAATGATCGTTTATGTGAAGCAGGAATGGATTACATCGCTTTCCTAGAAGATGGCGGTAAAATTGAAAATAATCCACATTTTCAAGCTGTTGTCAATGAAATAAATGCAACTTCAGAAGCTTTGAAGGAGAATTTAAAGTCCAAAGTAAAAAACGTTTTATCAAAAGGTAAAATACCTGCTGTTCTGGGAGGAGAACATTCTACACCTCTCGGCTTAATCGAAGCGTTAAATGAACATTACGAGGATTTTGGAATTTTACAAGTTGACGCACATGCTGACTTACGAGACGCATACGAAGGCTTTGAACAATCTCACGCATCTATAATGTTCAACGTGTTGAAGCGATGCAAAAACGTTTCAAAATTAACACAAGTAGGGATTAGAGATATCGCTGAATCAGAGGTAGAACTTATACAAAATAGTAAAGGTAGAATTTCAACTTATTTTGATTGGCAAATCAAAGAAGAACAATTCAATGGGAAAACATGGGCACAACAAGTAAAAGAAATCATTGCTAGTTTGCCACAAAACGTATACATTTCTTTCGATATAGATGGATTAATGCCCGAATTATGTCCACATACTGGAACACCTGTTGCTGGTGGTTTTAAACTGGAAGAAATTAATTACTTATTCTTTGAATTAGCACAATCAGGAAAGAAAATTATTGCTTTTGACTTAAACGAAGTGGGAGTGGTAGAAGAAACTGATTGGGATGCAAACGTAGGAGCACGCGCCCTATGGAATTTAGTTTGTGCCACAGAACTAAATAGAACTTCAAAATAAGTTTTTCAAATTATCCTTATTTACTTATTAAGGATAATTTGACCTTTTTGTTCTTTACTATACAAAATTCAATATCTTTAATAAAGAAAAATGATAAAAATGAAAACAAAACTATCTTTTATTACTTTAGGTCTTATAGCCGTTTCTTGTGGTACAAACTTGAAAGAAGCTGCAGATAAAATCAATGACAAAGTACAAGACTTTCCAACAACAGAAGAAGCGGAAGGTTTTGCATTATATGGTGCAAGTTGCGGAAAATGTCATAAATTATATGAGGTAAAGGAAATTTCTGCAGAACGTTGGAAGCAAGTTCTACCTCCAATGATAGGAAAAGCAAAATTAGATGCTGAACAAGGTAAAAAAGTAACTGCTTTTGTAAATTGGAAATTAGCCAATTAAAATGTTCTCCACACTAAAAATAATTGATATTTCAACGGTTCTTGCGGGTCCATCCGTGGGAACCTTTTTTGCTGAGCTAGGAGCAAGTGTATTAAAAATAGAATCGCCAATACACGGAGACGTAACTCGCAGTTGGAAATTACCAACAGAAGATAAAAACGTAACCATTTCTGCCTACTTCTCAGCAATCAATTACTTAAAAGACTACATAAAGTTAGATTTTTCTATTCAAGAAGATAGACAAAAACTGCTTCATCTCATCAAAGAGGCGGACATCCTACTCTCTAATTTTAAATTTGGAGATGCAAAAAAATTCAACCTTGAAGATGAAGTACTTTTCGAGCTTAACCCCAAACTAATTCATGGGAAAATTTCCGGTTTTGGAAAGCATTCGGATCGTGTTGCGTATGATTTGATTCTACAAGCTGAATCGGGCTTTATGTCTATGAATGGTACAACAGATAGTGGTCCTGTTAAAATGCCTGTCGCCTTAATCGACGTATTAGCCGCTCATCATTTAAAAGAAGGAATTCTGGTAGCACTCCTTGAACGACATGAATCACAAAATGGAAAAGCTGTAGAAGTCTCTTTATATGAAGCAGCCATTGCAAGTTTAGCCAATCAAGCCACCAATTATCTTATGGGCGGTAGCGTTGCTAAACGTATAGGAAGTCTACATCCAAACATTGCTCCTTATGGTGAATTGTTTACAACAAAAGATCAACAACAGATTACTTTTGCCATTGGAAGTGACATACATTTTGAAAAACTATGTACTTTTTTATCTTTAGACTCTTTACCGAAAGATGTCCTTTATGCCAACAATACGGCAAGGGTAAAAAACAGAATTGAATTAGCCAGTTGTTTACAAGAGAAAATTCAAAACATAACAGCTCAGGAGATACTCACCTATATGCATGCACATTTCGTACCTGTAGGAAAAATAAAATCTTTAGATGAAGTTTTAACAGATGACAATTGTCAACACCTAATTCGAGAAGAAATTATTGATGGAATAATGACCAAACGCATTACAAGTAAGATTTTTTAAATCGGAAAACCATTTCAAAAATACTTTACCTCCTACTCTATACTTTAGTTTGCGCTTTTTCTTCTCTGCGTTTTTCTTTCAACTGGCGCTCCATTTCAGACGTTAGAAAATGAAACAAACGATTTGCATCTTTATCATTCAATTTCTCTCCAAAACGAACCATTTTACCAAAATACTCAAACTGCATACGTTGTCCGCCGCTAATCCAAGGAGTAGCTTCCCAAGACGCTTGTATAGAACGTTCTTTTGGTAATTTCCATTGAAAATCATTGATATTTTCTAAATAATATGCGTTCGCTTTACCGTAACCACGTGTTGACCGTTTGATTGTTAAAGCTTGCTTATCTACTTTTAAGAATTCCATGCCCCAAAGAATCCAAAAGAACTGTTTCGTCACACGGTAAGCATAATAAGCCCAGAAAACCATAAAAATGACTACAATCAAACCTTCTTGTTGCGAAAGATCTAGTTTAAAGTAAGCCCAAGTCATAATTGCACCAATCATCCACCACATAGCTACCCAAGCACCAATAAGTGCTGTGATATGAGCTTTTTTCTCCGGTTGGATCACTACAGTCGACTTATTTTTCCCTTCTTTTACCGTAATTCTTTCGCCAATATTCTTCATAAGACAAAGGTAAAAGATTAAACCAAAATACAGAGATATTGATCAATCAAAAGTGTCTGGTTCGGCAAGTTTTTCCTTTGCACGTTCTTCCTTCTTTTGAGCTTTTTTCAATTTCATTGCCGCAATTTTTTCTGGATCAACTTTAAAATTATCCAGTTTATAAACAAAACCTGCAGACATAGAAAATGTATTCTTCATAACCGTTTCAGGCGGTCGAGCATCATAGAAATGAGAGAAGTTTAATTTGATACTAAACGGATTCGTGACACGAAACAAAACGGAATAATCCCCTGAAATACGAGTATCACGAAAATCCCCTAATGCTGGCTGAATGTAGGAGGAAGATGCAAATTCGAAGATTTTGAAATTGAAATAAGAAGACAAATAAGTACTCCAACGGATATCATTATTAAAATCCATAGGTCTAAATCCATACTGAATTTCCTCATATTCATAAAAAAGAGACGAGCCCACAAACAGTTTCATCACACGATTGACATCCGCTCCCTTTTTAGGTTCAATATCCATGATTTTGGCACGTAGCCCTGTCCCTAGAACTGTTCTCACTTTTTGCAAAAGCAATTTATTGTATTGAATTTGGGCGTATGATTCCCATTTCCAACCCGAATTCGCAATGCGGTACGCATAACGCAAGTGTGTCATTCCAAAATTGGCATACGTATTCTTCCTAGCACCAGTATATTTCACATCGGTAATCAATAAAAGCAAGTGTTTATTTTTATCTTTTTTTACCTCAACAGAATCTATCTGATAACGCGTGGAATCCATACGTCTATTTCTACGCTTCGCCTCTTCGTATCGCTGTTTCCCACTGAATTTATATTGAATAAGTGGCTTAAAGTGCATGGTTACCAACAAATCTTTTTGTTGCTGTGCGGACAAAGTCAAATCCAATGCCCCACTAAATCCATAGGTTCCATCTCCAGCTCGTCGATTCTCAATATTAACAACCTGAGCATAAATTGCTTGTAAGCAAAGGAAACAAAAAGTGATAAGGGTTGCGTACGTTTTCATCATTCTAAGACCAAAGATAAGTAAATGCAAGCTATTTATTAAAATACTTCATTTGACAATCCAAATTATTTTGACAAATGAATCAATTTAACACTTCAAATTGACGATTAGAACCGTGAACATCATGTTTCCCTTTCTCCCGCGTTAGGGATAGCAGGGGAAAGCTTTTTTGTGAAGCAAAAAACTTGGAACGAATAGCCCGACACATTCACCAAAGAATTTTGGGGAAGGAGTAACGCCCAAAAAAAAGAAAAACATTTGGCATCCTTTTCGGTATACGCGCTTTAGTAAACGCTTCAAAAAAGGGTTCTCTTGCTGTTTCTCACGTGCTTCCTCTGGTCGCAGTGCTCACTTAGCGTTCACACCTTTTTCAACACGTTTAGCTACACGCTCCTCCCGGGCTGAGAATCGGTTGTCAAAACCTTCATTTAAGGGAAAGTATAATAGCAAAAAAGGCCACCTTTAAAGGAAGCCTTTTTTTCACTAGTAGCGAGACCGAGAGTTGAACTCGGGACCTCAGGGTTATGAATCCTGCGCTCTAACCAACTGAGCTATCTCGCCGTGTTTGCGAGGGCAAAATTACGTATTCTTTTCTGTTCTCGCAAGCATTTTTATGTTTTTTTTCAAAATTAAGATCTATCAACCTCGTTCAACACCTTTGTATAGTGTTTTAACGATCGTAAAATCAAAGAAATAGACAGTGCAACCACCAAAGAAATGGTTAGTGAATTATTCCACATTAATTTTTCATTTAGAAACGAAAGTCTTAAGAACTCTACAAAAATGAACCCAATAATGGTTGCAGAAACGCCACTATACTCCCTTCTTAAACTTGTTTTTAAACTGAAAGAAATGTCAGCTTTGTCGTATTGCTTCGCACTTGGAATGAATGCTGGAATGCGACTGGCCCAATCCATGTATTGATTTCCGAATTTTCGTTCAAGGAAACGCTCTTCTGCATACATGATTCTTTCGTAGTAAATCCAGAAAAGAAGAGAAACAATAATTACATAATAGATGTTTCCTGTGAAAATCACAATTCCGATCCACATTAAGTAATTTCCTAAATAAAGTGGGTGTCGAACCATGGAATAAATTCCCTTTGTGTTTAACGCTTCAGCTACTTGCCCCTCTTTGGTGTTTCTACCTGAGGTAAATTTGTTTGATGTTCCAATTGCAATCGAACGAATGACCTGTCCTAAAAAGGAAACGATTGCTCCTCCCCAAAGTAGGGCACATTTTAGTGTTTCATTGGATTCGATACTTTCATTATCTGCCCAATAAACGAAGGGAATTGCTAATAAAAATAATACGGTAGGAATTTGGCCACGGTACCTAAACAATTTATTTCCCGTGCTTTCAAAAGAGTTAATTAATGCCATTGATAAAAAATATGTATATTGCAACAAATGTTGTAACTACAAACATAATATATTTTGACGACTACTATGATAGCGAAGAAGAAATTTGAACTCGAATATGTATTTAATTCTAACCCAAAGGTATTAAGCAACATGCTCTTTACGCCAGCTGGATTAAGCGAATGGCTGTGTGACAATGTTAATGTCAACGACGATATTTACGATTTTATTTGGGAAGGACATCCAGAATCTGCACGTTTACTTCAACAAAAAAGCGGTTCCAAAATGCGTTGGATCTGGTTAGAAGACGAAGAAGAAGATTTAGCAACTTATTTTGAAATGAATTTTGAGTCTGATCCAATGACAAAAGATTTGATTTTACACATCATTGATTTTGCCGAAGAAGATGAAGTCGAAGAATCTAAAGCACTTTGGGAACAAAAGATAACCAAACTGAAACGCGTAATTGGTGCAAAATAGTAAGCGAATTAAAGTTCTTGTTTAAAGAATAGCTTTAACTTTGTTAAAAAGTATTGCGTGAAACGGCTTTCAATATTTAGTATTCGATCTTTCATTGGTCCATTCTTGGCCACTTTTGCCATTTCGATGTTCATCCTGATTATGCAATTCTTCTGGAAGTACATTGATGATTTGATGGGTAAAGGAATTGAAACCATTTACATTCTTGAATTGCTGTTCTACGTTTCCGCAAGCTTAATTCCAATGGCATTACCTTTAGCCATGTTATTAAGTTCCATTATGACTTTGGGGAATCTTGCCGAAAACAATGAGTTAACAGCACTCAAATCTAGTGGACTTTCTCTTTATCGAATATTGAGACCTCTCACTTCTATTGTCTTAATCATCGCATTTTGTACCTTCTTGTTTGCTAACTTTGTCATTCCTCTTGCGAATGCAAAGTGGCACTCTTTAATCTACGATTTCCAAAACACCAAAATAGCAACTGTTATTACCCCTGGTGTTTACACAAAGGAATTGGATGGTTATGCCATTAAAGTGCAAAAACAAAATCAAGATGGAACCTACGACAACATCATTATACACGACAAAACCAATCCCTTGGAATTAAAAACCGTTCTTGCAAAAAAGGCAGAACTCTTCCGTTCGGAAAATAATAAATTCTTGTTTTTCAAACTCTCTGATGGTTTTATTCACGAAGAACTTTCTGTACGTAATCCTATATTTGGAGATAACGGTGAACGCCTAGATGTAACTACAGCTGCACGTGAATCTAGAAGAACACAGTTTGAAAAAGCTACCTACAAAGTTGATCTTTCAGGGTTTACGGTAAATAAAGGCGATGCAAGTAATTTTGAAGATTCGTATGCCATGCTTTCTGTTTTTGAAATCAACTCAGCTTTGGATTCCTTAGAGGAAAAAAACCGTGGTCTAAAAAACAGTTTCGCAAATAGCACACTTTCCTCGTTTGATTTTTCTCAAAGTGCGAAATACAATCGCATCAACGATTCCATACCAAAAGAACTACTGGACACAGAAGGAATGGAGAAAATATCACAAAGAATCATCCTCGACAGTTTAACCTCTGATGAATGGAATGTGACTTACAGTAATGCAATTGCTAAAGGTGATTCACGCGTTCAGCAAGCAAACGTACAAAGAGATTTCTTTAGTGCACAACAACGCAATAACCATCAATACCTCGTGGAATTCCATCGGAAATTCGCTCTAACATATGCCATTATCGTCCTGTTTTTTGTTGGTGCACCACTGGGTGCTATCGTAAGAAAAGGTGGTTTTGGTGCACCTGTTGTTATTGCAGCTTTACTCTTCATGTTCTACTTTGTATTGAATACGGTTGGTGAAAACTTGGTTTATGCGGAAGTACTAGGTCCATTTGTTGGTATGTGGTTTCCATCCCTCATCCTCACTCCTATTGCTTTTATTTTGATGTATGCCGCGGCAAATGACTCACCGGTTTTCAGTATGGAAACTTATGCTCGTTTTTTCAAACGCAGATTTAAACGCAAATAATGTCAAAACGTATTCTACACATAAGTAATAAGCCTATTTACCCTCTAGTAGACGGTGGTTGTGTAGCTATGCATCAGTTTTGTCAATCGCTCTTCAAAATAAAAGACTGGTCCATTTACCACTTATGTATTTCCACACATAAGCATTGCTATCAAGAAAGCGCTTATAAACATGCAAATCATAAATTCGTAGCGCATGACCACGTACAAGTAGACACCTCTGTTTATTTTTTGAATGCCATTCGTACAAGTATAAAAGGAGAATCTTACAATCTTTCCCGTTTTCAATCTGAAGCCCTTATAGACAAAATCAACTCATGGATTGTTCAGCACGACATAGATTGCATTGTTTTTGATAGCTTATATGCCGCAGCAGTAACGGCTAAACATTCGTTTTCTGTTCCTTTTTACATACGTACACATAATGTTGAAGCTAATATTTGGTTAGAAAAAGAAAGCAAAAATCCAATTAAGAAAATGGTTTTCCGTTTTCTTGGTAAAAAATTAGCTCCTTTAGAATTAAATATACTCAATCGTTCAAATGGCGTTTTCTTCATCTCTGAAAATGACAAAAAGCATTTTAATAATAAACTAATCGGCAAAAAAAGTACAGTTCTTCCCGTTGGTGTAGAAACCATCTATAATCCTACAAAATATCACCCACACCGTTTTCATTTTATCGGCGCTATGAATTGGCATCCGAATCAAGAAGCGGTTCATCTTTTACTCAAAGAGATTTTTCCAATTATTCGTAAAGAAAATCCTTTAGCAGAACTCCATTTGGCAGGTTCTTACTTTCCTGACGATATAAAAACAATTGAATCTCAGAAAATCTTTGTTCATGGTTTTGTAAATGATCCTACTGCATTTCGTAAAACCCACGGAACACAAATTATGCCCATACAATCAGGATCTGGAGTACGTATCAAATTAATAGAAGCTTTAGCTGAGGGAATTCCTATTGTTGCTAGTCCTTCCGCCGTACTTGGAATGAATGAAGACATTAAAGATTGTTGTATCATTCGGAATACTTCTAAAGAAATAGCAGAAGCTGCGCTAAAACTCAACGAAAATTCCGAACTTCGAGACCAATTAACGAAAAAAGGATATTCCTTTGTAGAACATCATTTTTCTATTGATTCCATTGCTCAAAAAATAGTTTCGTTTGTCCACACATAGAAAGAAAATAGTCGTTATGACCAGCCGCTTCCCTTACCCTTTGGAAAAAGGAGACAAGTTGCGGGCTTACTATCAAATAAAAGAATTGAGTAAGGATTTTGACGTCTATTTACTCGCGCTTTCGGACATAGATGTAGATCAAAAATCGATTGATGCCTTGTCTGAGTTTTGTGTACAAATCAATTATTTCCGTTTAAAGAAATGGAACATCTATTTACAAGTTATTCTTTATTTCATTTTAGGAAAATCTATACAAATCGGATATTTTTACAATGTGAAAACAGCTCGTAAAATCAATGGTTTATTAGCAGAGATTGAACCAGATCACATTTACACTCAACTGATTCGTTGTTGTGAATACACCAAGAATTATCACAAATGTCCTAAAACGTTAGATTACATGGATGCACTTTCCATGGGATTTAAGCGTCGAGCAGAAAAAGAACCTTTTTACACGAAGTGGATATTCGAATTAGAAGCAAAACGACTGCAGTACTACGAACGCCGTATATTTGATTACTTCGATTACAAAACCATCATTTCAGAACAAGACAAGAAACTTATTTTCCATCCTGATCAACAAGAAATACTTGCCATTCCAAATGGGATAGATTTTTCTTTTTTTAATTTTCCCAAGAAAGAAAAACCCATTTACAATCTTGGCTTCATTGGGAATATGAACTACCCACCTAATATTGACGCTGTTTTATATTTACATGATAACTATTTACAAAATCATCCAGAAGTATCTTTCCTGATTGCCGGTGCTACACCACATTCAAAAGTATTGGAACTCGGAAAGCGAACAAACATTCATGTAGCAGGTTGGATAGAAGATATTCGTGAAGCTTATGCTTCCGTAGAAATATTTGTTGCTCCTATGCAAATTGGCACAGGTATGCAAAACAAATTACTTGAAGCCATGGCCATGGGGTTACCATGCGTTACAACACGTTTAGCAAATAATGCAATTGGAGCAACGCACAAAGAACACATATGGGTCATAGAAAATAAATTTGAACTCCAAGAAGCTATTGATTACTTAATGAATCACCCAGTAGAAGCACAGCAAATGGGCGGAAAAGGTCAAAAATGGGTAATGGAAAAATACAGTTGGAAAAATGCTACAAGCACCCTAAACCAATTAATCCAACCTACATAGAAATTAAACGTTATTAATGAAATAAATCGCTAAAAATCTTGTATTTTTGCATAAGTAATAACACATTATGGATATAGTATTAGATTCAATTGAAGAAGCAATTGAAGACATCAAGAAAGGAAAAGTAGTCATTGTTGTTGACGATGAGGATAGAGAGAATGAAGGTGACTTTATTGCCGCTGCTGAATGTGTATCCCCTGAAATGATAAATTTTATGGCCACTCACGGTAGAGGTTTAATTTGTGCTCCGCTTACTATTGAGCGTTGCGACGAATTAGAGTTAAACCTTATGGTCAATAACAATACTGTTTTACACGAAACACAATTCACAGTTTCTATCGATTTGATTGGAAACGGTTGTACAACTGGAATTTCTGCCCAAGACCGAGCAAAAACCATTAAAGCATTAGTTGAAGGTGACACAAAAGCAAGCGATTTAGGTCGACCTGGTCACATCTTCCCTCTTCGTGCTAAACAAGGTGGTGTACTTCGTAGAACAGGCCACACAGAAGCTGCTGTTGATTTAGCACGTTTGGCTGGATTCCAACCCGCAGGTATCTTGGTAGAAATTCTAAACGAAGACGGTTCTATGGCTCGCCTTCCTCAATTGATGGAGGTAGCTAAAAAATTTGACCTGAAATTGATTTCTATCGAGCAATTGATTGAATATCGTTTACACCATGACTCTCTTATCGAGAAAGTGGAAACAGTAGATATGCCAACAGCTGCAGGAGAATTCCAATTGCATGCTTACAAGGAAAAACTTACGGGTGATGCGCATGTAGCATTAACAAAAGGAACATGGACTGCAGACGAAAGTGTCTTAGTCCGCGTACATTCTTCTTGCTTGACAGGAGATGTTTTTGGTTCATGCCGTTGCGATTGCGGCCCTCAATTGGAAAAAGCAATGCAAATGATCGAAGAAGCTGGAAAAGGTGTTATTGTTTATATGAACCAAGAAGGCCGTGGTATAGGGCTTTTGAATAAAATCAAAGCTTACAAATTACAAGAAGAAGGCCTAGATACAGTAGAAGCGAATCTTAAACTTGGATTCAAATCTGATCAACGTGATTACGGTGTTGGTGCACAAATATTACGCGATTTAGGCGTTCAAAAAATGCAATTGATGTCCAACAATCCCAAGAAAAGAACTGGATTAATTGGTTACGGATTAGAAATCATTGAAAATGTGGCTATTGAAGTCGGACACAATGAGCACAACCACAAATACCTTGAAACAAAACGTGACAAAATGGGGCACGCATTAAAAAATTTAGATCAATAAGATGATTTTAAAGGCTTCGGGAATCACCAAAAGTTACGAAAAACTTCCTATCCTGAAAGGAATTGACTTGACGATTGACGCAGGGGAAATTGTTTCCATTGTAGGATCTTCCGGAGCAGGAAAAACAACTTTATTACAAATATTAGGTACCTTGGACAAACCAGACCAAGGTACTCTTTTTATAAATGAAGTGGCACCTTTTTCTTTAAACCCAAAGAAAATTGCACAATTCAGAAATCAACAATTGGGCTTTGTGTTTCAATTCCATCAATTACTACCAGAATTTACAGCTTTAGAAAATGCTGCAATGCCCGCACTTATTGCTGGTGACACAAAAGCTGTAGCCATGGACAAAGCCAAATTAATCTTGGATCGATTGGGCCTCAATCACCGATACGATCACAAACCGAATCAATTATCGGGTGGGGAGCAACAACGTGTAGCTGTTGGTCGTTCGTTGATAAACCGTCCGAGTATAATTTTTGCCGACGAACCTTCTGGAAACCTTGACACCAATAACTCTCAAGAATTACATCAACTGTTTTTTGAGTTGCGTCAGGAGCTAAAACAGACCTTTGTTATTGTTACCCATAACGAACAATTGGCAACTTTAGCGGATAGAAAGATTGTAATGAAGGATGGTTTAATCGTAGAATAATTTCCTTTATATCGTATAAATCTTCAATTTCAATTTGCGCTTTTTCTTGCAAACCGATTCCGCGTTAGGGATACAAATGGAAAGCTTTTTTGTGAAGTATGAGCAAAAAACTTGCAATGGATAGCCCGACCCGACTCCAATATACTTGGAGAGAGGGAAACGCCCAAAATACAATAAAACTTTTCTTTATTTGGCAGCCATTTCGGTCTACAAGCTTTAGTAAACTTCTGTAAACACTTGTTTGTACTGCTTTACACGTGCTTCCACTGGTCGCAGTGCAAACCTAACAAACATATGTATTTACAGTTCATTTAGCTACCGCTTTTCGCCCGAGCTGAAAAAAAAAGAGCGTACCTATTCATGTACACTCTTTTATCTTTTCGTTAACGGTATTATTTTTCTATTTCCTTAAGATTTTCCATCTTTTTCAAAGCTAGAAATCCTTTAATATCTTCAAAATGCTCTTTCACTCTTTTGTTTCCAAATTCAAACACTTTTTCAGCCAATCCATCTAAGAAATCACGGTCGTGAGAAACCAAAACTACTGTTCCTTCAAAGTCCTTGATTGCCTCTTTAATAATGTCTTTTGTTTTCATATCCAAGTGGTTCGTCGGCTCATCTAGAATCAATAAATTGTAGGGTTCCAAGAGTAACTTAACCATCGCCAATCGTGTTTTTTCACCTCCTGAAAGCACTTTTACTTTCTTATTTATGTCATCTCCTGAAAACATAAAGGCACCCAAAATGCTTTTCACTTGCGTGCGAATATCACCTTCCGCGATACGATCAACAGTCTCAAAAATAGTCATGGATTCATCCAATAAAGAAGCCTGATTCTGAGCAAAATAACCAATCTTAGCATTGTGCCCAAGTTCCATCTTCCCTTGAAAATCTATTTCATTCATGATTGCCTTTATCATGGTTGATTTTCCTTCCCCATTTTTACCTACAAAGGCAACTTTTTGTCCACGTTCAATGACCATATTTGCATCATTAAACACGACATGGTCACCATATTGTTTGTGTAAACCTTCTACAATAATTGGATATTGCCCTGACCTCGGTGCTGGTGGAAATTTCAAACGTAAAGCGGAAGTATCTACTTCGTCTACTTGAATAATGTCGAGTTTTTCAAGCATTTTCACACGTGATTGCACTTGTAACGTTTTTGAATACGTTCCTTTAAATCGTTCAATAAACTCTTTATTTTCGGCAATCATTTTTTGTTGCTCTTCGTATTGTTTTTGTTGTTGCGCTCTACGCTCTTGACGTAAAACCAAATAATCAGAATACTTAGCTTTATAGTCGTAGATACGCCCCATTGTCACCTCTATCGTACGATTGGTTATGTTATCTACAAATGTTTTATCATGGGAAATCACCATTACTGCTTTAGCGCTATTTTTCAAGAAATCTTCTAACCATTGAATAGATTCGATATCCAAGTGATTTGTCGGCTCATCAAGCAAAACAAGATCTGGTTTTTTCAATAGCAATTTTGCCAATTCGATGCGCATTCTCCATCCTCCAGAAAATTCGCTTGTTGGCCGATCAAGATCTTCTTGCGAAAACCCCATTCCTTTTAATACTTTTTCTACTTCAGCTTCGTAATTTACCTCTTCGATTGAATAGAATTTTTCACTCAATTCAGAAACCCTTTCGATTAGCTTCATGTAATCATCACTTTCATAATCAGTTCTTATGGTCAACTGTTCATTGATGTGTTCGATTTCTGTTTTCATTTCAAAAATTTCCTTGTACGCTTTGGCCGCTTCATCCCTAACGGTTGCGTCATCCTCGGTCAACAAGTGTTGAGGTAGATAGACAATCACGGCATCTTTTGGAGCCGCAATAGATCCTGAAGAGGGTTTGTCTAAACCTGCTACAATTTTTAGCAAGGTTGATTTTCCTGCTCCATTTTTTCCCATCAATGCAATTTTATCATTTTCATTAATGGCGAAATTAACTCCGCTAAACAAGGTTGTTGGTCCAAACTGAACAGATAATTCTGAAACTGTAATCATAAATCAATTAAAAAGTTCCGCAAAGATAATAACTTCTTGCTTTTAGATTGGATTCCTAAAAAAAGCTTGTGTTAGAAGAACTAAAGTAATGAGCAGAATTATCGATAACTTTATAAAAAAAAGAAAGATGATTACAGTGAAAATTTGGAGCGACCTTATGTGTCCGTTCTGTTATATTGGGAAAAACAATTTAACACAAGCGATTTCGGATTTGAATCTTGGGGATCAAGTGGAGATAGAATGGAAATCATTTCAATTAGACCCTACAATTCCTGAAGATATTGATCAAACCAACCTAGCCTACTTATCTCAATCTAAAGGATGGTCTTTGGAGCAAACAAAAGAAATGCTTCAGCATGTAACAGACATGGGGAAAGGTTCAGGTGTTGATTTTCAGTTTGAGAACCAAAAAGTAACCAACAGTTTAAAAGCCCATAGAATCTTAAAACTTGCCCAAGACAAAGGATTAGGAGACAAAGCACAATCGTTGTTGTTCAAGGCATATTTTACAGATGGTGTTGATTTCAATGATCCTTTAGAATTACAAAAACTAGGTCAACAAATTGGTTTGAGTATCGCAGATTTAGAAGCTGTAAAATCGGATGATGATATGCTTTATCGCATAAAGAATGACATTTCAGAAGCACAACATGTTGGTGTTAGAGGTGTACCTTTCTTTGTATTCAATGACAAATATGCGATTTCCGGAGCGCAACCATCTGCTGCATTTGGCGAATGTTTACAAACCTTATTAGATGAAAATAAGCCTACTCCATTTGGTGAAAATACAGGAGGAAGCTGTTCTGTTGACGGTTGTGAATAACCCTTAAACCATTTCTACTCCATTTTCAACGGTGTATTGCATCAGCGTTTCGTAGATATCATTAATACTTGTTTCATAAAACGAGGCGCTGATGACAAAAGGTGTTCCCCAAACCATCCATTTCACCCAAATAATTAAAGTTATTAAAGGATTGGTTCTCTTTATAAATTTTTGTGGTTCTTTTAAGTAGATTTTTATCATATCTACATTCCCTTTTCGGTGACGTTTAATGTGGCTGATATCTTCCCATTGAATGCGTCCTATGGCTACATTTGAAGAAGCGTCTAAAATTCCTAAACTCGAAATTCTTATCGCTTGATGGTCGTTCCATCTATAAGGTGCGATTGCAAACAATAATACATTTGTGAATGTTATCAGAAGGAATAAGCATAAATAATCCATTGGAATTCCTGTTTTTACATCGAAAAGTAATCTTACAATGATGAATTCAATGAAAATAAGGTTCAAAACAAAGATAATGAGAACAAGTCGCTTTATGGACGTATTGTAATATACGATAAGAGATTTCATCAGTGAGTTCAGTAAAATAATGTCCTCAAAAATAATACTTACCTTGCATTTATACAAAAAAAAAGCCACTCAATTGAGTGGCTTTTAGTCTATTTTCTTCGATTCCTAATCATCGAATCGGTCCATAACAGCTTGTGTTACTCCTGTAGAAGAGAAACCTCCATCATGGAATAAATTTTGCATAGTTACATATCTTG
>JASLGM010000048.1 GCA_030150045.1 Taishania sp.
GGCAACTGAAGGCAACACCGCAAACAGCTATCACCCTCCGCCGGGCCGGAAATCCTCCTCCTCTATTCACATTTTTCTTTCTTATTGAAACAAACATTTTCAACATAAAAAAAGGATGGCCATCCGACCATCCTTTCTTCATTTTTTGTAGGTTAGTAATATTACTATTTATTATTTCATCTTCACAATGATAAACTCTGTTCTTCGGTTCTTCTGATGCAACGCTTCTTTCTCTTCTTCACTCGTCGCACGACTGATTTCCGCATCAGTAGCTAACAACTTCGTCTTTCCATAACCTTTACCATAAATCCTATCCTTTGGAATTCCTTGAGATATAATGTACTGCGCACTCGACTTCGCCCTGCGATCCGACAACCATAAATTATAACTCGCCTGACCACGACTGTCTGTATGTGAGCCTAACTCAATCACCATTCCTGGATTTTCCTTCATCACTTCTACAATCTTATCCAATTCAACCTTCGCATCCGAACGAATCACTGAACTGTTAAAATCAAAGTAAATCGGGTTGATGGCTACAATCTCATTCAAATCCGTTTTTCCAATCTCAATGCGAGTCATATTCGCACTCAAATCAATCTTTTCTTCCAAGGCCAACACTTCCTGACGCGTTGCAAAACGACTCACAAATCCTGTCTTGGTCAATTTAACCGCATAATGAACCGTATCTGCATACGCATAATCTAACGGCGATGAACGGAATCGTCCATCCGTATCCGTCGTTAAATTCTCCACAATGGCATTCCCTTTCTTACGATCAATAACTGCAACCAATACGTTTTCCAACGGTGCATTCGTTCCTTTCTCAACAATTGTTCCTACTACTCGGTATTCCAAAACGGGCATCATCAACAAGTGCGTGTCGTATTCTTGTGTTTCTGCTTCGTAATCCACCGGATACGTCAAAGGAATAAATCCTTCTTTATTCGCTGTCAACACGAAATCTCTTGTGTCTTTGCGCAAGCTCATTTCAAACATTCCGTGGTTATTGGTAATCGCACTGTCTAAAATAACTCCCGTTGGCGTTTTCAAATAAACCGTCGTCTTTTCCAAGTCCACGTTTGTGATCAAGTTACGAACATCTCCATGAACCATGATTTCATTCTCAAAGGGTTTGGTCTGGGTAAATCCAAAAACATCATCCTCCCCTTTTGCCAAAGGTCGATTCGAAGAAAAATAGCCATGTGTTTGTTTCTCATTGTTGATAAATGAAAAATCATCACTTGGACTGTTTACAGGCGCTCCAACATTGGTTATCTTACGAACTCCTCCGTTCTTGTCTAAATAAGCCAAATAAACATCCAAGCCTCCCAACCCAAAATGCCCTTCAGAACTGAATAACAACAATTCCTCTTCATCTTGATAGAAAGGAAAAACTTCATGTGCAGAAGTATTTACCTTTGCTCCTAAGTTAACCGGTTGCTCTGTCCCGGCGTTTCCTTGCTCATCCAGATTAACCATATACAAGTCCATTCCTCCATATCCACCTGGCCGGTCAGAAGAAAAATACAAGCGTTTACCATCTTTACTTAATGCAGGATGAGCGGTTGAGTATGCATTGGAATTGATGTTTAAGGGGCTTACTTCCTTAAACTTCTTTCCGTTAAACTTCGCCCGGTAGATACTTAAGTGAACGCGTTTGTCGGCATCCTTACCTTTCTTTCCTTTGTAAAAGGTATTTCTTGTAAAATACAAATAACCTGTCGCTGGGTGATACACCACCGGACCGTCATTAAATTTAGAATGCACCTTACCTTTTACACGCTTCATCTTTCCTAATTGTCCTTTGGCATCTATCTCTGACTTGTACAGTTCATAGTAATATCCTCCCGTCCAATTATGTACTCGATTCACAGCAAAAGAACTACGTTTTGAACTAGAAATCAATAATTCATGATCCGATAAATAGCTACCCACTATTTCAGATCGGTCGGTATTGATCTTCTGTACCTCTAAAACAAAAACATCTTGGCTCTTATTCAAGCTCTCCAGACTTTGTGGACTGTTTAAGATATGGTCGCACACATCGCAAACTCCGTACTTCTCTTTGTACGAACGCAAATGTTTATCGGATAAATCATAATGACTGAAGCGGCGCTCCAAAAGCGCTAAACGAAGTAAATTCTCTTTGCTCAGCATCTGGTGGCGATCAAGGTAACGGTACCAACTCAAGGCCTTATCAAAACTTCCTGATTTGTCATAGCTCTCCGCAATCTGTGGGGCAATGTCTGAGGAATCAATACGGCGAGCCAATACATCTTCATACGCTGAAGCTGCAGCGTAATACGATTGACGTTCAAATAGTTTGTCCGCATATTTCAAACGGGCTTGTTGTCCAAAAACGGTAAAACTGCTCAAAAACAACAATGAAAGTATATATATGTTTCTCATTTCTTGGTGTAAATAGGGGTTAGAAATAACGAGGTGAACTCATTGATTTGCTCTTAAACAACAAGTCATAACTTAGCATTAACTCGTGTGTACCCGCATTGTAATGTCGTAGTTTCGTTGTCGAATATTCAAATGCGTAGCCCAACTTGAACTGGTTACTGAATTGATATTGAGCAATGATACCTGCACTCTCCATCAGTCGATAGTTACCTCCCAACCAAAACTTATCGTAGAAAACAAATGCCAAACTTAGATCCAAAGCTATCGGAGCGTTCTCCGTTATCTTCAACATCGTACTTGGACGAATCTTTAGCATACGCCCCGTTTTGATGTAACCTCCTAAGGTGAAATAATAGTGGCGTTGGGAAATGAATTCTCCTTGTGTGAATTCTCCAGCCTTTAATCGGTACTCCACCAACCGAGGTACGGAAACACCTACAAACCATTGGTCTGATTGGTAATAAATCCCTCCACCAATATTGGGCTGTACAACATTCTGATAATGTGTGTTTAAGTTTTGGTCGTCGTTGTCGTTTTTTATCAACGTAGATAAGTCTCCATTCACTAAATTGATTCCTCCTTTCACTCCGAAAGAAAGGCGTCCTTTGTGTTTCTTAAAGCGAAGGGAATAGGAAAAATCAGCATTGATCCATGTCGAGTTCGTAGGTCCTACCCTATCGTTAAGCACACTAAAACCAAGTCCGATACTCTCATATCGAAGTGGTGTGTGAAGACTAAAAGTCGTACTCATAGGAGCACCTTTGAATCCTGCCCACTGCTGGCGGTGAAGCGCCGTGATATTCATCATATCACGACTCCCCGCATAAGCTGGATTATAGTATAACATATTGTCTAAGTACTGCGTGAACTGAGCATCCTGCTGCCCATAGGCAATAGGAAAAATAAGGCTCATTAATCCACCTAATAGAACGATTCTTAATGCTTTCATATCTCTTGTTTTTTCAGTAAATTAATTAACGCTTCAAGTAAA
>JASLGM010000038.1 GCA_030150045.1 Taishania sp.
TATATGTCCTGTAGTTGCATCATCCATGAATTTCCAAGCCCCAGTACCATCAAAGGTTACATAACTAGAAATGGTTGTTCCATTAGAAGTAATAGTCTCCCCAATATTATTAGACAAAAATTTAGTAATTGGTACTGAATAAGACATTCCAGCTTGTAAGGCTAAAGAACCGAAAACATTTAGCTGAATACCTGCCCCTCCTGTCAAAATAGGATTATTTGGGGTATTGTTCCATGTCATGTTTCTACAATTAGAAACCACATCCATCGTTATGGTTCGCATGGAATTAACACCAGCGTTGAATCCGCTATTTGCATCAATAAAAACATTATCATACTGAGAAGGAACAACGGGATGTTTGGTTGTCCCTCCAGAAGTAGTTGCCCAATGATTAATATCACTCCAATTTCCTGCTCCACCAACCCAATAGTAGTCAGCGGAAAGAAGAAAAGTAGAAGTAAAAAGAAAACAAAATAGTATTACTTTCTGTAGTGGTAGTGTGAGTTTCATAATTAGTGGCATATATTAAATATGGCACAAATCTCTTCCTTTTAGTGGAACAAAAAAAATAAAATTTGTTAATAAAAAAAATCAATCCTTGTAAACCAATGAGTTACACAAGGACAATTGTAAACACAATCCTTACTACAAGGGGGTTCTAGCGAAAAAAAAAGAAAAAAGTTAAGCTTTTGAGGTTAAATAAAAAAAGGATTAGCACAGGTATTATTCTACTTTGCGTTAGGGATATTAGTGGATAGCCCGGAGTTCCTCCTCCCCAAGTAACTTGGGGAGGAGGGGCGAGGACTATGAACGGATAGCCCGACCTTTTTTGCTTTTTTAGGCAAAAGAGGAAACGCCCAATCCTTTAAACAGGAAAAATTTAGAAAACAAATAAGAGTTATTTATGACGATTTGAGTAAAAAAAAAGGCCGCCATTTCTGGCAGCCTTTTATTGTAAAGAAAAATTTCTTATTCTTCGTCATCACTAGAATCATCAACCGCTCCACGTGCTCTTTTAACAGAAACCACGACAGCGTTTGCTGGATCTAAGATTGTTACTCCAGGGATTTCGATGCTCTTAACGCGCACTGATTGTCCCATTCGTAAAGGAGAAATGTCTACTTCGATAACTTCAGGGAAGTCTTTAGCAAGACCTACAACGTTCAATTTTCTGAACACTTGTAATAACTTACCTCCGGCTAATACCCCACGAGAAGATCCTTTCAAACGAACTGGCAATCCGATACGAACTGGTTTTTCGTCTGTTACTTCAAGGAAATCTACGTGTTGAATTGTATCTTTCACAGGGTGTTGTTGTAATTCACGAATAATCGCTTTTACTTTTTTACCATCAACGTCTAATTCAATTAAGTAAACATCTGGAGAAAAAACGATTCTTTCGATGTCAATTGCTTTAACTGAAAAAGATGTTTGAACACCTGTTCCGTAAAGCACACAAGGAACTTGACCTGCATTACGCAAAGCTGCTGCATCCTTTTTCCCTACGTTCGATCTTACCGAACCGCTCAATTGTGCTGTTTTCATTATATATTAATTAAGAAATTACAAAATGTGAACTAATCGACTCGTTGTTAACCAATGACTTGATAATATCTGCGAACAGTTCTGCAACTGTTAGTACGCGTATTTTATCAGACTGTTGTTTTAACGGGATTGAATCCGTTACAATTAACTCCAATAACGAAGAGTTCGCTATGCGCTCATACGCTGGTCCAGACAGTACTGCATGCGTACAAAAAGCTCGAACTGACTTTGCTCCTTTTTGCATAAATAGGTCTGCCGCTTTTGTTAATGTCCCTGCGGTGTCGCACATATCGTCCACCAAAATTACATCTTTTCCTGAAACATCACCAATAACTGTCATCTCAGCTACCTCATTTGCGACTTTTCTTTGCTTGTGGCATATCGCTAAGCCTGTATTTAACCGTTTTGCGTAAGCATTGGCTCTTTTTGCTCCTCCAGCATCTGGAGCTGCAATTATTAGATTTCCGTTGTCTAATCGTTTCATTTCTTCGTAGAAAACAGTTGAACCATAAAGGTGATCAACAGGAACTTCAAAGAATCCTTGGATTTGATCTGCATGTAAATCCATGGTCATTATACGGTCAACTCCTGCAGCCATAAGCATGTTTGCAACGAGTTTTGCTCCGATGGCAACACGTGGTTTGTCTTTACGATCTTGTCGTGCAAATCCAAAATATGGAATAACGGCAATGATTTTTCTAGCAGATGCACGACGCGCGGCATCAATCATCAACAATAGCTCAAAAAGATTTTCTGTTGGAGGCATCGTCGATTGTACAAGAAATACATCTTTTCCTCGCACAGTTTCTTCGAATGATGTTTGAAACTCGCCATCACTAAATTCAAAAACCTTGATATCTCCTAAGGAAACACCGTATGAACTAGCAATCTTACCTGCTAAGTCTTTAGACGCTCTTCCAGCGAATATCTTTATACTTGTTGACATAAAACGGAACTTTTGGTGGCGCAAAGATAGACAAATTATTAAAAATGCAAAAAAAGAAAGGTGTACTAAACCGATATTCTTAATTGATTCGTAGTTTGTCTACTCGACCAATAAGGTTTGCACATGTATGCGTTCTGTATCCTTTACCAACTCGAGTAAATAACAGCCGGTTTGAAGGGAAACCGATATTTCTACTTTTGTTGATTTCTCACATTTTCCTTCTTGCATCAATCGTCCGTCTGTACTCCACAATCGGTAACCATCGAATGAACCATTTGATTCGATAAAGACTTTAGACTGTAAAGGATTTGGATAAATCTTAAATTCATTTTGCAAAGAATTTACAGCCAGCGGTCCAACACAAATTTGACGTTCCCATTTAGATCCAAAATTTGCATTTTCAGGAAGTAACTCTGCCAATACAAAACCTCCCGAGGTAATGGTAAGATGTCCGACTTCACACGACAAGGCATCATTTGAAAATGACATTCCATCTCCGTAACTATCAAAGAGGGTGAAATTATAGCAGCCTTCAGGTAAACAGATATCAAACTCGTGTAATCCTTTGTCTAATGTATTTGCAAATCCTTTGCTTTTGTATACCAAATTACCAGAAAGGTCTTTTATCTCCCATTGGTTTTCAGAAGCATAACAATCCATATAAAGCTTGATGTTCGCATCGCGAGAGGTCTCTTGCACAAGAATTTGTTGTCCAACCTGATTATTCTCTGTATTCTGATCTGTTACGTCGTTCGCATAAATGACTTTCACTGAAAAATCATTCCATCCTGTTGCCGCTGCTGTCAAAGGTACATCAACAAGAATAAATGATAAAGGAGCAATGGAAACGGCTTGAGTTATCTGGAAACGTGTATTCCAATTATCAAACGTATATTCCAATCCAAAATCTATAAGGGTACGCATACCCATATTGTAGACCTTGAGTGTAATATTTTCATTTTTAGAACAAAACGGTTCCTTATATTCCATCACAAGTGCCGCGTCTACATCCCCAGGTCTACTACCTAAACGGTGTCCTTCAATCACTCCATTTGCTACACCATTGGGATCTAGCCAATGCTTTAATTGCTTATCGGATTGACTTTCTAAGTCCCAAGAATAAAATACGCGACCATAATAATCAAAACCAGCAGGTGTTGTACAAGAGGATCCTCCTCCCCACAATTGTCCTACGATTCTCTTTTGTGAATCGAACAAGGGTGATCCAGAAGATTTCCCTTCAGTTGTTGTCCCTCTATTCCAATTGACTCTCCAAACCCCATCTCGGTGGCTTTCCGTGCCTGAAATTTTTGATGTTGCTGGTTTTACTACATCATCTTCAAATGAAATCTTCTTGATATCCCCTCTTGGATGATGAATACCGACTGCAGATAATAAATCCCCAGCATTATAATTCATTCCATTAAAATAAGCGTTTGTTTGAACGGGAAGTTGACCTCCAATTAATCCACCAGTAATTTCTACCAAGCAAAAATCCGTAGACGCATTTCGTGCGCGTAGTTCTGCTCCAGAAACTGAAAAACTAACAGGATCAGTAGTAGGATTATCACAAGCTATTGCTTGATAATTAAATTTGAAGACCCAATTCGCAGGTGCGTACAAAAAGCAATGATTTGCTGTTAACACATAAGGTTTACCATCAAAATTTGAATTCGCTACAAGAGAACCTGTACAAAAAGAATTGGTATTGACTAACAACGAAACGACACCATCTTTTATATTCGTCCAAGGTTGACCTTCAGGACAATTCACATTTTTGTGACATGGCCCGGATGCACCTAATGATTTTTGAATATCGTTGGTAGAACGATAACCATGAGTAATAAAATCAAGTTCTCCGACAAGTCCAGTTTCTAACTCTTGAACAATATGTATATAAACCGAATCAAGAAACAACAATTCTGTTCCAAGGTATCCTTTATAGCAGTCGTTCTTCGTCAATGGACCAAGTAGCTTTGTCCCCTTTTTATTTTGAATATAAATTCTATCGTTGGCTTGCAGCTCAAGATTTTTAAATCCTAAATTAATGGACGTTGCATTTGGAGATACAATTCCAATTACGGAATGAAAAGCATTATTTTTTTCAAATTTCACAAATGGCAGTGAAGACAAAGACAAATTTTGCTCAACAGCGACTCCAAACCTATAAGGAAACCCGCCCAAGCTATCTGTAATTTTATCTTCTTGTTGTTGAGGCGCAACCTTATCAAGGGCATGTACATAAATAAAAGATGGCGCAAAATTCTCAAGGGTTGCTAGATTCACAAAATCCTTGTATGCACCACTTCCTTGTTGTTGTCCAAAACTAAAAAAGAGTCCATTAAAAATGGCCCATATAACAAAAATACTAACTCGCATTATTTTTCAACTCGCTTAATACTACACCCTACTGCTTTTGAATCTTTCAATTCTTGTCCTTTATCCCAATTATTTAAAGCATCCACTAAATAGTTTTCTACTACAGTAGCTTTTGGATCATAAGAATTATCGATAGCACCTGTGTACATCAATTTATTTTCTTTATCAAACAAATAAATGTGTGGAGTAGTTTTTGCGTCTAATACATCTGCCAATACATGTCCTTGATCAATTACATAAGGCGCCATATAACGGTTCATTTTCGCATGTTCGTCCATCTTTTCAGGAGAATCTGAATCTTTGCGTTGCGCTTCGTTAGCATTGACAATTACCACTCCAAACCCTTTTGCTTTAGCTAGAGCTGTAATGTTATTGTAATCTTTTTCCCATCCTTCAAAACCACTTGCTTTACCAATAACAAAAGGGCAGGTATTACATGAGAAGATGACAAGCGTTCCATTCTTTCCTTTGTAGTCATTGAAAGAAACACTTTTATTGTCGGTTGTTACAAGCTTAACATTTGTCAAAGCTACATTCTTACCTTTCACAATTAGATCTTGAGCGACAGATGAGAAAGCTCCCCAAACTAATAATTGGGCTATTAATACATTTACTAGTAATTTCATAAAGCGCTAAATAAATATTTTCATTCATAAAAATACAACTTTTATTTCGCTACTGAAACGATATACCTTTATGAAATGATATGTTTTTCAATAAAAATCTAATTTTCTTATCTGCAAACCATCCAAAAATCACTTTAAATGTGGTAAATTTGTCCAAAATTTTTCGGCCGGAACAAAATTCGGCAAGTGTGTAACCATAGGATTTTAAGTAATGATAATAGGCATTTGCGGAGGTAGCGGATCTGGAAAGACAACCTTATTGAAACGTTTAGCAGAACACTTTAAGGATTTATCTCCGAGTATTTTTTCAATGGACAATTATTATTTACCTATTGAAGTACAAGCGAGAGATGAGAATGGCGAGGTGAATTTTGATTTGCCTACAGCATTAGATGAAGCTCGATTATCTGCTGATTTAGTAGAACTAAAAGCTGGTCGAAGCATAGAAGTAAAAGAATATCATTTCAACGCCCCTACAAAAAACGTTTTAATCAGTTTAGAACCATCTGAATTAATCATTGTCGAAGGATTGTTTTTATTTGAATATGAGAACGTTCGCAAAGCGCTGGACTATTCTATCTTTGTAGATGTAGATTTAAAAGTACAATTAGATAGACGTCTTTATCGCGATCAAGAAACCAGAGGGTACAGCAGGGAATCTATTCTTTACCAATGGAATAACCACGTAATGCCGTGCTTCGAAAAATACCTATTTCCTTATAAAAAAGATGCGGATTTCATTTTTAACAATGATGAGCGTGCCGATAATGACTTTGAAAAGCTTATTTTAGCCATAGAACAAATGCTATCGGCAAAAAAATGATTTTAAAACGTCAAAAACCTATCTACTTAAACAGCATTCTTTTTCTCCTTTCCACCTTTTCTTTCTTGGTGGTCTATCTTTTCTATTCCCAAAAGAACACAGATAAAGAACTTTTAAAGCTACAACAATACGTAACGGACCAAGAAGGGAAAATCAATTGGACCTTACACCAACTTTCAGCTCAAAAAGAAACCGCTTCATTTGAGGACATCGCGAAGTTTGCTTCAGAGGAAACCTTTGTGTATGTCTATAGGAATGACACCTTGGTACATTGGAACAGTAATTCACAAAAAGTTTCCTTGCTACTTGACAAATACATAGATGGTATTTCTCTTCAAAAATATCAAAACGGGTGGTACCTCACCGGAACAGCAACAAAAAAGAACATTACCTACCGCGTTTCACACAAAATATACAACGACTACCCTATTCAAAATGCTTATCTGATCAATGGTTTCTCTGATAACCCTTATACGCAATTAAGCTACAGTCCCACATTTGATTCAGAAATCGGTTACCCCATATACAGTGCTAAAGGTGCCTATCTTTTCTCTTTACAACCTAATGGACAGAATAAGATCAATCCCTACCAAGAATTCTATATTGTTGGCCTTTTGTTTCTAAGCATTGCGACCTTTTTAAGATTAGTATTCCTATACATCCAACCTTTAAAACCCTTTGCACAACTATTAATATGGTCTACCATCCTGTTTTTCAGATGGTATAGTTTGAAAGAAAATTGGATGGTGGCCTTTAAGGATTACACCATTTTCCAAGCTAATTTATTTGGAGTAGATTTTTTAGCACCCAACCTGTTTGAATTCTTAGTTAGCTTAATTGTCTTTTTTGGGACATGTAGTTTAATTCTAAAACTTGCTGTTAAACGCTTCAAATCCACCTATCTGTCGTTTTTCATATATCGTTTATTTTCTTTACTGGTTTGGGCAGTACTCGCTCATTACATTAGTGCGTTTGTATTTCACTCTACAATTCCTTTGGCGACGGCTGATTTATTCCAGATGAACCTCTATTCCACCTTGGCAATTTTAACCATAGGAGGTATCTGTTTGTTCTACTATCAACTTTCTGAATATATACAAACGCAAAAAAACAAATCGGGATTAGCTGGACAAGTATTACTTTTCAGTACTTGGATTGTCGTCTCTACTTTACTCCTTAAAACACATTGGAGTTTGGCACTATACCCTGTCATACTCGTTTTGTTACTTCCTTTGTTTCAATTGAATGCTAAGTTTCATTCTGCCTTATCTTATCTCATTTTTGGTATAGCCTCGTCAACCATAATTGCTTTGGCGATTCAACATTTGAACACCCAAAAAGAATTGGACAACCGTCACTTTTTTGCCAACCAACTGTTTAGCGAACGGGATTTTAGTAGTGAGCTCAACATGAACAGCATTGACAGTCTCCTGAAAACAGATAAATCCTTACACTACTTTTTCAGGACAGATACTCCTTTTAATGCCACCCGTTTTGATGAGTATTTAGACAAAAAATACTTCAATTCTATTGCCAACAATTACGATTTTGGTTTTTTCTTATTCGACTCTTTAAATCACAACATGTCAAATGCAACTGATCCTTCTACACAGTTGTACATCGACTTTATGACCATTATTGATTTACACGGAGATCGTTCAGAAATAACGCCTTCGATGTATTTTGTTCACGACCATATCGCACATTTTTCATACATCATAAAATCCGAGATTTGGAATGGTGAGCAGAAACTAGGAACACTTGTTTGCACTTTAAAATCGAAAAAAAACCCTGAAGCAATAGGTTTCCCAAAATTGCTTATTCCAAATTCCACAGACAAACAAGCATTAATGTCCCATTATTCCTTTGCTAAGTTTCACGAAAATGTACTTGCTTATCAACATGGGGATTTTGAATATCCATATCTAGCAAGTGAAATGGACGAATGGAATAAAGGGAACAAAAAAACTTTTGATTACAACGGCTACAACCATTCCATTTACAAAAGTTCTGATGAAAATGTGGTCATTGTTTCCGTTAAACTGAATACATTTTTCGAACTTACCACTTCGATTTCGTTCTTCTTTTGTTGCTTCTTATTACTAATGGTGATTACCAATTTCCCTTTGATTCTGTCCGAATTGAAACACATAAATTGGAATCGTTTGGCCACAAAAATTCAAGTTGCCATCGTATGTTTAACCATTTTAACCTTAGTAATTACAACTTGGGGAGCCGGTTCTTTTTTTAGTAAACAGTTCGAGAAAATGGCCAACGAACAGATACAGGAAAAAACCAATTCCGTGGAACAAGACTTGAGGAGTGCCCTAGGTCGAATGACGGACATTCCTTCTCTTAAAGATTATTCTTCCTTAAACGCACAACTCCGTAGATTGTGTCGCATTCACAAAACGGACATCAATCTATACAACAATCTAGGCCATTTGGTAGCCACGAGTCGTTTACAATTATATAGCAGCGGCTTGCTTTCTGAACAGATGAATCCAAAGGCTTACATAGAAATCACAGAGAAAAGCCTCAACCACTTTTTACACCAAGAAAATATTGGTCGACTGAATTATTCTTCCAGTTACATGCCCATTAACAATTTTAAAGGCGAAAAACTGGGCGTACTCAACCTCCAGTTTTTTGGGCAACAAGAAAACAGTCTTGCGCAGATGAATGAATTGTACGCTACTTTGATTAACATTTTCCTGTTTGTCTTTGTGGTCTCAACCATCTTGACCGTGATTGTTGGTAGCTGGATCACTTCCCCTTTACGCCAATTACACAACAGTTTAAATTCCTTGAAATTCGGGAAAAACATGTCACGACTGAAATACGACAAACGCGATGAAATTGGGGATTTAGTAGAAGATTACAACAAAAAACTACTGGAATTAGAAGAAACAGCCACACAATTAGCGAAATCAGAAAGGGAAAGTGCTTGGAGGGATATGGCGAAACAAGTAGCGCACGAAATCAAGAATCCTTTAACGCCAATGAAACTTTCTGTACAACATTTACAACGCTCTATCAACCCAGATGACCCGCAGTTGATGAACAAAATAAACCGTGTTTCCAACTCATTAATTGAACAAATTGATGCCTTGACGAAGATTGCGAATGAGTTTTCTAACTTCGCTAAAATGCCTGCCCCGAAAATGGAATCTTTGGAAATTGTTTCCCTTATTAAGGGTGTCTTGTCACTGTTCGAAAATGAATCGGATACCGAATTGATCTATGAAGGCGTGGACGAAATAAACGTTCTGGGCGACAAGGATCAATTGTTGCGCGTAATCAACAACTTAGTGAAAAACAGTCTACAAGCCATCAATCACACAGATGGAAAGATAAAAATATGCACGAAGAAAACCAGTAATACTTTGCACATAACGGTGGACGACAACGGTTCTGGCATTGCTCCCGAGCAGATTGATAAAATGTTTGTGCCTTATTTCACGACCAAAAATACGGGCACTGGCCTCGGCCTTTCCATGGTGAAACAAATCATTGAGAACCACGGCGGAACCATTCGTTTTGAGACCAAATTGAATGAAGGAACGTGTTTTTTTATCACTTTACCAGTGGCATAGAAGCTTTTATTTTGGGCGTTACCCCTATGGGGTCGGGCTATTCGTTTCAAGTTTTTCGTTCATCCTTCACGAAAAAGCTTTCCTCTATTATCCCTAACGCGATAGATCGTAACATTCTTAATGTTTCTATAAACAAAGTTCATTCACGGGAAACATCTGCCCGTGCGGAGCGTATTAGCTAAACGATCCAAAAAAGGTGTGCACGAAGCTTTGCCGCTGCGACCACAGGAAGCGCGTGGCAAAGGTATCGTAAACCCTTTTTGGGGAGTTTACTAGAACGCGCAGAACGAAAAGGCAGCCAAAAAAAAATCTGACTTCGACAAAAAAAGGCTTTTCACCTCATCCAAATGATGATGTTACTTACTTTCTTATACCGAAATCAGATTTCTAATTTCTATTTACTGTTTTACAAAACGACCAACAAAACTTCCGTTCACAGAAATTAAGTACACGCCATTTTGAAGATCTTCAAGACCAATTGTCTGGTGATCACCATCAACAAGCATGGATTTCACCAACCTTCCAGACACATCAGAAACGGTCAAAAGACCTTGCGTTGGCTTGGCAAATAGTACCTGAATCATTTCCTTTGCTGGGTTCGGTTGTAGAATGGCTTTTTCCAATTCTCCCGACAAATTATTTACGGAAAGGAGTTGTCCGACCGTAAAACCAATGCGCATTTCACATCCAAAATCTCCATTAATGTTTTTCAAGGTTCCATTGGTATGCTTCATTAATCGCAAGGTTCCGTTCCCTGGATTTACAGGGTAATTAGGGTAATACCACCATGAAATTCCATCACAACCGCTGTCACTAACGATAAAAGTGTAACAACCTTGTGGTAAATTCAAGGTGTCGATATAACGGGTATCGTTTGCTAAATTTTTACGTTCCTTCACGACATTTCCTTCTGGATCAACAATTTTCCACGTTGTTTCGTTAAATCCTGTGTTAGCATCTGTTGCTTTATTTGTTCTAAAATCTATGCGCATTCCATTGAACCATTCCTCCACATGTGTAAACTTGGAGGTCAGCCTATTATTATGTGAGTTGTCATCGCCAGGTGTTCCATTCACCTCAACAATTTCAACAATAAATACATTGGATTCGTTACCTAAAAATGCACGTGCACTTTGATCCAATTCGAATTCCACCAATTGGTTGAAGGCTAGATTTCCATTCCATGTTGCAAAAAACGGGCTAGAACTACCTTGCAAATGATATTTCAACTTTGCAGAAGTAATGGCTGTTTGTCCGTTATTTTTCAATAAGACAATCGGTCTACCACAAATGGCATTGCGATTCACTTCATTTTCATCATTTGAAGGCGCGATGATTTTCTCGATGGCTAAATCTTTAGAATAATTATACGCTCCATATTGAAACAAGTGAGAAGAAATGGCGTATCCACCTAAATTATTAGTGGTATTAGCATTATAAGGTTGAAAATCCATGTCTAGTTTAATCGTTTGACTACTCAATTGTGTCGTTGCAATCGTATGATTTATGGGATATACTTGTTCACCCGGACACCAACCTGCGCGATCGAATACCCATGTGCCTGTTTGTGCGGCAAGAGCGTTATGTCCGCAGTCGTCTTTCCAAACTTGTATCCGTTCAACAGCTGAATTGTTTACTTTTAAATCATAGTATTTACTACAGAATTCGGCACAATTTTGCAGAGGATCCATTCCGTGTCCACTAATTGTATTGATAACATTCGCCGACACTACTCCAGGCTGCACATTAAAATCTTTGGCGATCAATTGCGTTTCGATAGATTGTGTAGGATGTCCGTAGGTAAAATAGCCATCGTACAATGGGCTAATATCCAACACATCTCGCGGTGGATTCCCTTCGATAAACTCTAATTTCACAGAAACAGTAAATCCCCAAGAATATCCTTCATACACGAAGCGGAAATCTTGTGTGTTTTTAAGTACGGGATAATAATCTGTTACATCTGTGGTATAGGTATGTTTTCGATTGACATTCCAATCTGTTGCATAAGGTGTAATCACACGCATTAGCTCTAAATTGGTATTGGCATCAGGCAGCACATATACTTTAGTTGTATAATCCCATGATCCACAGTATTGTTCTCCTGGACAAGCCCTTCTTCCAAGGATATAATGCATTCTAATTTTCTGGTATTTTGTTGTTCCATCAGGTAAAGTGGCACTAATAGGATAATTCCCATAATGATTGAGCTCTACGTTATCAAACAAAGTTACCCATGTGGTATCGCCTGGTGCGGCGAATAGTGCTTTGGAACATAAGGTCCCTAAAAAACAAACTAAAAGAAATCCTTTTCTTAGCATAAATCTAACTTACAGTATATTTTAGGTGATGAAAAAAAAGAGAGGGATTCTTCCCTCTCCTTTATTATTATTTTTATTCTTTAACGAATTTCGTTAATTGTTTTCCTTGGTAAACAACTATATACATACCTGCATTTAATGTGCTTACGTCAATAGTTGTTTGACTGTCATTCATTTCAATTGACATGATCGTTCTTCCCGAAAGATCTGTAAGCGAAAGTTGTCCCTCTAATAGGGTGCTTGCTTTTAACAAGATGTTTTCTTTTGCTGGATTTGGGAACACATTTACATCAATTTGAGGAATGTTAGAAATACTTGCTAGGTTATCGTGAACCAAATCGTATCTTTCATTTTCCAATACTTGACGCATAAAATTTGTTTGTCCTTTTGTAAACATATTCATGCAATCTTCAGCGGAATAGTCCATAAAATTTTCGACTAAATCAGGTAAATCAACACCATCAATATTATCCACGCATTTATTTTTTGTTTTGTCACACTCTTGACCTGAATCTTCATCTGAGTTTGGTGTATCATCAATTCCGTCATGTGCGGAGCAATCTCCATCTCCCCAGATGTGACGTAAACCGAGATAGTGTCCTACTTCGTGAGTTGCTGTTCTTCCATAGAAATCCATTCTTGTTCCAAGCACATCGATAGACCCGTCAGGATTATTACTTCCTACAGACTGAAACTGAAGTACAACACCGTCAATTAAATCAGGCATTTCATCTTGTGGCCAGTTCGACAGCCCTAATGGTGGACTAGCATATCCTAACAAAAAAGGAATTTCCATTCCCATTCCGTGAAAACTCATGTCACACACCCAAATATTTAAATAACGTTGTGTATTCCAAGCATCTTTTCCTCCAGTTGCTGTTTTTTTAACCCTTTCAAATAGATCGAAATCAGCATTAATATTACTGTTACTAAATGTTTGAATAGAAGTTTGTGTACGTGTAATACCAGTAGTTGGGTTACCACTAGGATCTATCGTTGCTAATCTAAATCGGATTTTAGGATTTCCTCTATAAGGTTGGAAGATAGGTCTCAAGTTTCCAACATCTGCATTTTGAGCATTAAAATCTTTATTCAATACATCTAATTGACTGAGAATAATAGAATCGTGAAGGTTTTGTCTTTGCGTGTTGTAAACAATATGGAAAACCACAGGAATGATATATTCATCATTCGATTTAGCAACATTTCCAGATCTCAATTGACTCGCATTATCTTCAAAGGCATAGGCTACTTGCTGTTTATACCCTGGATAAGAAGCGTCTATGTAATTAATAAAATGTGGTGCCCCACACTTATCAGGTCGTTGTTGCTGCCCAAAAACTTGGAAAAAAAGCACACTAGATCCTAGTAGTAGAACTAATTTTTTCATAAGTATGTATAAGAGTTGTTTAATTTATTGGTGTTGAAAATACAGTTTTTTTTCTGACGAGGCAAGAATGGAGGCTTTTCATCAATTGATAACATTAGATCAACCTACTTATTTAGACAGATAATAGAAAGTATGTGCTTTAGCAAGTATTTTGGGAATACCCTCGATTTTTAAAATTATTAACTAAATTTGCGAGTTAAGCATGGAAGTCAGTAAGAAGAAAATAGCGGTCATTGGTGGAGGGAGTTGGGCAACTGCTCTTATCAAAATATTATCCAACAATGTAGAAGATATCAGGTGGTGGATGCGAAATGAAGAAGCGGTAAAGCACATTAATCTTTACAAGCACAACCCAAATTATCTTCAATCGGTTCAGATTGACACTTCTCGTGTACGAGTAACAACAGATTTATATGAGTGTATTTCTGAAACCGACATTATTATTATCGCTACTCCATCTGCTTTCTTGGTACAAACCTTTCAGGATTTCCCAGTAGAAGTATTTCAAGGAAAAGTTGTCTTTTCCGCTGTAAAAGGAATTATTCCAGAATACCAAGCTATTCCAGCACGCTTTTTTCATAAAACGTTTGGTACACCTTATGATCAAATTGGTATCATTTGTGGACCTTGCCACGCGGAGGAAGTTGCACTTGAACGTTTATCATATTTAACAATTGCTTGCCAAGATGATTGTATAGCCAGTATGGTTGCGCAAGCCATGAGTTGCAGATATATTAAAACCACTACCTCAGATGATTTATTTGGAACAGAATTATCGGCTGTTCTGAAAAACGTTTATTCTATCGCCAGTGGTATTTGTTCTGGTTTAGGTTATGGCGACAATTTTCAAGCTGTACTAATTAGCTGTGCTATCCAAGAAATTGAAAACTTTATTGACGAAGTAAGTCCTATCCATAGAGATGTGAAATCAAGCGCATATTTAGGTGATCTACTTGTAACGGCTTATTCCAAGTTTTCTAGAAACAGAACCTTTGGATTTATGATTGGAAAAGGCTATTCTGTGAAATCTGCACAATTGGAAATGGACATGATTGCTGAAGGCTATTATGCAGTAAAAAGCGTTATGGAAATCAAAAAGAAATTTGATGTTGAGATGCCTATTGTTGAGGCGGTATACAATATTTTATACGAGAAAATCGCCCCTGTTATTGAGATGCGCATCTTGACAGATAAATTAAGTTAATACCCATTTTTCATGAAAGTATTTAAATTTGGAGGAGCTTCTGTGCGTGACGCAAAAGCTGTTAGAAATGTTGTGTATATACTCGATCAATATGCGCAAGAACAACTGATAATCGTTATTTCCGCAATGGGGAAGACAACCAATGCGTTAGAAGAAATCGTCACTAGCTGTTGGGAAAAAGATAGTGCGCTATTTAAAAGTAAGTTTGAAGAAATATATAATTACCACCATTCCATTTGTGAAGAATTAGAAGTACTAGAAATGGAGCCACTTCAAAAAGCTATTTCTTCCGTTTTTGATACGTTTAACACCTATTTTGAAGCAGAAACGCCAGATAACTATGATTTTCTTTATGATCAAATTGTTAGTTTAGGGGAAGTCCTTTCTACACAAATTGTCGCTGCATATTTACAGAAAGAAGGTCGAGACGCAGCTTGGCTAGATGCTCGAAAACTCATTCGAACTGATAATCATTACCGCGATGCCGATGTAGACTGGAAAAAAACAGAATTCTTGTTAAGCGATGCTGTTAAAGGAAAGAAACGCATTTATATCATTCAAGGATTCATTGGTCATACACCAGAATTAATGACGACAACTTTGGGGCGCGAAGGCTCTGACTTTACAGCAGCCATTGTTGCTTACTGTTTAAATGCAACCGATGTTTCTATTTGGAAAGATGTCCCAGGTATGTTAAATGCAGATCCAAAACAATTTGATAATACGATCAAACTGGATCAAATATCTTTTAACGAAGCATTGGAACTTGCCTATTACGGTGCATCCGTAATTCATCCCAAAACAATAAAACCCTTACAAAACAAAGGGATTTCTTTACATGTAAAGAGTTTTAATGCACCTAAGGAGACAGGGACAATTATTCAATCAAAAACTGATTTTGATACTTTGATCCCTTCTTATATTCACAAGAACGATCAAACATTAATCTCCTTCACTACACGTGATTTTTCATTTATCATAGAAAGTCATTTGAGTGATATTTTTCAAAAACTATCTCATTTAGGAGTGAAAATTCAAATCATGCAAAATTCAGCTTTAAGTTTCACAGCTGTTATTGATTCGAAAAAAACGAATATGGAAACCCTATTAAATACTTTCTCAAACACCTACAAGGTGAAATACAACAGTGATATCCAACTCCTTACTATTAGACATTATAACAATGAGATTATAAAAGAATTGGTGGGAGACAAAGAAATATTACTTCAACAGTTTTCAAGATCTACTGCTCGATTGATTATTAAACCTTAGAATCATTCCAAATAAGAAATAAAAGGGTAAATTTGTAAAAACAAAGCAATTTACAATGGATACAAAAACATTAGCTCATCTTGCTTGCGGAGCATCAGCAACAGTTCTTTCTATTAAAGGAGATGAATTACGTTCAAAGTTACTTGAAATGGGATTAACACCAGGCTCATTGGTAACACACTTGTACCATGCGCCTTTTGGTGATCCAATTGCTATCGAGGTAGACGGATATGTTCTATCTATGAGAAAACAAGAAGCGGCATTAATTGAGGTAAAACTGTAATCATGAAAATTGCATTATTAGGTAATCCCAACACGGGAAAAAGTTCTGTTTTTAATCTTCTAACGGGTATGCGTCAGCATGTTGGGAACTTCCCAGGAGTTACCGTAGATAAAAAAGTAGGGCAAATAAAAGACGCATCAGGTACTATAACAATCGTTGATTTTCCAGGGACATATAGCATCTACCCGCACTCCATTGATGAAGCGGTTGTATATGATGTACTTACAGAACCTCAAAATCAGGACTATCCTGATAAAATAGCGGTTGTAGTTGACGCCACAAATATTCGTCGTAACCTTATGCTATTCACTCAGATTTATGACCTAGGTCTTCCAACCATTCTAATCGTTAACATGATTGATTTGGCTGCGAGAAAAAACATAAAGATTGACATTGAAAGCCTACAGACGCTATTTCCAGAAACAGAGATTGTAGAAAGCAATGCACGTGTCAAATTAGGGAAAGAACGAATTATCAAAGCGTTCCGATCAGCAAAACGAACAAAGCAATCCCCTATTATTTCAACAGAAATCGCAGGATTAAAAGATGTTTCAGCACAAGAAGAAGAGGCAAAACAACGCTACGAATGGATTGATGCGCACCTCGATCAAATTGTCAAAAAAGAGATAAAAGTTAGGGACACCAAAACGTATAAGATTGATCGTATATTGACTCATCCCGTTTTTGGTTATCTAATCTTCGCAGTGATATTGATGATTGTGTTCCAATTCATCTTCTCTTTTGCCAGCATCCCAATGGATTTTATAGACGAGCAATTTGGGAATCTAAGTGCATTCATCGAAGCAGAAATGGGTGAAGGTACTTTTACCAGTCTACTTGCAAACGGAATCGTTCCTGGAGTAGGTGGAGTTTTAGTTTTTGTACCACAGATTGCAATTCTATTTTTCTTCTTATCATTACTTGAAGAATCCGGATATATGGCTCGAGTAGTTTTTATCATGGACAAACTGATGCGCCCATTTGGATTGAATGGAAAATCAGTCGTACCTATGATGTCCAGTGTAGCTTGTGCTATCCCTGGTGTAATGGCAACGCGTACAATTGCCAACTGGAAAGAACGACTAACAACCATTTTCATTGCTCCACTTATGAGTTGTAGTGCACGAATACCAGTATATGCCCTATTAATTTCTTTAGTAGTTCCAAAACAGAATGTATTAGGATTTATCAATCTACAAGGTTTAGTCCTCTTTGGATTGTATGCGCTTGGTATTATTGCTTCTTTAGTCATTGCAGCAATAATGAACAAAATACTAAAAAGTGATAGAAAAGGATATCTTTTACTAGAAATGCCCGCTTACAAATTTCCACAATGGTCAAACGTTGGAATTACTGTCTATGAAAAAGTAAAGACCTTCGTTATTGATGCAGGAAAAATAATATTAGCGATCTCCATTTTATTGTGGGCATTATCCAGTTATGGACCAGGAAAAAGAATGGAAGAGGCGGTTCAACTTGCAGAAAAACAAGTTGTCGAACAATCTTTATCAGAAGATGAAGCAAATGATTTGATAGGAGGAGCGGAATTAAAAAACTCTTACATCGGTATTATGGGACAATTTATTGAGCCTGTAATTAAACCACTTGGATATGATTGGAAGATTGGAATCTCATTGATTACTTCCTTTGCTGCACGTGAAGTTTTCGTTGGTTCGTTGGCAACAATTTACGCCGTTCATGATGATGGGGGAGAAAACCTTGTCTTGAAAGAAAAATTACAAAGGGAAAAAAGAGAGGATGGCACACCATTGTATAGTTTAGCAACAGGGATGTCATTAATGGTCTTTTATGCTTTTGCAATGCAATGTATGGCTACACTTGCAGTGGTAAAACGCGAAACGAATTCTTGGAGTTGGCCAATCTTACAGCTCGTGTTTTTTGGAGCTTTGGCATATGTCAGTGCCTACGTCACTTTTATTATTTTCAGTTAAATGCAAACGATTCTAACCATAATAGCAATTGGGGGAGCTGTATTTTATATTGGCCGAATGATTTACCAAAATTTTAGTAAAAAAAAGAAGACCGGTTGCAATAAATGTGGCTAACTTGTCGTGAAATAAATCATCACTTCATATATGCTTATATTTGAATTAAACGACGGAAATACCATACCTGCAATAGGGTATGGAACGTATAAATCAGTGAACGGTCCTGAAACCATTTCTAGTGTTAAGAATGCTATAAAATCAGGATATCGTCACATAGATACAGCTGCCATTTATGATAATGAGGAAAGTGTTGGATTAGCTATCCAACAGAGTGGAATATCCCGTGATGAGTTATTCATCACATCTAAAGTTTGGAATACTAATCGAGGATACGAAAGTACCAAAAAAGCTTTTTTTGAAACTTTAGACCGCTTACAATTAGAATATTTAGACCTCTACCTTATCCATTGGCCAGCAGTTTCCACCTTTTATCCTGATTGGAGAACTATAAATGCGGAAACTTGGCGTGCATTGGAAGAATTAAAAGAGGAAGGCCTAATTCGTTCAATTGGCGTTTCAAACTTCCTAAAAGAACACTTAGAGGCACTTTTTGAAACGGCAGAAATAGTACCTGCTATCAACCAGATAGAGATCCACCCAGGTCAATTACAGAAAGATTTAGTAGAATTTTGCGAAAACAAAGGTATATTGGTAGAAGCTTGGGGGCCTTTTGCTAGAGGGAAAATTTTAGATAATCCATTTCTTTCTTCTTTATCAGTTGAATTAAATGTTACTGTTCCTCAAATATGCTTACAATGGTGTTTACAGCATGCCATTTTACCATTACCGAAGAGTTCAACACCAGAGCGTATACATTCCAACTATCATTTTGAATTTGAATTGACAGAAGAACAAATGCAAGCAATAGATGCTTTGCCTTATATTGGTGGTTAAGGTCTTGACCCCATGCAAATGCAATAATTCTTTGGTCATTTTTAGATTTTTTGTGAAATGACACAATAGCTACTTAAGGATTAATTAGTAAATTGAGTACCATCTAATTAATCCTTTAAGGGCATGAAAAAGAATTCTAAAATAACAACCAATGCGGGTTGTCCTATTGGGAAGAAACAATATGAAAATTCGCAATCCATTGGTCAAAGAGGTCCTGTCTTATTACAAGACTTTTTTTTACAAGAAAAACTAGCACAATTTAATAGAGAACGAATTCCTGAACGTATCGTTCATGCGAAAGGTACAGGTGTTTTCGGGAAATTTGTCGTAACAAATGACATCTCAAAATACACGCGCGCTAAACTTTTTGACAAGGTAGGAAAAGAAACTCCTTTATTCATCCGTTTCTCTACAGTTGGTGGTGAAAAAGGTTCTGCAGATACAGAGAGAGATCCACGTGGGTTTGCAATAAAATTCTATACGGAAGACGGTAACTGGGATTTAGTAGGTAACAACACACCTGTATTTTTTATTAAAGACGCTAAAAAATTCCCTGATTTTATTCACACCCAAAAGCGTGACCCTAGAACAAATTGTAAGAATGCAACAGCAATGTGGGATTTCTGGTCACTGAATCCTGAGTCATTACATCAAGTATTGATCTTAATGTCTGATAGAGGAACACCAAAAGGATATAGAAACATGCATGGATTTGGTTCTCACACCTTCTCTCTTGTCAATAAAGATCAAGAGCGATTTTGGGTGAAATTCCATTTTTATGCAGATAAAGGAGCTAAGGAATTTACAGCTTCTGAAGCCGATAAGATGCGTGGTATTGATCCAGACTATGCACAACGTGATATGGTGAATGCGATTGACAACGGAGATTTTCCTAAATGGAACATGAAAATTCAAGTCATGACCGAAGAACAAGCAAAAGAATTTCGTTGGAATCCTTTTGATGTCACAAAAATTTGGCCAAAAGCTGACTTTCCATTGATAGATGTAGGTTATATGGAACTCAATCGTATGCCTGATAATTATCACCGTGACGTAGAGCAAGCCGCTTTTGCCCCAACGAACGTAATTGATGGAATTGGATTTTCACCAGATAAAATGTTACAAGGAAGAATATTTGCTTACCCTGATGCACAACGATATCGTGTAGGAAGCAATTACCAAGATCTTCCTGTAAATCAATGTCCATACTTTACAAATAACTATCACCGTGATGGTGCAATGAAATTCACTGACAATGGTGGCTCCAACCCTAATTATTTCCCAAATTCTTTTGATGGAAACCATGAACTAGAAAGTCACGAAGGTAAAGCGTACGAAGTGGAAGACACTACGATTGATTACTTTGATCGAAACAGTGGAATGGCGGGAGATGATGACCATTTTACGCAAGCAGGATGGCTATTCGATCGAGTGATGGACAAAACAGCAAAGAAAAATACAATCACTAATATAGTTAACGCAATGAGTGGGATTGAAGGACCTAAAAAAGAAGAAATCGTTATACGACAATTGTGTCATTGGTTCCGTGCTTCTGAAGAACTAGGTAAGGGAATTGCTGAAGGTTTAGGGATAGATGTTGAAAAACATAAACATTAAAATCTTCACTAAGAAAGATTTCAAATTCATTTTAAAATAGCCTTTTTACAAAGGCTATTTTTTTATCTCTAATTCTTTAGCTAGGGCTTCATATTCCCATAATTTATAGGATTGATCGAAAGGTATTGAACAAATCATAATTTCATCAATTCCTAAATCCTTTGCTTGTTGATTCAAAAAAGCAGCGGTTGATTTTGGTGTACCTCTAAACTGCCAATTATTCATTTGTTGGATAAAAGCCTTATCGTTTTCTGAAAGCGGAAAAGATTGCGCTGCTTCAGGAGACATTCTCTTCCTTAGTATCCCTTTATACAACTGCATACGAGCAATATCAGATGGGAATGCTTGAAAATCTGCTTCTTCTTGTGTTTCACCAATCGTTACATAGTAGCAGACCAAAACATATGGTTCTTTACAAAATGTTGACGGCTGAAAATGATCGCGATACATTTCTAAAATTGTTGGATCTAAATCTCCAGTAAAGAAATGAACATAAGCATAAGGCAATCCCATTTTGGCGGCTTGAATCGCACTATTTCCTGTGGAACCAAGCATAAACGGCATAGGTAAGGCTGCCCCAATAGGTTGGGCGGCTACTCGATCATACAAAGGATGTCCACTTTTTGTATCTTGAAAAAGATGTAAGGTTTCATACAATTTTTCATATAATCCCTCCGTCAAAGGTTGTCTTCCTTCTGAAAGGGCTAACATAGCTGCTTGATCTCCTCCTGGTGCTCTACCAGCACCAAAATCAATGCGTCCAGGAGCGTAAGCAGATAAAGTTTTAAACACCTCTGCCATTTTCAAGGGTGAATAATGCATCATCATTGTCCCTCCTGTTCCAAGGCGGATGGTATTGGTCTTTGCAGCAAGGTAAGCGAGTGAAATTTCGGGTGCAGAACTTGCTAAAGATGGAGTGTGATGATGTTCCGCTATCCAAAAGCGATGATAACCTAAACTTTCTGCGTAAACTGCACTTTTAGCCATGTCTTGTAATGCCTGTGAGGCGGTTCCATTCCAAGCGATTGGCACCTGATCTAAAATACTCCATTTCATCTTATAAATTTACAAAAAATCAAACAATTTGTAACCTTAAATACCTTTTATCGTTTATAGTGCAAACCACTTACAAAATGAAAAATGTATTCGTCCTACTTTCTGTTCTACTAGGTGTTTTTCCAATAATGGCTCAAAACACAAAAGTTACTATTGGAACGAAAGTAAATAGTATTGACAATAAGCTTGAAGTAACCTTGAGCCATAGAACGCAAGCTTATCGCATGCGAACAGAACAGGAAACCGATCGCTATGATTCAGCTATCAATTCACCGAAGTCAGTGATCTTTCACCCGACCGAGCAGAAATATTACGTAGAATCATTGGAAGGGTATAAAACCGTTGTCTTCGATGCTCAAACCCATTTGAAAATAAAAGAAATACAACACTCTTTTTTTTCTGGTGCGGCTGTTTTTAAAAACAATGAAAGCACGCTTTTTGATTACACCTATCCCGAAACGATAAAAAACCCAAATCAGTTTTCTGGTAAACCTGTTGAATCATGTATCAGTCCGAATGGTAAGTGGTTGTTTGTACCCTATTACAGACGTAGTTTCGATAAGAATGCACAATTCCCTTCGGCAATGGCCATTATTTCCACTGAAAAGGATGAAATTGTGCGCGTTATGCCTACTGCTCCCCTGCCGAAAATGGTTGCAGTTTCCCCAGATGGAAAATGGTTAGCAGTTACGCATTGGGGCGACAATACTGTAGGAATAATTGACATTAGTAGCGATCAACCCATGGATTTTAAATACCAACATCTTTTGGAAGTGGACAAACGTATAAAACTAGACCTCTCACAAACGGAAATCGTAGACAGAGACAACAATTGCGGAAACTGTCTAAGGGGTACTACTTTTACGCCTGATAGTAAGTATCTGTTAGTAGCGAAAATGGGCGGTAATGGAGATATAGGTATTTTTAGAACCGTTGATTTCTCGAAAGTGGGGAATATATTAGGTTTGAAAGTAAACATTCGTCATTTGGTGGTGGATGAAGAAAACATTTACATGAGTGTAAATAAATCTGGTCATGTGGACAAAGTAAACTGGCAAGATGTTCGTTATCATTTTAATCCTGAAAAAGAAAAGAAGATAACCGTAAAAGTGAATGCAAGTGCATTTGTGGGAAGTGGTGCAAGAACAATTGCCATGGATCCCAAAAAAGAATACATGTTTGCAGCCGTAAACAACGCTTGTAAGATTGTGGCTATACGCATGTCGGATTGGAAGGTCGTTCTTGAAATTGCAGCAGACCCTTTTCCAGTTGGTCTGGCGGTTTCTCCTGATGGCAAGCAACTTATTGCAACGGCTCAAGGTAAAGAAAATAATGGCGGGAATTCGGTGATGATTTACACTTTGAAACGTAAATAATCCATTTTTTTTTGTATATTAATAGTTCAATAAAATTAAAACAAAACTATGAACAAAGTGAATGTAAAAATGGTGCTTATACCTGTAACACTATTTATCGTTGGGATTGCATGCATTCTAGCTTTCTATCCACGATACCGTGTGTGGTCACAAGAAATGGAAGGTCGTGCCGAATTTGCAAAGGCTGAACAAAACAGAAGAATAAAGATTGAAGAGGCTAAAGCAAATCTAGAAGCCGAACGATTAAATGCACAAGCAGAGGTGGAACGCGCAAAAGGTGCTGCTGAAGCAATCAAAATAGAAAATGGGGCTCTATCAGAAAGGTATATCCAATATTTATGGGTACGTCAACAAAATAACTTGAATAACAAAACGGTGATTTATGTGCCAACCGAAGCGAATTTACCAATCTTGGAATCTACGAGAAATCTAGACAAATAAAAGAGATTCAAAAATAGAAAACGACCTTTGCAAAGGTCGTTTTCTATTTCTGCGCGGGCGAAGGTGAATAGCCCTATAAAAGGGAAAGATGAATAGATGTAGTGGTGCTGAGCGACCAAAGGAAGCTACAGCAATAACGTACAGCTACATCTTTGGCTTAATAGGCTAGCAAACGCAGACCGAAAACGCAGCCTAAAGAAAAGCATGTCCTTGTTTGTTCAAAATACGTTTAACCCAGAAGGCGTATCCAGCAAGAAACAAAAAACATAAAAGAGCAACGATATAAGAAGATTGAATGCCGACCAAGTCTGCCAATTTTCCTTGTAATGGAGGGATAATAGCGCCGCCCAAAATCATCATAACCAAGAAGGCAGAACCTTGTGTTTGGTATTTGCCTAATCCACCCAATGCAAGGGAGAAAATACACGGCCACATCACGGAACAGAATAGTCCAGTAGCTAAAATAGCATACATTGCGATAGTTCCAGAAGTGAGCATACCAATGGCAATCAAGGTTGCGTTTATCAAGGCAAAAGCACCTAATGTAAAGGCTGGTCGATCTTTAGTCCAAAAGAAAATAAGCATTTGGAAGCCGACCAAATAAATGTAACGTTGCAAATGCATAGCGTCATATCCAGATGCATACATCACCACTAAAATGATAGCAAAAGCAACAAATGGAACTATAAGTCGTAATAACAACTTAAATTTTGCGGAAATACCTAGAGCGGAGACTGCTCCTGTCCATCGGCCAATCATTAAGCTACCCCAGTAGAGCGAAACGTAAGGTGCCAATTGGGAAGGATCAATATTTCCAAAAGCATCCGTTTGAAGAAGTTCACCAAGGTTACTTCCGACGGTTACTTCTACACCAACATATACAAAAATGGCCAACATACCCATTGTCAGCTGAGGAAACTGCATAGCTCCCCAACCTGTTTTTTGGCGTGCTGCTTTTTGAACGGTAAACATTAACGCCAAAATGACTGCCACCAATCCTGTTGCCCAACCAATGATACGCACTTTCTCTGCATATTCAGGTGACCAATCTAAATTGGATTTATAACTATAAAAAACGGGGGAGAAAGCCATGATAAGCATACCAGTAATGGTCAAAAGAACATTCAATGCTTTGCCGTCTTTTGTCCATTGTTCTTCTTTCGCAGCAATACGACCGTCTGGAACATTTTTAGAATATTTGAAAAGTAAAGCAATGAGCAAAAACAAAAAACCTACGCAACCGTAAAGCACACTGACTTTATCAAGACTTAACATTTTAATTTGCTTTTCTGTCATTGCTGTGCCTGCTCCAAAGAGAATTAAGGAAATGACAATGGGCCCAATCATAGCTCCGAAACTGTTCACTGCTCCTCCAAGGGTGATACGAGTGGCTCCACTTTTTTCATCTCCTAAAATGATCATAAAAGGATTAGCTGATGTTTGCTGTAATGAAAATCCTAGCGCAACTAAAAATAATCCGATTAACATTCCTGCAAATGCACCATTCAACACACAGAGTACCATGGCTCCTGCTCCAATTGCAGAAAAAATCAAACCAAGAACAATGGTTTTTTTATATCCCCAAGATCCCACAATATCGGATTGTTTTCTGTAACCAATAATGAATAGAATCAAAGCTCCTAAGTAATACGCTCCGTAAAAAGCAAAGTCAATTAATTGGCTCTGGAATTGATCTAGATTGAAAAAACTTTTACAAAAAGGGATAAACACCGTATTTCCTGAAGCGATAAATCCCCAGAAAAAGAAAACCGTAGTTAATGTGGAAAGGGCGCTATAATTGGTTGCCTTCGTTGTAGAAGAGGAAGCGTTAAATTCTGCCATAAATAGAATGAAAATCTAAAAATAGCAGAATTTAAAACCTTATGTATACGAAAATCAATAAATCTTATTGTGCGGAGGAAAGGCTGTTGGATTGCGCCCCAAGCAACTGCTTCACTTTCTCCATAATGGAAGCGGTATCTATACCTATTTCTTTCCATAATTCTTCTTGTGTACCATGATGGATATAAGCATCAGGAACACCTAATCTCGTAACGCGTGCTTGATAGCCATGATCCGCCATAAATTCTAAAACAGCAGAGCCAAAGCCACCCATAACGCAACCGTCTTCGATGGTAATCACCTTTCTGAACTTACCGAACACTTCGTGTAGCATCAACTCGTCAAGTGGTTTTACGAAGCGCATGTCATAATGAGCGACGTCGTAGCCCTCACGTTTCAATTCAGCAATGGCCTTTTGTGCAAAGTTCCCTGGATGTCCAATGGTCAAAATGGCTAAGTCAGTTCCGTTCGTCAACTTACGTGCAGCACCGATTTTGATTTCCTTAAAGGGTGTTTTCCATTCGGTCATTACCCCATTACCACGCGGATAACGTATAGAAAAAGGTCCTTGATTGTCCAATTGAGCAGTAAACATCATGTTTCTTAATTCCGCTTCATCCATTGGGGCAGCAACAACCATATTGGGAATATGACGCATGTAAGCCAAATCATAAACACCATGATGTGTGGCACCGTCTGCGCCTACAACCCCCCCTCTATCTAAACAGAATACAACATTCAAGTTTTGAATGGCTACATCATGCAATACCTGATCATAGGCGCGTTGCATGAAAGAGGAATAAATATTGCAAAACGGAATCATTCCTTGCGTGGCCAATCCAGCGGAAAATGTCACTGCATGTTGTTCTGCAATACCGACATCAAATGCACGATCTGGCATGGCAGTCATCATTATGTTTAAGGAACAACCTGATGGCATAGCGGGAGTAATTCCCATGATTTTATCATTTTTTTCGGCCAATTCGACAATTGTATGCCCAAAAACATCTTGATATTTTGGAGGTTGCGGAGATTTAGGTACCACCTTTACAATTTCCCCAGTTTCTTTATTGAAAACGCCTGGCGCATGCCATTGCGTTGGATTTCCTTCTTCCGAAAATTTATAGCCTCCACCTTTCTTTGTGATGCAATGCAAGATTTTTGGTCCACTAATATCTTTTAAATCCTCAAGTACTTTAGCCATCCCAACGACATCATGCCCGTCAATAGGTCCAAAATATCTGAAATTTAACGATTCAAAGAAGTTACTTTGATGTAAAATGGAGGATTTTAAGGCGGATGATATTTTTGAAGCAATGGTTTGTGCGTCGGGGCCAAACTTAGAAATTTTCCCAAGCATACGCCATACCTCATCTTTCACTTTATTGTAGGTGTGTGAGGTTGTAATATCCGTAAGGTAATCGCGCAATGCTCCCACATTCGGATCGATGGACATGCAATTATCATTCAAGATAACCAGTAAATTGGCATCTTTTTCAAACCCCGCGTGATTGATACCCTCAAAGGCCAATCCTGCAGTCATCGCTCCATCGCCAATTACAGCAATATGTTGTTTTTGTTTTTCGTTTTTATACCTGCTTGCCACCGCCATTCCTAGCGCGGCAGAAATTGATGTAGACGAGTGCCCGACACCAAAAGCATCATATTCACTTTCTGATCGTTTTGGAAACCCCGAGATACCATCTTTAAGTCGATTGGTATGAAAACGTTCACGGCGTCCTGTCAAAATTTTATGTCCATAAGCCTGATGACCAACGTCCCAAACCAATTGATCTTCGGGTGTGTTAAATACGTAATGCAAGGCCACCGTCATTTCTACAACACCAAGACTTGCACCAAAATGGCTATTCCCAATCTCTGAAATAACATCAATAATGTATTGACGCAACTCCTCCGAAACCTGCGGAAGGTCTTCCATGCTAAACTTCTCTCGCAGATCCGAGGGCGTGTTTATCTGTTCTAAAAAGGGTCCTGCTTTATACATAACTTTGAATAGTCAAAATTACGAGTATTCCTTATGAAACGCAACTGATTTTGTTCTAATAAACGTGAAAAAATGTCCATAAAGAGGAAGCAATTTTCCCTTATTCTTTTCTTTTGGCTGCTCCCTCTCCCCAAAAGTCTTTGGGGAGAGGTCAGGCTAACCGCTATATCTTTTCTTTTTCCCAAAAGAAGGATTGGGAAAAAGAAAAGGATGCCGCTACTATCCTTAGCAGGGAAAACTGATTTCTCCACTTTTGACATCTATAAAAGTGAAAAAAAACGGTTACAAAAAAATAAATGTTAAAATGGAATTTGTTCACTAAAAACAGATTTTTGTAGAATTCCAATCCTCGCGTTAGGGATAATAGAGGAAAGCTTTTGCGTGAAGTATGAACGGAAAACTTGGAACGAATAGCCCGACCCTTTAGGGAAACGCCCAAAAAATTGGTCAAATGCTAACAAAAGAAAAAATGAGAAAGAAAATCCCGAGTAAAAAAAACAACACAGAACAAGTAGTGCGCTAAAAACGTGTGCTTTAACATTCTTTAGCAAATTCCATGCAAAAAAGCTGTAACCACAGAAGAAATCATACGTTATATAGATGGTTTAAAATTAATATTGTTTGAAGAATGAGGTAGTCCTAAACAAACTACCTCATTTTTGTTTAAACCATTTTCTGTGGATCTACCCACAAATCGTACTCCGCTTCTGTAACATATCCCAATTTTATGGCTTCCTCACGCAAAGTGGTTCCATTTTGATGTGCTGCATTAGCAATTTCTGCAGATTTATAGTACCCAATATGCGGATTAAGTGCCGTCACCAACATCAGCGACTGTTCCAAAAGTGTCTCAATACGTAAAATATTCGGTTGTAAATCTCGTATACAATGTTCCTCAAAAGACAAACAAACGTCGCCCAACAACCCCGCCGATTCTAAAAAAGTAGCCGCTATAACAGGTTTGTAAACATTCAGTTCAAAATGTCCTTGCGAGGCAGCAAAATCAATTGTTGTTTCATTTCCCAGCACACGTGCCGCCACCATGGTTACCGCCTCACACTGTGTAGGGTTCACTTTACCTGGCATTATCGACGATCCAGGTTCATTAGCTGGTAGAATTAACTCTCCTAATCCCGACCGTGGCCCCGAGCCCAGAAAGCGGATGTCATTTGCAATTTTATGTAAAGCAATCGCTAAGCGTTTCAAAGCACCATGCGCCTCCACTATCTCTTCGTGTGAAGCGAGTGCACGGAACTTATTTTCAGCCGATTGAAACGGATATCCACTAAAATCAGCAATATACTTAGCAACCAATCGATCATATCCTTTTGGCGCATTCAACCCCGTGCCTACAGCTGTACCGCCTAGTGCCAAGAACAACAAAGCTTCGGAAGCGTGCTTTATATGAACATAAGCTGCTTCCAATTGTGAAAGATATCCAGAAAACTCTTGTCCCAAGGTCAACGGCGTGGCATCCATTAAATGAGTACGTCCAATTTTGATGACGGAAGAAAACGCTTTCACTTTTAATTTAAAGGCCTGAATCAAGCGATGCAAAGCCGGTAAAGTATGTTTATGCAATTGAATATACGCCGCAACATGCATTGCCGTTGGAAAAGTATCATTCGAAGATTGTGATTTATTGACATCATCATTGGCATTTAAAAATAACTCACCTTTTCCCAACAGATTCCCTTGTAATTCATGAAATCGCCTGGCAATAACCTCATTCACATTCATATTCGTCTGCGTCCCACTACCGGTTTGATACACCACCAACGGAAAAGCATCGAACAATTTTCCCTCAATTAGCTCATCGCAGACTTTAGCAATTGCATTACGTTTTTCTGTGGAAAGTACCTCTAGTTCACAATTTGCGTAAGCTGCCGCCTTTTTCACTACTGCAAAAGCCACCAAAATCTCTTTGGGCATAGTAGCTGCTGGCCCTATTTGGAAATTCATCCTAGAGCGTTCTGTTTGTGCACCCCAGAGCGCATCCATAGCCACTTCTACCTCGCCTAGTGTATCTTTCTCTATCCTTTTAATTGTCATTTCCTCCCGATTTATTCCCTTAAAATACACTTCCTTTCACGGGCACGCAAATAAAAAAAGTTAAACCATTTTATCGCAATTTGATTTTTTAGAATTTTGCCGCGTTTACCGTCTATAGGTTTTAGTGCTGTCGCAAAACGAACAACTTCACTTTCCTTTTCTGTTGTGCTCCCGAGGTCGCAAGCACAAAAGGGTGGCGTTGTCTTTTGCTTTCATCAGCTATCACCTTACGCCGGCGCGGAGGGCAATTTTCTATCAATAAATTTTCTTGAAACCAACGCTACAGTTTGGCAACACAAAAATAAAGTGTACATTTATTTTGTTTAACCTAAAAAACAGTAATAAACAGTATATATACTATTCATGACAGAAGGACTAAGAAAAGACATCATACAATGGGACATAAAATCATGGTCCAAAGCACTCGATTATTGGGAAGAAAACATTGATTGGGAAAACATTGAAAATGCTTTAGATCTAGGCGCTCGAGAAGGAGGGCTATCTCTTTGGTTAGCGAAGAAAAACATTGCTACGGTATGTTCGGACCTTGTAAACATTCAAAAAACGGCAGAACCACTTCACAAACATCATATGGTGAACCACCTCATTACCTACCAAGATATAAACGCTACTGAAATTCCTTATGAAAATCATTTCGATTTGATAGTCTTTAAATCCATCATTGGTGGTATTGGACATAATGATTCCTATGAAAATCAAAAAAAGGCTTTAAATGCCATTTACAAAGCATTAAAACCAGGAGGCAAACTGCTATTTGCGGAAAACCTAACAGCTTCTTCCTTACATCATTTTCTAAGAAAACGATTTGTAAAATGGGGTAATAACTGGCGTTACGTTTCGTATAAAGAAATGAATGAAATGCTGCAACCGTTTTCGTCTTATAAAATGAAGACAACTGGTGTTCTAGCTACTTTTGGTCGAAGCGAAAAACAACGTTCCATGCTGTATACTGTAGACAACCTACTCCTCAACAATGTATTACCTAAAAACTGGAAATACATTAGCTACGGAATAGCTGTAAAATAGGGAAATACTAATTAAAAAACTGTCCTTTTACATAATACCATTTTCCCTTATCTAAGGTAAACGTAGAACGTTCGTGGTGAACAAAATTTTGACCATTTCCATCGGAATAATAGGCTTTAAATTCAACCACTGACGCGTTGCTTTTCACAATTTCCAATTGTTGCCATTTATTTTCTGTCGACCAGTCTTCAATTTCTTTAATTGTCAACCCCTTACGTTTTGCAGGATAAGTTGTGTCCATTAAGTACTGTGGTAAACACAGTGCGTATGCACAATATCGAGATCGCATTAATTTTTCAGCTGTTGTCGCTGGGATTCCTTCGTGAAAAGGTTGACAACATTCAGAATAAATTTTGCCTGAACAACAGGCGCAATTAGCATTTACATCACTCATAAAACAAAGATAAATAAAGCACATAAAAAAACCGAGTAACGTTGTCACTCGGTTTTTGTTAGCATCATTTCTACTTTTACAAACTCGCAAAGAAGTCATTTCCTTTATCATCTGTAATGATGAAAGCAGGGAAGTTTTTAACGATAATCTTACGAACCGCTTCCATACCCAACTCTTCAAAGTCAACTACTTCTACTTTTTCAATATTTTCCTTCGCTAAAATAGCTGCAGGTCCACCGATAGATCCTAAATAGAATCCACCATGTTTTGCACAAGCGTCAGTGACTTGTTTAGAACGATTTCCTTTTGCAAGCATAATCATAGACCCTCCATTTTCTTGGAATAAATCTACATAAGAGTCCATTCGTCCAGCCGTTGTTGGTCCAAACGAACCTGAAGGCATTCCTTCTGGCGTTTTTGCAGGTCCCGCGTAATAAACAGGGTGATTTTTAAAATACTCTGGCATAGGTTGTCCAGCATCCAACATCTCTTTAATTTTAGCGTGAGCGATATCGCGTGCAACAATCACCGTACCATTCAACATCAATCGTGTTTTCACAGGATATTTAGATAATTCGGCTAAAACATCAGCCATAGGTCTGTCCAGATCAATTTCCACTGGCTTTTCTAAATGTGGAGCTGTTTCAGGTAAAAACTTACGCGGATTTTCTTCCAATTGTTCAATAAACAATCCTTCAGCCGTAATTTTTGCTTTGATATTTCTATCTGCAGAACAAGAAACCCCTAAACCAACTGGACAAGAAGCAGCATGTCTAGGCAAACGGATTACACGAACGTCGTGCGTAAAATATTTTCCGCCAAATTGGGCACCAATTTGCGATTCTTGACATATTTCTTGAATGCGTCGCTCCCATTCCAAATCACGGAAAGCCTGACCACCCATATTTCCTTCAGTTGGTAAATGATCATAGTAACCCGCAGATGCCTTTTTTACCGCCGCTAAATTAGCTTCCGCGGAAGTACCACCAACAACAAATGCTAAGTGATAAGGAGGACAAGCCGCTGTTCCTAAATCTTTGATTTTTTCACGAACAAACTTTGTTAATGAAGCTTCGTTCAACAAAGATTTTGTTTGTTGATACAAAAACGTTTTATTGGCAGATCCTCCACCTTTAGCCAAAAACAAGAATTCGTATTTCATGCCTTTAGTACTGTACAAATCAATTTGTGCAGGAAGGTTAGACCCCGAGTTTTTTTCTTCGAACATATCCAAGGGAACAATTTGCGAATATCGCAAGTTACGTTCTTGGTAAGTATTAAAAATCCCTTTGGACAAAGCCTCAGCGTCTTCAGCACCAGTGTATACATCTTCCCCTTTCTTACCTACAACGATCGCAGTTCCTGTATCTTGACATGATGGCAATTGTCCCTCGGCAGCAACGGTTGCATTTTGCAATAAATTATAAGCTACAAAACGGTCGTTATCCGTAGCTTCAGGATCTTGTAAGATCGTATTCAACTTTTGTAAGTGAGCAGAACGCAACAAGAAAGAAACATCTGTCATTGCTGCTTGCGCTAAAACCTCAAGTGCTTTAGGATCCACTACTAAAACATCACGTGAACCATGTTTTTCAACACGCACGTACTCCGAAGAGATTTTTTTATATTCTGTTGTATCTTTTAGAATCGGATAAGGTTCTTGATAGAAAAAATCTGCCATAATCTTAATTTTTTTATGATAAACAAAGTTAATCAATCAAGCCCTCATTTCTCGAAAAACCCAACTTAAAATTATTCTAAATAAAAGACAGATTATGGAAGAAAAACAATCAAAAAGCCACATAAGAAGAAAAGTAAGAATGAAAAAAACACTCTTTATAAAAAAAAGATGAAAAAAACAGTCCTTTTTCCTATAAAGGAGTTAAAAATCAGCATTGCAGACAAAAAGCATTTCGTTATCTTTGCAAGTTCTAAAAATTGACAAAAAAAATGAGCTCGACATATCCACAATACCAAGGTTTGGATTTGCCAAATGTGGCAAAAAGAGTGATGGACAAATGGAATCAGGAACGTGTATTCGAAAAGTCCATCTCAACGCGTGAAGGCCACACGCCGTATATTTTCTTCGAAGGTCCGCCATCGGCGAACGGTCTTCCTGGAATTCACCACGTTATGGCGCGCTCCATTAAAGATATTTTTTGCCGTTATAAAACACTTCAAGGTTTTCAAGTGAAACGAAAAGCAGGATGGGATACACATGGTCTTCCTGTAGAACTTGGTGTAGAAAAAGAACTTGGCATTACAAAAGAAGACATTGGAACAAAAATTTCAGTAGACGATTACAACAAAGCGTGTAAAGAAGCTGTTATGCGTTACACTGATATTTGGAATGACCTGACTACGAAAATGGGATATTGGGTAGACATGAATGATCCTTACATCACTTATGAATCCAAATATATGGAATCTGTTTGGTGGTTATTAGGTCAGTTGCATGAGAAAAATCTAATGTACAAAGGATATACCATCCAACCCTACTCCCCAAAAGCAGGAACAGGTTTATCTTCGCATGAAATCAATCAACCAGGTTGTTACCAAGATGTAACAGATACAACTGTTGTGGCGCAATTCAAAATGGTAGACGGTCAAAAAACACCGTTCGAAATCGAAGAAAACATCCACTTCCTTGCTTGGACGACAACACCTTGGACCTTGTCATCAAACACTGCATTGACGGTTGGACCAAAAATTGAATATGTATTGGTGCAATCGTTCAACCAATATACATTTGAACCAATTCGAGTTATTCTTGCCAAAAATTTGGTTGCAAAACAATTTGCAGGGAAATTTGTTGCAACGGAAACAGCCGAAGAACTTGCAAACTATTCCAAAGAGGATAAAAAAATCCCTTACTTTATTCTAGGCGAATGTACAGGTGCCGATTTAGTAGGTTTGAAATACGAACAATTGATGCCTTACGCTTTACCTTTCGAAAATGCAGAGAAAGCTTTTCAGGTAATTCCAGGCGATTTCGTAACCACAGAAGACGGAACAGGAATCGTACACACTGCACCTACATTCGGAGCAGACGATGCTAAAGTTGCGGCGGAAGCAGGCGTGCCAGGAATGCTGGTTTTGGACGAAAATGGAAAAGCGGTTCCTCTTGTTGATCTACAAGGTAAATTCCGTCCAGAAATGGGTGAATTTGCAGGTATGTACGTGAAAAACGAATATTACGATGCAAACGAAGCGCCAGAAAAATCAGCAGATGTGCAAATCGCCATCAAATTAAAAGAAGAAAACAAAGCCTTTAAGGTAGAGAAATATGTCCACAGTTACCCACATTGTTGGAGAACAGACAAACCCGTACTGTACTATCCATTAGATTCTTGGTTCATCCGTGTGACGAATGTAAAAGAACGTATGATGGAATTGAACAGTACCATCAACTGGAAACCTGAATCTACAGGAACTGGACGTTTTGGAAAGTGGTTGGAAAATGCTAACGACTGGAACCTTTCGCGTTCAAGATATTGGGGAATTCCTATCCCTATCTGGAGAACAGAAGATGGAACAGAAGAAATCTGCATCTCTTCCGTAGAACAATTAAAGTCGGAAGCTGAAAAAGCAGTTGCTGCTGGTGTTATGGAAACAAATCCTTTAGCTTCTTTCGAGGCAGGAAATATGTCCAAAGAAAACTATGACAAAGTAGATCTACATAAAAACTACGTAGACAACATCACTTTAGTGAGCGCAAGTGGAAAACCTATGTACCGAGAATCTGACCTTATTGACGTATGGTTCGATTCTGGAGCAATGCCATACGCTCAATGGCACTACCCGTTCGAAAACAAAGACTTAATCGATAACGCAGGTGCTTACCCAGCTGATTTCATTGCAGAAGGAGTAGACCAAACGCGTGGTTGGTTCTATACTTTACATGCCATTTCAACAATGGTCTTCGATTCAGTAGCATACAAAAATGTCGTTTCAAACGGTTTGGTATTAGACAAAAATGGACAAAAAATGTCTAAACGTTGGGGAAATGCCATTGAACCATTTGAAACATTGGCAAAATACGGTCCCGATGCAACACGCTGGTACATGATTACCAACGCACAACCTTGGGATAACTTGAAATTCGATTTAGACGGAATTACGGAAATTCAACGTAAATTCTTTGGAACGTTATACAACACGTATTCTTTCTTCACGTTGTACGCAAACATTGATGGATTCACCTATTCGGAAGCGGATATAGCCTTGGAAAACCGTCCAGAAATTGACCGATGGATCCTTTCCAAATTGAATACCTTGATAAAAAATGTAGAGGAAGCATACGAAACTTACGAACCAACAAAAGCAGGTCGCTTGATTCAGGATTTTGTTTCTGACCAACTGTCCAACTGGTATGTACGTTTATGTAGAAGACGCTACTGGAAATCGGATGATTCACAAGACAAACTTTCGGCCTACCAAACGCTTTACACGTGTTTAGAAACGGTTGCTGTCCTTGGCTCTCCAATTGCACCATTTTTCATGGATCAACTGTTCACAGATTTAAACAGCATCACTAAAAAGCATGATGTGGTTTCAGTGCACTTGGCAAACTTCCCGAAAGTAAACGAAAGTTACATCAACTTGGATTTAGAAAGCCAAATGGAAATTGCACAAAATGTCTCTTCATTGATCTTAGGAATCCGTCAGAAAGAACGCTTGAAAGTACGTCAACCACTACAAAAAATAATGGTTCCTGCTTTAAACAAAGCATTTGCGAGCAACATATTGAAAGTAGCAGATTTGATCTTATCCGAAGTGAACGTGAAAGAATTGGAATTGTTGGAAGAAGGAAACGGCATGTTGGTAAAATCCATCAAACCGAATTTCAAAACAATTGGTCCAAAATACGGTAAACAAATGAAAGCAATTGCAGCTTTAGTGGCACAATTTAACCAAGACGACATTGCAGCTGTAGAAAGCAACAAAGGTTGGAACGGCGAAATTGAAGGAACAACTATTGCCTTAGATATGCAAGATTTTGAGATCGTAGCGCAAGACATTCCGGGATGGCTAGTGGCATCTGAAGGTGGCATTACCGTTGCTTTGGACATTACGATTACTGACGAATTGAAAAACGAAGGAATTGCGCGTGAGTTGATTAACCGCGTTCAAAATTTACGTAAAGATTCAGGTCTTGAAGTTACCGATAAAATCGTTTTGACTATCGACACCACAGAAGCGATTCAAGCAGCGATTTCTACAAATAATGCATACGTTTCTAGCGAAGTATTAGCGGCAGAAATCCGATTCTCAACACTATCAAATGACGCAACAAGTGCAGATTTGGTAGAAGAAGGAGACGCTAAAATTGCTTTACAGAAAGCATAATATTTTTCATACCATAAAAAAGGCGGCAAGAGTAATCTGGTCGCCTTTTTTTATTCCAAAATGGTCCATAACAAGAGCAACAAACGAATTGAAAAAAGATTTCAGCCCGGGCGAAACCGCGATAGCTAAACAAAATGAAAAGGCTGTGATTGCTAGCAGAGCAACGCGACCAAAGGAAGCGCTTGAGAAGCAGCAAAAGAACGTCTTTTTCATGCGTTTACTAAAGCGAGAAGACCGAAAAGGCTGCCAAAAAACACATCTCTATTTTTTCTAATTTGGGCGTTACCCTATGGGTCGGGCTATTCATTACAAGTTTTTTGCTGCACAAAAAAGCTTTCCATTGCTATCCCTAACGCGAATTCATGGTAAAAATTCAAACTTTCGAGAACAACACAGCATAAAAAAGTCGGAAAAAACCGTTGTTCTCCCCGACTTCTTTGGCTTTATTTTCTTACTTAATATTCAACAATTCCACTTCGAAAATCAAGGTGCTATTTGGTCCTATCTCCTTAGAAATCGCTTCGTCACCGTATGCCAATTCAGCAGGAATAACAAAACGGAATTTACTTCCAACCGGCATCAATTGCAAGCCTTCTGTCCACCCTTTGATCACTCTGTTCAATGGGAAAGAAGCCGATTTTTTTCGTTCTACCGAGCTATCAAATACAGCTCCGGAAATGGTTGTTCCGTGGTAATGACATTCCACCGTACTTTTCGCTTGCGGACGAAATCCGTCGCCCATGACCAACACTTCATATTGCAAGCCTGAAGGCGTTGTTATCACCCCTTCTTTTTTGGCATTCTCTTCTCTATAAATGATCCCTTCCAAGTGATTTTTCTCACCCAAATCTTTTTTCTTTTTTGCTAAAATATCTGCAATGCCCATAATTGTTTTTTTTCAAAAATAAGTCTTCTTTTATTAAGGTACTAAAAATTATGGCACAAGAATTGATTTGTAGCAAAGTATAATTACAACAATTGAACCTTTAAAACATAAACCCATGAACATGCTTCAAAAACTGACTTTTGCAGGTACGTTGTTACTAGCAAGTCAAACATTTGCACAACGAACAGACGCTCGACCGACGAGTGATTTTGCAAACGTTCGTATAAAAATTGAAGTGGATGGCCCACGAACGCCAACAAACCAAAGAGATAATCATGCGACTTGTAAGGACCAAAAGCACGCATATTGTCACCACGGAAAAGGACATGGGCATGGGCATCATAAAAATAAAGGACCTGAAAAAAAGCATCAGGGTTCATGTAAATAAATGTATATTTAACTGTTGAAAGGAATCGAGTCATGAAAAATCTATTTATAGCTGCATTATTTTGCTCTTCGTTTGGAGCTTTTGCACAAGAAGTTAAAACAGCACCAGCGGCAACACAAAGTCCAAGTACCTTGCCGGCAAAAACAGAATCCCAACAAATTGGAACGGAAAAAGGTAATTATGAGCGTTCTAAAGTGAATTCAAAAGCCCTCTCAGAGCGGTTAAAAGAGGCGGAATCAAAACGGGAGATGCAGACCGAAACGGTGACACCAAAATAAGATTTTTATAAAATTATTGTAAAAGGGAATATTCGAAAGTTATTCCCTTTTTTTTATTCAATTTTAGCCGTACCTTCATCTATCTATGGCACAAATTGACATCAACGACCGTTATCAATTGGTTGAAAAATTCATTCACCAAACCAATCAATGTATCTTTTTAACAGGAAAAGCAGGTTCTGGGAAAACCACTTTATTAAAAAAAATGATTGATGCGACATTTAAAGAAACCGTTGTTGTTGCGCCTACAGGAATTGCAGCGTTAAATGCTGGAGGGTCGACCATTCACTCGTTTTTCCTCTTACCATTCTCGCCATTTATTCCAGAACACCGATCCGATTCTAACTTAAAGGGCCACCTTTTGTTTGAAAACAAATCGACTTTAAACAGGCATTTCAAGCATAACAAACAAAGGAAACAGATGTTCCGAAGCTTAGAGCTTTTGGTTATTGATGAAGTCAGTATGCTGCGCGCAGATTTATTGGATGCTATGGATTGGACACTGCGTTGTCAACGCGATCAGGACGAGCCTTTTGGTGGCGTTCAAGTCTTATTCATTGGTGACTTGTATCAGCTTCCTCCGATTGTAAAACCCGAGGAATGGCAAGTGCTAAAAGAACACTATGCTTCTCCCCATTTTTTCTCCGCAAAAGTATTACAGGAACAACCACTTGTCTTTGTAGAATTGGATAAGATTTTCCGTCAATCGGACCCTGAATTCATCCAAATTCTTAACCAGTTTAGAACAAATACGGTTGAAATGAGGTCTTTGGAAAAACTGAACACATGTATAGTCCCCGATGATGCGCCCCTTGAAGAAGGTACAATCACGCTAACGACACACAATCGAAAAGCAGCAGACATCAACAACCTTGCACTTGGACGTATTGAAAACAAACCTAAAACTTATCAAGCAACCGTAACAGGAGATTTCCCTGAACATATTTATCCGATTGATTACACCCTCGTACTGAAGGAAGGTGCCCAAGTCATGTTCGTGAAAAATGATCCTACTCCTGAAAAGAAATTCTACAACGGAAAAATGGCTAAGGTTTTGGAATTGCATGCAACAAGCATAAAAGTACAGTTCATTGAAGATCAAAAAATCATTGAAGTAGATGAATACGAATGGGAAAACAAACAGTTTTCACTTAATGCTTCGAATGAAATTGAGGAAAAAGTATTGGGTACATTTGTTCAATATCCCATCAAGTTAGCGTGGGCGATAACCATTCACAAAAGTCAAGGTTTAACCTTTGATAAAGCTCAATTGGACATGCGTGATATATTTGCGCCAGGTCAGGCTTATGTTGCACTTTCCCGTCTTAGATCCCTTGAAGGACTATCCTTAAAATCTGGAATACGAGGAAATGCTTTACAAATTGACCCTCAAATTGTAGCTTTCTCAAATGCTTATGATCAACCGCAGCAATTAGAAAAACAATTCAGCTATGGTCAATGGCATTATGTGGTGACGATGTGTCAACGCGCTTTTCAGTTCCGCGACCTCATCCGTGAAATGGATATGCACGCCATTTCATATAACAACGCACCAAAGAAATCAATCAAATCAGAGTTACACCCGTGGTACATCAGTCAATTTGGACAAATGACACAGCTCCGAGAGCCAGCAGAGAAATTTGTCCGCCAACTTGCAGTTATTGGAAATGACAATGATGTCGATCGTTTATTGGATCGTATTGCTGCCGCTAAGAATTATTTTCTACCTGCAATCAATCAAACACACAGCAATTTCATGAAAAAGATTCTTGAAATTCAAAAAGCACCGAAGGCGAAACAACTGGTCGATGAACTGTTAATCATTGAAAACCTATTGGTTCAGACCATTCAGAAAATAGAGAAAACCATCGTTACCGTGAACTTCTCACTTTCAAAAGAACTACCTGAAGAATTTCCGAAAATGTTCCACATTCAAGATTTTAGAATGGGGAAAATGGAGGAAATCAAACAAATCATGTCGCAACAAAACGATTTGTTTATTGAAAACATTCAATTGGACGCAAGTATTTTCTCGCAAAAAGAAAAAGGAAAAAAAGAGAAAATAAAGACAATTTCCACGCAAGAGAAAACATTAGAACTTCTCCAAAACGGGTACACCGTTCAACAAATAGCCAAAGAGAGGCAGTTTGCAGTGCAAACCATTTACAATCACATTGCTAAATTGATCACCAGTGGGCATGTTAAGATTACCGATCATCTCTCGGAAGATAAGTTGGCTTTATTAAAAGAAAGAGTCAAAGGAAATATTGATACCGAATTAAAAGATTTAAAAGCTCAAATTGAGGATGAACACATCACATACGATGAGTTAAAACTATATCGTGCAACGCTTTAGTCTTCTGTTCTTACTTTGGTAAACACATGTTCTGTACTAAAAAATCCTTTTTGGATTAATTTTTCCCAGTTCCGTTGAGATAACTCTAGGTGATAATGCGTCATATTCTCTTCCATTTGCACTGTGTGATTAAATCGCAACAATTGTTTCTTTTGCTTTTCATCTGAATAATCAAAGTCCGCTACACGAAGGGTAGAACCGATGAATTGAAAAATACGTGGCATAAACATTCCATTATCTGGCATATTCACGACAAAACTATGTTCATCCGTCTTGCGAAAGACTGCATTTTGATCTTTAAGACTTGTTGTTTTTATGACCCCAAAATAATAACGACCATTATCAAAAACCACAGGCATAGGTTGCTCTGAAATACCGAATAAGGAATCACCAATCACATATAAATCTAATTGGCTGTCCATATATTCTTTAGACATACTTTCATATTGGGTGAAGTGAATCAATACGTCATTATCCGTAATTTCATAAGATAAAGACGGATTTATTCGTGACACATAATTTCCTTTGTATTTATTTGCAATTTTGAACTCCAAAAAAACCGAAGGTTGCGCGTAGGAAAAGTCAAAAGATTGTTGTGCCTGAAGGAAAAAAGTTGAGAATGTTATAAACAACACTTGTATAAATAAGCTGGATTTCATATCTTAATTTAAGATGTTCTAATTATGGAACGTTTAAGTTAATTAATAATTCGCATTACCGATTGCTATCATGATAAAAAAATGGAATGTTAAATCACCTATTGACAGTACAACTGTAGAACAATTTCGTTCAGATTTAAAAATAAATGCCACGTTGTCTACCTTACTTTTACAGCGAGGTATTTCTACTTTTCATGAGGCCAAAGCTTTTTTCCGCCCTTCTTTAGATGATCTGCACGACCCATTTCTAATGAAGAACATGCTTTTAGCAGTCAATCGTTTACAAAAGGCAATTGATCATCAGGAAAACATTTTACTTTTCGGTGATTATGATGTTGATGGGACAACGGCTGTTTCATTAATGTATTCTTTTCTAGGTGAATATTATGGCCATCTGTTTTACTACATTCCTGATCGTTTTAAGGAAGGATATGGAATGAGCAACGCAGGCGTCGATTATGCTAAGGAAAACAATTGTACGTTAATCATCACATTGGATTGTGGTATTCGAAACATAGATTGCATTGCTTACGCAAAAACTTTAGGTATAGACGCAGTTGTTTGTGACCACCATGAACCTGGAGATGAACTTCCAGATGCCATTATTTTAGATCCCAAACAAAGTGATTGTTCCTATCCTTATTCTGAATTGTGTGGTGCTGGTGTAGCGTTTAAATTTCTACAAGCATGGTGCGAAAAGTCTAACATTCCGAAAGAAAACTTATTCTTACAACTGGATAGAGTGGCCGTAGCCATTGGCGCCGACATTGTTCCTGTCACTGGTGAAAACCGAATTTTAGCTTTCCACGGGTTGCGATTATTGAACAATGAAAAAAGATATTGCTACAAGATTTTAGTGGACAAGGCCAAACGTTCTTTTCCGTTAACATTAACAGATGTTGTCTTTACAATAGCTCCTCGCATCAATGCTATTGGTCGTTTAGAACATGGAAAGAAGGCTGTTGAATTGATGTTAGCACAAAATGACCAAGACATTAAGACCATTGCTGGTGTTATTGAAGAAGCTAATGTCTACCGCAGGGAATTAGATGCCGATATACTTGAAGAAGCCTTAGAAAAAATAAAGAATGATCCTTTCTATCAAACTTCTAAATCAACGATTATTTATCAACCTGACTGGCACAAAGGCGTGCTTGGAATTGTGGCTTCCCGTTTAATTGAACAATCGTTTAAACCTACAATTGTATTAACAAAACACGATGGTATATTAACGGGATCTGCTCGTAGTATCAATACGTTCAATATCTTCGAGGCATTAACTGCATGTGAAGATTTATTGTTACAATTTGGCGGACATCAATTTGCGGCAGGGTTGAGTTTGCTACCCGAGAACTTCAATGCTTTTAGGGAAAAGTTTGACGAAGTGTGTCAAAATAGATTAAGTAATGCAGAGATGATTCCGGTTGAACAAGTGGATACTTATTTAGAGTTTAATCAATTGTTTGAAAAGGATGAAAGTCGTACACACATTCCAAAGTTCAAACGTATTTTGAGTCAAATGGAACCGCATGGTCCCGGAAACATGAAACCTCAATTTTTGACAACAAATGTGTTCGCTGAGTCTATTTTTATTCTTCAGGAAAAGCATTTAAAGTTAAAAGTTTGCCAGAGTAATTCGGATGTTGTTTTAGAGGCGATTGGGTTTAATATGGCCGATAAGCTGGATATGGTTGCTGATGGGGTGGCTTTTGATTTACTATATACTTTGGAGGTAAACGCTTGGAAAAACAGTGAATCATTACAGTTGAATATCAAAGATATTCGTCCAACTTTGTAGAAAGGGATTTAGAAAAAGGGAAGTGTTCTAAGATTTTCACTTGGCTTTCAGCCCGAGCGGAGCGCGATAGCTAAACGAACTGAAAAAGGTGTGTACGAAGCTTTTCCACTGCGACCAAAGGAAGCCCGTGGCAAAGGTATCGTAAACACTTTTTTAGGAGTTTACTAAAGCGTGTAGTACGATAAGGCTGCCAAAAAACAAAAAACCGGAAAGTAAAATACTCCCCGGTTAAATTATTTCATAAGAATGAATTATTCTTCGTCGTCGTCATCCTCGTCATCCTCGTCAGCATCATTCTCTTCTTCTTCGTCGTCGTCAGCATCTTCGTCGTCAACTTGAATATCTCCTGCTAAGCTATCGTCAATAAAGTCATCTTCTTCTTCATCTTCTAAAGAGGAACGATAAGCTTCTTTATTGATTTTCACTAGATAGATCATCTCCTCTGTCTCCCAAATTAAAGCATCCAATGTTTCACCTTTAGGTGTTTTTATGGTTGTTAAGTTCCCTAAAAAACCATCAGGGAAGTCTTGCTCTAATTTTTTCTTCTGCTCTAATGATAACTTTTCAAAGCTAATAATCGATTTACGCTTAGTCATTTTTAATTTCTCGTTTAATTATTCTATTATGAGGTCTACTTACTGATTCAACAATTGCAAAACGGTAGTGAAGCATTGAAAATAGCACCATGTTTCCATTTTTTCAATAAAAGAAAACTTTTATTTTATAAAACACAAATCTACGTTAAACAGAAAAAATTTGATTCATTTATTTGGAAAAAAAACTGAAATAATTGTGTTCAATAATTTGGTTAATTCCGTCTATTCTGTTATCAAATTTTCACCTTGTAAATTCTTGACAAATATTTAAAAGATTTACAAATTAACGTGCATATTAATTAAAAAAAAATTTAAGTTTTCGTTAAATCTATTTAATTGGCAGACCAAACGTTATTGAGCATAAGGTCAAAGGGATTATATAGAATGGTTATAAATTTATAAAAGACAAAAAAAGGATTGACAAGCAATCCTTTTTTTTTATTAATCTTTTTCGATTTTACTGGTTAGGTCGTTTCTTAAACCGTCCCACTCCACTAGGTGAAGTTTTACAATTCCGACAGGGATTTTGGCTTTTACCAATAGCGGGATTTTATTTTTGTCTGCTGTAATCCAAAACTGAACGTCTTCTTCACTTTTAAAGTATCTTCCTTTTTGAACAACAGGAACGAACTTATGTGTTTTAAATTTCCCTTTTCGTATTTTCACTTCTTCATCTCCGACGTACTTAATTTTAAGGTTGTACACTTCGTTATCCATGAATGTTTTAAATTCAAACACCTGTCCTTTTTTCATGTTTGAAAAGTCTAAGGTCCGTGCCTTATAGAAAGAGGAAATCATGTCTTGGATTCCCATGGGTATTTCGAATTGTTTTTCGCCGTTATCAAGCTTTGCTTTATCGTGGTGAAACCAATACTTCTGATTAATTTTATATCCACCTTCGTTTACGTCTCTTAAGAAAAGCCAAGGCATAACTGCTTGCTGATCTATGAAAGATTCATAAACATCATTGACTTTGTAGAAGGCGTTAAAAGCACCAAGTGTGCGTCCAGTGGCCACGACATGATATAAAGGTCGATTTGCTCCTAATCGCGTTGTATTTTTCACTTCTAGTATAGCTTCTCCGGCATCCATAACTCCATACGTGACGCGGTAACGTAGTACCTCACCTGCTACGAATGCTGTATTGCTCACAGAAGGATAACGAACAGCAGAACTTTTAAATAGAAATGTGCTCGCTAAAAGTGCAGTAAACAAAAAAAACTTTTTCATAATGATGTAATTTACAAAAGTCAAAGCAAATGAAGTGCCAAGTTTTAATAAAAACAAAAAGGGCTCCAAAATGGAGCCCTTTAACAGTTCTGTTTGAATCATCAATTACATGACGATATTTACAATCTTTCCTGGAACGACAATCACTTTTTTTGGAGCATTGCCTTCTGTCCATTTAATTGTTTCTTCCATTTTCAGTACGGCTTCTTCTACCTCCTTAGGTGTTAACGTGGAAGGGAGTTCGGCTTTGAACCTCATTTTTCCATTAATTGAAACAGGATAAACATGATTATCTTCTACCAAAAACGCTGCATTGAAAACTGGGAAACTCGCTTGTGACACTGTTCCAGCTTCGTTACCTACAGCTAACCAAAGTTCTTCTGCAATATGAGGAGCATAAGGAGACAACATTACTAGCAATTGTTCTAACACTTCTTTACTATGACATTTTTGGTCTCCTAATTCGTTCACACAAATCATGAAGTTTGAAACACCAGTATTAAAGGAGTAGCGTTCTAAATCGTCAACTACTTTTTTAATTGTTTTATGGAGTGTTTTCAAGTTATCTTTTGTAGGCGTTGTGTCTTGAACCAAAAGCGTTCCATTTTGATCATAGAATAAACGCCATACCTTTCTTAAGAAGTTGGAAACGCCGTTAATTCCTTTTGTATCCCATGGTTTCGCTTGATCAATTGGTCCTAAGAACATTTCGTAACAACGTAAGGTATCTGCTCCGAATTTCTCAACTAATTCATCTGGTGTTTGGACGTTGAAGTAAGACTTTGACATTTTTTCAACTTCGTGACCACAAATATAAGTTCCATCATCTTCCAGAAGGAACTCTGCATTAGCAAAATCAGGGCGCCATTTTTTGAATGCCTCTGTATCTAATTTATCATTGTCAACAATCGAAATATCTACACGTATAGGTGTTACTATAGATAAAAGTGTATTTGAATAATTTTCTAAAATAGGAAACGTCACAAAACCTTTATACGAATTAGTAGGGTCAATACTTTCCTTAATTTTCCTTCCTAATTCATCAAATTTATTACAAATCTTATCAAACTTTTCTTCCAGTTGTCTAATTTCTTGAGTTGTCTTTAACACGTTTCTATTACGGTATTTTTCTAGAAATAACTTCACTCCTTCTGAAATAAAAACTTTAGGAATTAATTCAGAAGGTAGTTCGGGTCTAGGATCAGGAGCCCCAATGAAAAGAGGCGCTGCAATAGTTCTATACACAAAAGAAGTTCTTCCCAGAATCATTCCTTGATTGATCATCTTTTGGAAAGGTTCTTGGAAAGGAATCATTCCACGGTCGAACATAAATTTTGTCCAGAAACGAGCGTACAACAAGTGTCCAGTAGCATGCTCAGATCCTCCCATATACAAATCGACATTCCCCCAATAGTTAATTTCTTGTTCATCAGCGAAGGTCATTTGATTTTTTGGATCTGTATAACGCAAGAAATACCATGAACTTCCAGCCCATCCAGGCATGGTATTCAACTCTAATGGGAAAATTGTTTTTTGATCTATTTTTTCATTTTCTACCACGCAATTATTTACGGTATCCCATGCCCAAACAGGAGCATTTCCCAATGGTGGTTGTCCATCTTCAGTTGGTAAATATTTCTCTACTTCTGGTAGGACGATAGGTAAATGGGCTACATCAATTACTTTTGGCAGTCCATCTTGATAATAGACTGGGAAAGGTTCCCCCCAATAACGTTGACGGGAAAAAACAGCATCTCTTAAACGATAATTTGTTTTTCCGGCACCAATTCCTTTGTTTTCAATTGCAAGAATTGCTGCATCCATAGCTTCTTGATAAGAGAGGCCATTTAAGAAATCAGAATTTGCGATTACAGCATCTTTTTCAGTATGAGCGCTTTCCTCAATAGAAACATTTTGGAAAATATTTTTTATTTCTAAGTTGAAGTGTTTTGCGAAATCATAATCTCGTTGGTCACCACACGGCACCGCCATTACAGCCCCTGTACCGTATGAAGCAAGTACATAATCACCAATCCAGATTTGGATTTTTTCTCCTGTAAATGGGTGAATTGTATGGGCACCAGTGAATTGTCCGGTGATGTTTTTTACGTCAGCTTGACGATCACGTTCTGATTTCAAACCAGCCAAACGCTTATATTCTTCAACCTTTGAAGCGTATTCAGAAGTTGTGATGCGATCAACCAATGGGTGTTCAGGTGCTAAGACCATGAAAGAAACGCCAAAAATAGTATCAGGACGAGTGGTAAACACTTCTATCAATTCCTCGTGTCCATCCACTTTAAATGCCACAGAAGCTCCTTTAGACTTTCCAATCCAATTGCGTTGAATGTCTTTAATTGAGTCCGTCCAATCTAATCCTTCAAGTCCAGTCAACAAACGTTCCGCATACGCTTTGATTCGCATGGACCATTGGCGCATTAATTTTTGCTCTACGGGATGGCCTCCTCGTTCGGACACCCCATTAATTACTTCATCATTTGCAAGAACTGTTCCTAAAGCAGGACACCAGTTCACCCATGAATCAGCTAAATAAGCCAAACGATATTCCTGAAGGACAGTTTCTTTTTCTGAAATCGAAAAAGCATTCCACTCCGCAGCAGTGAAAATTGTTTGATAATCTGTTACTGCCTTAATGCTGTTGTTGCCATTATTCTCAAAAACGGAAACAAGTGAAGCGATACTTTCAGCTTTATCTGTAGCAACATTGTAGAATGAATTAAACAATTCAATGAAAATCCACTGCGTCCATTTGTAATATTCAGGTGAAGAAGTACGCACCTCTCTATCCCAATCGAAAGAGAATCCAATTTTATCTAATTGCGTACGATATCTTGCAATATTTTCGTTTGTTGTAATAGCAGGATGTTGTCCTGTTTGAATAGCATATTGTTCAGCTGGCAAACCAAAAGAATCATATCCCATTGGGTGCAACACATTAAAACCTTTTAATCTTTTGTATCGCGAAAAAATATCAGATGCGATATATCCAAGCGGGTGTCCAACGTGCAAACCAGCACCTGATGGATAAGGGAACATATCCAAAATATAATATTTAGGACGATCATTTTGTCCTACTTTAAACGTCTTGTTCTCGGCCCAAAATTGGCGCCATTTACTTTCGATATCGTTAAAATTGTACTCCATTCCTTAAAAGGTCAAATTTTTTGCTGAACAAAGATAATCTTTATTCTTCTTTTTTTTGAGGTAATAAATCATCCATCGATGCTTTTGGTTTGAATTTTGCAATCCTTTTTTATCTTATTTTTGTTTTATGAAAAAAATGCTATTCTTTTTACTAGGGCTTTGCTCCATTATCTTGACCGGTTGTATTGAAATTATTGACGACTTGTCGATCAACAGCGATGGATCCGGAACCTTTAAATACACCGTAAACCTTTCGTCAAGTAAAGTAAAAGTGAATTCCGTTCTAGCACTAGACAGTTTAAATGGAACCAAGATACCATCAAAGGCGCAAATCGAGGAAATGATATCCACTTTTAAAAGCACGATAAGTAAAGAACCTGGTATTTCGAATGTAAACACGGAGGTAGATATGGCGAATTTCATTATTAAAATCAATTGTGATTTTAAAAGTGTTGCACAACTTCAGAACGCGATTAAAACAGGCATTTCCAGTATGTACAAACATCCCTCGAATGAACTGGACACCTACAACTGGGTCTCGTGGGATGACAACACTTTAGTGCGATCAATTCCACAATTAGTTACACAAGATTATAAACGATTAAAAACAGAAGATAAAGAGCTGTTAAAACAAGGGAATTATACGTCATTTACCCGTTTTGACAAGGAAATTGAATCGTTTGACAATACAAAATCACAGCTTTCAAAAAACAAAAAAGCGTTAATGATTCGAGTTGACCCTAACGCCTTGATGATAAATACTAATTTATTAACGAATAGAATTAAATTGGAACAATAAAAACAGTTATAAATTCTTACATTTGTATTCTATTCTTTCAAAAAAAGCTATGAAGCACATTGTCTTCTGCATATTCACATTAGGATCATTTTTATCCTTTTCGCAACTGTCTCATCAGGTAATCCCTCGTGATGCTGTAACTGTATTAACACTTAACAACTTATCGTTATTCAATAAAATTCAATTGGACGAATTGGTACAATATGATTTTATGATCGATATACAACAGGAGTTGTTCAATCGTGAAAACAACAATTACACAATTAAAGATGCAGGAATTGACTTTGATCAAAAGTTAAATGCTTTTTACGGAAAGAATTTCAACTATGAAATTTCTGGTTTCACTTTTGGTGTAAATGACAAAGAAAAATTATTCCGTGTATTTAGCAATTTTGTACAATTGCCTACTGCACAAAAAGGAATAGAACGCTATACATCTTATCTCAACCAATTAATATTGTTTGATCAATCTGCCTTATTGATTCGCCTTGAACCACTTCAAGATTACACGACACGTATTGCAGATTCTATTTGGTATGCGAGAGGAAATGATTTTTACTTTACTGAAGATGAATTATGGGCAGATGAAGAAGGAATCGATCAGACGATTTTACAAATAGAAGAAGAGGCCATGCTAGATGAAGCTGGTATATACAACGACGATCTTGAAATCACTTCTGAACCAGCTTTTGAAGTCCGTGATATTCTTAGCGGAAAGACATATTGGGAATTACGTGACAGTGTTATGTTTGCCCAACAACGCAACTTCTCTAATGATTTATTGAAAGACCTTGTAACGAAGAAAAACAGTCTTTTCTCAACAGACAAACGCTTTGCAGAGCAATTGAACTCAAAAGCAGATGGTGTATTGTATTTAGACAACTCGAGAAACCTTCAAAAAGATCAATCATTTTGGTACTTCCAAACGATGTTCCCTACTTTGTATGAAGACTTAAACACCTTGTATACTGGTAATGTAATTCTAGGAGACATTTATCTAAATGATGACAACATCAATTTGAAGTTAAAAGCACAATATGGGGAACAATTAGGAACCATTTATACCGCTCTGAACAACAGCAAGTTTGACAAAAACATTTTAAAATACATTCCACAAGATAACGCGGGGTTTGTAACCTATAACGTGAATTTGAAAAACGCATACAATCAAGCCTATAAAATTTTATTCCCTATTTTAGACAAAGAACCAAGTGCACAAATTTCAATGAACTTATTGTTATTGGAATTGTTTGATGAATTTGTAAATAAAGAGGCTTTATTCAACAGTTATAAAGGAAGCTTATTCACAAGCTTTAACGGCATACAAAAAGTAAAGACAAAAAAATACATCTTTACGTATGACGAAGATACTTTTGAATACCAGGAGGAAGAAGCAGAGGCAGAAGAAGACATGCCAATATTTACTTCTGGTTTCACAACTGGAAGAAGTGATATTGTAGAACGTCTTTTACACCGTTTATCGCGTATTACTCCACGCATATACAAACAAGACAATTACTATGTTTTCGAAGATGCAATCTTAGAATCCGTGCCTTTGTACCTATTAATCAACAATGGAATTGTTTTGGTTACAAACGATTTAAAAGTGGTACAAGAACACAGTAAAGGATACGGCAAATTGGCTTTGAACGGTAAAACAGCAGCTAAAATCAAGAAAAATGGATTCGTTTACGCTGAGATTGACTGGAAAAGCAGCATCAATCAATTACCTAGAGATTTATTCTCTGCAGAACAAAATGAAATCCTAGATGCACTGAAAGGAAAAAGCGGTTACATGACGCTTACTTCCACAAAAACGACGACACATGGAACGAATTTCGATTTGGTTTACAAATACGATTCTGCTTATGGCAAATCTGGAAAGTACCTATTAGAATTTGTAAATAGCATCTATCTCCTTTCGAAGTAATTCTTTCATGCTACGTAATTTTACGATCATATTTATTATTGCCGTTCTATTTGGAACATTTCTTATTGTACGTCCTTATTTATTGTCAAATAAAGAAAGACCCGAATTGATCGACCGATTGCCGGATGCCGATTTTATGGCAGTCCTTAATCCTCTACAATTGGCAAATGAAGCAAAAGGAATGATGTTCAAACACAAAATTCCATATAGAGATTTTGTATCTGGTGAATTTCTCCTTAGTCAAGCAAAAGGTTTTGGAATCAACTTCCAAATTCCAGTTTATGCATTCGGGAATGAAAATGGAGAATTTGGTCTTCTTGCAGAGTTGACCGATAGTTCTAAAGTATTGAACGGGGTTAAAAAATTACAACATTTTTTTCCAATTGAAGAGAAAATAATTGACCACAAAAAAGTATATAAATTCAAAGATTTTAACGGGTATTTGACTTATAGCAAAGATTTCATTTTATTTTACATTGGTGAAAAACCGAAAACAACATTAAATCGTATTTACAATGCGAAAGCCAATCAAGTTTCTCCTAACTGGATCAACTTCAGTAAATCAACCAATGAGAATGGAAAAAGCTTGACCGTATACTCCCGCTTTAAAGACTTCTCCTCTGCCGACATCAATCATATCGTGAGTTATCCGTATTTTGACAGTACGAACATGTACATTCAAACCCAAATTCGTTTCAATGACTCTTTACCGTTTCAACTAACAAGCAAAGGCCGAGGAATTGCAACCAATGCAAATGCATCAAAAGAAATACAATTACACATTGATCCATCCTATTTACGCCGTAATCCGGATCATCCAATAAATGGATTATTAGCTAAATTATCTAAAAAGATTCATTTCCCTTATTGGGATTTCATCAAAGCATGGCAAGGCGATTTGAGCTTCCAACAAGGGGGTTGGGTTACAGTTGAAGAAGAGTTCATTGAATCAGAAATTGATGATGATTTTAATATTACCGAAATCATTAGAAAGCAAGATGTAAAAGTACCAGGTTTTAGTTGCTTTGTTTCTTTAGACAACAAAGTAGCCAACTTACAACGCATCTTAGAAAAACGAGGAATACTAACCTTTCAAAGCGATGGTTACCACTTCTTATTCTCACCACCTTTAAAATATGTCAAAAATCAGATGGAGCATTTGTATTACGCCACAAAGAAACAACCATCTATAGCCGATTATTCCGAAAACTTTGCGCGTTGGCCCATTAATGGAACCGAATATCACATCAAAATAGATAGTCTTTCCAACCAAACCATATTTACGACATTAATGTTTTCTCCAGAGAAAATATTGATGAAGAAACTAAAAGATTAACGGGGAAAATAGAGTTTATCCCCCGTTTTTTGCTCTTCCAAAAATTTTGCTCGTACAACCTCTTGCACCGTTTTCCCGGTCAGTTTACACTCTAGCCAGCTGATAATATCTAGGTATAGAAAAGCACGCTTTTCAAATCGATCTTTGGTCAATACCAATAGTTTTTCTTGCAAAGCAATAAAAGCCTTGCGAAGCTCACCTGATGTAGTGTAAGGCATATTCTTGAGAAACACAAAAATCTCTTTTTGAACACCACGTAATTCTTCTTTTTTTATTAAGTAGCGATATACACTTTTAATCTGTGTTTCCAAAAGCACATCATTTCCCAGTTCAAAATGAGCAATAAGATTCAGAATTCGAGCAAAACTCTGAATATCATCTCGCAATGTATGACTACTAAACTGAATCACTTTATTCAAATAAAAAATAGTTTTTCGATTGTCACCCGCACCAAAATAAAGGCAAGCGATTTTGTAATACAGATTCATAATGCGATGATCATCAATACGATCACGGTTGACATTATTATCAATAAAGGAAATGATCTCTGGAACAAGTTTCACCCCTTCCGAAAACGTTCCTTCAAAATAATAGCGATTGATAACATTTGAATAGTAGTAAAAATCATAAATAAGGGAAATACTTTCATTGTCCTGATGCATATATCGTTCTTCAATAAATCGCTGTAGTGCCACATCAAAACGCTGATAACTACGAAGATTAAAAACCGCATTCAAATAATTATTTTGTGCTTTCAAATAATTCTCTTTTCGCGTTTGTTTGTACACTGGAAAATCATCAAAAAGTTCCAACCACTGTTTGGCATATTTGTAACTAAGCACAAAATCTTGTACAATAAAATGATACCAAACCATTGCATTGTACAAATTATTTTTCTCTTCAAAACCTAAATCATTGACCTTATACGTTTTCATCCTTGCCTTCATCTGATTCGCAACCGCCTGATATTCTTCCTCATCACGGACAAACCCAATTTTTAGATAAAGCCCAAAAACCTCTAAAAATAAATTCGAAAAAGCCACCGAATTACTTACCTGCTCTAACACCTGACTACTTCTTTTTGTCAGCAACTGGACGCGCCCTACTAACGAACGTGTGAAATACTGAGTTTCTACATGTTTAGCGAGTTCAATGGTTTCCAAAAGCAATACATTATGTCCACTTTTCTGAGCCAATTCATTCGCTTTTTCCAATTGTTTAAGTGCCAATTCCGTAAATCCTTTATTGTGTAAGATGAGTGCAAAATCAATTTTCTCTCGAATCTCAATTTCCATAAAATCAGGAACAGTTAAACTGCGAAGTGAGCGCAATATTTGCTTATATAAATGCGCTTTTAGGTTGGCGAGTTGCTGCGATTTAATAGTCGGATGTTTCTCCAAAAAATATTTTTCATCCAGATTCCCCATTTTTAAGATATAATCAAAAAGTAACAAAAACTTCAAATCTGTTTGACTAGAATTCCGTTTTGCATACAATCGAAAAGATCGTTTTTCTGCTTTAGTCAAAGCGCCAATTAAATCAACAATTCCTTCAGAAAATATTTTTGACATCGTATAAAACAATTATATAAAACTACTTATATCAACACTTAACATTCACAATATACAATAAATATTGATTTGGAAATCGTAACTTATTTAAATTTTATTTTATGCATGCAGAATAAAATACTCATCTTTGTAACAGGTAAAACCAATCTATTTATCTCTTGGTTTTTACAAAGACTTTCAGGAGTAGGGGTACTCTTGTTTATTTTCGATTAATAGCTAAAATCCTGTGGACGTTGTCTTCAGGATTTTTTCTTTTCTTGACATCCTTCTTCCTTGTGTATTTCCTTTGGCAGCCATTTCGGGCTACGTGCTTTAGTACCTTCCTAAAAAGGGGTTCACTTGCTGTGGCCCACGCGCTTCCTTTGGTCGCGGTGGCCCACTAGCGTTTCACTCTCTTTCTAGTTCAAGTAGCTATCGCACTTCGTCCGGGCTGTGGGTTTTATTTTCAAAAAAGAAAATGAATTTATGAAGGAAATACCTACTCAGTTTTCTGTGCAAAAATGTACGAAGCAGGATCATCTGCCCCGGTGTAGGGCGATAGCTAAACGCTGCAAAAAAGCTCACTTGCCAGTTGGTGGTGCGCGACTATAGAAGCGAGGCAGCAGCGTCAGCAAGGTGCGTTTTGGCAAGTTTACTTAAGCCCGAAAACGGTAAAGGCAGCGTAATCAAATGCTTGCCCATACTTTTTTATAAAAAAATATTTGTTTCACGTTTTGATTTAATGTAATTTGGTAGCACTTTTACAACGATAATGCCTTTACAAACTACCCGAAAACTCGGCAATAAACGTGCTATGCGTTACATTTTTGCCCTCTTGTCTGTCCTACATTTAGGATTTTTCAATTGGCGCTGGTGCATCAAATCGCTATATTTTATTGGACAATATTACACCTATTGTACCTTCATCTCCTTTCATAAAAATCACGTCACACACATCTGGTACTGCGGTTGGTTGTAGTTTTGAAATATCGGGAAATATTTCTGCACCTGTCTACGACTCCATTATTTTAGAAGGGAATTTTGTAGGCAGTCCGTTAAATGCAAGTGTAAATGGTACAAATTGGTCTGCAAACATTGTTCCGAATGCAGGAAACAATTTACCTATTCGTGCCACCTTGTATTATGTGGATCCGGTATTAGGTACAGCAAGTTGCTCTTTCGATACGGTGACAGTAAACGTGAGTAAGCCAACACCAGCATTTACTTTTAGTAACTCATGTGCAGAAACCACAGTTGCGTTTACAAATCAATCGACACCGTTTCAAAGTAATACTATTGTTGGTCAATCGTGGGATTTTGGAAATGGACAAACAAGTACAACTCTTCAGCCAAATGTTTCTTTCCCCTCGCATGGAGTCTTTACAGTACAATTAACTGTCACAGACAATACGGGATGTGAAGCTACATTATCACAAAACATCACGATATATCCTCTACCAGAAGCATTGTTTAATTGACAATCCGTTTGCGAGCCAGATGATTTGCATTTCGAAAGTACAAGTACGTTACCTAGTGGTCAAATCACAGGTTACGAATGGGACAATTATGTTGATGGAAGTGTTGATTACACAACAGTAGCCAATCAGCACCCATTTTCTCCTGGAACTCACGCCATTCAATTGATTGTAACTACTGAGTTTAATTGTAAAGATTCAGTTGAACAAATGGTGCAAGTTTATCACAAACCATCGGCCGATTTTATATTGGAACATGTTTGTGCTGGGAAAGATTTCCATTTAGAAAACATCAGTCAAATTGTTACGGGAACTTTATCCTACCAATGGGATATTGAAAATGACAATACGATTGATGCTTTAACCCATCACTTGGATACGCATTTAGTGAATTATGGTACTTATGATGTACGATTATTAGTTACTTCGGACCATGGTTGTATGGATTCTATTGTAAAAAGAGTGGTCATTTATCCTAATCCTGTTGCTTTATTTTCAACAGATTCGGTGTGCTTACTATTACCAAACACCTTTACAAATGAAAGTTTTGTACCTGACACCACGAACAACTGGATGACGAGATACACATGGGACTTTGGTAATCAGTCACAAGCAACCGTTGAACATACACAAACTACCTACACCCATGCAGATACGTTTAATGTGCGACTGATAGTAGAAACGAATCACGGTTGTATTGATAGTACGCGTCGATTTGCAAAAGTATATCCTTTACCCTTTCCAGATTTCTCTGCAACAGAAAGTTGTTTAAATGATGCAACAGTATTTACCAATGAAACGACATTTGAAGCGACAGATGATCCAGACACGTATACTTACCTTTGGAATATGGGTAGTAATCAAGCCATTGAAACGGCCATAAACCCTTCTTTTACTTATCCTAATGATGGTACATTTGAGGTTCAACTTATCGCCACATCGATTCATAATTGCCTCGATTCAATTACAAAAACCATCCGTGTTTATCCGCTTCCCGATCTTGCCTTCTCAGCTTCGGTTCATTCCGAGTGTTCTCCTTTGTGCACACAACTAAGTTCCCAAAGTACAGTTAATACACCTTCAACAATTACATCGATAGAATGGTTTTTAGATAATTTACCACTTTCGGATACAGATGCAAACGCCTTGTGTATTGAAAACACCTCTTCTAATTTAAGTTACCATTCAATCGGATTAAAAGCAAGTACAAACCATGGTTGTTTATCAGAAATTGTTTATCCAAACTATTTAACTGTTTACGATTTACCAATCGCTGATTTTGAGGTAGATAATGAAGAGGTTTCTATTGTTTACAGCCTTGTTAACATGAAAAACAATTCATACAATGCGGATACATACGCATGGAATTTTGGTGACAATACACATTCAACACTTTTCGAACCCTCCCATTTATTTCCTGATCAAGAAGACGGGAATTATCGTATTCAACTAATAGCAAGAACAAACTATGGTTGTTTAGACACAGCCTATCGAACTGTACATGTAAAAGAAGAAATGATTTTCTACATTCCAAATTCATTTACACCAGATGGCGATATGTTTAATCAAGAGTTTAAGCCTGTTTTCACAAATGGATATGATAAATACGACTACAATTTATTTATCTATAATCGTTGGGGAGAATTGATCTTTGAATCGCATGATAGTGATTATGGTTGGAACGGTAATTACGCAGGATTTATATCTCCACAAGGAACTTACAGTTGGAAAATAGTTGTAGGAACAAAAGAGAATGATTTAAGGAAAAGCTTTACAGGCCATGTCAACCTAATACGCTAAAGAAACAAGGTGAAATAATAATTCGTAATCCCTTTACAAAAACTTAACTTTTTATTCTTTTTATTATTAGCTGATTAATGGATAATAATGAGTAACTTTTTTAAAAACTATCCCATTATGGCTAAAAAGACGAAGACCTTTGTACTGGACACGAGTGTTTTATTACACGATTTTTCCGCAATTACTAATTTTGCGGCTAACAACGTCGCTATACCAATTACTGTTTTAGAAGAACTTGATAAATTTAAAATTGGCAACGATTCTAAAAACTACAGTGCGCGTGAAGTCATCCGTTTTATAGACAAACTATCTCAAAACGCGAATTTACAAGAGTGGATTCCATTAGGAAAAGGCTTGGGTAAATTTTGTGTATTACTTGCCAACCATCCGAAATCGATTGATGCGGAAAAAACGTATGCTATTGGGAAAAATGATCATAAAATCATTAATGCAGCTTTATGCCTGAAAGAAAATGAGCCCCAGGCAGAAGTAATATTAGTCACTAAAGATATAAATTTACGCATAAAAGCTAAAGCGCTTGGCATTCCCGCAGAGGATTATGAAACGGGGAAAGTTCCTGAAAACCATTCGATCGAAAACAGTGGAATACATCTTGAAAACTTAGACACAGAAATTATCCGTAAACTATTCACCCAAGGTAGGATAGAAGAACAAGGTATACTAGGTCATCGCAAAATAAACAATGGTTATTATATTCTTCAAAATGGTAACTCGAGTTTACTTGCGGTCTACAACCAATGGGAGGATCTAATTTACCGAATTGAAAAAGAGTATATCTATGGCATAAAGCCTAAAAATGCGGAACAAGCATTTGCCTTTAATGCTTTAATGAACCCTAGAATTAAACTTGTTGCATTACAAGGTGTGGCAGGAACAGGGAAAACTTTGCTTGCATTGGCTGCAGCATTGGAACAGAGTAACCAATTTCAACAAATCATATTGGCTAGACCTTTAGTCCCTCTTTCTAATAAAGACATAGGCTTTCTACCAGGCGATGCGAAAGACAAAATAGGTCCATATATGGAACCGTTATGGGACAATTTAAAGTTTATCAAATCTAACTTCGGCGAAAATGAAAAGAAATTCAAAAACATTGTTGAAATGGAAGAGAATGGAAAGATCATTATTACCCCATTAGCGTTCATTAGAGGTCGCAGTTTCACGAATACCATGTTCATTGTTGATGAAGCGCAAAACTTGACACCACATGAAGTGAAAACCATTATCACAAGAGCGGGAGAAAACACCAAGATTGTATTCACTGGAGATGTCAACCAAATAGACACCCCGTATTTAGATGCAAATAGTAACGGCTTAGCCTATTTAATTGACAGACTAAAAGGGCAAGAATTATTTGCGCACATAAAACTAGAAAAAGGAGAGAGATCCGACCTAGCAAATTTGGCGAATGACTTACTATAGATTTTGGGGAAAATTAGAGGTTTTCTATCAAGAGGACCTCTTTTATTGTTGTTGATCGAAAGGAAAAACCTTTATTAATTATTTTTTTATTACATGCTTTATTCCCTTTGAGCATCAAAATAGATCGTTCACCAAAAAGTAAGCGAATCAGAAAGCCTGGAACAGAAGGAGGTGTCATTTTTTTACCAAAATGTGAGCGTAAAACCTCCATTAATTCAACATTAGATATATTACCTGCATTTGTATTAAATACACCTTCCCACTTTTCTTCAACCGCATTTATAAATATAGCGACCAAATCCTGTAAATGTATCCAAGGCATTTGCTGCTTACCATGTCCTACAGAACCACCGACCCCTAACTTTGTTAGTTTAGTAAATAAAGGTAATGCTCCACCTTCCGATCCTAAAACAACAGCAATACGAAGTATACAAACAGGAACGAAAGAGGAAAATAAATTTGCTGAGCTTTCCCAATCCTTAACAAGTTGAGCGATATATGAATCACCAAACGATTCGGACTCTTTCCAAAGATGAATTCCATCATCAAAAGGATAGGCAGTTATTCCGCTAGCAGATATATATTGTTCTAATTTGGGGAAGAATTCTTTTTTTTCAAAAAGAAGATGGGTAGTTACTATGCGAGAAGTATAGAGCAATTTTTTCTGTTGAGCAGTCCAACGTTTTTCGTTGATACCTTCTCCTGTTAAATTAATGAGAACTTGAATGTCATCAAAACAAACATTAAATGGCATTTCTCCTTCTTGAGGATTCCAGAAAATGTGATGACTATCAGAAGGATTACGCGTTAATATAAATACCTTATGTCCATTATCAACAAGTAAATCACTTAATTGTTTACCAATAAAACCAGTTCCTCCAGCAATCAGAATAATCATATCAAAAAAATAAACGTCCGTTAATCCACTCTGGATCTAGCGTTGCTTCTTTCTTCTTATAAAATGCTATTGCGGTTTCATTCCATTCTAGGACTTGCCAATCCATTCTTCGTACATTAAGGCGCTTGGCTTCTTCAACTACTTTATCAAATAGATCGCTACCCATTTTATATTTCCGAAACGCTTCTTTTACATACAAATCTTCTAAGTAAACACATTTTCCTTTCCAAGTAGAATAAGAAATATAGTAAAGAGCAAAACCGACAACTTCATTCTCGTATTCTGCCACAAAAGCGTCGCAAAGATTATGAGTAAACATATCCATCCTCAATTCGTCTACAGAGTTAGCAACTTCATCAGGAGCTAGCTCGAATTCTGCCAACTCCTTAATGAGTTTCATTATCGCCTCAACATCATGTGTTGTAGCTTTGCGTATTTTGTGTCTACTGTACACCTGCAAGGTTATATCTTAATTTAATACCTGTACTCATATTTCCAGTTGGGAATGAAGTGGCTATCTTCGGTGTATTGATTGTTTGATCATAATACACTTGAATAATTAAAAATTTACCAATGTTATAATCAAGAGATGCCTTCAATGACATTACCTTTTGCCCTGCCGTTGGGCTGATATTTTCTTCTACAATTTTACGAATTACCGTTACATTATCTCTTAATGAGAAATCCAGTCGGAAGTTTGCATCACTTGGTTTTAAATTCTTAATTGGTAAACGAACATTTTTAAATCGGTACCCGGCACCAACTGTATAGGTCGTACCCGATATTTCAGTTACCTGATTATTATTCAAAGAGAGCGTTGCACTTCTATCTTTAGAAATCTCAAATTTAGTAATCAAACCTTGTCCTTTAACAGTCCAAGTAGCGTCGAACCCGATAAGAGGACTAAATCTTTCAGAAATAGTTACATTTTGCACTTGGTATTCGGAGACGAAGTTGTTATTCATATCACGTGCTGTTGCATTTCCATCCGTATCAAAAGTAGCATTCATATTTGTTTGCATTCCTGTTACAGAAATTGTAGATGAATAGGCATGTTTAATAACAAACTGACGGACATACTTCTTCATGAATTCAAACTTTGTCAATCCATTATAGTTAATTGACCAGTTTGGTAAAGGCATATTACGCAACGGATTAATTCCCTTATCTGTTACATTACGATCCGTATAAGAGCTCAAGAATGCTCCAATTAATACATCTTGTTGACTTCCGTTATAACCACTAAAATATCCATCACCGAATTGAGAAGAGTTCGCATTTCTACCTCCTAATACCTTCGACACTTCAAGACGATTATTTAATAAATTCGTGAAAGTTGAATTACTAAACGTACGTTTATCTAAAGAAGCAAAAGCAGATCCGATAGAAACATTCGTATAGGTAAGATTCACCATGTCAACTGCACTTTGTCCTTCGAATGACTGAGTCGAATTATTCCACCTAAAGAATTCGGTGCTGTTCTTTGAATACTGACGGTTCATCGTCAATTCTATTACAACATCCTTAATCGGTTCAATTCCTGCACGCAACATAATGTTCTCTGTGTGCGTTCTTGAATATTGACGATTCATATCTTCATTTCGAACCAACCAGCCATTACGGGCAGCAATCTCAGCGAAATTATAACCAGTTTCTTTACCAGCTACATTAAAGCGTTGCTTACCAAATAAGAATCCGCCCAATTCTCCATTAAACCCAGGGTTAAATCCTAAAATTGAAGTAGATTGATTGTATCCCGGAAGGATGGTACCATCGTTTTGAGAATAAGTTCCTGAAACATTTCGAACAGACATTAATAATCTAGCACCAAATCCGGCAACAGGATGAACTTTGCCTTCTTGTTTCTTAGCACGTTCTACCTTTTTCTCCCATTTTTTAATTTCTTTTTCCCATTTCTTTTTCTCCTTATCGGTCATTTCGTCTTCCGGTTTTGGAGGTGTTGGTTTAGGAAAACGCTGTTCGATAGTAGGTCCTTTTTTTGGTGGCGCAGCAGGAGTTGGAGTATTACCCACAGCCCCTTTTGCAGTTGTACGAGCAGGCGCTAATCCACCCTTTAAACCAGACCCTTGAGCAAGTACCTTTTTAAAGAAAGGCGATTTATTGTAAAGACTTACAAAATTCAACTGTGTTTGCCCGTTTATATTTCTATTGTTCTGTACAATGTTTCCATATTCCGGTTGAGATAATGGCGCCCTTTGCCAGTTAAAACTACCACCATAAGATACGTTAGCAGTCACCCAGTCTAATGCCGGTATTTTACTGAATGGTAATGCATATGTTAAAGTATAGGAGTGTTGGTAATCCATTGTTTTACCAAATGTTCGCATTTGATGCCAAACTGAATCCTTAAATTCTTTATATAGCTCAGGGTTCTTTCTTCTATCCACTTGTCCATCCGCTTCTTCAAAGAATGAGCGATTGTTAGCGTTGAAAGTACCTTTCAAACTCTTCGTGAAATCCCATGCTACATTATACCCCCTGTTCCATGTAAAACGCTTAACATAAACTGGAGCGAACTCGTAGTTTGGAACGATTTGATTTTTCACTTGTCTTTCATTGTAAGAACGTAGAAGATCGTTTGTGAAGCTGATGTTCTTAGGCAAATACCCAATATTAAAGTCTCTTATGAAAGCCGTCCATTTAGATTTATGTGCTTTTTCGTTATTTTTAAACACATTCTTAAACGGTTCCCAAGGTTTATTTTGGAAAGTATAATTATAATTTAAGTTACCAGACCACACTTTTGTAAGATCATAATTAATATTAAAATCTCTACTTAAATCTTCAGAGAAAGCGAATGAAGCTGACCAGTTAGCTAACCTCCAAAAATGAGGTGTTGCACCTGCTGCTAGCTGCTTCCTAACATTTGTAAAGTTTATTGATTTACGTTCTTGGAATGTTTGTCCTTCCCTTTGTCTTCGCCGTTTCTCTTCACGATCATAATCTCGTAATTGAATATCTGGATTATATGGATCAAATTCAGGATTAATTACACCTACTGTATATCCGAAGAATAAAGGTAAACTCAGTCCGAAACGTTTTCCAAAAAATTGACCTAATTGCCAATTGGTATTCAAGTTGAAATTGATTCTTTCTTCTCGCTGACGCTCTTGAACACGGCTATCAACATTCCCCCAATTATAACCATAATAAGATCCTGAAGCTGCCAAGTTAAAGAAGTCTGCACCTTGAATTTGCAATTGAGCAATTGCAGCAGATCCTCCTTCGTCAATGAAATCCGTTAACCTTAATTCATTTACCCAAACGATTCCACAATGAGCAGAACCATCATCTAAATTAGGATTAGATTCTTTTTTAGGGTTACGAATACCAATCATGATAGATTTCAAACCATTCAAGTTTGGTGACCCTTTAATTTTGAGTCGTCTTCTGGCATCTTTCGGATCCATTTCCGAAAACTCTAAATTTAAGGAAATCGTATTATTCCCTGATTCGATCAGATTGTTTCTTCGTTTTTTCAAATTAATTAAATCTTCAAAAACGATTTCCACATTATTTCCTTCTGGCCAAATATCAGTATCCAAAGTTGTCTGGAAAGGTGTGATTAATAATGGGAGTTCATATTCGTAATAATTCTCTGTAAAATCAGTTCCAAAACGAACGAATACAGATAAATCATCATCTTTCAATGGAATTTTCCCTACCATTGATTCCCCATGAACGAACATCTTTAATTTCTTGTAGTTTCGAACATCAAAGTTTACATTTTTATATGCTGCACGCGCATCACCATCTTTAAGATTACACACTTCTAACGACAAAGATTGTTCATTCATTTGACGAGTGATTTGCTGAGAAGGGTCTATTTCACGTTGAATTCCAGGAGGGAGAACGTAAGGAATAGGTTGTCTGTCGGAGTTCTCATTAATATTAACTGCACTAATATCAAAAGAGGTTGCATTTGGATCGGTAATTACCCCCTCACCAGGTTGCGTCAAATCTTGCGTGAATTTTCTCCATTCACCACGAACCAGCTCTAGTTTGGCAAAGCGCAACAATACTTCTTCATCGAAACCTTTCATGAACATTCGCATAAAACGAATCGAACGAAAATCTGAAATACCATTGATTGCTCGTTCAAAGTCACGCACAGGAATTTTGAACTGATACCAATCCTCCTTCGTGTTATCTCCTTTTGTGTAAGTCTGTTTATTTGTAATATAGTTTTGTCCTACTTGTAAATCTTGTTTACGGAGCGAGATTTTGTATTGAAAATAATTTTCTGATTCTTGTAAATTGTTGTCTTGATTAATATCTTCTCTATCTGGTTCCAATCTTGGTCCTGCAGTTGGATATTTACCTACATTTAAATTTGCCGACATTTCAGGTGTTGGTGAGTTTCCTTCCATACCATTGTATTTCTTGTATCGGTGTAAGACCCCCAGTTTCACTTCATCGTAACGGTCATCTAAATAATAGTTGTAATCATCAGATGATGGATCTGCAATCATTCTTGCTTTTGCGTCATCCGAAAGGGTACCATTTGCTTGAATCCAGTTTACATAATCTTGAAAATGTTGTCTTTCTTGTTCGTTATTAAAACCATCTAAACCAACATCTTGGTGTCGTCTTACAGAGGAATCGGTTGGAAAAGTATTTACTACCAACTGTTTATTCGGCACTTGTGCCCATAACGTTGTATCCGTTTCATTAATCGTTGGGGTTCCTGTTGGAGAAAGTCCGCTTTCAAATGATTTTCTACCATCTGGTAAGATATCTTCAGAGATATTCCCAAGATTTAAGTACAAATCTCCACCAGACATCTGTGAATCTGGATATTGGTCTTCGGCATCTTTATTAAAAGGATCTAAAACCCAGAACTGTACATATTCAATATTTGCTAACTCGAAATCCGTCGTTGTCATTGCACGCATAATCCCTCCCCAACGATCTTGAGGATTTGTGAAATGTCCATCAGCATCTATGTACGGGGACATATCATAATTGTACATTCCACGTTCTTTTGGATAATATGCTAACTCAAAAATTTGCAAGTTTGGTATTTGACCATATTGATTCTCTTGTAAAGGGAATAAGTCTTTATACACTACATTTCTAGTTCTAGAATCCGAATTTACTGTTGGATCGTCCAAAATGTGTTTGGGTGTATTAGCTAATTGTCTATAGAAAAGGTTATCAATTCTATACCACACAGTTTTAGCACGATTACTTGTTTTTATTAAGCCCTGAGCTGTTGCTTCAGGGAAAAGTGTAGGCTGTCCTGTAGGAACAGATGCTAAATACCATGCGTTTAGACTTGATAAATCAATTGTACTCTGTGAGCCTTCAAAATCATCAACATAAGAAATACCAGCGGCACTAATTGCTTTTGGTTGCCCTGGTATTAAGTGAGCAAATTCCCCAGTAAAATTCAAATACGATTTTTCCTTCGTAGAAATTACAGGCAACCAGTCGATCAATTTAGTTAAGAATGGTAATTCTGTTTTATATTGAACGTCGAAACCGATAATATTGTTTTTGTATGGTTCACTTCCAATGTCAATTTTTTGAGTTGTTGGACGTTCCATCATACGCATCCATGTAGCACCGATATTAAAATCTTTATTAAAACGGTAAGAAATCCTTGATCCTATTAGGGATTTAGATTGGAATCCAAAAGCCGAATTACTTTCGACAGCCACTTTAATTTGTTGATTAGATGCTAAGAGTCCTTCGTTCAATATTCGAACTCGTCCTAAGTTGTAATCAACAGAATAATCTACCCCTTCTTGTAGTTGGACTCCACCTGCTGTTACTTTTACAGCTCCTTCAGGAACGTTAAGTGCATTCAATGGAATATCTCCTGTAACCGATGATTTGAATTCTCCTTTGAATTTGAATCTGTTTTTTGATGGTATTTGCTGTGCTGCCGTTTTTGTTGAATCGTATAACTCTAAGAAGGCGATTCGATCTGCGGTAATTGCGGGGACATTTTCCGCCATCAATCTATTTTTCAATGTTTTACCAAAAGGTTCAACTGTAGAAAAATACACTCTACCATTTCTAGGGTTGATGGTCCCACTCGTTTCAAATCTATTTCCATTTGGATTCATTGGAACAAAATCCATTACTCCATCAGAGAACGGTTGTCCCATCGCATTCAATTTATCCATTCCAATAAGCGTAACTATTTGCTTATCTTCCACAGCTGGTTGAGGAATAAAAGGAATAAAGAGAGAATTTTCAGGATTATTATAAAGGATATCCATTCTAAACCCAACAGGATCAACTTGGTATGCGCCAATAGAATAAACGTTTTTCATCATCAAATCCCAGATCTTGTTTGCGGGATTCATCATTGTAGGTTTAATCAACTTCAAGATCAAGGCATCAGAGCCTTCAATTCCATCGGTTGACAACTCACCTACTTTATATGTCTGTCCTCTATATGTATACTCATATGCAACAGCTAACACTTCATCGTTGTTCAATGAGTTATTCAATGAGATGTATCCCAATTGTGTGTTAACGGTGTATTCTGCGTCAGTCAATTTCTTTGCACTTTCCACTTTTTCATAGTGAAGGGCTTGTGTGAATGGTCCTGGTGCGGCCCCTTGTAATGACAAAGCTGCAACTGCACCTGAGAAAGAACGAACCCCTGGATTACCTGCTGCCCAATTATATAAACTATTGGCTTCGTTTGTAGGTAGGTCTCCTTCAGTAAAAGGTTGAGGATTACCTTCAGCGTTTACTGACTTTCCTTCCCCTAAATCAGAGAAAGCGATAATATTTCTAGTGTTTTCAGTTGTATTTGTTCGGTTTGTTAACCACACTTCAATACGTGTAATCATTACTCCTGAATTCACGTTAGGTAACTGCTCTAATGCTTCATCATAATGTTGTTGATGGTAAAGGTTTAAGAAGTAGTGTCTATTAGCTTCGTAAGCATCAGCATTTAACTCAAAATGTTGTACTTGTGACCCTCCTTGAACAGTGATTTCCTTCCTTTGCCCTTTCGCCGAGGCAGCAATGAGGTCAACAGTAGTTTTTCCAAAACGTAATTTCGTAGTTGCTCCAAAAAGTGTTTTTGAGGAAGGGATAAGTGTTGTTGGTAAATTCAAAGAAACGTTTCCTAATGCAATACTCTGAATGATTTGATCTTCATCCCCGTTGTATTCTAATTTTGTAACGTTATCAAAATCAAATTGAGCTTGTGTATTGTAGCTCATGCCTAATTTTAAACGTGTACCAATTTGTCCAGTAACATTCATTTGAATGTTTTGGTTAAAATCAAAACGCGTCATTTTCCTTTGCTTTACGGGCAAAAGTGGATTGTCGTATCTAGAAGAGTTTACCCCAAGAGATAGCTCTACAGTTCCTTGTGGTTTAATTGTGATTTGATCTGATCCGAAGATATTTTTAAATCCTTTTCCTGGAATTTTTATTGGCAACTCGAAAGGTTGATTACCAGCTGTTTGCTGATCAATTTTTGATTTCCAATTATCTTGTTGCGCTTTTTGTCTTTCGTACTCTAGGTATTCATCCAAGGTCATCATGGATGGATTTCTATAGTTCATTTCGGAGTTCCCAATTTTCTCTGAGAACACATAATTCCCTGAGACGGGATCATAAACAATAGTGGGAGTGACATTAGAAGGATCTCCAAGGTCAAAGCTTTTTTTCCGTGTTTGTGTTGGGTCGTAAGTTGGGTTTATAGGAAAAACCAAACCACCGTTCTGTGCTAATAGAACAGAATTTGTGGTAAACAGAAGGAACACCGTAAAGAGTTGACGGATTTTTTCCATAAGTAGATGATGTATATCGTTTTGTAACACTACAGTATTCTCAATGCTTCTTTAATAATTTTCTCCACAGAATCCTCTGGTTTAGCAATTTTATCGACTGCTTTTTCGGCAGCTTTTTTATCAAAACCAAGTGAAATTAGAGCATTTAACGCATCAAAACGCATTGTATTGTTTTGCGGGACAATATTTTCTACGCCCATTTCAAGTTTAACAATTTTATCTTTTAAATCAATTATTACCCTTTGAGCGGTTTTTATCCCAATTCCTTTTACAGATTGTATTGTTTTCACATCATCAGTTAGAATAGCGGCCGCTACTTCTTCAGGAGAAAGTGATGACAACATGATCATTGCTGTATTTGGTCCAATACCTGAAACACTAATCAGTAAATCAAATACTTTTCGTTCGATGTTCGTCACGAATCCATAAAGTAGTTGCGCATCTTCACGCACAATAAATCGTGTGAAGAGTCTAATCGATTCTTCATTTCCCATTTGCGAAAAAGAATGCAAAGAAGTCAGTACATTGTAACCGACTCCATTGCATTCAATAATCACATTAGTAGGGTTTTTCTCTATTAACTTTCCGTTGAGATGTGTTATCATTTTTTATTTACTTCCAGCGTCAACCACTGCAACTTTTACCATATTAATTATTTCACGCACGGTAGCTCCCATTTGCAAAACATGGATTGGTTTCTTCATTCCAATAAGGATTGGTCCGATAGCATCTCCTTCTGTAAATTGTTGCAATAATTTGTAAGCGATGTTTCCGGCTGACAAGTTCGGGAAAATTAAGGTATTAACCGAACGATTTGCCAACTTTGAGAAATTAAATTGTTCCATCATCAACTCTTTGTTCACAGCGAAGTTAGCTTGGATATCTCCATCAACAATTAACTCAGGGTATTTGCTGTGCAAGATTTGTGTTGCTTTGCTCATCTTCTCCGGATCTTCACCTGTTGATGATCCAAAGTTAGAATAGGAAAGAAGAGCTATTTTAGGTGTTACACTAAACGCTTTCATTGTTTCCGCGACATTAGCTGTTATCTCAGCGATTTCTTCTGCTGTTGGGTTGATGTTTACCGTTGTATCTGCCAAAAACATTGGTCCTCTTTTCGTGTTAAGAATATACATTCCTGCCACTGTTTTCACATCTTCTTTTGGCCCTACAACTTGTAAAGCTGGTTTAACAACTGATCTGTAGCTACGTGTCAATCCTGAGATCATTGCGTCTGCGTCACCACAATCTACCATCATAGCTCCGAAGTAGTTACGATCTCTCATTAATTGCAAAGCGTCATAAGGTGTAATACCTTTACGTTGACGTTTAACGAAGAATTTGTCGCCGTACTCTGTTCTTCTGCTCAATTGTTCATCTGATTTAGGGTCTACAATTTGTACATCGTCACCAAAATCGATACTGTATTCTTCAATTAATCCTTCGATTACGTTTTTGTTACCTAATAAAATTGGCAGAGCAATTCCTTCATCGTATGCTGTTTGTGCCGCTTTAAGAATTTTAATATTATCTCCTTCTGCGAAAACTACCTTTTTAGGATTTCTTTTTGCTTTTTCAGAAAGGATACGGATTAATTTATTGTCTAATCCAAGTCGGCTTTTCAATTCCATTTCGTAGGCATCCCAATCTGTGATTGGTTGACGTGCTACTCCAGATTCCATTGCTGCTTTTGCTACTGCCGGAGCAACGTAGTAAATCAATCGTGGATCTAAAGGTTTAGGTATAATTGAATCTCTACCGAAAGAGATGCTTTTTTCACCATAAGCTTCGACTACTTCTTCTGGAATATTTTCTTTGGCCAAGGAAGCAATTGCATGAACGGCAGCTAATTTCATAGCTTCGTTGATTGTTGTTGCTCTTACGTCTAGGGCTCCACGGAAAATGAATGGAAATCCTAGAACGTTATTTACTTGGTTAGGATGGTCAGAACGCCCTGTTGCCATGATGATGTCTTTACGTGTTGAAGTAGCTACTTCGTAAGAAATCTCAGGTTCTGGGTTTGCGAGTGCAAAAACGATAGGATCGTTTGCCATTGCAAGAATCATTTCTGGGGACACTAATCCTGCTCTTGAAAGGCCGAGGAAAACATCTGCTCCTTTAAAGGCATCTTCAAAAGCAACCTCTTTATTGTGAACCGCGAATCCTTTTTTGTATTTATCAAGGTCTGTTCTTCCTTCATGGATCAATCCTTTAGAATCATACATGAAGATGTTTTCTAATTTTGCTCCAAGTGAAGTGTACAATTTAGCACAAGATAAAGCGGATGCACCAGCTCCTGACACTACGATTTTAGCATCTTCGATTTTTCTTTCAGTAATCTCTAAGGCATTTAACAAGGCTGCAGCGGAAATGATAGCTGTTCCGTGTTGGTCGTCGTGCATTACAGGAATGTCTAGTTCTGCTTTTAATCTTTCTTCAATTTCAAATGCTTCTGGAGCTTTAATATCTTCTAGGTTGATTCCTCCGAATGTTGGAGCGATTGCCTTTACTGTTTCAATAAACTTCTCAGGATCTTTCGCATCGACTTCAATATCGAACACGTCAATATCAGAGAAGATTTTAAATAATAATCCTTTACCTTCCATTACTGGTTTAGATGCCTCAGCGCCGATGTCACCCAATCCCAATACGGCAGTACCGTTTGAAATTACAGCTACTAAATTTCCTTTAGCTGTATATTTGTAAACATCCTCAATCTGATCAGCAATTTTCAAACAAGGCTCAGCCACACCAGGTGAATAAGCGAGTGATAAATCACGTTGAGACGAATAGGGTTTTGTTGGAACTACTTCGATTTTTCCAGGTCTACCCATTGCGTGGTAGTCTAGAGCATCTTGTTTCTTGATTTTCGTCATATCTATTCGATTAAAATAAGCGGGTAAAGATAAGAAATAACCCCTTACAATTTCCATGTATGGAATATAGTTTTTATTATAGGTTGTATTGTTGATAACCCTAAGCTTGGTTTATGTGTCAAAGGGATATTTTATGTCAAGTGTATCGGAGCTTAATCATAAAAATTAGACTCATATCACTGATAGAAGCCTGATCTTCAGCCCGGGCGGAGCGGATAGCTAAAGGTAAGGAAAAGGGTGTGAACGCTAGTTTGGCACTGCGACCAAAGGAAGCACGTGGCAAGCAGCTAGTGAACGCTTTTTCCTTGCTTTTACTATAACGTGTAGACCGAAATGGCTGCCTATTTAAAAAAATAAAAAAAGCCCTAAGTTTCCTAAGGGCTTTCATGTTCTTTTGTGTATGATTATTGAATCGCTACTTTTTTGGTAACCAATCCGTTTGCGTTTGACAATTTAACGATGTACGTTCCTGCCGCCATTCCCGCTGTAGGAATAGATGTTTTTTGTTGTCCATCAGTTGCTAAAACGTTTCCAGAATACATTACGCGGCCTTGAAGATCCACTAATTCAAGTGAGAAATCTTGACCTGCTGCATCAAACATTACGTTAATAAAATCTGTTGCTGGATTAGGGAAAACAGCCAACGATTCTTTTGTAATCGACTCAATTTCAGCATTTGCTGTTGTGCTAATACGTACTGCGAAAGAAACTCCGAAACGCTCGAAAGGTACGATTACGCGTCCGTTTCCATCTTCGATAGAGAATGATCCTTGTCCGTAGTTACAACAGATTCCATCTCCACCTCTGTCAGCAATATAAAACTCATAACAAGTATTTTGTTCAAGTGTTAATTCAACAGGAGGCATAACTCTTGTTGCTCCATTTGAATATGTTCCAAAATTTGCCAAGTGAAGGTTTGTTGCAGTGGCTAAGTTTCTAAAGTACCATCCAGTTTCTGCTCCGTAATTATCTGTTGTAATTTTCACAACTGCTTTTTTTGTTGTGTTTTCAACTGGAGCTTTGATTGTAATCGTACTTGTATTGTTAGCTGAATTTACATCACCAGCAACTATTGCTTCAGCTGTTAACACACCAGGAACGACATTATTAATCACTGGCCCTGTTATTTCAACCCCTGAAAAAGCTGGAATTGGTCCTGCGTGTACAATCGTAGAAAGGGTTACTCCTCCTTGTTTAAAGTTTACAGTAACATTTGAAACCGGCGCTGAAGACGCATTAAAAACCTTCGCAATAGGCGTATAAGGTTCCGAAGAACAAGTTAAATCATCACTAAGAATACTCGTTAGTGCAACATCTACATCACTTGAAACAGGAAACAATGCGCATCCACCTATGCTAGCTACAAGATTAGCATAGTTTACTTGTCCAACCTCTTCAACTCTTCTGTTTGGACAGATTTTGTATACAGTTGGGAAATAAGCTATTTCATAAGCATCGCTAATTTGATTTGCTATTGTTGCTGCTGGATTCGCCATTGGGAACATCACGTTACCAGTTGTTCCATTGGCAGGCATAACACCTGGAGTTGCATCTGTATTTAACCAGTTTCCGATTGCACCATTACCGTCTAATACTGTCGCATCTGAAGTATTTGCATCGGCATCGATCCAGAAAACCATTACTTTATCTGTTGTATTGGCATTTACACCTGGTTGTCCAGCTGGCCCATGCTCTCTGTACAATTGATCTAGTACGTGTGTTTTGTGGTAATTCCAACAAGGTCCGCACCATGTTGCTGATACATCTAGAATAACAGTATATCCATTATCTAAATAATCAGATAATTTATAAACACCATTATTATTCATGCCAGATGTGTTCAACCAAGTCTGCATTGCTGTTACAGTGAAGTCAGTAGCATAACTCCCTGTAGGTAGCTGTGCATTTGCACTTAATCCTACGAATAAGGATAGAGAAAGTAATAATTTTTTCATAAAGTACGTAATATAAAGTTAATCTAAGTTAAAATTTATTATTACACTATTCACATATCCTTAAAAAAATAACAATACAATCTAACTGTCAACTTTGGACAACTACAGGTTGTTAAAAAAACCGATTTACTAGAGTATTTTGAATGACAATAAGGGAATTAAGTTTACAAACTCATCCAATAAACACCTCATTATTGAAAAGCTAATTTAATATAAAACAAAAAAAAGGAGCCTGATTCTAGGCTCCTTTCACACTTTAAGAAAGTGAATTATTTTTTATTATGTTCTTTTATATACATCTCAATTGCCGCCGTCATTGATGGGGCGTTAGGTTGAGGAGCATGAACATCTAATCTTAAATCATTCTTCAAAACTGCCTGAGCTGTTGTTGGACCAAATGCAGCAATTAGCGTTTTATTTTGTTTAAAATCAGGAAAATTCTTAAACAAAGATTCTATCCCTCCTGGACTAAAGAAAACGAGCATATCGTAGTATACGTCTTCCAAATCAGACAAGTCAGAAGCAACGGTACGATATAAAACCGCTTTAGCAAAATCCACTTTATGCGTTTCTAAAACTTCAGGGATTTTGTCATTTAGGATATCTGTACATGGTAATACATACTTTTCCCCCTTATGCTTTTTCATCACTTCAACAAGATCCGTAATGGTTTGCTTACCAAAGAAAATTTTACGTTTACGGTACGTAACGTATTTTTGCAAGTAATAAGCGATGGCCTCAGTGATACAGAAATATTTTAATGTATCTGGAACATCAAATCGAGTTTCTTTTGCCATTCTAAAGAAATGGTCTACACCATATTTAGATGTAAATATCACAGCCGAAAAGTCCGAGAAATTAACTTTTTGCGCACGGAAATCCTGTACATCCAAGCCTTCAACATGAATGAACGGACGAAAATCAATCTTTAAATTGTATTTCTCTTCTAAATCATAATAAGGAGACTTATCTCCTTCTGGTTTTGGTTGAGAAACAAGAATCGTCTTGATTGCCACTTTGAAATGTTTTAATGTTCAACAATCTATCCTTCTATACAAACCATTTAATTAAAAACAGAATAGGAAGGATTTCAAGGGTGCAAAAATACAAAATTATATAATACCAAGAAGCACCATTAACGTTTGCCATCCAAAAACATTTAAACAATCGCACAAAAAACAAGAAAGCAAAAAACCAAGGAAGAAAACTTAACAAGACAGGTGAAAACACAGGGTTAAGCATCCAGATAGCTGCAATCACGAAGGTTAAAAGGAAAAAAAACTGGAAAGAAATCCAGGTTTGTTGCCTCGCAACTGCAAAAACAGAATGCTCACCAGTAATCCATTCTCCAAAAAAAAGTCCTAAAAAAGGATAAACCATAAAAGCAAAAGCTCCACAAACACCAAATAACAAAACTTGCCAAGAAGCATAATCAGAAAAAGCAATCTCTAAACCACCCAATTGAATTACCTTAGAATAATCCAACCACTCATATAAACAAACTCCAAATGAAAACAAAAAAGACAACGACAAAAACAAATATCCATATGACCCCATGCTCACTTCGTGTTCCTCTAAATCATCTCGGGTTGAAGCACTAAAGAAAGTTAACCCAGTACCTTTAAGAATCGTCGGCTCCATACGTTGCGCATAAGCAATCAACAAAAAAGAAACAAACAATCCTAAACCAACCATCCAGGCATCACTCGATTCTGTAAGCGCAAGCTTGAAGGGAACTTCTAAGGAAGTTTGAAGGGTAAATAGAGATAAAATCATAATTGAAAAAAAGAGCTGTGCCCAAAATTCGTTGCTACTGCAAAATTATATTATTTTTGTCTCACAAACTATCGAAAATATCATGAGAACAGATTTATATGTACACCCTGATTATTACAATCTTGATGATTTGTTAACAGACGAACAAAAACTAGTTCGTGATGCTGCTAGAGCATGGGTGAAAAAAGAAGTGTCTCCAATCATTGATGAGCACTACGAAAAAGCGACTTTCCCTAAACACCTTTTAAAAGGATTAGGTGAAATTGGTGCCTTTGGTCCCTACATTCCAGAACAATATGGAGGACCAGGATTAGACCAAATTTCTTACGGTTTAATCATGCAAGAATTAGAGCGTTGCGACTCTGGATTGCGTTCTACTGCATCTGTACAATCTTCATTGGTAATGTACCCAATTTGGAAATACGGAACAGAAGAGCAAAAAATGAAATACTTACCTAAACTAGCAACAGGTGAGTTTATGGGATGTTTCGGTTTAACTGAACCAGACCACGGATCAAACCCTAGTGGAATGATTACAAACTTCAAAGATGCAGGAGACCACGTAATCCTTAATGGAGCAAAAATGTGGATATCTAACGCACCTTTTGCGGATATCGCTGTAGTTTGGGCTAAAAACGAAGAAGGTCGTATTCACGGACTAATCGTTGAACGCGGAATGGAAGGCTTCACAACTCCAGAAACACACGGAAAATTGTCATTACGCGCATCTGCAACCGGTGAGTTAGTATTTGACAACGTAAAAGTTCCAAAAGAAAACATCCTACCTGGACGTACAGGTTTAGGTGCACCTCTTAGCTGTTTGGATTCAGCTCGTTTCGGAATCGCATGGGGTGCCTTAGGTGCTGCAATGGATTGCTACGACCAAGCTTTACGCTACTCACAAGAGCGTAGCCAATTCGGAAACCCAATCGGAGGATTCCAATTAATCCAAAAGAAATTGGCTGAAATGATTACCGAAATCACAAAAGGTCAATTACTCGTTTTCCGTCTAGGACAATTGCGCGATGCTGGTAAAGCAACATCTGCACAAATCTCTATGGCAAAACGTAACAGCTGTGAAATCGCATTGAACATCGCTCGAGAAGCACGCCAAATCCACGGTGGAATGGGAATTACAAGCGAATACTCCATCATGCGTCACATGGCAAACTTGGAGTCTGTTGTTACTTACGAGGGAACACACGACATTCACTTGTTAATTACAGGAGCTGACATTACAGGAATCCCAGCATTTACAAGAGAATTAACTCAAAAATAATCGAGTTTTAAACCATAAAAAAACGGGAAGTCACCAAAAATGCTTCCCGTTTTTTATTTCTCCTAATTAGAAAAACTATCTTAATATCTTGGCGGCTTTAACGGTCTACTCGCTATAGTGGCGTCCTGAAAAAAGGTTCATTATCTGCTTGCCATGTGCTTCCTCAAGTCGCAATAGCAAATCAGTAATTCACTCTTTTATCCGTTCCGCCAGCTGCCGCGTTCCGCCCTAGCCGAAAATCGGTTTTTAACACATTGTGAAAGGTTCAAACAAATGATTTATTTCAAAGGAATAAAAACATTCTTAGCCTCACTGAAAAAACGCAAAGCCTCCCAGCCACCTTCTCGTCCCACACCAGATTGTTTCACTCCTCCAAATGGCGTACGTAAATCCCTTACCAACCAATCATTGATCCAAACAATCCCCGTTTCCAGCTGATCTGCCACTTGATGAGCCGTATTCAAATCCTTTGTCCAAACAGTAGCACTCAATCCATAAAGAGAATCGTTAGCTAGAGCAATCGCCTCCTCTTGGCTATCAAAAACTTGCAAAGTCACTACAGGTCCAAAAACTTCTTGCTGATTGATCGTAGCCGTATTACTCAATCCTTCTAAAACAGTCGGAGCATAATAATATCCATTTGGCGTAATAGACAAGCGTTCTCCTCCAGTCAGCAATTTTCCACCATCTTGTAAAGCCTGGTGAACAAAACCATCTACCTTTTCCAAATGAGCTAAAGAAACCAATGCGCCCATATTCACTTTATCAGTTGGTAACCCAACAATTAATTGTTGCACACGTTTCATAAATGCTAACTTGAACGCCTCATAAATAGAAACATGAATCAAAATGCGGGAAGGACACAAACAGATCTGTCCTTGATTCGCAAACGAAGCACGAACTAAACCTTTAACCGTATTCTCAAAATCACAATCCGCAAAAACCAACGCTGGGTTTTTACCACCCAATTCCAAACTCAACTTTTTAAACATTGGTGCTGCCACACGCGCAATTTGCTTTCCAGTTTCAGTACCACCAGTAAATGAGATTGCTTTTATTTCCGGATGAGAAACAATCGCACTACCTACCGTAGCTCCCGAACCATGAAGAATTTGAAAAACTCCCTTTGGCAAACCGATTTCAATACATACCTCAGCCAGTAAAAAAGCCGTAAGTGGAGTAATCTCAGAAGGCTTGGCAATCACACAATTCCCCATTGCCAATGCAGGCGCAATCTTCCAAGTGAAAAGATACAGAGGTAAATTCCATGGAGAAATACATCCCACAATTCCTATTGGCTTACGCAAAGTATAATTCACACCTACGCCAACCATATCATGAGATTCACTCGAAAATTGTTCTACTGCTGAAGCGAAAAAACGAAGATTGCTCATCGCCCTTGGAATATCAACGTGCTCTGCAAGTGCGAGTGGTTTACCATTATCTTGCGACTCAGCAGCTACAAATGCGTCAAATCGACGTTCTATACCTGCGGCCATCTTCCGTAAATAGTCTGCTCGTATTTCATTAGAAAGAGAAGACCACATTGGGAAAGCTTCTTTTGCAGCCAAAACAGCTTCATCCACATCTGCTATACTAGAATTAGGCAGTTGCGCATATACCTCACCAACCGAAGGGTCATAAACATCTAAATACACTTGATCAATGGGCGCTTTTAAAACACCATTTATATAATTTTCTAATCTTCTCATTACGCTTTTATTCTAAAAAATTGAAGAAGTTTTAGTATTTGTTTGTGGAAAAGGAAGTAAAATAACACCCCTATTAATACACCACCAGCATTGGCCAAAACATCATAAACAGAAACTTCCCGTCCAGGAACGAAACTTTGTAACGCTTCCAAAACACAACTAAGTAAAAAGCTAAACAAAGCCGTTTTCTTCCATCTCCAGTTTGGGAAAGTCAACTGAGACAAAATGAAAAGAACAAAATAAGCAATGAAGTGACCTACTTTGTCGTTTACCTCCACTAAGTTTTGCTGATGGGCAGGTTTAAGGCTCAAATAAACTATCCCTATTACTACTACGAGCCAACTAATCCTCAAGCAATTCATACCTCATCTCTTTATCCTTCAATGTTGCAGGAATCCCATCCTTCATCCACCTTGGCTCTGGTTTATTTTGTAAATAATAATTAAAAAATTGCATCATTCGCAAACTTAAATCATAACGATTAGCGGTTTGCATTAAATTGTGATCATCACCATTATAATTCAATAACCAAGCTGGCTTTTGTAAACGTCGCATCCCCATAAATAATTCAATTCCTTGATACCATGGAACAGCTCCATCTTTATCATTTGCCATAATCAATAAAGGAGTCTTTACTTTTGGCAAATGAAACAAAGGAGAATTCTCTGTATACAATTGCGGTGCTTCCCAAATCGTTTTACCAATTCTTGACTGTCCCTTTTCATATTGCCCCATTCGACTCATTCCTGTTCCCCAGCGAATCCCACCAAAAGCGGAAAACATATTAGAAACAGGAGCTCCAGCCATCGCCGCTTTAAATCGGTCCGTCATTGTAATAAGCATTGCCGTCTGGTAACCTCCCCAACTTTGCCCTTGTAACCCCATTCTGTTCTTATCAATATTTGGATATTGCTTCAATACAGCATCCGTTCCACTCATGATACAATCATAGGCCCCACGAGCAGGGAATCCTGGCGTATAATAAATGTCTGGAATAAAAACAATGTAATCATTCGAAGCATATTCCGTAGGAAAAACAATTGAAGCCGTTGGACGTGCGCCATAATAATTGTGCAAACTCTCCGAATAAGTTTCATAATAATAGACAATCATAGGATAGGATTTTGTTGCATCAAAATCATCTGGTTTATAAACTAATCCTTCTAATTCTAATCCTTTATATGACTTCCATTTTATCAATTCAACAGTAGACCACTTATATTCCGATTGATGAGCATTTGCATTTGAAATCTGTATAAAATTCGAATTGTCATTTGCTACCCATAGATTGGAATACTCACTCACTGTGTTTTTACGCATCACTTGTACATTCCCTTTTTTACTGGTGTTATAAAAAACAATCTGAGCTGGTGCTTCATACACCCTAACAAAAGAAGAATCGATAAACAAATGAATTTCATTTCCCTTAGTCTTTTTATCGAAAGCTCTTAAAGCCATACGATTCAAATCGACAAAGGATGAATCGCTACTCAAGGGTAAAAAACGAAATTCCTTCTTTTCAACAACTCCTTTATTATCACTTAAGTTCTTCAATTTATTTGTTACAAAATTATACTCAAAAACATCCGTCCTATCTGCTAAATAAAAACACGTTCCTGCTTGATTAAAACCAAGTGTCTGAACTGGTGAAGCTTCAATTGGCATCCCGTTTGGGTCGGTATCCCATTCACGCTTTGGCGTTGAACAAGTCATACAGATTTCTGAATTTGTAGGAAGGTCTATCGCATAAAACTGCTTTTTTGAATCATTGAAGTAAACTAACTTATCTCCTCTTCGTGACAACTCTTCGACTTGCCCAATCTTTTTCCTAATTAAAGATTTTTCACCTGTCATTAAATTCACTTTATAAGCATCTTGCCAAGAATTGTAATCCCACATTTCACTTAATTTATAAGGATTACGATTTTTAGCTAGAACCCATTCCTTATTTTCATCATGTGAATATTGAAGACTCAACGTGTCATTCGCAAGTAGATATATTTGGTTATTAGAAAGGTTAAGCCCATAAAGATCTGCTTGTTTCAAGTCCCGCTTTTGACTTGCCAATTGCATCGTTTTCAAAACAGGCTCATCATATGTCCAAATATCCAATCTAACTTTCTCTGAATCTGTTATACTGTCCTTTGGCACCTTTTTAGGAATGTCATCCACATAGAAAAACAATACGTTATTCATTGATTTTGAATAATACAATTCTTTTTTATTCACGACCGTTTTTCCTTTTGGTAAACCTGCAAAAGTTGAATCGATCACACAGTTTAAAGTTTGGGTCAAAGGCTCGTATTGAAACAATTCAAAAACCTTCACTTCACCCGTATCTTTTGCTGCTAAAAAAGAAATCTGATCTAAAAAAGGGTGTTTAACAACAGATTCTACACTGGAAAAGGACTCTACAAGTAAATCATTCTTACGCTCTTTTAAATCATACACATTAACTTTCCTTTCTTTGTCTAATTCTTCAACGTAAACAAAATAAGGTGCTTTTTCAAAAGTCACAACAGCTTCCACATTATGAAAAACTTGAACAACTGAATCCGTCAAAGAATAAATATGCATACGTTTTCCTTCCGACGTCTTTTTCTTTGGCTCTTCTACCTTTTCAACAACAACTACCTCACCTTTCTTACTCTTTTTAGGCTTCTTTACCTTAACTTTTTTGACTTTGTTTTTCGTTACACTTAAATCTAGTTCCTTCGTCTCGTCTTTTTTTATTTTTAGCGAATCATTTGTTTCAGTTAAATAAATCAATACGTTTGCCACATCATCAAATTCGAAGGTTTTTATTTCCGGAATTTTTTGAATTACTTTAGTTTCAAGATTGTAGATACCGAGTGAATCCTTAGGCCATTTCTTTTTATTTACTTTTTCTATTTCTAACTTTCTCAAAGTATCATACCCCGTTTCAATTCTATAGATCATCCACTTTTCATCCTTGGAAAAGATGGCTCCTTTCCCTCTAAAAATAGAATCAGTTTCATTTGTGATTGTGTTATAAACATATAGGTAGGTATCCCCTTTCAAGGGCTGTACTTCATAAGAAACATAAGATCCATTTTCAGAAATCTTTGTTGACTTTAAAGATTCCCATCTGGCATAATCTGAGGGATCAATTGCTTTTTTCTGTGCCCAAACATTATCTAATTGGGAAAAAAACGCCATTAAAAAGAGTACTAAATATAAAGTGTTTGCTTTCATAATGCCTTAAATTTAATCGTTTACTTTAAATAGTTCACTAGCAATATGATCTGCTTGCAAACGTCCTTTGTGTGTTAATACAATATAATTATGGTCTATTAGTAAAAGACCTTCTTTTTCAAACGCTTGTAACATAGAAAGAAAACTATTGTCTAAAGGTAATATATTATTTAAACGTTCGATTGAAAGACCATTGCTCATCCTCAAACCTGTTAAAATCAATTCATTAAAACGATCGATAGAAGTAAGCACTTCCTCTTCGAACCATTTTTGATTTGCCTCTATATTCTTCATATAAAGACTGTTATTAGCAAGATTCCAAGAGCGATTTGATCCATTAAAAGAATGCGCTGAAGGTCCTATTCCAAAATAATGTTCACCTGTCCAATAAGCAGAATTGTGTTTCGATTCAAAACCCTCTTTCGCAAAATTAGAAATTTCATATTGATTGAAGCCTTGTTCCTTCAACGTTTGAATTAAGATTTCAAATTGACGTGCTTGCTGCTCTTCATCTAACACCACTAGTTCTTCTTTCGCTACTTTATTTGCCATTGCTGTACGTTCCTCAATGGTTAAACAATAAGCAGACACATGTTGAACTCCCATTTGAGAAACGGTATACACATGTGATTTCCATTCTTCATCAGTTAATGCCGGCAAACCATACATTAAATCTACAGTGATGTTTTCAATACCTCCTGCAATTGCAATTTCCACACAGGAATAACTCTGTTCCACATTATGCGCTCGATTCATCCACTTCAGATCATTTTCCTTAAACGATTGCAATCCGATGCTTAGTCGATTAATTCCTAATCGCTTCCACTCCTTTACTTTCTCTAAAGTAATATCATCTGGATTAGCCTCTAACGTGCATTCAACATAAGTATTACCAAAAAAAGTATTCACTGTATTAACAAGCAACGCTAACTCTTCTTTGTGTAATAAACTTGGTGTTCCTCCTCCGAAATAAAGCGTTTTAATTTCTTCATTACCTACTTTATATTCTTGTCCTTTTCGTTGTATTTCTGTAGCCATGGCCTCTACCATTCGGCTCCTGTAACTTTCGAAAGTTGTCGAAAAATGGAAGTCACAATACGTACACCTTTGCTTACAGAAAGGGATATGGATATAGATACCAGCCACTTAGTATTTATTAATTTTAAGATTATATAACATTTTTAGAGTTGTCTTCTGTATTTTTTTTTCTAAAATTACTTAATAATTACTAAACACAATTGTATGAATACGAATGTGATTAAAGCGAACCTAGAGAAAAATTTACAATTAGTTGAACAAAATCTTTATAAGTTTATTCCAAGATATTTAGAATTAGTACAAGCAGATTCATTGACACCAATGGAGATTTCCGAACTAGGAGAACTCGAATACTTCTTAATGTCTATACATGCGAGAATAAATCATATGAAAGATATACTAGATGGAGAACTATTTGTAGGCTCATTACCAACCCTGTTCGCGACGAAGAAGAAAGCAGAAAATGGAGACATTGACATCAAATTAAAATATGAAGCTTTACGGAAAAGCTATCAAGAATCACTCACAGCAGGAACGATCATTGATTGGAATTAAAAAAGGGTTACCAAACTGGCAACCCTTTTTCTAGTATAAAGAATGATTTTACAAGTCAAATTTAATTCCTTGTGCTAAAGGTAAGCTATCGGAATAGTTAATTGTATTCGTTTGTCTACGCATATATACTTTCCAAGCATCAGATCCAGACTCACGTCCACCACCTGTTTCTTTTTCACCACCAAATGCTCCACCAATTTCAGCACCAGATGTTCCAATGTTTACGTTTGCGATACCACAGTCAGATCCTCCTACTGAAAGGAACTTTTCAGCTTCTTTCAAATTGTTTGTCATAATAGCAGAAGAAAGTCCTTGAGGCACTCCGTTTTGGATAGCAATTGCATTTTCAACTTCACCTGAGTATTTAATTAAGTACAAGATAGGTGCGAAAGTTTCATGTTGAACAATTGCCATTTCATTTCTAGCTTCAACGATTGCTGGTTTAACATAACATCCAGACTCAAATCCTTCACCTGAAAGCACTCCTCCATCTACAACGATAGTTGCACCTTGTTCTTTCGCTTTAGCCAAAGCATCTGTATACATTGCAACTGCGTCTGTATCGATAAGTGGTCCAACATGGTTATTTTGATCCAAAGGATTTCCGATTTTCAATTGTCCGTATGCTTTTACTATTGCTGCTTTCACAGTCTCGTATACATCTTCATGAATGATCAAACGTCGTGTTGTAGTACAACGTTGACCAGCAGTTCCTACAGCACCAAATACTGCACCTGGAACAACCATTTTTAAATCTGCTGAAGGCGCAATAATAATCGCATTGTTACCTCCTAATTCCAATAATGATTTCCCTAAACGTCCAGCAACTGCTTTAGCTACTTCTTTCCCCATACGAGTCGAACCTGTTGCAGAAACTAAAGGAACACGAGTATCATTAGAGATTAACTCTCCTATTGTTCTATCACCGATTATTAAGTTAGAAACTCCTTCAGGAACATCGTTCTCATCAAATACCATTTTCGCGATTTGTTGACAAGCCAATGCAGTAATAGGTGTTTTTTCAGAAGGTTTCCAAATACAAACATCACCACAAACCCAAGCTAAAGCAGTATTCCAGCTCCAAACAGCTACTGGGAAGTTAAATGCTGTAATGATACCAACAGTACCTAAAGCATGGTATTGCTCATACATTCTGTGATTTGGTCTTTCAGAGTGCATTGTCAAACCGTATAATTGGCGGGACAATCCAACTGCGAAATCACAGATATCGATCATTTCTTGAACCTCACCATATCCTTCTTGTAAAGATTTCCCCATTTCGTAGGAAACTAATTTCCCTAGAGGCTCTTTAAATTCTCTTAATTTATCACCAAGTTGACGTACTATCTCACCTCTTTTAGGTGCTGGCCATGTTTTCCAAATTTCGAAAGCTTCTTGTGCTTTTAATACGATTGCTTCGTAGTCAGCTTCAGTAGCTGCGTTAACTTTAGCGATGATGTTTCCATCAACAGGAGAATAAGAAACGATTTCTTCTCCGCGAGTATTGAACCAATGTCCACCCGTTGAAGCTCCATTGTTTGAAGTCTCAATTCCTAGTTTTACTAAAATGTCTTGAATTTCGGAAGTCAGTACGTCTTGTGTCATTTTTTTCTCTTTACGATTAATTGGAACCAAAAATAATCACAAAATACGGCATTGGCAATAAATAATAGCTTAAAGAAATTGAAAGACTAGGACTACGGTCTTAAAACTATCAGATAGCAACCTTTTACTCAATTAATACTACCATTAAATAACTAAGCAACAAAGAATTAATATTAAAGTATTAAGTTTATAAGTAGCGTAAATTTATTAATCATTCCGTTAATATTATAAAACCTTAAATGACAGATTGAAAAAAGAAAAATCCAAGTAAAAAATTGTATAATCCTTTTATCTAAAAACATGGTATTACAGATAAAAAACCACTTGGATATATAAAATTAGGATTTCATCAAGAAAGTTTTGTAATTTTAACACAAATTAATCGTATTATGAAGAGACTATTATACTCATTACTAGCCACTTGTTTGGTTTCCGGTACTGGTTTTGCTCAAGGATCTTGGTGTTCTACCGATTACCATCACCAAGAATTGGTAAAGAAAGACCCAACTTTGGAAGCTGATATTTCACGTTTAGTGGCAAACGGTTTTACAAAAAACGACGACACGACTGTTTATATTATTCCTATTGTGTTTCATATTGTTCATCAACATGGAATTGAAAACATTTCAGATGCTCAAGTACGTAATCAAGTAGATATTCTAAATAGAGATTACCGTTTAAGAAATAGTGATACATCTAATGTAATTCAAGAATTTAAACGTATTTACGGAGATGTTCGTATTGAATTCCGCTTGGCTCAAATTGACCCATATGGAAATTGTACAAACGGTATCAACCGTATTGTTTCTCATGAGACAAACATTGGTGATGCTTACATAAAGTTGTCACAATGGGACCGTGCGAAATATATGAACGTTTGGGTTTGTGGCGACATGGAAGGTGGAACAGCTGGATATGCTCATTACCCAACAGATGTTAATGGCTCAAACTTTTGGATAGATGGAATTGTTATTCGTCACAACTATATCGGGAGCACCGGGACAGGAAGTGCACACAATTCCCGTGCCTTGACACATGAAATTGGACACTGGTTAGGATTACCTCACGTTTGGGGAAGTAACAATAATCCAGGTGTTGCATGTGGTGATGATGGTTTCCCTGATACTCCAATTACAAAAGGATGGACAACATGTCCTTTACCAGCAAACTCTGCGATTTGTGACCCTGCAATTAAAGAGAACTACCAAAACTATATGGATTATTCTTATTGCTCAGTAATGTTTACGAAAAAACAAATCGAAGCAATGCGTAATTATGCAATAGGAACAGATGGTCAAAGAAATAAATTGATTACAGCTGAGAATCATGAATTAACAGGAATCTTTTTAACAACTAACATTTGTTTACCAAAACCTGCAATTAGCGTAAACAACTTATTCCCTTGTATTGGTACTTCTGTAACTTTTAAGGATGAGTCTTATAACGCACCAATTGTTTCAAGAGAATGGACCTTCCAAGATGCAACTCCTGCAACTTCAACAGATGCTAATCCACAAGTTGTTTTCAACTCCTTTGGATCTAAAACAGTTACATTAAAAGTAACTTCTGCAGCAGGAACTGTAACAGAAACATATACAAACTACATCTCTGTTTTACAAGACTTTTCTATTCATAAAGGTCCTTATGAATACAGCTTGAACACTGTTGAGAATTTTCAACAGTTACGTTTCTTAGATGTAAACAATACTGGGAATAAATATTCTTATTCAACAAATAAAGGAAAAAATGGTTCTGGTGCAATTCAATTAATTAACCACAGAATCACACCTCCAGGATCTTTACCTTTCAGCCCAGAAGCTACATACTACAGAACGCTAGGTGGCCAGGTTGATGCAATTATCGTACCTGCATCAGATTTGAGAACAACAACTAATGCGTCTTTTTCTTTTGACTTTGCATACGCAACAGACGCAGCAAACGTTACTGACATTACAGAAAAAATAACTGTTTATGTATCTAGAAACTGTGGCAATACATGGCAAACACTTCCAGGAACTGCAGCAAGTAACACCCTAACTGGTGCTGCTATTGTATCTGGTGGATTTGCAGGTAACGAGTTTTATTCTCCAAGAGAAAGTGATTGGAAAACGTTTACAAAAACGTTCAGCACTTCTTCTGCTGACAGCAGAACAATGTTCAAAATTGAGTTCACAGCTTCTGATTTTTCTAACAACCTTTACATTGACAACATTCGTTTAACAGGTCAATTAGGAATTCAAGATTTATCAATCAGCGAAATGGAATTGAATGTATACCCTAACCCAGTTTCAGCTGGTAAAGCGGTTACTATCGAATATGTAGCAGCTAACGAACCTGTAACATTTACATTGTTAAACTTACAAGGTGAAGTTATCTCATCAGTAGTTCGTGACGAAGTAAACCAATTCGTTTCATTTGAACTAGAAACAAAAAATCAAATCGCAGCAGCATACTACTTCTTAGAAGTTAAAACTGCAACTGGTAGAACAGTTAAGAAAATTGCGGTAATGAAATAATCAATATGCATTGCATAAAAAAGGGGCTTTTTTAAAGCCCCTTTTTTATTGAATCAATTCTTTATTTGGATTGAAAAATAAAATCACTTTGTTATTTAGTTTTACTTTATAACTACCGTCTTCTTCAAAATCTATTTCTTTGATAATTGCTTTAGGATAAAGCTCAATAACTTTACTCGAAATGAGTGTAGGTACTAAAGCCTCAGGAACACCTTTATTAGCTTCAACTTCTTTTAATCTAAAATTCCCATCAAATTCTACCTCAATTCTATTACTGTATTTCACTTCGTACTCAATTTTATCTCCGTCTTGCTCTTTTACTACTTTAAGGATGGTTTCATTTTTAAAATAGGCAGCAGAAAATTGTCGAATGGTTGGTGGAATATTTTCTCCTGTGAGGATGGTTTTTTGTTGTCCAAAAGTCGTCCATGACAACATTCCACAAATCATTGTTATTGCTAAATTTTTCATTTTTTTTGATCAAGGTAACCAAAGTATCTTTTACCTCACACTTGAATTAAACAAATTAACGATTATTAAAGGGTTGTATGCAAGAGATAACCCGCTAAAAACGCTCGATTTTACTAAGAAAAAAAACAACTGTCGGATAAGTAGAACATAAGGCAGGTCACATTTCTATAAATAGCAGGTTAACAAAACTTAAAAAAAAGAAAGGAAAGCATATAAAGTTTAAATTTGTAGAAAGATAAAAACATCTATCCATGAAAAAATTTCTATTCGCTATTTCTATTTCCCTATTAACAAGTTGTAGTTTTGGTCTAAGAAAAATCGGTGATCTTAATTTGGTGTCTAATCGTAATATTGATTTCAATCAAGACTATGAATTGATTAGAAGTTATGCTGGCTCGGATTCTAAGAAAGAAGTAAAGAAAGAGATCAAAAAAATGAGATCAGAAACGCTTGAGGATGCAATTAACTACACGTTGAAAAACACACCTGGTGGAGAAATTTTAACAAATGTAAATATCTATATGGTTCGTCATAAATACTACGTTGTACACGGTGATGTTTATGGTATTAAAGATGCTGAAAGAAATTATAAAGGATGGAAAGTAGGTGACAATGTTCAATGGCGAAGCGGTGGTTTAAGAAAAGGTGTTATTGTTGAGTTGAAAGATGCGGAAGAAGCAAGTATCAAGGAAGTAGAATCTGGTATTGTTTTCCCGGTTAGATATGAACGTTTAACAAAAGATTTTTAGACTTTCATTACTTTGTTGATTTATCTATGATTGATAATTCAATGATCTTCGTTTGAATTGCTAGTGTTAATAACTGTGAATCTTCAGCCCGGGCGGAGCGCGACAGCTAGCGAAAGACTAAAGGTGTGAACGTTTCGTTTTACCACTGCGACCAACGGAAGCACGTTGTAAACCATACGTGAACAGCTTTGGGGTAAGCTACTAAAGCGCGTAGACCGAAATGGCTGCCAACTCGTTTATATTTCCTTTATCCAAGTTTATTGCATAAAAAAAGGACAGTCTTAAACCGTCCTTTGTGACCCCGGAGGGATTCTAACCCCCGACCGCTGGAGCCGAAATCCAGTGCTCTATACAGCTGAGCTACGAGGCCAATGTTGGACCACAAAATTAATGAAGTTCTTTGTGCAACCAAGAAAAAAAATCAAAACTTATAAAAAACCTGTCAATTTAGAATAATAAAGCTAAAACATCGTTAATTTAGTTGCTATGAAAGGATTGTATTGCTTTTGTTTTTTGTTGTTCTCGGTGCTTTTCACGCATGTTTATGCACAAATTCCTACGGGAGGTTGGCGTATTTTCAGCCCAAATGAGCATGTAATTGGTGTGGAGCACGATCAGGATGTGATTTATGCGGCTTTTGAGTTGGGCGTACTGGTTTACGATGTGAATTACAAAGAGAAATCCCTTTGGACGATTGCAAATGGGTTGTCAGATTCGAAAATTACTGCTTTCGGAAAACATGAGCAGAGTGGCAGTATTGTCATTGGGTATGAAAATGGAAACATTGACCTGATAAAAAATGAGAAAATCCATAATATTCCGGGATTGAAATTGGCAAATAATTCAGGGGTTAAACAAATCTTTTCTTTTAGTTCAAACGGGCGGTTTATTCATGCAAATACAGGTCTTGGAATTGTATTGATTGACCCTAGTCGTTATGAAATAAAGGATACATATTACCCAAGCATATCTAATGAGCGCATTCTATCTTCGGAGTTATTACATGATACGTTATTTGCTTTGACTCCAAACCGCTTGTTAAAATGTGCGATTTCTAATCCTGCAATTTCTAATGCGGCTTATTGGAGTGAGGTTATTAATGTGCCTGTTAGTACAACTACAGATTGGAAATATGGACAAATGATTCAATGGAAAAATGAGTTGGTTATTTCTAAAATAAATGCTTCTTATGCCTTTGACACCCTTTTCAGAAGAACAGCATCACATTATCAAGTGTGGCAAGAAAACGGCGGATACATTGAGCTTAACAACATGAAGACTTCGGGCAATAAAATTGCTTATTACGGTGCGGATTTCATTCACATATATGACGATTGGAATAACCTCATCTTTCAACAAAACCAATATCCATTTGGATCGGTTAATATAACGGCATTTGATTTCCATAAGGACAAAATCATTATAGGTGATTTATTATATGGTTTAATCATTCGAGAATATAATGGGGAGTTAATACGCATACAATTCGAAGGGCCTAAAAGGTCTGACGCTTTTCGTCTAGATTGGTTAGATGGCACCCTGGTTTTAGCCCCTGGCAATAATTCAGGAATTGCCCCTAATTACACGGGAATTGGTGCAGGGATTTTCAAAGATGAAAAATGGAAATATGTATGGAACGACCCTTACTGGCAGAATCGTCCTGTATGGGATAATGGAGCGATATCCATCAATCCGAAAAACAAAAAAGAATTTGCAGTTGGGACTTTATCTATGTTGCCCGTAAGCATACTTTCAATGGATGGCCATGTAATAGATACATTTTCTAGACATAACTCAACTTTAGAAGTTTATGCGAACAATAACATGGGCTGGTATTTCATTAATGATTTGTCCTATGATTCAAAAGGAAATCTTTGGATCATAAATGGAAATGTCACTAGTGTTTTAAAGGTAAAAGATAAAGATGGCAACTGGGGGAGCATAAACCTAGGTTATAATTCGTCCAACAAATTAGGTCACCGAATTTATGTTGACTACTTCGACAATGTATGGGTAATTATGAAAGGGAATGGAGTTATTGGATACAAACCTGGAGATAACGTTACAGCTACGAGTGACGACAAAAAAGCACATCTAAATTCGGCAAGTCTATTAGGGGAAATGTGGCCATCAAGCAATGTAACAGCTGTTACGATGGATTTCGACAATAAACTATGGATTGGTACAGATCAAGGATTTTGTATTCTTCATAACGCTAACACAATATTTGATAAAGCACCAGGTTCATATACCGTTCAACGTCCAAAAGTGAAAGCAACAGAGGAAGGAAACTATGAGGAATTCAAATATGTACTTGGTTCCATTTCTATTACGGATATTGCTGTAGATGGAGGAAATAGAAAGTGGCTTGGAACAAGCAGTGCTGGAGTAATATTAATGACTCCTGATGGTCAAGAAATCCTTGAACATTTTACAATAGAGAATTCTCCGTTACTTTCCAACACTATTTTAGACATTGAAATAGACCACAAAACAGGAGAGGTTTATTTTGTAACGGATAAAGGGATGATTTCTTATCGAGGATCAGCAACACATGAAGACCCCACCTACTCCGATGTGAAGATTTTTCCAAATCCAGTTACGCCAGATTTCAACGGATACATTACGATTCAAGGTATCATGTATGATTCAGACATAAAAATAACGGATGTAGCCGGAAATGTTGTGTATAAAACAACTTCGAGTGGTGGAACAGCAACCTGGAATGGTCTTGATTTTGATGGAAATCGTGTAGCGACAGGAGTCTATTTGTTTTGGACCGCTTCAAACACGAAGAAAGGGAAGTTTGTAGGAAAAGTAGCTGTAATTAGTGAATGAAAAATTCAGAAGAAGGTATTGTTTTAAAACGTATAAATTTCTCGGAAACGTCGCAGGTTGTTACCCTTCTAACCCGATCTAAAGGTGTAAAAACCTTCTTATATAAGGGCGGAAAGAAAAAGAAAACGGCTTTATATCCGTTGCAAATTTGCGAATTCAATTCCTATCAAAGAAACGAATCTTCTTTGGCGCTTATGAGTGATTTTCATGCCACAGACAAGACCAGTCAATTGATGATATCACCCGTAAAAGGTCTTCTTGCTTTTTTCTTCGCAGACATCATTCTCAATTGCATTCCCGTGGAAGAAGAGGATGATGGATTATTCCGTTTTATATCAAATTGGATAAAGGTTATAAACGAATCAGAAGACCTGTCTATCCTACCCACCGTTTTTTTAGCTCAGTTAATTAACCACATTGGATACGCTCCAGACATACAAGAAAATGCACGATCATTTGATATAAAAAATGGGGAGTTCCTTTCCTTTGAGAAACAAGATGGTTATTGCGTTTACGGACAAGAATGTGAACAATTATTAAATTTATTCAATAACGAAGCCTTTGACCCCATTTACAGGCACAAAATGTTAAATGTATTGATTGACTTTTGCACCATTCACATCCCAAAATTTAACGTTTCCAAATCATTGGAAATAGTAACCACCGTACTACATGATTAGTCGCGTAGTTCTTTAATAAATACTTCAGAAAAATCAATTACTTCTGTTTGACCTGCTTGAACATCACGTGCACGTACATTAACAATGACAATCATGTCATCACGTAAAAGAGGAATTACCGTATAACTTTCTTTTAAATAATCCTGAGCATTACGAATAAATCCATTGCGTAGATTCATCTCTTTCTCTCCAATGGCTTGTCTCACAACTTCATTAAATGCAGGATAGGAAAAACGGAAAGCATTTGTATTCGATGCGTCTGTATAAAACGGGAACAAGAAATCAATCGGAGAAGGAATATCTGCTACAACTCCAGCTTTCCAGATTTTTGCTTCTCCAGCTTTAATTGCCTCATTACGTTCCAAAAAAGAAACCGATTTGAGGGCTAAAGAAATGCCTAAGTTTTTTTTCAATTGGTTCTTAACTCCTTCTGCAATTGCATAATTTAGACTTCCTTTATCACCATTTACATATAAGGTCAATTCTGGAAACGGTTTCCTCACAGAATAACCTGCCTTAACTAATAATTGTTGTGCCAGGTTAACATCGACACTGGTCAAAGCACTTTTATTATCAAATTCCACCATATAGGGAACATATCCATTATCTGGCACCACCCCATCTCCATTTAACACTTGTACAATCAGTGCTTCGGGATCAATCGCTAAGGTGAATGCCTTTCGAACATTAAGGTCATTGAACGGCGCTATGGATTGATTAAATCCAATAAAATCGATACCAAGAACGGTAGAGGATTCCACTCTATGCTTAACGTTTTTACCTTCTTTTGCCTCTTGCAGTGTTCCTAATATATCGTCAACTTGCCCAGCACCAACATCAAGTACCAAATCAATATCACGATTCCTAAATGCCATCAACTCTGTTTTCTTATCACGATTATGAATGACTTCAATTTCTGAAAGATAAGGCAACTTATTACCAAAAGCATCTGACTTCCAATAATTGTCATTTCTAACTAACAACAGCTTTTTATCATCGAAAACTGAAAGTTGAAAAGGTCCCGTTCCAACAGGATGATGCACAATCTTGTCTCCATATTTGGCGAGCGCTTCTTGCGGAAAGATGGACAAATTATTTTTGGTTACAATCGCTTCGAAACCTATATAAGGTTGATTAAGTGTGATGACGACAGCATTGTCCTTTACTTGAATTCCTTCAACGCCACTCTTATTCTTTCCTTTGGATTCATAATAACTTTTCGCTCCCTTTACCAAATCAATAAAATTGAAATCGGGAAGTACCAAATGACTACCCGAACAAAGGTAATCCAGGGCGAACTTTACATCTTCAGCTACTAAGTGACGTGTTCCTTCTTTGAAGCACTCATCCTTATGGAAGGATACTCCTTTACGGATATGGAAAGTATAAACTGTTCCATCGCCATTGATTTCAAAGCGTTCAGCTAAAGCAGGTTTAATATCTAAACTAACACCATCGAGTTTTAATAAACTTTCGAAAATTTGCGTTGTGATCCTTTGCGAATATTTATCGTTAACTGCGGATGGGAAGAAGTTCTGTACCGGTTCTTCGGACATAAAACGAAGTTTTCCTCCATAGGTTTTTCCTCCATCAATAAGTTTTACTTGTTCCTTCCCATTATTATTTGAGGAACAAGCGAGCAATACGCACATGGCAGCGCAAACAGCTAAGTAAAAGCGTGTTGTTTTCATAAGTAATAGCTAAGGTGAATGTAGTAATTGTTGTCGTGTATACTAATAACCAATTTTGGTTCTAACACGTTTCAGTACTTCTTGAGCGTAAGCCCTAGCTTTTGCTTCTCCTTGTTGCAAAGCAGCTTCAATTTCGTGTTCATTTTCCATCAAATGTTTGTACTTTATACGTGCATCAGCGAATTTGTCACAAATCACTTCGTAAAGGGCTTGTTTAGCATGTCCATATCCAAAGCCACCTTGAAGATAGTTTTGACGCATTTCTTCAATTTGAGTTTCAGTTGCTACTAAGCGATACAAAGCAAAGACATTACATGTTTCAGGATCTTTTACATCTTCCAATTCTTTACTATCCGTTTGGATACCCATGATTTGCTTACGCAAAGGCTTATCCTCTTGGAAAATATTGATAAAATTGTTTCGTGACTTACTCATTTTCTCGCCATCTGTACCAGGGACAATCTTTGTGTCTTCATTGATTAATCCTTCAGGCATGACAAACGTTTCACCATATTGATTGTGAAAACGGCTTGCAACATCACGTGTAAATTCTAAATGTTGTTCTTGGTCTTTACCAACTGGTACTTTCTCTGCATCATAAATCAAGATATCCGCAGCCATCAGCATAGGATACGTGAACAAACCTCCATTTACATCATTTAAACGATCTGCTTTATCTTTAAATCCATGTGCCAAACTCAATCTTGAATAAGGGAACAAGCACAAAAGATACCACATCAATTCAGTTACCTCAGGAATACGACTTTGACGATAAAAAACTGTTTTTTCTAAATCTACACCTAAAGACAGCCATGCAGCGGCCGTACTTTTTGTATTAAATGCCAATTCTTCTTTATCGCGAATTTGTGTAAAAGAATGTAAATCAGCAATAAATAAGAAAGACTCATTTCCTGGGGTATTTGCCAAATCGATTGCCGGTTGGATTGCTCCTAAAATATTGCCAAAATGTGGGGTTCCCGTACTTTGTGTTCCTGTTAAGATTCTTGCCATAATATGTCCAAATAATTGATGTTCAAATAATGCTCGTATCGTAAGCCATTTGTTAATCTTCAAATTTAAGGAAAGCAAAACGATATTAATTAATCTAAGGCTTATATTTCTAAAATTGAATGCAAACAATTCTTTCTTATCTTTACCTTGTGCACATAGTGAGAACTTTTTTTGGCCTTCTTTACAAACTGTATGTCAGTTTACTTTTTCTTTGCCTTGCATTGATCTTGCAACCCTTATTGCTTTTACTTCTTAGAAAAGAAAGTCTACACCCATACGCTCACTCCGTATTTGTGTTTTGGTCCTATACATTCTGCATACTCTCCGGGTGGATAGTACGGGTCAAAGGTAAAGAGCATTTACAACACGACGAGCCACTCATTATTGTTGCTAATCACAGTTCTTTTTTAGATATCTTTCTATTACCTATGATTTTCCGCAATAAAAAGCATGTGTTTTTAGGGAAAGCAGAAATCCTTCGTTATCCTATCATTCGTCATTATTTTCATAATTATCACATTCCCGTGTATAGAGGAAGTGGCATAAAAGCAGGAAAATCCATTATACATGCTGGGAAGAAAATAAAAAATGGATGGTCCATAGTAATTTTTCCAGAAGGCGGGATTTCGGATGACAAGAAACCTCAATTAACCCCTTTCAAAAACGGCGCTTTTCAATTAGCTAAATCTCTAAATTGTGCCATTTTACCCATTACCTTTCGCAATAACTATAAACATTTAGACGAACCCATTACCTTACATTCAGGAGCCAGTCCGGGAGTGATTCGCATAACTATACACAAACCTATTGAACGCGAAAAAGTAGCAGAACAATCGCTAACCGCTTTAAAGAATCATTGTTATACAGAAATTCATCAAGAATTAATGGGTTTTCCCGCTGAAAAATGATAATTTTGCAAGAGAATATTTAGAACATGAACATTACAGAAGAATTGGTTGATCACATTGCTCACTTAGCAAGATTGGAGTTTGAAGGAGACGCAAAACAAGCGATCTCACAAGATTTGACGAACATCATTTCGTTCATGGAAAAATTACAAGAAGTTGAAACAGAAAACGTTGAACCTCTTGTTTTCATGAGTCCAGAAATCAACCGTTTGCGTGAAGATATTGCTATTGAAACCTTAACTCACGAAGAAATCTTAAAGAATGCACCAAAAAAAGATTCAGATTACTTCCGTATCCCTAAAGTTTTAGACAAATAATTCGGCCAATTTAAGATCAAAAGGCGTAGTGATTTTTATATTTTCAGGATTTCCTGGAACAAGATGAATCGCATGTCCATCATTTTCAACAACCGAAGCATCATCCGTAAAATCCTTAGAAAAAGGTTGCTTATAGGCATTTTGCAATAGCTTAGCTGCAAAAACTTGTGGTGTTTGAACTCGAACATATTTGCCTCTATCGACCAACCCACTCTTTCCCTCATTTACGTATCTCAACGAATCGTGAATCGGTAAAACTGGAATAGCAGCATGGTATATTTTTGCCGCATCAACCAATCTTTCAAGCGTATCTTGATGAACGAAAGGGCGAACCCCATCATGAATCGCAATGAAATCACCATGACAATGCACTAACGCATTTTGAATAGAATGAAAACGCTCTCTTCCTCCCGCTACAATTTTCACACCCTGAATAGCATGCAGATCAAGTAATTCCCGACCAACCTCTAAATGAGACTCTGGCAAAGTCAGCACAAATTCAGCATGCGGTAAAAAACCTTGTAGACGTTCCAAGGTATGCACAAGAATTGCCTTGCCGTTTAACGCAAGAAATTGTTTAGGTTGTTGAGTTCCCATGCGCTTCCCAACACCACCAGCGGTAATGATAACACTTAACTTCATGGCACAAAAAAAGGTTGCCTTAGACAACCTCTCCATATTTTACTTCAGCTGATTTGGATCGTTTTTCGCTTTCTTATTGAAGTTAATTTGATGTCTCAACCAAAAGAAAAGTCCGAAAAAACCAAGTAACAAAACGGCCGTGTTGAAGAACGTAGTTAAACCAACATTATCATCAAATACGGATAAAGCTGATTCTACCGAAGCTCCAAATCCCCAGAAAAAATCATATAATGTCATGTCAATGCTTTTTGAATAAACAAATTAAGCGAAAAAAAACCAATTAGCGCCCATTCTACCGCTTTTTTTAATCATTCTTGATACCATTCACATCGAAACCCATTTGAACGAACAAAAATACAATCAAAAAAAAGGGAAACATAGTTTTTTGGGCATTCCCTCCCTTCCCCAAGCTAATTGGGGAAGGGAGGGCGGGCTATCCGTTTTATCTTTTTTCACTGCGTTCTAAAAGGATGCCACTGCTATCCCTAACGCGAGATCTGTTTTCTAACCAAGATCTCACTGCCCGGATGGAGCGTGACAGCTAAAGGAAGTGGAAAAGGTAAAAGCGCTAGGTTGCCACTGCGACCAAAGGAAGCACGTGGCAGACAGCTTGCGTACCTTTTTTCACAACTTTACTAAAACGCGTAAAACGATAAAGGCAGCCAAAAAAAAGCGACTAAAAAGCCGCTTTCCTTTATTTTTAATTAAATCTTATGTTTTTCAATGAAACTCGTCAACTCAATAAATTGCTCGACACTCAACACTTCGGGGCGTAAGGCAAAATATGGATGATCTTCGGACAAGGTGTATCCCAACATTTTCACGGAATTTCGGATGGTTTTTCGGCGTTGATTGAACGTTGCCTTCACCAAACGGATAAACAAAGTTTCGTCGCATTCCAGCTGCTGGCGGTCATTTCGCTTGCAACGGATCACACCAGATTTCACTTTCGGCGGTGGGTTAAATACATGTTCGTCTACCGTAAAACAGTATTCGATGTCGTAAAATGCTTGTAAAAGCACACTCAAAATTCCATATTGTTTACTCCCCGGTTTTTCCGCCACTCGCACAGCTACTTCCTTCTGAAACATTCCCATAATTTCTGGAATCTGATTGCGGTAATCCAAGCATTTGAACAGAATTTGCGAAGAAATGTTGTAAGGGAAATTTCCAACTACAGCAAAAGGTTCATCTTGAAAAATGGTTGACAAATCGTGTCTTAGGAAGTCAAATCCGTGAATTTTTCCATGTAACTTCGGATAATGCGCTTCTAAATAGGCGACTGATTCGGTATCAATTTCCATTACGTGGACATCTGTTTCGGGCATGTCTAACAAGTATTTTGTCAGCGCTCCCATTCCAGGTCCAATTTCCAAAATGGTTTTACAGTCGTTATGAAAACTGTATTGATTGGCAATTTTTCTACAGATATTTTCGTCTGTCAAGAAATGCTGCCCGAGGTGTTTTTTTGGTTTTACGCTCACGCTTTAAATTCTTCAATAATGGATAAATGCGTTCTAAAAGCGGCAAATTTGCCTTGATATCTGCTCGCGTGTTCGTGTTGTAATTTAGGTGCAAAAAGTTGTTGGTATACATCAAATTCATCTTGACTTTTCGCCACATATTGACATGCGTATGTCACGCCACCTTCTTCTTCTCCATGCACGCGCATCAAGCGACATTCTAAAAAACATTCTGATTTCAACACATCAGGGATGTGAGTGCTTCTCATCCATTGTAGCCAATCTTGCTCCACGGATTTATCTAAACTTATGGTTACATTATATACCAACATCTACTATTTATTTAGGGCCTTTCGAGCGGCCGTAACTTCTTTGTCTTCTTTATTAATTACGGTAAAATAACCGTTTTCTGTCCAAATTTGTCGTGCGATTTCGGCTTTCAAAAACAATCGAATGCGTTCTTTAGAAATGGCCAATCCTTTGTTGTTTTTCTTAATTTCAAAGTTTTTCTCGGCATAATTCACAAATTCGTTGAGTATTTGATCAGTCACGTTGAACTGCGCATTATACTCATTTGGAGATTTCCATTTTTTGTATTTATCCGCTGCGAAATCAAACGCGAAAGATTGAAACGCGCCAACATATCTTAACTGCGTCAAATACCATGAGTTACCAGTTGTATCAATAGGCACAAATATGTCTGGCATAATTCCACCGCCTCCGTAGACTACTTTTCCCTTCGGGGTAAGAAACTTAAGGGAATCGACCATTAAAGAAGAATCGGGTTTGTATAATTCTCCACTTTCAAAACGATCCCGGCTTTCGTGATAATAATCTTCTACATCACCAGAGTATGGTTTTTGAATACTTCGCCCTGTCGGTGTGTAATAACGTGCAATCGTCAGTCGAAGGCTACTTCCATCTTTCAAAATCAAGTCTTCTTGTACCAATCCTTTTCCAAAAGAGCGTCTTCCTACAATAGTCGCACGGTCATTGTCTTGCAAAGCACCTGCGAAAATTTCACTTGCGGATGCTGAATTTTCGTTGATTAAAACGGCTACTTTTAAGTTCTCGTATTCTCCTCTTCGGCTTGCTTTATATACACGGTCTTTCACATTTAATCCTTTGGTTGAAAGAATAACTTTCCCTTCACCTAAGAACTCGTCTATCATTTCTACACCGGTTTGCAGTACTCCACCTGGGTTAGATCGTAAATCGACAATTAATTGTTGCATTCCTTGTTTGGATAATGCGTTCATTGCGTTTCTAAACTCAGCGCCCGTTGTAAGTGAAAACTGCTCCACACGAATCATTCCAGTCTTATCATCCAACATATAACTTGCTGTAACCGATTCGATAGGAATAGCACCGCGAACGATACTTGCATCTACCCATTCTTTACCTCTAAGTAATTTTACTTTAACAGTAGAGTTTGTTGGTCCTTTTAATCGCGACATAACCTCTTCATTTTTCACACCAACACCAGCAATTTTCTTTCCGTCAACCACAATGATCTTATCGCCCGCCATAAGGCCTGAAGTGTAAGATGGACTTCCTTTAATTACATTGGTTACGCAAATGGTATCTCGTAAAATGAAAAAGCGAACACCAATTCCGGAGAATTCACCGTTGATTTGCTCCTTCGCCAATTTCAGTTCATCTACAGGAATGTAGTTGGAATGCGGATCGAGTTTATGTAACATATCGGAGATCGTTTCCTCCAACAATTTATCCGCGTTTACAGTATCTACATATTTGTTATTGATGATATCCAGAATATCACTCAACTTCTCATATTTAGAGAAAGGATTTGATTTCCCTATTATCCCAACATTTGGTTGAGACAATTTATATCCAACGAGCATTCCTAAACTTAATGAAACGCCTATAAGGATGGGAACAATTGTTCTTTTATTACTCATTTTCTAAATCTTCAAGTTGCATGATGTCGACATTTGCTTCTTTTAAGAAATCAATGCCAGCGGTATCTTTATAATGATTTTGATACACTACGCGTTGAATGCCTGCTTGTAAAATAAGCTTACTACATTCTTTACAAGGTGACATCGTCAAGTACAAGGTTGCTCCTTTACAGTTATTAGTCGATTTCGCTACTTTTAAGATGGCATTTGCTTCCGCATGCAAAACATACCAATGCGTATCCCCGTTGTGATCTTCACATTGATTGTCGAATCCGGATGGGGAGCCGTTGTATCCGTCAGAAATAATCATGTCGTCTTTTACGATGATTGCTCCAACTTTTTTTCTCATACAATGCGACAAAGCCGCCCAGCTTTTGGCCATTTTCAGATACGCTAAATCATAACGTAATTGCTTGCTGTCATTTTGATTCATACACAAATATACGTATCTTAATTTTGGGAGTTAATTCCCATTATAATGTAAATTTATATCCAACTCCTCTGATGGAATGAAAGTGGAGCGGTTCTTTCGGGTTCGATTCAAACAGTTTTCGGAAAGAAAGAATGAAGTTATCAATTGTTCTTGAAGTTGGTGAAGCATCGGCTCCCCAAACATTATCTAGGATTTCATCTCTTGACACAACCTCTCCTTTTCGACTATAAAAGAACTGTAACAAGGCGATTTCTTTTTTACTGAGTGTAGCAATAACCTCATTTTCAAACCAAACATTATATGTTTTGAAATCAACTTTCCTATCATTAAGTATCAACTCTTCACTGTTTGAGTTTGTTGTCGTTTTTCTTGCTAACAATATTTTTATACGAAGTAAAAGTTCCTCAAGTTCGAAAGGCTTGGTAAGGTAATCATCTGCGCCACTACGAAGTCCTTCAATACGATCCGTTCCCGTACTTTTAGCACTGAGAAACAAAACAGGAACATTTGAGATTTCTCTAAGAGCCTGACAGACTTGAACGCCCGTATAACCTGGCAACATATTGTCCAAAATGACCAAGTCCGATTTTGCCATCTGCTCCATCTCTATCATGGCTTCAGTTCCAGTGGCAAATAGCGTGCATTCATAACCTTCAAGATCAAGATTTAACTCGAGCGCTTCAGCGATAGACGGTTCATCTTCAACGATAATAATTTTTGCCATTTGTTATTTTTGCCTTTTGCATCAAAATTATTGATTTTTCTTGTGAAAAAAGTGAAAAAAAAGCCAAAAAATAGCCGAATTAAAGCACCTTGAAGAAAGAATAAAAACAGCTTAAGTTTCCAGAAAGGAAAAAATCAGGTGTATGCCTTGTTTGAAATCCAAAAAAAAGGACAAAACTTTCTTTTTATTAATGCCTTTAGATTTTACTAAACCGATTATTTAAAGTAATTTTGCATACCCAAAACAAATTCATGAGCGCAATACAAATACAATCTGCATTAATTTCTGTTTTTGACAAAACTGGATTAGAACCTATCGTAAGAAAATTACACCAAGATAAAGTAACTATCTATTCTACAGGAGGTACACAAACTTTTATTGAAGAGTTAGGCATCCCTGTTGTTCGCGTAGAAGACTTAACGTCTTATCCTTCTATTTTGGGTGGACGAGTAAAAACATTACATCCTAAAATTTTCGGAGGTATCTTGAACCGTCGTTCATTAGCTGAAGATCAAGAACAAATCAAACAGTTTGAAATTCCATCTTTGGATTTAGTTATTGTTGATTTATACCCTTTTGAAGCAACTGTTGCCTCAGGAGCAGATCACGATGCGATTATTGAGAAAATTGACATCGGTGGTATTTCATTAATTCGTGCGGCGGCAAAAAACTACAATGACGTAGTAATTATCCCTTCACAAGCACAATACGGTCGTTTCTTGGAAATCATTTCCGCAAACAACAGTACGACTTCAATCGAAGAAAGAAAATCATTTGCTAGAGATGCATTCAATGTATCTTCACATTATGACACACATATTTTCAATTATTTTAATCAAGGAGAATTGGATGTATTCAAGGCTTCAGAGTTGCAATCACAGGTATTACGTTACGGAGAAAACCCACATCAAAAAGGAGTTTTCTATGGCGATTTAGATGCAATGTTTGATAAATTAAATGGAAAAGAATTATCCTACAACAATTTGCTAGATGTAGACGCAGCCGTTGCTTTAATGGGTGATTTTGCAAACGACCTTCCGACTTTTGCTATTTTGAAACACAACAACGCATGTGGAGTTGCAACACGTTCTACACTTAAAGAAGCTTATGCAGCTGCTTTAGCTGGAGATCCTGTTTCAGCTTTCGGAGGAATTTTAATTTCGAACTACAAAATCGATTTAGCAACAGCAGAATTGATTAACGATCTTTTCTGTGAGGTAATAATTGCACCAGAATATGAAAATGAAGCCTTAGAATTGTTGAAAAGCAAGAAAAATCGAGTAATTTTGGTTCAGAAAAACGTTTCACTTGCAAAGAAACAAGTTAGAACTATCTTAAACGGAGTTTTAGAGCAAGACAAGGATATGTTAACAGAAGTGGCTGACGATTTGAAAACAATTACCACATTGTCACCATCGCCTGAAGATATTGAAGATTTATTATTTGCAAACAAATTGGTCAAACACACCAAGTCCAACACCATCGTTTTGGCAAAAAACAAAACGTTATTGGCAAGTGGAACAGGGCAAACATCTCGTGTAGATGCATTACGCCAAGCTATCCATAAGGCACAATCATTCAATTTTGAATTGAAAGGTGCAGTTATGGCAAGTGACGCGTTCTTCCCTTTCCCAGACTGTGTAGAGATTGCTCATCAAGCTGGAATTACGACGGTTATTCAACCTGGAGGTTCAATTAAAGATGATTTATCTATCGACTATTGCAATGCAAACGGAATGGCAATGGTAATGACTGGCAACAGACATTTTAAACACTAAGCCCATTTTTCTTCAATAAAACGTAACCTTTTGTTTCGTTTTCAGTAGAAACTGATTATTATTATACAAACATTAATATAAGGTATTGCAAATTAAATGGGATTGTTTAGCTTTTTAACACAAGAAATTGCGATTGACTTAGGAACAGCAAATACACTTATCATCATGAATGATAAGGTAGTTGTTGACGAGCCGTCAATTGTTGCAAGAGATATCCAAACAGGAAACATTGTAGCAATTGGAAAAAAGGCACAGCAAATGCATGGAAAAACGCACAAACTGATTGAAACAGTACGTCCATTGCAAGATGGTGTAATTGCTGATTTCCAGAGTGCAGAAGCGATGATTAAGGGAATGATTAAAATGATCAATCCTGGAAAAAGCTTGTTCAACCCATCATTAAGAATGGTGGTTTGTATTCCTTCTGGCATCACTGAAGTTGAAAAACGTGCGGTTCGTGACTCGGCCGAGCACGCCGGAGCGAAAGAAGTATACTTGATCCACGAACCAATGGCAGCAGCTATAGGTATCGGTATCGACGTTGAAGAACCAATGGGTAACATGATCATCGATATAGGTGGTGGTACTTCGGAAATTGCAGTTATCGCCTTAGGCGGAATTGTATGCGATAAATCTATTCGTGTAGCAGGTGACGACTTTACAAGTGATATTGAAGAATACATGCGTCGTCAACACAACATCCTTGTGGGAGAGAGAACAGCTGAACAAATTAAGATTGAAGTAGGTGCGGCTCTTCCTGAATTGGAAAATCCACCAAATGATTTTGCAGTTCGTGGCCGTGACTTAATGACAGGTATTCCAAAAGAAATCATCGTTACTTATTCTGAAATTGCTCACGCATTGGATAAAACGATTACAAAAATGGAAGAGGCGATCCTTTCTGCTCTTGAAATGACACCTCCAGAATTATCTGCTGATATTTACAAAACAGGTATCTACTTAGCAGGTGGTGGATCTATGTTAAGAGGTTTGGATAAACGTATTTCTGCTAAAACGAAATTACCAGTACACATCGCTGAAGATCCATTAAGAGCTGTTGCTCGTGGAACTGCGATTGCATTGAAAAATATCGACAATTTCCAATTCTTAATTAAAGATTAAGTTGAACATTATACAAATCCTGGATTACTCCAGGATTTTTTTTATACTATGAAAAAAGGACTTTACATCGGATTAGCCCTACTTGGCTTAAGTGCTTGCGGACCTAAAGACAAACAATTCTGTGAATGTCTAGACATCTCTGCAAAACAAAATGAAGCTGCTGAAAAGCTGTCTAACAAAGATCAATCAGAAATCAGCGAAAAAGAAGCACAAGCTTTCATTCAACTAAAAGTGGAGAAAGACTCTATTTGTGCTGCATATGAAATGAAAAGTGGAGATGAATTAATGAAACTACGCACTTCTTGTGGCGTGAAATCAGATTTGCAATAATCCATGATGCGTGATCGTCAATATATCACGATAAAAAATATTAACAATATGTGTTTGGTCCAATACTTCCATTCCAAATATTGAGAACCATTGATGTGCCCATTCTTTAATAGTCTGGGCATTTTCTTTAAATAAAGCCATTATTTCTGCTTCATTTAAGATGCTTTCAGTACCTAAACAGTCGACAAGTTCGTCTATCTTGTTTTGTGTTGATTGAAGCCATGAAACAGCCATTTCTTCTAAAACAGAAACACGTTCCACTTTACCAGGAACATACTTTTCCCAAACGTCTCTTTTATGTTCTAACACTCCTTTACCCTCTTCGACGAAGCGTTCAATCATACCTTGTAAAGTAGAAGTGAAAAACACTTGTGCATATACAAAAAAAGGTAAGTTGAAAATCGCATGATCTAGGTAATTTATCTTTTTAGCAGTTTGAAAAAAGTGTTCTTCCGCTACAAACACTTGTTCTACTTTAAATGAATTAGAAGAAGTAGAACGCATACCTAAAGTATTCCAATCTTCAATTACGGTAACTTGTTCACGAGGAATTAAAGCTGTCCAGACTTCTTGTGTATCTTCACGCATTACGGTTGCGGTAAAAACAGTTGCAAAAGCACTTCCAGAAGCATATTTCCATTGTCCTGAAACAAGGTATCCTCCCACGGTTTTATGTGCACTACCACCGACCATTGCACTTCCGGTCAACACTGCATCGATAGACGAAAAAAAGTGTTGGTTGGTCGAATCATTATTGTTACATACGAAATAAGTTCCGCCGTTCCCAATTTGAATCAACCAACCAAAACTACCACTACAATACGCTGTATCGCGAAACAAAGTTAAAGTTTGCGATAAATCCCAATTATTCCCCAACAATTCTTCTGGAAGAAAGGCCTTGAAAAGTCCTTGCTTTTGTGCCTCTTGAATGACATTTGCAGCAACATTTTCTTGAAAAAGTCCTTGCTCATCATAGAACATTGGTTTGAATTGGGATCTTAAATTCATCTTATAATTTTATAGTAATTCTACCTAAGAAATTTGTTCCTGCTTGAGGGAATAAAAAGTTTTCAATTACACGTTCTCCGCCTGAAACATACCCCCAAGTATAACCGTTATTCGCATACGTTTTATTGAAAATATTATTCACTAAAACACCAAATTGAATTTCTTTAAAGAACTTATCATACAAAGTGTAACTCAGTACTATATTCGAAGTTGAATAGGACTTCAAAGAACGGTCTACCGCTTGAGAATTATCTAAGTATTGTTTACCAACAAACTTCGTGAACCAACCGATATTAAAATTTTTGAAAGGAGCATAATTTAAACCAACTCCAGCAATCACATTCGGAGAGAAAGCAATGTCAGTATTCTTATGTTCAAAAACCTCTTGATCACCTGTATCATAGTTGTCTACATATTCATTAAATGCATTGATCTTATTCATGCTTAGGGCAAGATTCGCATTGATACTCAAAGAAGGTAGAATAGAATAAGCACCATCCAACTCTAATCCTGTGCGGAAACTTTTATCCACGTTGATACGCGTGTAAGCACCTACATCATTAATTTGACCACTTAAAATCAATTGATCTACATAATGCATATAATATGCTGTAGCATTCAATTTCCATTTTTTATAGCTTGCACGGTATCCCAATTCAACGTCATGCAATTGTTCTGGTTTAGGTCGAGATAAAGAAGAAGACTCTACAAAATCAGTACGTGCTGGCTCACGGTTAGACATTGCATAAGATAAATACATCAAATTATGATCGTTAAATGCATATGACAATCCTGCTTTAGGATTAAAGAAAGTAAACGGAGTTGTCTGTTGTAATTTAACCAACTCGCCATCCGACTCGTCCATTCCTATATAAGAATAGTTAATATGGCGTAATTGTAAATCTGCAAAGAAATTAAATTTATTCCATTTATAATTCACTTTAGCATACGCACTTGCCTCCCATTTCTGAGCATCATTTTCATAATAACGATCACCCATTGCGCTATTAGAAGCATATCGGGCCCAAATAACCTCACCATAATGTTTTCCCGTATAGTTATTTGCTCCTCCACCTAAAGATAGACTCCAGTTATTATGGTTATAATTTGCTGAAAACACCATTCCATAAAAATGATTATCTAACCAACGTCTACGAATTAGATCCGTACGTTTAACAACACTTCCATCTACCGTAATTGGTGTGAAACCATAAGTTGAGAATTTGTCATTTTTTCGATATTGTTCATAATATCCTGCTCCACGCGTATAATGCGCGGCGGCAGTTAAATTCCATTTAGGTGAAAAAACATGACTGAAATGCAACTGATAATGCGATTGCTTATAGTTATCAGTCTCGTTTTTATAGGTATAATAATTATATTTTCTGTTGTCTGTATCGAAAAAATTAATTGAATCTTGCGCATCAACATACGTTCCTCCTGCATAAGCATTACGAACATAGTGATCCATCATTGCAGCAGAATCACCATAGAATTTGGATTCAGGTACTCCGTTCCAAGCTTGATACGTTTTTTCTTTACCTCCAAACATCACGTATTTAAGCGTTGTTTTTTTCCCTACATAAGCAGCCGTAAAATAACCTGATAGAAGATTAGAAGAAGCGCGATCAATAAATCCTTTTGAACCAATTCTAGAAACACGCCCTTCCACAATAAAACGATTGTTAATTAATCCAGATCCAGCTTTGATAGTATTCCGTATAGTTCCGTATGAACCAAAAGAGTTATCTGATTCCGCGTAAGGTAAGAAACTCAAATGATCAGACTTAACATTAATACTTGCTCCAAAAGCCGCAGCACCATTTGTAGACGTTCCTACACCACGCTGAACTTGTATGGAATTTGTTGACGAAGAAAAGTCAGGCATATTTACCCAAAACGTACCATGCGACTCCGCATCATTGACGGGAATACCATTAATAGTAACATTTGTTCTCGTAGGATCGACACCACGAATACGAACAGATGTGTACCCTACTCCCGCTCCTGCATCAGAAGTGATAACAGTTGCAGGTGTCGACTCCAAAAGATAAGGTAAATCTTGTCCAAAGTTCTTACGCTCAATTTCCTTTTTATTGATATCGGAAAAAGTAGTTGGTGTAACATTTTGGGAACGCGTAGCGAACACTTGTAGCTCTTCAAATTGTTTCGCTAATGGAAAAAGATGAATCACTGTTTGTTGATCTGCATGAAGATCTAGCTTCACTGTTTTAGGAGCAAAATCGTCGTGGCGGAACACCACTTTATACACACCTGGTTTAGCTACTTTGATATGAAAAAGACCATTTTCGTCTGTTTCATAATAACCTCCGTCACTTAATAGGTTAATGTGTACATTAGGAATGGCAATACTGTCCGATTGCATAACCTTTCCTGAAAAATTAATTTGCGAAAATGCAGTGCTTGGTAAAAAACCTAAAAGCACCCATCTCCATTGCATCATTCTTGCTTTCATTTTTGAAAATGTTAAACAAGAACAAGGGGCTAATTCTTGATGGATAAATAATTAGCTGTACTTGAACTTACGTTCTATGTTCCGTCATCTTCCCTTCGCAAGCATAACCTTGATCAGGTTCAATGGGTATAATCTCAGCCCAATTTGCATTGGACACCCCTTAGAGACGCGGCAAAGATAGACAGAATTTTAGATTAACGTCCGATTAATTCCTTTAATACCGTTTTAGCTATTTGTGTGCGTTGTTCATAGTCGCCTTCAATAATAGTGTAAGCAACATTCATTTCTTTGATTTTGGAAAGATAAAGGGAAAACAACCAATCTCTATCCTCTGGATTTTCGCGTAAAACATCAAACTCCCAAGGTATATCAGGTTTACATAAAAAATAGTGATCAAAATGTTGTTCTTTTAGAAGTATTTCAAATGCAGGTGGGATCGTTTTATTCTTCACAAAATACCAGATACACATGACCAACATGTCAGTGTCAGCAACAAGTACATCTCCTTGAAATTCATCCCAAAGATGCATTTGACCTTGTGCTATGGCATATAAATCTTCATTGGTATAAGGTTTATCCAATTGTTCGAGATAGGCACGGGCATATTCAGGAACATAACTGGTTTGATAAGATGTAGCCAATGCATTAGAAAGGAAGGATTTTCCTGAGCATTCTGGTCCTGTAATAGCGATTCTAATTTGTTTCATCTTGTAATTGATACGCTTTTTTCCATCGGAAATAGCCTTGTACCGCCATAAATGTATATAAAACCATTAAACCACTTGCCCAATACAATTCACGATTGTACATCATTCCAACATTAATGGCGTTGATAATTACCCAATACAACCAGTTTTCAAGGACTTTTTGCGTAACCATTATCGTTGTAGTCAAGGAAAAAATAGTTGTAAAAGAATCCATAAATGGAAGGGCTTGATCGGTATAGGTCTGCATAAAAAAACCAAACAAAAAAGTTAGCGCGAAAGAAAGACAGATATTAATAATATGAAATTTAAATGTCCAAATTTTAATATATGTTTTCTCTTTATTTTTCCTTTTATTGGTCCATGAAAACCAGCCTACAACTGCCATTATCACATAATAGGCTTGCAAAATCATTTCCATGTAAAGCTTTGCATTAAATGCGGTTAACAACATTGCAGAAGAACTGACAAACGCCAAAGGCCACGCCCATTTAACTTCCTTTATTATTAAAGTAAGATAAAGAAGTCCAGCAATAACGGAGAGAAATTCGAAAGTGAAAATGTAAAGTTGGAAGAATTCAAGAAAGCCCATTGCCAATTAAAATAATGTCATAAATTTGATTATTATTTCTCGATTATGAAAACTTTACTATTAACAATTCCCTTTGCAGCACTTTCACTAATGGCTTGTAAAAAAAAAGGGTGCACAGATACTGAGGCCATTAACTACACAAAAGACGCAAAACATGACGTTAGTCTTTGTGAGTATGAAACCGGTCCTTTTTTGATTTTTAAATTGAATTTCGATTCAACGGGCGTACGTTTGGACAACTTTGGACAGCCCGCAACGGTTCCTGCCAGCAATGCAGCACAAACACCAAAAATGCATAAAATGAGTGCACATTACATTGAACTTGCTCCAAATATGTATACCCAATTGCAAGCAGGTGAGGTAGTCTATCACGGTCCTGAAACTACAGTAGGTGGAGATAGAGCGGTGGATTTCAGTAAAGCGATTGTGAAAGGGAATGGAGAAGAATTTTTGAAAGTTCCTTTAAGCAAGGTAAAATCGGGTGAATACGAATGGATCCGCGTTTCGTTAACGTATCAAAACTATGATTTGAAATATAAATTAAACGGAAACATATTTACTGGAAGATTGGCTTCGTTTGTAGGATACAATAACTACATTCAAAATTACAGCATCAATACGAAAAGTGAAACTATCAATGCAAATAAACTACAAGGATACTGGGCATTTGAATCATTTGGATTTGTAGTAAATGGACAAGCACCTGCCACAACAACTCCGAATCCGTTATCTGCGACATCCCCTGTTCCACCAACATCTTGCATTGTAACCGGAAAGTTTGATCAGAAATTGAAGATCAATGGAAATGAAAAAGAAAACGTTGTGGTAACCTTGCATTTAACAACGAACAATTCTTTTGAATGGAAAGAGGTGAATTTTGATGGTTATTATGAACCACAAGCTGGAGAAATTCCAGTGGATATGGGGCTACGTGGCTTGAGAGCTACTCGAAATTAAAACGTAAAATATGGCAACTAATGGGAATGGATGTAGCGATTTTTGTTTGCAAAGCGTATCCAACTTCCTGAAATGATTACTACCAGCCCGGATGGAGCGGGATAGCTAAACGAAATGAAAAGGCGTGAACGCTAGTTGCTCACTGCGACCAAAGGAAGCACGTGGGCAGCAGCTTTTGAACGCTTTTTCAAGCGTTTACTAGTACGCGCAAACCGAAAAGGATGCCAAGAAAAAAAGATTTTATTGCTCTTCGAAATATGCGATTAAGGCAGAATCGTCGGAAATAGACAGGACTTTTCCAACATATATCTGTTTTTCCGCAAGGTGTTGTGCGGTGGTTTCTCCCCAAGCGACAACATGCGCATCTGCAGGTAAGGCGTTGTACATAAAAAAGGCGTCTACGTTAGATGGACTGGTAAAAACATAGGTGTCACAAAGTGGAATCTCTTGCGAATGGTAACGCGTTTCATAGGTCGGAATCACCGTAAAATGATCTTTTTCAAGATGTTTACTATAGGATAATTTGGACAAGTTCGATACAGAAAATAAAACCGAACGTCCGGCAACCCAAGTCGCAAAATCAAGAGACGCTGCCTGAACAGCTCCGCTATTTACAGGAAAAAAATCAACATTAACCCCTTTTGAAGCAATGTGTTTTGCCGTCGATTCGCCCGCACAAGCAATTTTCTCGTTGGTAATCGGTGCTTGCGAAATATAGAAATCAAAAGAACGGGAACTGGCGAAGAAGAGGATCTCAACTCGAGGAATCGGCGCAGAAATGGGGACTTCAACAAAGGAAAGTAAACTTGTCGCCACCAAGGTTTCCCCTTTAGCAGTGAGATAATTACACAAAAGGACGCAATGCGCTGCGTCCTTAGAAATGAATATATGTTTAGTTCTATCCAATTTTACTTTTCAGGTGAGAAACGATTGTTTCAACAGAGGTATTGCGTTCGAAAGTAAGGTATTCTGATGCTTGAGAAGATTCTTCTGCAAAAGCGACTAGAATTTCCGATTCGGCAACAAACACGCCTAAAGGCAATTGACATCCACCTTCCATTTTATTTAAAACTCCGCGTTCAATGTCAATTTGTTCTTTTACATCAGGATGATTTAGCTGCGCCATTACGTTCGCCATATCCTTGTCATTACTACGGATTTGCAGTCCCAAAACACCTTGTGCGGGTGCGGGTACAAACTCGTTTACCGGTAGAACTTCGACATGAAATTCGTCCAGATTGATTTCCAGGCGATCTGTACCTGCTTTTGCAAGCAAGATGGCGTCGTATAATCCGTCGCGTAACTTTTGAATGCGCGTCGGTACATTTCCACGTAGATCGATTACATTAAAATCGGGTCTGTTTGCGAGTAGCTGTGATTTTCTTCTAGCGGAAGATGTTCCCACGGTTGCTCCTGTTTTCACGTTCCATTTGATGTCTTCAACAGCTTCTTTTCGAACGACTAAAATATCATTTGGCGCTTCTCTTTCGGACACAGCGGCCACCATTAACCCTTCAGGTTGAACCGTTTCCAAGTCCTTGTGTGAATGCACGGCAAGGTCAATATTTCCACTTAGCAATTCTGTTTCCAGCTCCTTTGTGAAAAAACCTTTTCCTTCCATTTTATCAAAACTCAGGTGCTGAATAAGGTCTCCTTGGGTTTTAATGATTTTTATCTCGACTGTACTTCCAAGATTTTCCAACTGTTTGCGCACATGATTTGCTTGCCACAGCGCCAAATCACTACCGCGTGAACCGATGATAATGTGTTTCATGATAAGATCTTATTTTTTGAGAAGAATGTCCTTTGCCATTAGCATAGGCACACTGATATATTTCTTCTCCATGTAGTCAATAATTTTGTCGAGCACTTCTTTAGATTCCGGATCCAAAGCCTCTAATTCTTTCTTAAAAACTTCGTTAACCGCTGTGCTTTTAATTTCCTTCACCTTTTCAGGTACTGCACGCATAGCCAATTCTACTTGTCTGGTTTTGTACAGCTGATCAAATTCATCCATAGCGTTTTCTAGCATTGCTTCAACGTGAACAATTTCTTTATTTCTTTCCTTCAAGTTCTCATTTGAGATCTTCTGAAGCATATCCACATTAATATAATGAACCGGATATTTTTGAGGTATATTTTCGTGTAAATCTTGGGGAATAGCGAGATCGATAACCGTTTTCTTTGCTGTATCTCCTTGCAAAAGTTGGTGATACATTTCTTCGGATATAACATGAGATTCTGCACCCGTACAGGTCAAGATGACATCAAATCCACCTTGAAAATGGTCCAATTCCGAAAGTGCATAATATGGTGCCTTTAATTCTGTAGCCAGCTCCTTTGCGTTATCTCTGGTTCTATTGAAAACCGTAAAATCAGTGTAACCGTGTTTGATTAAAAACTTACACATATTGGTATTGGTCACACCAGACCCGATGATCAAGATTTTTGCATCTAGCGGAACCGCCAATTGCTCCAATTTATGGTAAGCAAGTGACACTACGGACACAGGTTTTGTAGCGATGGTTGACTCCGTGTACACTTTTTTAGCTGTTTCAATCGTCTGGCGCATGAGCAAGCGAATGAAATCGCCTGTCAACCCATTTCGTTTTGACAATTCGTACGCATTTCTAACCTGAGTAATGATTTCACGTTCACCGATAATCATGGAGTCAATAGAAGAAGCCACGCGCAACATATGCTGCACCGCTTCATCAGCTTGATAAAATTCTTTTCCATTTAGAAGATGTTGAAGCACTGGGGTTTCTACCTCATGATACAACGCGCGGAACGTTTCAAAAATAAACTGTTCATCAACAAATTGATTGGTACAGAAATGCATTTCCACGCGATTACAAGTGGACAAAAACATCATTTCGTCCATTTGCATTCTTGCTTTTAATGATTTCAAGCGCTCTTCTTGGTTATCCTCAGCAATATGCAGTTGCCCTAATTCAGTAACTGGTAAATTTTTATGCGAGAAAACAACACTGTAATAACGTTCCAAAACAATTCGAATTTCTTGTTTGCAAAGGTGCGAAGTAAAGCGGGATATCGTGTCATAATTTTGTCATATCTTTTCCCATAAAAGGTATTTAGAAAGATTATAAATTATTCCCCATCTCCTACTAAACACCGCATGCACTAAACACAAGCCATTCCCTTTCTATTAAATTTGGCCGCTTCCCCTCATTCTTTGGGGTCAGGCTATCCGCTATATCTTTTTACTTCGTAAAAAAGGATGCCGCTCCTATCCTTAGCGGGGTATTCAGTTTTCAAATAAACGTTTTCCTTGAAAGATAAGACATTCTGCAAAAAGGAAAAGAGTAACAAAAACGTTGAAAGCCTTACAAATAAGGAGGCATTGATCTATTTCTAGAATCTGAAAGATATGAATTGAAACGTTACCGTCTACTACCTAATCGATACATTCGAGAAAAAACTATATTATATTTCTTATTAACAAAATCAAATTTTACAAAATTATCATTTTCAATCCAGTTTTCCTTTGTAAAAAGTACCATAACACCTCCTATTTGTTTTTTTTTCATCCCTTTAATGTATCCTTTTTTAAAACTTGACAAGGGAAATTCTTCAATATCAATTTCTGAATTCTCACCATTAATATCTGTTATTAATAGTTTAGGATGAGAAGAGTATATTTCTATTACATCATAACTTATAGTATCCGATTTAAGTGTGTGGATTTGCACAATAAAATAGTATTCACTATAAAAAATATTATTTCCTAAATTTGTTTGCTGCGCATAAACACAAGGGTATAGCAGCATTAAATGAATTATAAAAGCAAATATATTTTTCATTATTCTCCCCCTATTAAGATATTACTCCATCTTACACCTTCATTAAAAGCTTCTTTCGCTTTTAATGGTTCTTGGAAAGCATCAAATATATTCAGTTCAGTTTTAGGAAGATCATAGTTATCTGATACAAATTTAGACGCTGCTATTCTTGAAAAATTATTTTTTAATATTTTATAATTAGTTCCAAAAAGTTCTATCTTAAATTGACTCCCATTTTTAAAATTATTCAAATATTGAACCCTTCCTATTTTATTATCAACTTCATCATAGAAATCATAACTTAAAATATTCCATTTAGTATTAGATTCTATAAAACCTATCCTTTGATTCAAGAACTGATTAGCATGATCAAACTCCTCAAAGAATGCGTCTAATGTATGTCCTTGAGGAGAAGTTTCTAACGTATATCCTATATTAACTAAATTTTGACCTGTTCCATTCTTCCCTTTCGCTGAGAATGTGCCATATACTTTTTGTATTGAACCATCAAGTCTAACTTCAGATTTCTTTTCTCCCCATTGCTCAAATGAATAGACCGTCGTTTTATCATCAACCAACTTTTGAAAATCATTGGCAAATTTTTCATTATAGTTTGGACTATTTGCATTAGTAATATCTTTTATAAGCGTGTGAGATTTTTCATCTAAAGTTGTATCAGCTCCATTCGGGTCTATAAACCAAATCGGGTTATTTGCAAACGCTGCATAAGGACTTTCGTGGTATTTCACAACTGGATCAATATTCCATCTTCTACCTAAACGGCTATCGTATTGCCAAAATTCTGCTGTATAGTTATTTCCTTTTCCAACAATCTCATCATCCTTCTCTTGCCCCTGAAACCCATAACGATAACCTCTACTTACTAAATACGTATTCACAAGCGTATCCACATTATCCCGTTCTAACGAAATTTGCTGAAGTGCAAAACCACTCGTTCCATTTACCGAAATACGAATATTTTCTTGGTTCGGAGAGCTTCCGAAAGGAAGTGAAGACTGACGATAGGCGTAGCACGCCGTCATCGGAAGGAAAATTGCATACAACCCGCTGGTAGTTTGGGTTTGTTGTATGGTAAGATACTGGTAAACACCGTTTACTTTTTGCTCCACACGTACTGTAGCATTACCGTTATTTGGAAGCGCTAGGCGGTATTGGAAATGAGTAAGTGTGTTGGTCTTCATGGAATTGAAGATAGTGTTTTTTGAGTAGAATGTTGTTTTTGAAACACAAAAAAATCACCAGTCTTACAATTATAGCTTCACTTCAACGAAGATCCTTTTCTAATACCCTCAGATTTAATAAAAAGTACTTTTGGTCTGATTGCTGTTCCTATAATATCAAGTACTTCTAAACTATCATTTCGGCATTTTAATATTCTATATTGATAGTAATTACCAATTGTTAATGTATCCTCTGTAATAAACCATCGTATCGTATCAACTATTATATCCCCTCCATAATCATATTGATAACGATAACCATCTTTAAAGTAATATTCGACTAAAAAACTATCCGATAACAATAACAATCCTAATCCTTTTGGAGTATCTGAATATGTAACATAAGGATCCAAATAAATTGGGTAATCATTACCAAAACAGAATGTTCTTTTTACCTCTATATTTCTTTTATAAACAGTACAACTTTGAAGGAGTAGAAATCCAACGAATAAACAAAACAATAAGAATAGAGGATTTATTACTTTATTCTTCATCTGATTGCGTTTTACTTGGTTTAATTATAGCTGATTCAATATTTTTCACAGCAATAATTGCTCTTTCAATCTCACTATAAAACATTTCTCCAACTTCACCAAGAGGAGATTTATTTATGTCATCGACCCTTTTATTAATATCCAAAATATCATAACCATAATTAAGCGCCTCATTTAATAATTTGGAAGCATAATTTAAAGCTGCAAACTTATGTTGTTCTGTTGTGTTTTCCCAACTTGAATGATTAGATTGATAAATTATTGCATATATGTGATCAATTGAAAAGTGAGATTTTTTATCCATTCTATGGTATTTTTCATGTACTAACACATTAATGAAATTTTGACCATCATTCAAAGTATTATTTATCAAACCGTTTGATGAGTTTACAAAAACATATATTTTATCTTCACTGTCAACATATACAGCGGCAGCATTTCCTGGACCACCTTTATCAGAATCACGAATCCCAACCTCACCATTTTCAAGCTCTGCTATTGGAGCATAGATATTTGCTATTGTCAACAACATAGCTCTATTACTTTTCTCTGAGATAGAATAATTGAAATCAGTCAAAAGCTTCGTAACTCCCAAAATATTATTTTGTGCAGTTTCAAAAGTCTCTCCTGCATTCACAATTCTAATGGTATTACCTTTCTCTGAACGACCAAGAAAATTACCATAGACATCAAAAAAATCATCGTCCCCCTCTGGATCAATCATTATTATTGGATTATTACTAAATGCATCATAAGGACTCCTATGAGACTTCACAACAGGGTCTATATTCCATCTTCTTCCTAAACGACTGTCATACTGCCAAAACTCTGCTGTATAGTTATTTCCTTTTCCAGCAATCTCATCATCCTTCTCCTGCCCTTGGAACCCATAACGGTAATCGCCTGCACAACCTTTTACACTGATTTTCAAATCACTAGGCACAACCTTTTGAAAAGAGTCAGATTTGTAATATGTAAGTTTTAGACAACCCATTGACAGCTAATTTACAACTTTTTTTCTTTCAGCT